>NZ_JAFQ01000004.1:6095638-6705202 GCF_000526215.1 Nocardia sp. BMG51109
GGCCGCTCCCGCCGTTGGGCGTGTCGGATCCCGGCCGTGGGCGGATACTCATGGAGTGACACGCAGTGGCGGACCTCGTCGGGAGAACGCGCACCGGTTCGAGCAGGTGATCGGAACGGGAAAGTCGCAGCACGTCGGCTCGTTCCGGTTCTGGTTCGGTGACCAGCGCTGGGAATGGTCCGACGAGGTCGCGGCCATGCACGGCTACGGGCCCGGGTCGGTGCAGCCGACCACGGAACTGTTGCTGAAGCACAAGCACCCGGAGGACCGGGAGCAGGTGGCCTCCTCGATCGCGCGGTCGATCGAGGAGGCGGAGCCGTTCTCGAGCCGCCACCGCATCGTCGACGTCCACGGGCAGGTGCGGCACGTGCTCGTCGTCGGCGATCGGATGGTCGACGACGACGAGAAGGTGATCGGTACCAGCGGCTACTACGTCGACGTGACCGAGACGCTGGACGCGCATCGGCAGGAGACGCTCAACGGCACGCTGCCGGAGCTGTACGAAGCACGCGCGGTGATCGAACAGGCCAAGGGGGCGCTGATGCTGATCTACGGCATCGGCGCCGACCAGGCATTCCGGGTTCTGACCTGGCGGTCGCAGGAGACGAACGTGAAACTGCGCAGCCTGGCCGACCGGCTGGTGGAGGAGATGCGCTCGTTGAGTTCCTGGACGGCCGGCGCGCGCAGCCGCTTCGACCACGTGCTGCTCACCGTGCACGAGCGCGTCGACGAGGACCGAGTCCACGAGGACCGAATCCACGAGGACTGAATCGGTACGTTTCGCGGGCACGCTCTCGGGTAACGCCGCAATGATATGGCTACCGGAATCGGAACAAGGTCCGCGGGCTCGGCGAGATCGCCGCGTGGGAGGAGAGGTACGTGTCGTCGATGAGTGAGTGGGTTACGGGGACCTCGCTGCAGGCATCCACCGTCGGCGTCCGGGTGCCGGCGGAGTTGGGGCAGCTCACCATGTTGCGTGCGCTGGCCGAGACCGTCGCGCTGATCGGCGATTTCGCGCTGGACGAGGTCACCGACATCCGGGTGGCGCTGGACGAGATCGCGACCGCGTTGATCGCCGAGGCGGCGCCCGGATCGTCGCTGGAATGCGATTTCGGATTCGACGACGGGGCGATGACGGTGCGGGTCACCGGCCTCGCGGCCGTCGAGGACGCGCTGGACGAGCACGGTTTCGGCTGGCACGTGCTGCGAACGATCACCGAGTCCGTTGCGGCGCGGACGGATTCGTTCGATCCCGAGCGTAACGGATACCCGGTCACGGTCGAGTTCAGCCGAGTGCGGGGTGAGGCCGATGGCGGGTGACCGCGGGCGCCGCCACCGCGGCAGCGACAGCTACGACAATATCGAACCGGAATTCGCGAAGCTGGCCGCACTGGACCCGGACGACCCGCACCGGGAGGCGGAGCGGGAGCGGATCGTCGGGCTGTGCCTGCCGCTGGCCGAGCACATCGCCCGGAAGTTCTCCGGGCGCGGCGAGAACTTCGACGATCTGCTCCAGGTGGCGCGGGTCGGACTGGTACAGGCGGTGGACCGTTTCGACGTCGAGCGCGGGTCGTCGTTCCTGTCGTTCGCCGTGCCGACCATCATGGGCGAGGTCCGCCGGCATTTCCGCGACAACACCTGGGCGGTGCGGGTTCCCCGGCGTACCAAGGAGATTCAGCTGTCCATCGGCGGCGCCGTGGACGCCCTCGCGCAGCGGCTCGGCCGGCTGCCGAAGGCGCGCGAGATCGCCGACGAACTGGATGTGGACCTGGTGGAGGTCACCCAGGCGCTGATCGCCGGCAACGCGTATCAGATGTCCTCGCTCGAGGCGGCGACCGGCGACGACGGCGAGAACACCCCGCTGTCGCTGCGCGAGGTGCTCGGCGAGGCGGAGCCGAAGTACGACCGGGTGGAGGAGTTCATGGCGGTCAAGCCGTTGATCGCCGACCTGCCCGACCGCGAGCAGCAGGTGCTGATCATGCGGTTCTTCGAGACCAAGACGCAGACCCAGATAGCCGACGCCCTGGGCATCTCGCAGATGCACGTGTCCCGCATCCTCGCCAAGACCCTCACCTGGTTGCGCGAGGAAGCGCTGCGGGACTGACCGAGGCCGCTGGACCGAGCGCATCGGCCGGGCCGGTCGGCAGGCCGCCGACCGGGTCCGGTCAGAATGCCGTTGGTCCGGGTGGTCTCGGGTCGTACGGGTCCGGGGGAGCCGGATGCGGTGCCGGTCCGGGTAGCGGGGGCTCCGGATGCGGCCGGGGTGGTTCGGGATGGGGATCGGGCCGCGGTGGTTCCGGATTCGGGTTCGGCCACGGCGGTTCGGGGTTCGGGTTCGGCCGCGGTGGTTCCGGGTTGGGGTTCGGCCGCGGTGGTTCGGGATCGCGACCGGGCCCCGGGAGCGGTGGCTCGGCCGGCGGGCCGGGCGGCCTGGGTTCCGGGTTCGCCATCGGTGCAACGGGATTCCCGACGGGTCCGCTCGGCGCGGGATACGCCGACGGTGTGGGCGGCCGCGGGTTCGGCTGCGGTGGTTCGGAACTCGGTGTCGGGCCCTGCGGGCCGGGTACCGGCCCGGGCGGGCCCGGATTCGGGAGCGGATCGGGAACCCCCGCGCTCGGGATCGGTCCCTGCGGTCCGAGATCGACGATCGGGCCCGACGATTCGTGTTCGGGAACCGCGGCCGCGGCGCCGTGGTCCGGGATCGCCGCGGTGGCGCCCGGACTCGGCATCGGGTCGGGCGGGCCCGGATCCGGGACGGGGCCCGGCGGCACGGGTTCGGGGATCGGCCCGGGTGGCTCCGGTGCCGGGTCCGGCGGTGGCTCCGGTACCGGCGGCGAAAACGGGTCCGGCGGAACGGGATCCGGCGTCGGCGTGGGGACGGTCAGCTCGGGGCGTATCTCGGTCTCCGGATCGTCGTCGGCGGGCGGTTCCGGATCACGCCACTCCTCGGCGCGGCTGGACCGGTTGCCGCGCAACGTGCCCTCCAGCTCGTGGGCCAGCTGATCGTCCTGGCGGGGCCCGTGTTTCGAACTCTCCCTGTGCATCTCGTACCTCCTCAACCGTGTCGCAGCAGGGCCCCGACGCCCTCGGCCGGGGCATGCTCGGGGCCGGTGATGACGATGTCGGCGCGGGCGGCCAGCGCCGCCAGGGGCAGCGCCTCGTCGGCGCGCCGGGACGGGGCGCGGGGCGGCGCCATCTCCGCCGGCATCACCTGGGTCGGATCCGGGTCGGCGCACACCACCCGGTCGCCGAGCGCGTCCGGGGCCACGATCAGCGTGTCGGCGTTGGCCTCGCGAAGCGCGGCCGTGGTCGCGGCCAGGCCCTGGGCCGCCAGGCCGTGCATCCGCCCCTGCTCCTGCCCGAACAGCTCCACCACCGCGCCGCGGCGCAGCTCGGTCTCCTCGCGCAGGATCCGCTCGATGTCGCGGTCGAGCGCGTCGCGGTCGGATCCGGCTGCGCGTGAACCGCTTTCGACCTGTATCACCCGGCGGCCGTGCGGCGGCAGCGCATCGGCGAGCGCGGTGCGCGCGGTCACCTCGCCGCACAGCAGCACCAGCGTCGCGCCGGCCCGGTCGGCCGTCCGGCCGACCTCGTGCGCGACGCCGGCGATGTTGTGGCGCACGGTGTCCTCCACGCGGTGCTGGATGGATTTGTGCGACGGTCCACCGCCGCCGACCTTGTGCAGAGGATGGGCCGTACCGCTCATGCTGTGCGCGATGCGGTGGCCGCGGGCGTCCACGCCGCGGATGTCGGCGCCGTGCCGGTCGACGATGGCGACCACGTACGGGGTGCGCGGCCGCCGCAGCTCCAGCAGCGGAAGCAGGTACGGCAGCGGCGACAGCCGCACCACCGGGCGCGGTGGCGGGACCGGCAGCGGCTCGGCGACCAGGACGTGCTCATGGTCGGTGATCACCGCCTGCCCTGCCCGCCCGGGCGGCGGGGCCGCCAGGGCTTCGTCGACCGCCTCGAGAATCCGTGCCGGCGCGCCGCTTTCGGTGAGTTCGGCGCGGACCGCGCGGCGGCGCAGCCGCTGTTGCTGGGCGGCGTCCTCGGTGTCGTTGCTCGTGCCGAGATAGACCGACGCGAAGGGGCCCTCGTAGTCGGTCAGCTCGTACAGACTCGTGATGGCCACGTGGGGCGGTTACCCGATGATCGCCGAGGCAATCATCGCTGGTGCGGACGTTTGCGATGCCTGGTACGCGGGTGTTTGTGCGCTCGATTCGCGGGTAACCGGAGCCCTGCGGCGGACACCGTCGTCACGGGCCGGCGATCGGTCACGACCCGTTGCGGGTGAGCCGAGGCGGGAGGATCCGGGCGGCTCGTCCGCGACGGCAGGCCGGACGCGCGGTCCGCCGATCGCTCGGGCCGTACTGAATTGTGCGCCTTCCCAACGTGTTCGGGCAGAGGCTATGAGAACGACCAGAGCCCGCCGGAGCGTTCGCGGGCGCGGCGGCCGGGCCGTACGGTGAGTGCGTGCAACGCCCCCGACGTTGCCCGTGAACATTGCTCGTGAACACTGTCGTTGTCGCCCATGAACACTGTCGTTCAGATCGTGCGCTCACCGGACGCGGCCAACCCGCCGAAAAACGCCGCCCGGTGAGCGCCTGCCGCCGCGCCGCGCGGACGCGTCGGGCAGGAAACCCCAGACTCCCTCCTGCTCGGACCCCAACGCGGCTGCCGGACGGCGGTATGCCCACCGGACGGATAACTGCTCATCGACCGTCCGGTGGGCATTCTCTCACCGTGAACCGTGAATGACCGTTCGGGCGAACGGATGTCGCCGCCGGACGGCCGGATACGCGCCTCCGGCGGTTCAGCCGGCGCGATAGGTGCGCGCGACGAGCGCCGAGCGCAGGTACCACAGGCCGCTGGCCTGGGTGGGGTCGAAGCCGGTGAGTTGGCCGATGCGTTTGAGCCGGTAGTCGACGGTGTTGGTGTGGACGTGGAGGAGGCGGGCGGTGCGTTGGCGGTTGAGGTTGTGGGCGATGTGGGTGTGCAGGGTTTCGAGGAGTTCGGGGTGGTGGTCGAGGGGTTCGAGGAGGGAGCCGAGGTATTCGCGGCCGGGTCCGGGGCGGGTGAGCTGGTATTCGAGGGCGAGGTCGTCGAAGCGGTAGAGGCCGGGTTCGCTGTGCAGGCGGGCGACCATGTCGAGGAGTTGGTGGGCTTGGTCGGCGGCGGTGGGGATGGTGTCGGTGGGGGTGCTGACGAGGGTGGCGGTGATGGGGACGTGCGCGGCCTTCGACAGGTGGGTGGTGAGCGCTTCGAGCGCGGCGTCGTCGGTGTGCTGGGTGGGGATGAGCAGGGTGCCGCCGTCCACCGAGAGGAGGGAGAGGGGGGTGTGGTTGTAGCGGGTGGCGAGTTCGGCCTGCAGGCGCCGCAGCTTGCGGCGGGCGACGACGGTGCCGTCGAGCACCGGGTTGGACTCGTCGGGGTGCGGGGGTATGGCGAGGGCGAGGACGTGGTAGCGCTCGGCGATCTCGATGCCGCATTCGCGGGCCATGGTGGAGGTGGGGTGGCCGCCGAGGAGTGCGGAGGTGAGGGTGTGGACGGCGGTGTGGTGTTCGGAGACTACGGCTTTGAGTTCGCGGACGTAGGCGGTGGAGACGGCGGTGGTCATGGTGTCGAGCATTTCGACGACGAGTTTGGCTCCGCCGATGAGGGATTCGTAGTCGGCGAGCGTGATGACCATCTCGCCGTCGCCGGCGGCCGCGCGCTGGCGTCCGGCCGAACCCGAAACCACCAGTTCGAGGCCGATTTTGAAGCCCTCGTGGATGGCGTGGTGGATGGTGTCGATCGGCACGCCCTCGCGGGCCCATTGGGCGGCGGCGTCCTTCAAGCGCTCGATCTTCTCGGGAATGTTGGTGCCGTCGAGCATGCCGACGGCGAGTTCGAGGCAGGTCCGGGTGATGGTGGTGACGTCGCCGTAGATGGCGTCGCCGGGCAGTGTGCCGCAGGGGGCGACGTTCTCGACGAAATGCCCGACCATCTGGCGCGATAAAGCCCAGACGTCCTTGAGCGGTGACGAGATCGGGGCCCCGGCAATGGTGAGGCCCGAACGGGACGAGCTGTCGATGGACATCGCTGTCTCCCTTTCCGCACCGATTTATCTGATGCGGCGGTTAACACTAACTATGCACCGCCGCCGCACGGCCGATTCACCGATCGTCTGTACGGAATCCGAAGCTCGATCTCGGCAGGCTGTGAGCAGTCACAAATATCAGGCGCCGCCCCTGGGTGTCGAGTCTCGGCGTCGACCTCAGTGCCACAGGCTGCGGCACGGCAGCGGGCGCATCCCCGGCCGCACCTTCGTGTCGATGGTGACCGCCAGACCCGAATGCACCGCGGCGGCTGCGAACTCCCACGCCTCGGCGCGGGTCGCGGAGTACTCGAGCACCAGCTCGTCGCCTGATTCGGGGCCGTCGAAATAGACGGTCACCCGCCGGGTGGGCGCCTCGGTGACGGTGTCGGCTGTGTACATGGCCGTGCTCCTTCTCCTGCTGCGCCGCTGCCGGTGGAGCCGGCGACGGCGCCGCAATTGAAGGTACTTAGGTGTAACCGCGATCAACAGGTGTTCCGGCGGAATTCGTCGCGCAACACAGCCTCATATCCGGGGCTTTTGTGATATCTCAGGACGCGGTGTGGCGCAGGGCGGTCCGCCCTCGATCCGGTTAGGATTTTCGGCCATGGCGAACTTTGCGATTCGGCGTGTGGTGGGTGCCTGCGCCGGAAGCCTGGTGCTGTTGGCGGGTGCGGTCGGGGCCGCGTCCGGGCAGCCGTTCTATCCGGCCGTAGATCCGGATCCGTTCTATGCTGCGCCCGGCGATATCGCCGAGCACCAGCCGGGTGACGTGCTCGGCATCCGGGCACTACCGCCGCTGGCCGTCTTTCCGGATACGGACGTGTGGCTGGTCAAGTTCCGGTCCACGAATTCGGAGGATAAGCCGATCGCGGCCACCACCACGGTGCTGGCGCCGCGTAAGCGCGCCGTGGACGGGCCGCTGCTGTCGTATCAGACCATCATCAACGGGCTCGGCACCGAGTGCTCGATCTCGCACACCCTCTACACCGACGATCCCAATCTGATGGTGCGCGAGGCGCCCGGCTACAACGTGGCGCTGCAGCGCGGCTGGACGATCGCGTTGCCGGACCATCTCGGCCCCGAATTCGCGTACGGCGCAGCGCGGCTGGGCGGCCAGATCACCCTGGACGGGATCCGGGCCGTGCAGCGGGTGGAGCAGCTGCGGCTGGGGCGCAGCCCGGTGACGATGGCCGGCTACTCCGGTGGTGGGATGGCGACCGCGTGGGCGGCCGCGCTCGCGCCGAAGTACGCGCCGGACCTGCACATCGCGGGCGCCGCGGCGGGCGGGGTGCCGATGAATATGGTGAAGATGCTGGAGGGGCTCGGTTTCGGGGCGCATCCGGTGTTCGGGCTGGCCTTCGCGGCCGGGATCGGACTCGAGCGCGAGTATCCCGACCGCTTCCCGATCTCCGATCAGCTCAACGACGAGGGCCTGCGGGTGGGTCACCAGGTCGCCAACGGCTGCACCAACGACCTGCTGGCCGCGGGCGCCGGGCGCGGTGCGCTGGACTTCGCCAAGACCACCTCGATGATCGAGGATCCGGAGGCCCGGAAGGTGGTGGAGGAGAACAGCCTCGAGCTCTACGACGAGAGCGTGCCGAATATGCCGGTGTTCGAATGGCATTCACCGATCGACGGACTGGTCCCGATCGACTCCATCGAGAATACGAACCGGCGCTGGTGCGCCGCCGGCGTCCGAGTGCAGTCCGAGGCGATCCCGGTGCCCGACCATCTGACCGCCGCGGTGCTGGGACTGCCGCAGGTGCTGGGCTGGCTGGACGGGCGGGTGAACGGGGCGCCGGCCCCGAGCAACTGCTGACCCGGGCGAACACCCGACCCCGGGTGGTCGGCCGACGGGGCATTCGCTGACGGAGCCGGCGCGGCGGGCTCAGACCTCCGCGACGGCCCGGGCGATATCCGTCGGGCCCGACACCAGCTCGAGCGTCCTGCCGAAAGTAGTGCCGGCGCCGAGCATTTCGGCGATCACGGCGGCGACATCGGCGCGCGGGACGGCTCCGTACTCGCCGGGCGCCTCGACCAGCGTGACCGAGCCGGTGCCGGGATCGTCGGTGAGGCGGCCGGGGCGCAGCACGGTCCAGTCCAGGTCGCGGGCGCGCAGGTCCTCCTCGGCCTGGCGCTTCGCCTCGAGGTAGGCGGCCCACACCTCGCCCCGGGCGGGATCCGGCGTCCGGTCGGTGCCCATGGCCGAGATCTGCACGAAGCGGCGGACTTTCGCCTGCTCCGCCCCCTCCGCCAGCAGCACCGACCCGTCCCGATCGACGGTGTACTTGCGGTCCGCGGTGCTGCCCGGTCCGGCACCGGCGGCGAAGACGACGGCGTCGGCGCCGGCGACCGCGGTGGCGACCTGGGTGACGGCGGCATCCTCGAGGTCGATCGGCACCGGCCGCGCCCCGGCCGCCACCACCTCCGACGCGTGCGCCGGGTTGCGAATCAGGCTCGCCACCTCGTCGCCGCGCCGGGTGAGCGCCTCCGAGAGCAGGAGTGCGATCTTGCCGTGTCCGCCCGCGATGACGATGCGCATGGTCCTCCGTTTCGTCGGTCCGAATAGGCCGCGACGGGGTGCCGCGGCGAGGGAAACGCACGGCAATCCTACGGACCGTTTCGTCCGGGGTGCCGCAGGCGGACGACACGCGTGGCGGGCCGCCGGTATCAGGACGTATCCCGGACCTACTCGCCGGTATCGAACCGGACTCGCGATGCCTACGAAACGAATACACCGCAGGGGCAATCGATTCCGTCTGGGTACTCTCTAAGTCACCTGACCAGGCGGGCCCGGGGAGTCAATGGGCCGGGACCGTTCGGCGGAGGTCGGGTGTGAACTCACATGGGGGTGAGTCATGCGTGTCTGGTGCGTCCTCGTCACCGGGGTGCTGATCGTGTGCGGACCGGCTACGGCCGTGGCACAGGGGCAACCACCACCGATACCCGCGCTTCCGGGGCCGCCCGCGCCACCGGCGATGTCGGTTCCGTCCCCGGTGCCGGGACTGCAACAGTGGCTCAACGCGGTCGTCCCGCCACCTCCGATCGGCTCGCCTCCCTCGCCGGTGGAGACCGGAACCGTCCTGGATCAGGGCCTGCGCACGGCCCCGGCGCCGGCGCAGAGCTCGCAGGCGGAGCGGCTGCAGCAGGCGGTGATGCCGAAGGATTCGGGCGATCCGCTGTTCGACGTGTGGCCGCCGAATCTGGAGTCCTTCACGCCCGGCGACGTGATCGAGGTCCGCGATGTCACGGCGGTCGCGGGGCCGATGCTGCTGGTTCCCGTGCGGCAGGTGCTGCAGATGAAGTTCCGCACCACCGACGCGCACGACGCGCCGTCCTTCGCGACCGCGACGCTGGTCGTCCCGGTGGGCGCGTGGACCGGTCCCGGCAGCCGCCCGGTGCTGGTGAACAACCTGCCCATCGATGCGCTCGGCCGCAAGTGCACACCGAGTTACACGCTGTCGCACGGATTCTCGCCGGACTCCGGCACCACCGAATACGTCCCGCCGACCACTCAGCTGGCCGTGCTGCGCGGCTACGCGGTGCTGATTCCCGATCACGAGGGCCCGCGGATGGCGTACGCCGAGCCGTACGTGGCGGGGCACGCGGTGCTGGATTCCATTCGCGCGTCGCGCAATCTGTCCGCCGGCGAGTTCGCGGAGAGCCGTTACGCCATGCACGGCTACTCCGGCGGGGCCATCGCCACCCGGGGCGCGGCCGCGCTGATCGATTCCTACGCACCGGAACTCGCCGCCTCGATCGTGGGCGCCGCGCTCGGTGGCGTGCCGGCCGACTACGAGATGCTGGGCCGCAGCATGAACGCCAACCTGGCCTCGGGCATCTTCCTGGCCGCCACGTTCGGCGTCGCCCGGGAGCGTCCGGAGATGCTGGCCCGGATGAACAATCTCGCCCGCTGGGCGGCGATCTCGCCGCTGAAGGACACCTGCGCGGGCACCTTCGCCATCCCGGGCGCGCTGATGCTGCCGATCGATCTGGCCTCGCAGATCCCCGACCCGCTGCACAGCGAGATCGCCACCGAGATCTACGACGTCACCCGGATGCGGGGGATGAAATCGGCCGTGCCGCTGTATGTCTACAACGGCGAACAGGAGTGGTGGATCCCCGCCGAGGGGGCACGCGCGCTCTATCGCGAACAGTGTGACCTGGGCGTGCCCGCCGTCTACCGGAGCGTCCTCGGCGAGCACATCACCGCCGCGGGCATCGGCTATCCGGAGGCCGTGCTGTGGGTGGATCAGCGCCTGCAGGGCGTTCCGGCACCGAACGAATGCTGAACACCGGTCGGCCGGGCGGGCTTTCGCGAGCCCGCCCGCCGGATCGGCCGTCCCGGGCGCACCGGAAATTATCCGTCAATTGTCCCGCGTGAATTTGTGTGCAGGCCCCAGTATTACGACCCGGGCGTCATGAATTGTCATCGGATTCTTGGCGTCCCGGGACCGCGGTGCTTCCGTGGCCGTACCGTGATATGAGCGCGGCGCCGGTGTTTGCGCGGTCGGCGCCGCGCCTGGCTTCGGCACACCGTACCCGACCAGGAAGGAGGCGCCGGTTCGTAGCCGGGCCGGCCCACCGTCGGGCGGGACCCCGATTTCGACAAGACCGCCCGTCGGCGCACAGTCGCACCGTGGCATGTGGACTATCCAACCCCTCCGTTGCGCGGTGCGCGTGCGCAGCAGTGGATTCACCTGCCGGGCGTGACCTCACCCCCTGGCGCCCGGCGGGCACACGCCGCGGTCACGACTGTCTGGAGCGACCCGATGACATCTACCGCACCGGTTCTGAGTTCACTTCCCTTCGGTTCGGCCGGCCGGGCCGAGGCGTCCCCCCGCGGCGCGGCCCCGGGCGTCCTGGCGGGGAAACTGACCGAACACTTCCGCGCCGACGCCGACCGGCCGGGCGCCGACGCCGAGGGCCTGACGGCCGGCGTCCGGGAATGCCTGGTCCTGGCCCTGCACGTGCTGTCGGCGCCGGAACCGCAGGACGCGGCGCGGCTGTCGGAGCTGGTCGGCCGGGCCGCCGAATGGGCCCGCGAGGGCATCGACCTGGATACCGTGCTGCGCACGTATTACGAGGCGGTGCGCCGCGGCTTCGAGCAGGTCGCCGGCGAACAGCGGTGCGGCCCGGCCGAACTGATGGACGGGACGGAGCAGACGCTGCGGCTGCTGGAGACCGTCACCGTCGCCACCTCGTCGGCGTATCTCGACGAGCACCGGCACGCGGCACGCCATCATCAAACGGCCGCACAGACTCTCGTGACGGCGCTGCTGAGCGGGCACGGCCGCGAGGCGCTGGCCCGCCGGACCGGGATCAGCGTCGCCGCCGCGTATCAGGTGGTGGTGCTGTCGGTTCCGCCGCATCCGGGCGAGCGGGACTCGCGGCTGAACACCGAGGGCGTCGCCCGGCGCAAGCTGCGGCGGCTGCAGAGCGCGCTGGCGCCGGTGCTGGGCTCGCGGGCGCTGTCGCTGCTGTCGGTGGACGGCGGCACGATCCTGGTGCCGATCGAGGAGCCCGTGCCGCTCACCGGCGGCCTGGCGATGACCACTGAGACCCTGGACGTGCTGTCGGCCGCGGCCTCGGTGCCGCTGACGGCCACCGTGGTGACAGGCGCCACCGAGGACATCCCCGAACTCGCCGAGCAGGCCCGGGAGCTGCTCGAACTGGTGCGGGCCCTGGGCCGTCCGCCGGGCCTGTACCGGATGGCCGACGTGGCGGTGGAATATCAGATGACCCGGCCCGGCCCGGCCCGCGAGCACCTCGCCGCGGTACTCGCCCCGCTGTCGCCGCATCCGGAACTGGTGGATACGCTGCGCACCTTCCTCGACACCGGGCTCGACCGCCGCGGCACGGCCCAGCGGCTCGGCATCCACCCCAACAGCGTCTCGCACCGGCAGCGCCGCATCGAGCGGCTGACCGGCATCGATGTCTCGCATCCGGACGGCATCTCGCGGGCCAGCCTCGCCCTGCTGGCCTACGATCTCGCCGTGGTGTGCCCGGCGGACGGGGCTCGCCGGTAGGTCCGGCGAGCCCCGTCCGGAGCGGTCGGACGGCCGGGCCGAACGGCGCCACCAGCAGGGGCGGCAGGCCCTCCGGCGTTATCGTGCCGATCAGGGGGACGCCGGCGGCGGCGTTCTCGGTGTGGACGCGCTCCGGCGCGATGCCGCGACCGATCAGCCACCCGGCCATGGCGTCGGCCTCGGTGACACCGCCGCTTCGATCACCGCGGCCACGGCGTCCATGATCGGATCGCCCAGGGCGGCAGGAGCGTTCAGGAATATCGCGGCGGCGAGCGCGGTGCAGGTCAGGGCACGGGCACCGGATCGCGGCGACGGGATCGTGGTGTGCGCCATCGGAACTCCCGGGGGAACCGCCGGAATCGGCGGAGCGGAATACTGGGAAAATAATGCACCCCCTTGCCGTGATCGGATCGTGATAAATTGCGGCGCTGGAAAATTCACGGCCCACAGCCGGTGCAATTGTGAACGCGACAGCCGATTGCAGATGTGATCCCGCGCCGCGCGGAATTTCACCCGTCGTGAACTGTCACTGTGCGTCCGGGTACCGCTCGTGACCTTTCGAAGACCCTGCTGTGGTTCGTATCCGGCATCCGTGCGCCGACCTAGCGTGTGAGCGCAGTTCCGGACGGCCGGTCGAAATCGCCGTCCCCCACCGGAACCGGAGAACGCCGTCGTTCTGTAGGAAGGCATGGAATGAGACGAAATACCCGCCGCAGGCCGTTGAGCGCCGCGGTTCTCGTGGGAGTCTCGCTGTTGGCAGTGGGTTTCGGCAGCGTGGGCGCCGGCGCCGATCCGGCCGAGCAGCAGGCGCCGACCGCGCAGCAACTGGCCGATCTGATCGGGCAGGGACTGAAGGATCCGGCCGCACATCCGATCGCCGACACGGGTAGCGCGGGGTCCGGGTCGTCGTGCAATTCGGGCAGCGGCGCCGGATCGGGCAACGGATCCGGTGACTGCTACGGCGGATCGGGATCGAGTTCGGGCTCGTCCGGAGGGCACTCCTCGGACACCGTCGGCTACGGCCCGCCCTCCACATCCTTCCTGGCGGCATTCGGCCAGGCCCTGTTGAATCCGAACATGGCGCCGCCGGGTTCCAACGACTGGAACTGCAAGCCGACCGCCGAACACCCGGAACCGGTGGTGCTGATCCACGGCACCTGGGAGAACGCGTACGACAACTTCGCGTACGTCTCCCAGCCCATCCACGACGCCGGCCACTGCGTATTCACGTTCAACTACGGCCGGTCCAACCTGCTCGAGGGCGGCGGGCTCGGCTCGGTCCTGCCCGGGGCCAACGGCACCGGTCTCATTCAGGATTCGGCGAAGCAGATCGCCACCTTCGTGGACCGGGTGCTCGCGGCGACCGGCGCGCAGAAGGTGAACATCGTCGGGCATTCGCAGGGCGGCGCCGTCTCGCGGCAGTACCTGAAGTTCGAGGGCGGCGCGTCCGAGGTGCACCACCTGATGACCTTCGGCGCCACCAACCACGGCACCACGCTGGACGGCATCGGTGCGCTGGGCCGCGCGATCAACAATTTCGGCATCGACGTGCTGGGGTTGATCGAGATCTTCGTGGGCCACTCGGGCATTCAGCAGACGGTGGGCTCGGACTTCGTCAACCAGCTCAACGCCGGCGGCGACACCGTGCCCGGGGTGGACTACACGGTGGTCGGCACCCGGTACGACGAGGTGACGACGCCCTACGATCTGACCTTCCTGACGCCCGGGCCGGGCGCGACCGTCCGCAACATCACGCTGCAGGACGGCTGCGAGCAGGATCTGTCGGATCACCTGACGCTGATGTACTCGCCGCGGGTGCTGTCGATCATCCTGAACACGCTGGATCCGGGGCAGCCGGTGCAGTGCACCTTCAATCCCTGGCTGGTGGGCGGCGGCGGCAAGCTCTGACGCCCGATCGGTGGCCCGCCGGGCGGCGAGATTCGCGCCGCCCGGCGGGTGCCGGCCTGTCCGGCCGTCTCATTCGACAGCGGCGTCATTCGACCAGCGGCGTCATTCGATACAGGAGATTCGAGATGATTCGCACACTGCTGCGCGGCAGCGTGATTCCCGCCGTGCTGGTGGCGGCCGGCGCCCTGCTGGGGGCGGCGCCGGCGGCCGCGGAGGCGCCGGACGGCTCGTCGGTGACCGGCACGTGGCCGGTGGACGGGCGCACCGTGCAGTTGCGGGTGCACTCCGCGGCGATGAACACCGACATCATGGTGAACGTGCAGCGCCCGGCCGACACCGGCGCGCCCGCCCCGGTGCTGTATCTGCTCAACGGCGGTGGGGGAGGCCAGGATACGGCCACCTGGCAGCGCAACACCGATGTGCTCGGGTTCCTGTCCGACAAGCAGGTCTACGTGGTGCAGCCCGTCGGCGGCAAGTGGAGTTACTACACCGACTGGCGCGCGCCGGACCCGAAACTCGGTGTGTACAAATGGAAGACGTTCCTCACCGAGGAACTGCCGCCGCTGATCGACGCCGAATTCGCCACCACCGGCGCGAATGCAGTTGCGGGGCTGTCCACCTCGGGCACCTCGGTGCTGCAGCTGCCGATCGCCGAGCCGGGGCTGTACCGGGCGGTGGCCGCCTACAGCGGCTGCGCGCAGATCAGCGATCCGCTCGGGCGGCAGTTCGTGAAGATGTCGGTGGAGAGCTGGGGCGGCGGCGACACGGTGAACATGTACGGCCCCGACGACGACCCGATGTGGGCGGCCAACGATCCCTACCTGCACGCCGACGGGCTGCGCGGGCTGGCGATGTTCATCTCGCATTCGTGGGGGTACTGGCAGGATGCGCTGAAGCGGTCGTGGCCGGTGCTGGCCTCGGGGCTCGGCGTGCCCGTATGACCCGGCGTGCCCGTATGACCCGGCTCCTGCCCGCGACCGTGACGGCGGGGTAATACACTTTTCGTCGTACAGCCGAGTCGGCGCCGCCTCGAGACGGTGCCGGAAATGTCGAACGTCGGCGTTTCGAACGAGAGCGACAAGGCGGTCGGAGCGGTGCAGATGAGCTGGGCAGCAGGCGTCGGAGCCGGTACGCGAGCCGGAGGCGGTATGCGAGCCGGAGACCTGGCGGCGATCGGTGGTGGCAGGTGACGGCGGGCGCGCTGGACGCCGAGCCGGTGACCGAGTCGGCCGCGCCGCAGCCGCCGCTGGAGAAGTTCGGCTTCTCCGAATTCCGGCGCACGGCCGTGATCGGGACCGTGCTCGGCGCGTCGGTGAGCCGCCGGGTGGTGCGCGGCGGCCTGCGCCGGGCGCGGCGCCGGCGGGCGGTGGCCGACGGGATGGTCGACGGTTTCGAGTCGCTGGGCCCGATGTTCGTCAAGCTCGGCCAGCTGATCGCGTCGTCCCCGGCGTCGTTCCCCCGCGAGCTGGCCGATGCCTGCCTGCGCTGCCTCGACGACGTGCCGCCGTTCCCGGGCGTGGCCGCCCGCGCCATCGTCGAGGCCGATCTGGGCCGGCCGATCGACGAGCTGTTCCGCGAATTCGACGACGAGCCGCTGTCGGCGGCGTCGGTCGCGCAGGTGCACGGCTGCGTGCTGGCCGACGGGCGCCCGGCCGTGGTGAAGGTGCAGCGTCCCGATATCGCGCGCCGGATGATCGTGGACCTGCGCGCGGCGTACCGGCTGGCCGGGCAGTTGCAGAAGCGCTCGGAGAACGCGCGGGTCGCCAACGCCGAGGGCGTGGTGCGCGATCTGTACGAGACCACGGTCGCCGAGCTGGACTTCCGCAACGAGGCCGACAACCAGACCCGGGTCCGCGGCCACCTGCGGGCATTCGGCGACAATACGAATATCGTTGTGCCCGAGGTGTATTGGGACTACTGCGGGCCGCGGGTGCTGTGCATGGAGCGGATGCGGGGGATGCCGCTGGATCGCTTCGACGACATCCGCGCCGTGCACCCCGATCCGGAGCTGCTGATCCGGCGGCTGGTCAAGGCGTGGGTGGAAAGCGTTGTGGTGCACGGGCTGTTCCACGGCGACGTGCACGCCGGCAACCTGTGGCTGCTCGACGACGGCCGCGCCGCCATGCTCGATTTCGGCATCGTCGGGAAGATGACGCCGCAGTGGCGCGCGTTCGTCGGGGCGCTGTTCCACGCCAGCGCGATCGACGGCGACTTCCGCCCGGTCGCCCGGGCGCTGCGCGAACTCGACCTGGTGGGCAGCGATTCCGGCGACGACGCCACCGTCGGCCGCCAGCTGGCGACCGCCCTGGCCCCGGTGCTGTCGGGCAAGCTCGCGCAGCTGGACATGGGCAAGGTGGCCGCCCGCCTGGTCGAATTCGGGAAGCGGCGCGGCGCGGCCGGCCCGGAACAGCTCATCCTGATGGGCAAGCAGCTCGGCTACTTCGAGCGGTACGCGGTGGCCCTGGCCCCCGGCTGGCGCCTCGGGCAGGATCTCTACCTGTTCCGCAACATCTTCCCGGACGAGGTGGCGGCGAAGGCGGCCGAGCGGGGCGTGGACCTGCCCGCGGACTGACGGCGGGCGAGCCGAAAGGGCGTGTCATGAGCGAATCCGATTCGGCCGACCTGCGGGAACGCGCGGCCGGCGGGGACAGCGAGGCGATCGACGAGCTGATCGAGCTGGCCGTGGAGCGTGGCGATATGGCCGAGCTGCGCCGGCTCGCCGATGCCGGCAGCCACGACGCCGCCGACGAGCTCATCGCGCTGGCCGCCGAGCACGGCGACATGGGCGAGTTGCGGCGCTGGGCCGACCACGGCAATGCCGACGCGGCCGCCGAACTGGTCCAGCTGGCGATCGAGCAGGTGGACCTGGTCGAGTTGCGTAGGCTCGCCGCGGGCGGTAACCGGGACGCGGCCGACGCGCTGGCCGAACTCACCGCCGAATAGCGCGACCGCACCCGCGGTGTGGCATGGGTCACACTTGAATTCGACGCAGCGTCAGGTTCTAGCGTGGGGTGCGCACACCGGGAGGAGTGAGGCGTGGGCGAGCGGATGTGGCGGATCGGGGAGCTGGCCCGGGAGACCGGGGTGACCACCCGTGCGCTGCACCACTACGACCGGCTCGGCCTGCTGGTGCCGTCGTCGCGGACGTCGGGTGGTCATCGGTGCTATACGGGGGCCGATGTCCGGCGGCTGCATCGCATCGTGGCGTTGCGGGACTTCGGCTTCCGGCTCGACGAGATCGCGGCCCTGCTGGACGCCGAGCCGGAAGCCGATCCGCGCGAGGTGGTTCGGCAGCAGCTCGCGATCGTCGACGAACGAATCGCCCGGGCGGTCCGGTTGCGGTCGCGGCTGCTCGGTGTGCTCGGCGGGCTCGGCACGGTGGCCGAACCGTCGGTGACGGAGTTCCTGCAACTGATCGAGGAGACGATGACGATGAGCCGGCCACTGACCCAGGAGGAATTCGACCGGATGCGGCAGCGCCGCCAAGAGTTCGCGGCGCAGCTGAGCGCGAAAGAGCTTGCGGCACTGTCGAAGCGGCGCGAGGAGGCGCTGGCCGTGCTGAGCCCCGAGCAGCGGGAGCGGATGGAGCGGGAGCGTCGCCGCGTGCTGCCGCCGGGGTGGTCGCCGCCCGCACCCGGCGCCGCACGACCGTGAGGGCGACTCCGGTCGCGGCGACCGCCGCCACGACCGGACCCGGTGCGTACGAGCCGAACAGGCCGTAGACCGCACCTGTCGGCACGGGTGGTACGAAACCGCCCGGGCCGCCCGTCGTACGGACATCTCGTCCGGCCATTCGCGGCGCCGCCTCGGGTCCCGGTGACATGAATGATGCCCGCGCCGGGACAGAACCGGTACGTGGAGCCTGCGGCCGATGGCGGTGACGAGCGGCCCGGAGTCGGCGGATGGGCTTTGGCCCCGGCGGAAGAGGACGATCGGCCGTCTCGGGGCGGTACCGGGCGGGGAATGCTGGAAACGGTCGGGGCGGCCCCGGAGTGGGCCGCGGCGACATCCGAGAGGGGACCGATGATGTCGAACGCGCATCCCGACCGCGACACCGTGCACGGGGCGCTGGCGCTGGCGGTGCGGGCGCCCTCGGCGCACAACACGCAGCCGTGGCTGTGGCGGGTGGGCGACCGCACCGTCCACCTGTACGCCGATACCGGCCTGCGACTGCCGCACACCGATCCCGGGCAGCGCGACCTGGTGCTGAGTTGCGGTGCGGCACTGCATCATTTCCGGGTCGCCGCCCGGGTGTTCGGCTGGGACACCGTGATGCACCGGGCGCCGAACCCGGCCGATCCGGATCATCTGGCCGCCATCGAGTTTCGCGGCGCCGCATCGACGGTCGAGGCGGTGCGGATGTCGCGGGCGATCACCCGGCGCCGCACCGACCGGCGCCGCTACGCCTCCGGGGAGCTGCCGGCCGCGCATGTGGCGGCGATCGTCGCGGCCGGGGAAGCCAACGGGGTGCCGGTGTGCGACGTCGAGTCCGGATAGCCCAGGGAACGGTTGCTGCGAGCGTTCGAGGAGGCGTTCCACGACCACGCCGAGGACCCCGGGTACGGGGCGGAACCGGCGTTGTGGAGCGCGCGGCATGCCGATCCGGCGGGTGTGCCCGCCCGCAACGCGGTGGTCGTCGTCGACGCGACGGTGCGGCCGTTCTCGAATCCCGTTCTGTCGCAAGCGGTCGTCCGGGACATCGGTGCCACCGACCGGATGCTGGTGCTGAGCACGACCGGCGACGACCGGGTGTCGTGGCTGCGGGCCGGCGAGGCCGCGAGCGCGGTGCTGCTGACCGCGACCACGCTCGGCCTGGCCACCTGTGCGCTGACCGAACCGCTGGAGTCGCCGGGCATCCGGGACCGGATCCGCACGGATGTGCTCGACGACAGCGGATTTCCGCAGTTGATCGTCCGGATGGGCTGGGCCGCGAACGGTTCCAGGCCCGTCCCGGCCCCCCGGCGGTCCCTCGAGGATGTGCTACGGCCCCTGTGAGTGCCGCGCCGTTCGGCCGCCGATATCTGCCGCCGGGCGAGGGATAGGTGCCGGTCCGGTGCACGGATGAGCAGAAGGACACCCGGCGTCCGGGCCCTCGGCCCCTGTCGGGGCCGCCGGGTGCGGCACACAGTGGGGAAACACCGAGACGGCAATAAGAACGGGCAGATCGGGCATTGCCGTGGTGGGAGCACCGTGCCGTGGGAAGAGAGCCGATCGATGAACAACCTCGAGCCACAGCTGCTGTCCCTTCTCGACGCCCTGCGCCGGGACGTGGATGTCGGCACCGTCCGGTCCGGCGTGGCGGCGCTGGCCGACGCTGTCCGCGCGCTCCCGGCCGCCGACCCGTCCCGCCGCGGACTGTACGGGCTGTTCGAATATTTGGACGAGACGACCGAAGACGCGGCCGCCGGCGGCGCGGCTTGGCGGGCGCAGGGACGCGTGGCGATGGAGAACGCGCTGCGCGCGGCGCTGTCCGCCAACCGCCGCGACGGCTCGGTGCTGACCCTGGCCTGCGTCCGCGCCGAACTGGAGCGCCTGGCGGCCCGCATCACCGCCCTGACTTCCGCCGACCGCAACCCCCTGCACGCCCTGCTGTCCTACGTGGATATGAAGAACCGGCAGTCCCTCGCTCTGGCGATCCGACGTGATTGGGGCGAACCGGGCGTCGCGCGCAGATTCGAAATGAGGAGGGACGAAATAGGCACGGACGAAACGGGCACGGACGAAACGGGCACGGACGAAAGCGGCGGCGGGCGCCGGGTGAAGCGGGCGATGGTCACCCGGCCGCGGCGCCCGGAGCACGGGTGAACCGGAGCGTGACGAGCTGGAAGGGCCGCAGGCGCAGGCGAACTCCCGCGTCCGCCGCGGTCGCCGAGATATCCTCCGGTACCGGTCGCTCCAGCAGATCGCAGGTCCGGAAGCCGGTGGTGTCGAAGCCGGGGGAAATCAACGCGGTGGCTCGCCCGCCGTGCGCCTCGTAGACCCGGAGGACGACATCGCCGCTGCCGTCGTCGGCGAGCTTGACCGCGCTGGTGACCACCGCATCGTTGTCGACCGAGAACAGGGGTTCGACCGCCTCGGCGACGGCCGGTCGCGACGGCGCGAGGTTGATCCGGTAGCCCTCGCGCACCGCGTCCCCGAGCGAGCCGCCCGGCAGCAGGGCATGCCGGAACCGGTGGACGCCGTGATCGGTCTCGGGATCGGGAAACCGCGGTGCCCGCAGCAGCGACGCCCGCACCGTCGTGGTCGTCCCGCCGTCGGCCCGGACGGTGCGGGTGACGTCGTGCCCGTAGGTGGAGTCGTTGACCAGCCCCACACCCCACCCCGGCTCGGCGAAGTGGACGAACCGATGGTTGCAGGCCTCGAACTTCGCGTACTCCCAGCTGGTGTTGGTGTGCGTGGGCCGGAACAGATGCCCGAACTGGGTCTCGGCGGCGTAGCGATCGGCGTGAATGTCCAGGGGGAAGGCGAGTTTGAGGAATTTCTCGGTCTCGTGCCAGTCGACGGTGGTCTCGATGTGCAGGCTCCGCGCACCCGCCGGCAGCGTCAGCGTCTGTTCGGCCGTCGAGGACCCGAACGACCGCCCGATCCGCACGGAGCCCGTATCATGCTCCGCGACAACGGAGTCGGCGGCGATCAGATCGGTGACCCGGTTCCGGTAGAACAGATCGACATCCCAGGCATCCCACGAGTTCGGGTAGTCCTGGTGCAGCTGGAGCAGATTCGCGGCCGAGCCGGCCGGCACCGTCTCGCGCCCGCCCGCCGGGTCGACCACCGAGACGACCAGGCCCCGCGCGTCCACCTCGGCCCGAAGCAGCCCGTTGTCGAGCACGAATCCACCGCCCGCCCGTGCGGTGACGGTGCACGGGTCGCCGGCCCGTTCCGGCGCGGCCGCACCCGCCGGAACGGACCGCCACGCATGCGGCGCCGCATTGAAGACGTTCGGCCCGGCCCGCTCACCGCCGAGCGCCCACTGGGCCCGCTCGATGATCGCCGTCAGCTCCTCGGCCACCTCGGCGTAGTTCCGCTCCGCCTCGCGATGCACCCAGGCGATCGACGACCCCGGCAGGATGTCGTGGAACTGGTGCAGCAGCACGGTTTTCCAGAGGCGGTCCAGGGCCGCGTACGGATACTCGCGGCGGTCGCGCACCGCCGCCGTCGCGGCCCACAGCTCGGCCTCGCGCAGCAGATGCTCGCTGCGCCGGTTGCCCTGTTTCGTCTTCGCCTGGCTGGTCAGCGTCGCCCGATGCAATTCCAGGTACAGCTCGCCCACCCACACCGGCGGATTCTCGTACTCCGCCTCGGCCGCGGTGAAGAAGTCTGCGGGCGATTCCCACACCACCCGCGGCGAGCCCTCCAGATCGGCCATCCGGGCGGCCTTGGCGATCATCTCCCGCGTCGTCCCGCCGCCGCCGTCGCCCCAGCCGGTCGGCGCCAGCGATCGCGAGGCGCGGCCCTTGTCCTTGAAATTCCGTGCGGCGTGCGCGATCTCGTGTCCCTGCATCGAGCAGTTATAGGTGTCGACCGGTGGGAAGTGGGTGAAGATCCGGGTGCCGTCGATCCCCTCCCACAGGAAGGTGTGGTGCGGAAACGGGTTGATCCGGCTCCACGAGATCTTCTGTGTCAGCAGCCGGTCCGACCCGGCGGCCTTGATGATCTGGGGCAGCCCGGCGGCGAATCCGAACGTGTCGGGCAGCCAGGCCTCGCGGTTCTCGATGCCGAACTCCGCCAGGAAGAACCGCTTGCCGTGCACGAACTGCCGCGCCATCGCCTCGGAGCCCGGCATATTCGTATCCGACTCCACCCACATGCCGCCGGCGGGCAGGAACCGGCCGTCCGACACCGCCTTGCGCACCCGCTCGTACACCTCGGGACGATGCTGTTTCAGGAAATCGTATTGTGCCGCTTGGGACATCGCGTAGACGAACTCGGGCTCGTCGTCCAGCAGCGCGGTCATATTGGCGGCGGTGCGGGCGACCTTGCGCACCGTCTCGCGCAGCGGCCACAACCATGCCGTGTCGATGTGCGCGTGCCCGACCGCGGAGATCGCATGCGCCGACGGCGCCGCGGGCCGGGCCAGCACCTCGGCCAGGCAGGCGCGCGCCGCCGCGGCGGTGCCGTTCACATCCTGGAGATCGACGGCGTCGAGCGCGCTGTCGATCGCCCGGGTGATGTCGTGGCGGCGGCCGGAGTCCTCGGGCAGTTCGTGCATCAGCTCGCCGAGCACCTCGAGGTCCTGCACCAGGTGCCAGACCCGATCGTCGAAGACCGCGAGATCCAGTCGCCCGAGGCGGTATTGCGGTCGGTCGCCGGCGGTCGGCTTGTCTCCCAGCGGATTCGGCGTGAAGAAGGGAATGATCGGGTTCGACGCGGCCTCGACGTGCAGGACGACCCGTTCGCCGCCCGCCGCGGGGGCGGCCACCCGCACCCACTGGTTGCGCGGTTGCAGACCCTTGACCGGCGACCCGTCCGGCCGATACACCAGACCCTCGCACTGGAAGCCCGGCATGTTGCGGTCGAAGCCCAGGTCGACGATCGCCTCGACGGTTCGCCCGGCCCACGCGGCCGGAACCGTCCCTTCCACCGTGAGCCAGCTGGTTCCCCACGGTGCTCCCCACGCGGCACCGGGCTCGACGGGGGTCCGGGGCGCGGCCAGGCCCTCGGCGACCGGCACCGGTTCGTCGGGCGCGACCCAGAGGGATGCGGCCATCGGCACGGATTCGGGATAGATCGCCGGGACGATCCGCTCGGGGAGAACACGGTGGAGGCGATCCTCGATCAGCCGGCGGTCATCGTGCATGGCGGTGGCTCCCCTCGGACGGCGGTGTGATCGACGAACCGCCCTCATTCTCTACCAGCCGGCGGCACGGAGTGAGCGACATCGCCCGCGGTGGACCGGGACTACGGAGCCCGCGGCGGACCGCGATTACGGAGCCCGCGGCGGACCGCGACTACCGAGGGGCGCCGCTCAACTCGGCGAGCGCGTCCGTCAGCAGCCGGCGCGCCTCGGCCGCCACTCGCTCGAGGTCGGGATGCGGCAGCACGCCGCTCAGCACCTCGGGATCGACGGCCTCGACGAGCGTGCCGGCGCCGGCCGCGCGCACGATCACGTTGCACGGCAACAGCAGTCCCGCGCGGCGGTCGGCGTTCAGGGCGTCGCAGGCCAGCCGCGGGTGACAGGCGCCGAGGATCAGGTAATCCTCGATCGGCTCACCCGCCTTGTCCCGCAGCACCGCCCGCACGTCGATCTCGCTGAGGACACCGAACCCCTGCCGCCGCAACGCTTCCCGCGTGCGCGCGACCACCACGTCGAAGGGTGCGTCGAGACGCGCCACGAGGGCGGGGCTCGGGGCGACGGGGATGCGGATCTCGGTCAGCAGCCGGCGCGGGTCGGTAACCTCCTCGGGCCCGACCAGATACACCTCGGTCGGCGGCCCGACCTGCCGGTAGCCGCCGGCCTCGATCCAGTCCCGCAGGGCCTGATGGGCGGTGGCGAGCCGGTCGTAGCCGCCGCGGTGGCTGGTCCGCGCGATCAGCGATCCGGCCGTGACGACGACCTCGCCGCCGGAATCCGGCCCCAGGTTCGGCGCGGTCTCCACCGGTGCGCCGAGGTCGACGACGATCGCCCGCTCCGGCGGCCAGTCGTCGTGGAAGGTGATGGTCGGGGCGCCGCAGACGGTCAGCCCGGCCTTCCCCGAGATTCGGGTCAGCTCGCGCAGCCCGATGGAGAGATCCTCCCCCAACCGGTCCGGCCGGATGCCCCAGGGCACCCGCAATACCGTCTGCGGGGGCGTCCGGCACACCGACACGTCGTAGGTCATGGAGCGGCTCCTTCGATAGTGCTCCGTCCAGCCTGCATCGGGCGGCCGCGACCGCCGAGAGCCGAAGGTCATGCGGTGCCGGGAAAACCTCCCGGGTTCCGGGCGGGGCAGCTGCATCCGACGCACGCCGACCGTGCCGATCGGATGGCCGACATGGTGAAAGCTCTGTCGTACAGCGCTATCCGCCCCCGGCTCGATGCGACGGATCCGCCGGCCCGGGCGTGCGGCTCCGCCCTCCCGGGATGGGGGCACACGCCCCGGACCGGCAGTCGGCGGACTGCCGCCGTCTCGACTCCGTCCTGAACCGGCCTGCGCCGCGGGCCGTCACCCTGGTGGTCCGCGCAATGCTGTCCGAAATGCCACTTCCGGTTTTAGAGAGTTATAAACTCATTGGGGTATATCGGCATACTGAATTTTCGTAAACGAGACTCTTGTTTGAAGTAGAGCAGCGCTCTACCCTGAGCGCTGGAGAAGCGTTGCCAGGGGCATCGGAACGGACGCGGAGCAGCCCTCCGGAGCCGTTCCCGACCTCGCGGCGTCGAGAAAGGGCTCTCAGTGACCGATACGGGAACCGCTTGGCGCGCAGGCTCTCTGCGTCGCGTGCCGGACGAGGTGGCGAGCCGGTACGAGGCGAGCGGTTGGTGGACGCCCGACACCCTCGGCAGCCTGCTCGACAGGCATCTGGAACTCGCTCGTGGCGAAGGGTTTCACGTCCATTCCGAGGTGCGCCCGTTCGAGGGGTCGCTGCGCGACGTCGAGACGGTCGCGCGGCGGCTGGCGGCGGGGCTGCGGGCCCGCGGCGTCGGGCCGGGCGACGTGGTGGCCTTCCAGCTGCCGAACTGGATGGAGGCGGCGGCGACGTTCTGGGCCTCGGCTTTTCTCGGCGCCGTCGTGGTGCCGATCGTGCACTTCTACGGCGCCAAGGAACTCGCCTTCATCCTCGACAGCGTCGCACCGCGCGTCTTCGTCACCGCCGAGCGGTTCGGCCGGTCGAGCCACGACCCGGCGCTGAGCGCCCGCGTGCCGATCGTCGGCGTCGTGGGTCGTGACTTCGACGCGCTGCTGGCGCCCGAGCCGATGTGCGGCGTCGTCGAAACCGACCCGGCCGCACCGGCTTTGATCGCGTTCACGTCGGGCACCACCCGAGATCCGAAGGGCGTGGTGCACTCGCACCGGTCGCTGGTCTTCGAGACCCGCCAGCTGATCGCGAACTATCCGCCGGGCGACCCGGGCCGCCAGCTGATGGGGCTTCCGGTGGGGCATTTCATCGGCATGCTGGGCGCCTTCCTGATTCCGGTGCTGCGCGGCGGGCCCATCGACATGTGCGACGTCTGGAATCCGGAGCGGGTGCTGGCGCTGATGGACAGCGACGGCGTGGCGGTGGCAGGCGGCCCGCCGTACTTCGTGACCAGCCTGCTCGACCGCCCCGAGTTCACCACCGCTCATCTGCGCTACGTCAGCCAGGTCGGGCTCGGTGGCTCGGCCGTCCCCGCGGCGGTGACGCGGCGGCTGTCGGGCCTCGGCATCGTGGTCACCCGGTCCTACGGCAGCACCGAACATCCCTCCGTCACCGGCTCCGCGCCCGACGCACCGGAGGACAAGCGGTTGTTCACCGACGGCCGGCCGCGTCCCGGCGTGGAGATCCGGCTGACCGGCGACGGCGAAATCCTCAGCCGCGGACCGGATCTGTGCCTGGGCTATACGGATCCGGCGCTGACCGAGCGGGTCTTCGACGCCGACGGCTGGTACCACACCGGCGATATCGGCGTCCTCGACGCCGACGGCTACCTGACGATCACGGATCGCAAGTCCGACATCATCATTCGCGGCGGCGAGAACATCAGCGCGCTGGAGGTCGAGGAGGTGCTGCTCGCCCTGCCCGCGGTGGCCGAGGCCGCGGTGGTGGCCGCACCCGACCCGCGGCTCGGCGAGCATCCGGCGGCGGTCCTGCGGATCCGGCCCGGCCACGCGATGCCGACGACGGACGAGGTGCGGGAGCATTTCCGGCGCGCCGGGATCGCCCGCCAGAAATGGCCCGAACAACTGCACGAGATCGACGACTATCCCCGGACGGCCAGCGGCAAGGTGCAGAAGTACAAGCTTCGCCGAGATATCGCAGGGCACGACGCAATTCCCTTATCGCACTGAGGAACCGAGGCAGCCATGGCCGGGCGAGTAGCGGGCAGGGCCGCATTCGTCACCGGCGTCACCCTCTCGGTAGACGGTGGCAGCTGCCTGAAGTAATGCGAAAGGACGTGGTGCCGTGACGGTTCGGGTGCCGGCCGGGCTGTTCCCGCGGCCGCGGGCCGCACATGGAGAAGAACGACGACGGCATGGACGTCTGGGTCTACGACGGCAAGCGCTACCCGCCTACGCCTTCGCGCCGGCTGCCGACGGCGATATGCGGTCGGTCCAGGACCATCTCTGGCGTTTCTGCCTGACCGCCCTCGGCAATCCGGCCTGATCTTTTCGCTCCGCGGAGCTGAATCCGGCTGCGGCGCTGGGAGTTCTGATGGATCACATCGAGTCCGTGGCGCGCCGGTACGCCGGCGGCGGCAGCTGATCGGCGCGGCACGCAGGCCCGGTTCAGGTCATCGGTCGAGGCGTATCCGGTCGGGACCGGCGAGGGCAGCAGCCCCCACAGGCTCCTCACCCGCAAGGCTGCGGCGCTGGGAATCCTGGCGGCGGCAGGGTGGCGGCGATCGCCACAGCCGGACGACGGACAGTACGACCGCGCACACCAACAGGCCGTTGCGTAACGCCAATACCACCACGCCCGGCCAGCTTCCGGTGGCCACGCGGTCGTAGACGAACGGGAACTCGACTTGGCTCAGCAGTGCTGTCGCCAGGATCAGCCACACCACCGGCCGCTGCGTGGTCCGTGCGTCGAGCGTACAGACGGCGGCCACGCCGACCGCCCACACCACGTATTGCGGGCTCAGTACGCGGCTGGTCACCAGCGCGAGCAGCGCAGCCGCCAGCACCAGATCCGTCGCCGGGGGCTGCTTGCGCCACCACGCCGCCAGCAGCACCACGCCGCCGACGGCAACGGCCGCGACGCAGGCACGGGACACGGCGGGCACCCCCGGACCGATCAGCTCCTCGGCCCCGTAGCGATGTGCGATGGACCAGCCGCCGTTCAGCAGCCGGGCGATCAACAGCGGTGTGGCAGCGGGTGATTCGATCTGCAAGCCACGCTCGGACTGGAACCGCAGAAACGACCACAGGCCCGGGCCCCACGCCGTCAGCCCGGCCGCGGCCACCGCGGCGACTCCGGCGGTCGCCGCACTCACCCGCCACAGCGTTCGGCGGCGCAGTCCGAGCAGAACCACCAGGGGCCACAGCTTCAACAACACACCCGCCGCTGCCGCCGCACCCGCCGCCATCGGCCGCCGCGTCGCCCACAGCAGCGCCGCGACCGCCGCTGCCGCCACGATCAGATCGAACCGCCCGTAACAGACCCGTCCCAGCAGCGCCACGCCGATGACCCACACCCACGGCGCCGTCCGGGCCGTCTCTCGCCCGTCCCGCCGCGCGGCCCGGATCAACATCCACAGCACGCCCGCATCCGCCACCCCGACCAGCCCGAAGAACAACCAGCTATACCCGTGCCCGCCACCGAGCAGCCACGGCACCACGAACAGGGCGGCCGCACCGGGCGGATACTGCCACCGCTCGTCGTGCAGCGGAAAGATGCCGTGCCGCACGATCATTTCGGCCCATTCGCGATACAGCGTCAGGTCCGCGGCCGACGCGTCCCAGATGCTGTGCGGCAGCGCCGTGACCCCGGTGAACACCACGATCAGCGCCCGCGTCACGACCCATACCACCCACAACCCCGACAATGCACGCACAAGGCGGCAGCCTAGAGGGCACGGCCTTCTGGGACAGTGCAAGCGGGTGGCATGCTGTCCGGCATGGCCGATATTCGCCTCGATGTCTCCGAGTCCGTAGCCACCCTCACCCTCGACCGCCCGGCTCAGCTCAACGCGTTCACCACCGCGATGGGATACGAGCTGATCGACGCGTTCGACGCCTGCGATCGCGACGACGAGGTTCGCGCCATCGTGCTCACCGGCGCGGGGCGCGCCTTCTGCGCCGGCGCCGATCTGTCCGAGGGTGCGGAAACCTTTGCGGCGGCGGAGGACGCGACGGAGACGCCCCGGGACGTGGGAGGCGAGGTGGTGCTGCGGATGTTCGAATCCCGCAAGCCCGTCATCGCCGCCGTCAACGGACCGGCCGTCGGGGTGGGCATCACGATGACCCTCGCGGCGGATTTCCGGCTCGCCGTCGAGAACGCGCGCATCGGCTTCGTCTTCAACCGGCGCGGCATCGTCCCCGAATCCTGTTCCAGCTGGTTCCTGCCCCGCCTGGTGCCGATGCAGACGGCCCTGGACTGGGTGTACTCCGGCCGTCTCGTGGAGGCCCGCGAAGCGCTGGACGCCGGGCTGTTCGCCGCGCTGCATCCGGCCGAATCCCTGCTCGACGAGGCGTACGGGATCGCCCGTCGCATCACCGAGCACTCCGCTCCGGTGTCGGTGGCGCTGTCGCGGCAGATGTTGTGGCGCAACCTGGGCGCCGACCATCCGATGATCGCGCACCGCATCGAGTCCCGCGGGATCCACCGGCGCGGCCTGAGCGCCGATGCCCGCGAGGGCGTGGCATCGTTCCTGGAGAAGCGCCCGGCGCGCTTCCCCGACAGCGTCTCCCGCGATCTGCCGGACATCTTCGGTGACGACCTGGCCGTCCCGCCGTTCCGCGCCGACTGAGCCGGGCCGACCGGTAGTCGGCGGGGCGCGGGGACCGACTTCGCGGCCCAGCGATGACTTTTCGGCTCGGGCGGCGTCCTAGGACTCAGGAGGTACTCGCATGACCGGAGTCTTGGACGCGGCGGAGTTACGGCAGGTATGTCTCGACGCGGGAGCCGACGACGTCGGTTTCGCAGCGTTGGATGCGCCGGGGCTGGAGGGTGAGGTCGACTATGTGCGCGAGGCGCTTCCGAGCACCCGCTCGCTGATCGCGGTGTGCGTGCGGGTGGCTCGGGACAATTTCCGCAGCCGGGCCGCCAGCGCCGTGAACACCGAGATCGACACCGCGATACCGGTACTCGACACGATCGGGCACCGGATCAGTATCGCGTTGCAGGATCGCGGTTTTCGCGCGCTGTACCCGTCGGTGACATTCCCGGTGGAAGCGCAGCGGTTGCCGAGCCGCGGGTGGACGGTCTCGCACAAACCGGTGGCGGTGGCGGCGGGCCTGGGGCACCTGGGAATTCATCGCTGCGTGATCCATCCGCGGTTCGGGAGTTTCATCGGGCTCGGCACCATACTGACGGAGGCGCGGATCGCGCCGTATTCCCGGCCGCTGGACTGGAATCCGTGCCTGGGCTGCTACCTGTGTGTGGCCGCGTGCCCCGTGGGCGCCATTCACAACGACGGCAGTTTCGATTTCAACAGCTGCTACACCCACACCTACAACCAGTTCGTGAACAATTTCGCCGACTGGGTCGAGACCATGGCCGACAGCGCCGACTCCGACGACTACGACCGGCGGATCAGCCCGCGCGAAACCACCCTGCAGTCGCGGCGGCAGTATCGCTCGGGGTACTGCGTCGCGGTGTGCCCGGCCGGATCGGACGTGATCGGGCCGTACCTGGCCGACCGCCAGGGCCATCTGCAGGACGTGCTGCGGCCGTTGCAGCGCAAACCCGAGATCGTGTACGTCAGCGCCGGATCCAACGCGGAAGACCATGCGCGGAAACGGTTCCGGGACAAGACGGTGCGCTACGTGGACAGCGGGATCATGCCACCGGACGACATCGACGCCGCGCCGGAGCCGCGAGATGAATGACGCCGAGCGACTGTGGAATCCGCTGCACGTGCCGATCGACCGCACCGGCGGATTGCGGAACCATCCGACGGTCGCGGCGATGCGAGCCGAGCGGCCGACCGGCGAACCCGGCGAACCCGGCGAACTCGACGCCGAATGGCTGCACGGGATATGCCTGGCCGCGGGCGTCGACGACGTGGGATTCGCCGCGCTGGCGACGCCCGGGCTCGAGGGTGAACGGGACTTCGTCCTCGAGGCGCTGCCGGGCACCCGCGCGCTGATCGGTTTCTGCCTGCGGACCAGTCGCGACAATCTGCGTAGCAGGTCGATCAGCGCGGCCAATCGCGACGTCGCCACCACGCAGGAACTGGCGCACGAGGCGGCCCGGCGGATCTGCCTGGAATTGCAGCGCCACGGCGTGCGCGCGCTGTATCCGGCGGCCGGCTTCCCGGCCGAGATACACCGGTTCCCGAATCGGAGCTGGGTGGTGTCGCACAAACTGGTGGCGGTCGCCGCCGGGCTGGGGCAGATGGGCCTGCACCGCAACGTCATTCACCCGCGATTCGGCACGTTCATCGTGCTGGGCACGATCCTGATCGATCGCCCGGTCACCCGCTACGCCCGCCCGGTCGCCGCGAATCCGTGCATCGATTGCGGGTTGTGCGTCACCACCTGCCCGGTCGGAGCCATCCATGCCGACGGCGGATTCGACTTCGACGCCTGCTATACGCACAACAACCATCACGAGCTGTCGAACTTCGCGGGCTGGGTCGAAGAGGTCGTGGACAGTGCGGACGCCGCCGACTACCGCCGCCGGGTGACCCCCGGGGAGACGCTGTCGGTGTGGCAGAGCCTGTCGTTCACGCCGCAGTTCCGCGCCGGATACTGCGTCGCGGTGTGCCCGGCGGGCACGGATGTACTGGGCCGCTACCTCGACGACCCCGACGGTCACGTCCGCGACGTGGTGCAGCCACTGGCGCACAAGCCCGAATACGTCTACGTCGAGGCCGGGTCCGCCCCGGAAGCCCATGTCCGGAAAGACTTTCCGCACAAGACGATTCGACACCCGCGCCGGGTGACGGTACCGGCACCCGAGATCGATCCCGCGCCGGAGAACCATGACCGGCCGCGATGAACTCCGCCGCGATCTGCCGATCTTCGAGATCTACACGGGCGCGGGCGGCGCGCGGGTCGAGATCCATCCGTGGTTCTTCGCCGGCGGCCGCCAGTACCTGGGGATCACCAGGGTGCTGCCGCCGGGGACCGGGCGGGCGCCGGCGCACATCCACACCGGCATCACCCAGTATTCGCTCCTGCTCGCCGGCGCGCAGGCCCGCTACCGGCGCGGCGGGCGCTCCGGCACACTGTCGGCCGAAGACGCCGTGATCGTCCCGCCGGGCACGCCCCATGTCGATCCGTACAACGCCTCCGATCGGCCCATCGTCGTCCGCACCCTCTACTCTCCGGGACCGGTGTGGCTGCTGTCCTTCGGCAGAACCCTCGGCCAGGCGATTCGCGACGGAAATGTCAACGCGCAGCAGGAACTTCGACTGCCGCACCTGTTGCTGATGCTGGCAACCCCGGGCTCGGTGACCTTCGCCGCCACGATCCCGATCCCGGTGCAGCGCCGAATTCTGCTGCCCCTCGCCGCGCGCATCGCAAGAAGGCGGGGTTACGCGCCGGCGGCGGGATTGCGCGACCACATCTTCCGAACACCCTGAGCTGCCCCTGGGTGTGCGGTCACCGCGAGTACGCCGAGAGTGCCGGGAGGGCAGCGCTCGCTGATGCCCATGCGCGGACGGTAAGCCGCCCCGAGCGGGAGAGGCCCATGCGCGATCCGGCCTGAAACTGTGCGCGCACGGTGTTGAGGTGCTCTCCGCTGCCGCATCAAGATTGATGCGTTGTCTTCTCGCGACCACGGTCACCGACCTCGATCACCGGGATCTCCTATGACAATCGCTGCGAATCACCGGCCCATCACCGCGAATGACGGTTGCCAGGATCAGGTTCTGCTCGATCAGTGGTACGCCGTCGGGTTCGTGTCCGATTTCCCGCCCGGCGCGATTCATCGGGTGACCCTGCTCGAACGCGACCTGATCGTATGGCGCAGCAGCGACGGTTCGGCGCACGCATGGGAGGATCTGTGTGTCCACCGTGGTGCGCGGCTGTCCAAGGGCTGGCTCGACAACGACACGGTGATCTGTCCCTACCACGGCTGGCGCTACGACCGTGACGGCGCCTGCGTGCTGATGCCGGCCGCGCCCGACGAGAAGCCGATGCGCAAGGCCCGCGCCTTTCCGTATCCGGTCGAGGAGCGGTACGGGTTCGTCTGGGTGTGTCTGGGTGATCCGGCGGCGGGTGTTCCCGAGTTCCCGCAATGGGACGACGAATCCTTCATGAAAGTGCACAGCGGCCCTTACCATTTCGACGGCGGCGGTTTCCGTGCGGTCGAGAACTTCGTCGACGCCTCCCACTTCCCGTTCGTGCACGCCGGCTTCAACGGTGTACGGGACGCCCCGGACGAGCTCGAGCCCTACACTGTGCAGGAACTGCCCGACGGTAGCTTGAAATCCTCGGAGGTACGGGTCTTCCAGCCCATCGGCGACGCCCGCGGCAAGCCGGTACTGGCTTTCTACACCTACACGGTGTTCGCTCCGCTGGTCAGCTACTTCTCCAAGCGCACCGTGGATGCCGACGCGGAGGGCAACGCCATCGCCGAAACGTCGAACACCTTCACCACGCTGTTCGCCGTGCAGCCCTTGGACGCCACGCATTGTGTTGCCTACGTGTGCGCTGCGCTCAACGCCCTGCCCCGGCCCGAACCCGACGCGGTGCGTGCCCGCGCCGATGTCATCTTCAACCAGGACCGCGAGATCGTGGCAACCCAACGGCCGGAGCGTATTCCGGTGGAACTCCGGCACGAACTGCACCACCGCACCGATCTGATGGGGCAACGGTATCGGAGCTGGTTGCGCGGCAAGGGCATCACCTACGGGGTGATCTGACCGTGGACACCGGCATGACCGTCAGGCTCGTCGCCGTCGAATACGGGGCCAGGGATATCAACCGCTACCGGTTCGCACCGATCGACGGGTCGGCGCTACCGCCGTTCGAACCAGGCGCGCACATCGATGTGCGGATCGCCGCGGCAACGGTTGCGCAGTACTCGCTCATATGGTCGGCCGACGACACCCCGTATTACGAAATCGCGGTGCGCGCCGGAGACCGTGACGACAGTCCCTCCCGGCACCTGCACCAGACCGCTGTCGTCGGCACCGAATATCGTATTTCCGCCCCGCGCAACAACTTCGTACTCACCCGCGACGGCCCGGAGTACCATTTGTTCGCCGGCGGCATCGGTATCACGCCGATCGTATCCATGTACCGGTGGCTCACGGCGGCCGCGACCCCGGTGCGTCTGTGGTACTGGGCGCGGACGAGTGACCGGACTCTGTTCGGGGAGGAACTGAGCGACGCTCCGGGTGCAACGGTTTTCCATACGTCGGCCCGTGCCGCGCCGAGGCCGGCCGATATCGTCACCGAAATCCCGGAGGCCGCACATCTGTACTGCTGCGGGCCACCGGGGATGGTGGACGAGTTCGACAGGCTGACAGCCCTCCGCGATCCGCGTCGCGTCCACCGGGAACGGTTCGTCCCGGCCGTGATCGACGGCACCGCAGCCGGTTTCACCGTCACCTTGCAGAGATCGGGCCGGATACTGACGATTCCGCCCGGTAGATCCGTCCTCGAGGTGTGTCTCGAAGCGGGCGCCGATGCCGCGTACTCGTGCGAGGAGGGCGTCTGCGGTGCGTGCGAGGTCAAAGTGCTCGACGGCGCGGTAGAGCACCGTGACAGCGTCCTCACCCCGGCCGAGCGGGCCGCCGACGACCGCATGATGATCTGCTGCTCCCGCGGTCGCACCAACCTCGTCATCGATCTCTGAGGGCCCGCCTGGTCCCCACCCCTCCGGGCTGGGGTCGGCCCGGCCCTGACGCGGTACATTTCCCGGCCGCGATCGGCTTCGCCAAGGAGTTGCGTGGATTGCATTTCTCGGGTGCCACAGGTGTGCAAACGGCCGAATCCTGGAGGTGGACGGTGGACTATCCCTACACGATCCCTTATCCGCAAATCGGGTCCCTTCTCGGTGAGCACGAGATAAGCGTGCTGACCCAATTGGTGAATTCCGGGGAAAGCTTGTCGGGTGGACGGTGGCGCGCAGAGTTCGAGCGACGTTTCCGTGAACATCTCGGCGTACCGTACGCCCTCTCGCTGACGAGCGGGACGGTCGCGCTGGAGATCGCGATACATCTGCTCGACCTGAACGCCGGCGACGAGGTGATCGCAACGCCGCAGACTTACAAGGCCAGTGTGCAGCCGCTGCTGAACTATCCTGTGCGGGTGCGTTTCTGCGATGTCGAGGCGGACTCGCTGAATATCGACCCGGCCCGAATGGAATCGCTGATCACCGGCCGAACCAGGGCCATCGTGCTCGTGCACTACGGCGGGCTGCCGTGTGAGATGGACACCATCATGGCCATCGCGCGCCGGCACGGCATCACCGTGATCGAGGACTGCGCGCATGCCCTCGGCGCGGAATACCGTGGCCGCAAACCCGGTGCGCTGGCCGATATCGGTTGCTTCAGCTTCCATTCCAGCAAGAACATCACCACCCTGGGGGAAGGGGGCATGATAACCCTCTTCGACCGGAGCCTCGCGGAGCGAGTGGACCGCATCCGCTCCAACGACGCCGACGCGGTCTACCACGAGAAGGTGCGGTCCATCGGACCGAGCACGAGCGCGCACCCGTGGATGATGCATCCCGGTTACGCCTACACTCACGGCTGTACGCGGCTGCGTTACGCCGGGACGAACGCCACACTGGCGGAACCGAACGCGGCGGTCGGCGTCGTGCAGATGGCCAAACTGGACCGGATGGTGCGCAGACGCCACCAGATCGCCGGAGCCTACACCGACGTGCTCTCGCGATACCCCGGGGTTCGGATCCAGCAGCAGTCGGGGCCGATTCGGCACGCCCACCACCTCTACACCTTCTTCGTCGATCCGGCGAGCGGAATGCAGCGCGACCGATTGGTCTCCCGCCTCGACGCACTCGGCGTGCAGATGCAGCTGCGGTACTTTCCGATGCACCTGCTCGCAGAATGGGCGGCCAGGGGACACGGCGTCGAGGAATGCCCGGTCGCCGAGCGCATGTGGTTCCGGCAGCAGGTGAACCTGCCCTGCCATCCCGGTGCCACCGACGCTCAGGTCGAGCAAGTGGTGTCCCGACTGGATACCGTGCTGCGCCAGGAGGTCCGGAGTCGACCGATCGCGGCCGCCACGTCGGGCGACACGGAAGGTGCGGCGCAATGAACGCAGCGGAGCACTACGACATCGCCGTAATCGGCGGCGGCCCGGTGGGACTGGCCTCGGCATGGCGAGCGGCCCGCCGCGGCGCGCGGGTTGCGGTCTTCGAGCAGTTCACCTTCGGCAACGAGCGGTGCGGAACCAGTGGCGCGGAGCGGCACTGGCGGTTGCAGTACACCGAGCCCGACCTGTGCAGGCTGACCGGGGAGGCGCTGCCACTGTGGCGGGACCTGGAGGAGGCGTGCGGACGCCGGTTGGTGCACGCGTTCGGCAGCCTGTGGTTCGGCGATATCGACGTGGCCACCAACGAGGGCAAGATCTCGGCGACCGCCCGCACCATGGACGCGCTGTCGATTCCCTACCGGTGGCTCACTGCGGCCGAGATCGAACGGCGCTACGGATTCGCGCAGCTGCCTCGCCATTTCGAGGGCTTCGTCCAGCCCGACGGCGGCGCGGTCGACGTGCGCGCCACCGTCGAAGGGTTGCTGCGGCTCGCGGATTCGGCGGGTTGCGTACTGCGCGCGGGCGAACCGGTGCTCGGGCTCGAACCCGATCGCGACGGTGTTCGGCTGCGCACCCCGCGCGGGCGAGTGCGCGCCGCGAAGGTGGTGCTGGCCAACGGCCCCTACGCCAACCGGCTGCTGGAGCCGCTCGGCGCCGGACTCGACCTGAACGTGTTCGAGATGGCGCTGGTGACCTTGCGCGGGCGCGAGCACAACGCCCGCTACCCGTTCTGGTACGTCTTCCAGGAACCGACCGAGGAGGACACCAACCTCTTCTACGGCTTCCCGCCCGATATCTGGCAGAACACCGATCGGGTCCGGGTGGGCCCGGTCTTCGAAGTCGACCCGCTCGAGCAGCCCGAACAGGCGCGCGGCGTACCCGACCCGCGGCACGTCGGCAGGGTCTGCGACTGGATCGAACGCCATCTGCCCGCGGTGGATCCGCGACCACTGGCGCGGGAGACCTGCCTGGCCGTGCTGCCCGCCGACCCCGCCCGGCAGTTCTTCCTCGGCACCGCGGCGGAGCGCTTCGACGGTGGCGACAACGTGGTGATCTGCACGGGGGGCTGGGGTTTCAAGTTCGTGCCGCTGCTCGGCGTGGTGTGCGCCCAGTTGTGCCTGGACGGGACGACGACCTACGACGTCGCGCGGCTCGCGCTCCCCGGACCGGACGACATCCCGCCGGCAGACCCTTCGGCGACCGAGCCTCCGCTGTCCCACGCCCGACCCAGGACGCCGTGAACATCGGGCCGTCGCAGCGTCCTCGATCCGAAACGACGCCGCCCAGGAACTGATCTCGACGGCCCGTTCGATATCGTCTGTTACCGGAACGGATTCGGTGTCGGTTCGGACACCGACCGACGGTTGGCTTACAGGTGATCTTGCGCAGCGGACGCACATGCCGATGTGCGCGGAGGGCGAGCCGGTGGGGCGGGGCAGTGGTAGGTTTCGTCCACATTGTGATGAATTACCGACAGATCATGGGGACGGTGGTCGACGTCGCTCGCCATCGGTACCTGGGCCTCAGGCGTTGGAGTGCCGACGTTGCCTCCCGGCGGCTCTCCCGGAGAAGTGACACGAATCCGGTTGCGCGGGTGAGGTTTCCGCAGCTGCCGGTTCGTGAGCTGTGGCCGACCGGTCGTCCCGTGTCCGTGACCGTGCCGCTGGCCGGGCTGATCGCCGGAATCGCGGTGGCGGCCTTCGTCTGGGCGGTTGTCGTGGTATCCCGCTGGGGCACTGAGCCGCTCGTGGTGACCGTTGGGGGTGCGGGCCTCGCCGTCGCTTCGATGGGCATCATGGCGATGGCGCTGGGGTTGCTCCGCGAGGTGGTGCCACGGTCGTCGATCGTTTTCGGTCTTCCGGTCCGCAGGTGCTCGGATTCCGAGCGGGGTGCGGGTGTCCGGGTGAGTCACCCCACTCGGATCGTTCCCCTTGTCTCGACTCTGTTGGGGTTCATCGTGTTCGGGCAAGCGTGCTGGTGGGCGCGATGGATCGGCGTCGGCGAATCCTTCCCGTTCTCCGCGCTCGATCACGACTGGGCGACGGCCGCCTTCGCCGGCTCGGTGGTGCTGCTCGCCGGCCTGGTGCCGGTGCTGCTCGCCGCGCGCTGGCGCATTCATGTCGAGCTGTACCCGTCGGGCATCGTCCGGCGTAATCCGCTGCGGGACTTGCGGGCGAAGGACCGGTTCGTGTCCTGGGACGATATCGCCGGAGTGGACAGCAGAACGCAGTACGTCGCCGCTTACCTGCGCGCGGGCCCCACCATCGTCCTGCGCCTGACCGACTCGGCAGCACCGGTGACCAACCGATTGTTCGACCGGCCCGGTGAGTTCGGCATTCCGGCCTATCTGGCGAGATGCGAGTCCAACCTGCTGCTGGCCCTCGTCGAGTACCTCGTCGAGGAGCCCGCCGCCCGCCGCCTGCTGGCCGCCGAGGGAGTGCAGGAGTGGTTCGGCACACACCACCATTTCCCCGCGCGGCCCACCGTATTCGAACCCGAGCCCGCTGCTCTTCCGCAGTAGGCGGGTCTTCGAAGCGCTCCAGGCCGGTAAGGACCACGCCCCGAGGGGATTTGCCGTCATGCGGGTATCGCGGTGGGCAGGATCGGGGAGTCGCAGTCGAACCGGATGCCGTCGCGCAGGCAGAACTGCGGTGTGAGGAGCCGGTCGGCGGTCACTCTCGTATCCTCGTTGTCGCGCAGTGCGAATGCGCCGCGTTCGTCGTTCAGCACCGTGATGTCCGCGGCCCGGCCGACTTCGATCGCCCCCAGCTCGTGCTCGAGCCCCAGCATCACGGCGGGGTTGGCGGTCACCATCGCAACCACCTGCTCCAGCGAAAGCCCCAGCGCCAGCATCGAACTCATCGCCTGGGTGAGGCTGAACCGCGCCTGGCCCTTGAACGGGTGGTTCTCGTCGTCCGGATGTTCGGCGGGAGTTCCGGCAGGGGAGGGGACCTCCGTGTTGTAGCCGTGCATGTCGGCGCCGAGGGTGTGCGGAACGATGCCGGCCTCGATGGCCTTGGCGGCCAGCCGGTACGAGAAATGGCTGCCGTGCCCGACATCGATCTTCAGGCCGCGATCGAGCGCGGCCCGGATCACCGTGTGCACCTCGCCGTTCCGGTTCACGAATCCACCCGGATGCCGCGTGAACGGGTGGGCGAGGATGTCGCCCTCGTCGAGCAGCGGGATGACCCGCTCCAGGATGGTGTCGGCGTCCTCCCCGTTCGCGCCGGTGTCGGGCAGCTTCCAGAGCTGCCCGAAGTGCACGTACAGCGGCAGCCGCGCCCGGTGCGCGATCTCCGCGGCCAGCTCGATGACCCCGATGCCCCACCGGGCGAAGCCGCCGATCTCGGCGTGCGCCTTGATGCCCCGCACGAGATCCGGATTGGCGACGGCGGCGGCGACCGTCGCGTTCACATCGACCCCCGACGGGCTGTACAGCTGGTCGTAGAGATGCCCCTCGAGGCCGCCGACGAGATAGGCGGACAGGAACGCCAGCACCCGGGTGCGGGCGGGTTCGGCGATGAAGTGCCGGAAACCGGGAAGCGTCATGCACGACGGTCCGCCCTGGTCGACCACGGTGGTCACGCCGGACCGCACGCCGACCATGTCCGGGTTCAGGCCGAATCGTCCGGAGACGTACTGGAAGACATGCGCGTGCGTATCGATCAGCCCCGGAAGTACCAGCCGCCCACCGACATCCGTAACCTCGCGCGCAGCACCGGGCGTGAGAGCCGGCTCGATCGCGGTGATCCGGCCGTCCCGGATGCCGACGTCGAAGAGGCCGTCGATGCCGTTCGCGGGGCTGATTACGCGCCCGCCGCGGAGCATGAGGTCGTACGGTTCGATCGGGGAAGGCATGGTGTCGATCTCCCAACGGGTTGGTGGTGCTCAGGTCGGGTGCAGGTGCCGGGGCAGCGCGGCGGCCGCGGTGCGGGCGGTGCGCACCAGATGGTGGTCGGTGTTGCGGGCACCCACCAGGCACAGACCGGCGGGCAGGCCGTCGGCCGTGCGAATCGGGATGTTCACCGCGGGGAGGCCGGCCGCCGAGGCGAGGCAGGTCAACCGGACGGTGCGGGCGCGTGCGGCGTCGAGTTCCGGTGCGCCGCTGGTCCGCAGCGGTGCGACGGCGGCCGCGGTCGGGAGCAGCAATGCCCGTCCGGCGAGCGCCGCCCGGAGTGCTCTCGCGGCCGAGGCCAGCACTCGGCGCGCGTCCGCGACGGCCGCCTCGTCGAGGGTGGCGCCGTACCGGAACCGTTGCCGCACATCGTCGGAGAGGGAGTCCGGGTGCGCGGTGACCCACGGGCCGTGCGCGGTCCATGCTTCGTGCGCCTGGACGGCCCGGAACGCCTCGTATATCGCGTCCGGGTCGATCGCCGGTTCGAACGATCGTGCGGAAAGAGCCCGGGCCGCAGCGAAAGCCGCGTCGGCGATCTCGGGATCGGCGGAGCGGAGCAACCGGGGATCGACGACGAGATCCTGGGCGCGCGCCGGCGGCGGGATGCGGGGGACGAGGACGTCGGTGGTGGCGATGAGCGTATGCACGTCCCGGGTGACCCAGCCGACGGCATCGAACGACGGTGCCAGCGGCACGACGCCGGTGGTCGGGACCGCACCGTGCGTGGTGCGCAGGCCCCACAGGCACTGATACGCGGCGGGGACCCGGATGGATCCGGCTGTGTCGGTACCCAATCCGATCGCGGCCTCGCCGCGGGCGACCGCGACGGCGGGGCCGCAGGTCGAACCGCCGGGCAGCCGGTCGGGCGCGGCGGGATTGACGGCCGTGCCGTAGGTCCTGTTGATGCCGTTGATGCTGAACGCGAACTCGTCGGTGTGCGCGATCCCGCCGATGTGCGCACCCGCGTCCAGCAGGGCCGAGACGACCGGCGCGTGCGCATCGGCGGGATCGCGGCTCGACCCGAAATCGGAAACACCTGCGCCGGTGGCGAATCCGGCGACCGCGAACAGGTCCTTGACCGCCACGGTCCGGCCGTCGAGCGCGCCGTGTCCGGTCGCCGCCACGAGCGGGGCGCCCACGATTCGCCACACGGCGGGATCGTGCGGGATGTCGGAGGCGGCCGGTGCGCTCATCGTGGCCCCAGGATGCGCCGGGCGAGTTCGCTGTCGCGGGACCGGGCGAAGTCGGCGGTCCGGATCTGCCCGTGCACGCCGGACACCAGGTCGACCGCCTGCGAGATGGTGAAATCCGTTGCCGCACTGAGGTACAGGTAGGCCTGGCGGGGCTCCATCTCGAACAGCGCGTGCAGCAGTTCCACGGCGTTCGCCACGCACAGCTCGAGGCCGCGGTTCAGGTCGGCGTCGAGGCCGGTCGGGATCACGAATCCGCCCGCCGTGGCGAACGGACCGCGCACCGCGGACAATTCGGCGGCGAGCGCGGCGGGGACGACGTCGACGGTCAGCCAGGCGCGCAGCGGCGCCTCGAACGCGGTGAGCGCCACCTCGCCGTTGCCCTGCGCGAAATGCGGATCTCCGACGTACAACAGGGCGCCCGGGGCCTGCACCGGCAGGAACAGGGTGGCGCCCGGGGTCAGGAGCTTGATATCGATGTTGCCGCCGTGCGGTCCGGGCGGGGTGGAGTTGGCGCGTTCCGCGGTGTCGGTGGCCACGCCGATCGTGCCCAGGAACGGCGACAGCGGAAACCTCGCCTGCTCGGAGCCGTTGCGGTGCAGCGGAATCGAGCCGTACCAGCTCCCGCCCTCGTCCACGACGCGGCAGAACCCTCCGTACGCGCCGTCCACGTCCGGCCGCCCGGTCCGCACGCCGCGGCCGTGGCGGGTGGAGATGACACCGTAGGGCGCGCGCATCTGCAACCGGTCGATGCGGACGGCGAGGAGATCTCCGGGCACCGCACCCGCGACGGCCACGGGGCCCGTAATGATATGCGGCCCATCGGTTGCCGGGTTCCTCGTCAAGCGGGTGCAGATCTCGACGGCGTCGGACAGGATGCTGTCGCGGGGCACGCCGTGCCGGCCGAAGTACGCGACCGGGTCCGAACCCTGATCCTCGAGGATGCCCTCGTGGCTCACCGTATCCAAGACGACGGTGTCGCCCGGGCCGACGGTGGCGACCGGCCGCTCGCCGCGCATCGGAAGCCGGCCCCAGAGCACGGTATCGGGGCCGGCGGGTATGTAGGTGGCCTGCCCGCCGGAAGCCAGACCCGGCTGTACGACGGCAAAGCCGTCCGGCATCAGCGCCGAGAGTGTCACCGAGGATTCCTTCCGGGAGTCGGAGCCGGGGAATGGATTGAATGGTCCAACCACTTGATCGCAGATTATTTCGGACCGCACCGGTATGCAACTCCGATCGCCGAACGTAACTTCCGGAAACCTTTCGGAAATGAAATCGGAAAGTTCCGAGGATGCGCGTTCGGGGGCGAACGACGGCGCGGCGGTGTCGCCCCGCGAGGCGCCGCGACCTGCCCGGTATCGATTCGTGCGGTGGGTCGGCGGCCCCATTACGCTCTGGGCATGACGTCTACGCCGATTCCACCGCTGCCGCGCCGAAACCGCAGCGTCAGCGCGGAAGTCGCGGCCCATCTGGAGCGCATGATCGTCACCGAGGCGTTCCGCCCGGGGGACCGGCTGCCGCCGGAGCGGGATCTCGCCGCCGACCTGGGAGTGTCGCGAACCTCGTTGCGCGAGGCCATGTTCGAGCTCGAGCAGAAGAAGCTGATCGAGCGGCATCAGGGGCGCGGCAGCATCGTCGCACCGCGCTCGCGCAGCGCGGCCGAGCTGCTCGACAACCTGTCGGTGATCGACGCCGAACTCGGCAACGCCGTCGAACTCCGCGATATCGTGGAACCGCGGATCGCCCAGTTGGCGGCCCGCCGCGCGGTGGAATCCAATATTGTCGCGCTGACCGAGGTCCTCGAATCCTCCACCGAGGACCTGGAATCGGCCGAATCCATCGCCCTGGACGTCGAGTTCCACAACCTGCTTGCCCGGGCCGCCCAGAACCCGCTGCTGGTCACGCTGTGCTCGATGACGGCGAGCTGGACCGAACGCACCCGCGAACTGTCGCATTCGAGCGCCCTGGGCCGCCGGATATCGATCGAGGGGCATCGGTCGATCCTCGCGGCGGTGGTGGCGCGCGATGCCGACGCCGCCGGCGCGGCCATGGAGCGTCACCTGCGGGAAGTGAAGGAAATCGGGCTGCGGCGCCTCTGAATCCCGCACCGGATCGTCGAGCCGGAATAGCGGAGGACGCGCATCCGTGCGGGATGCGCGTGAATCCGGCGTTTCCGGAAAGCTTCGTGGCTGTGTCATGAATACGGCCATATTTAACGGCACCGCAATTGATGGTCCGACCAATCTTCGATAGCGTAGTCTGCGCTACGCACGCGCATTCCTGTATCGAGGAGACACTCCCATGACAGCGCCCCCGAAGCCGATTACCAGCCTGGAATCACCCGGCTGCACCGACGATGTGCTGCTCGACGACTGGCATGTGGTCGCGTCGTCGGCGGAGATATCCTACGGCGACCTCTACGCGACGACACTGCTGGAACGGGATCTGGTCGTCTGGCGCGACCGGGAGGGGGACCTGCACGCCTGGGAGGACCTGTGTGTCCACCGGGGCGCCCGGCTGTCCGAGGGTTTCGTGAAGGACAACCGCGTCGTCTGCCCGTACCACGGCTGGAACTACGACGGCTCCGCGCGGTGCGTGTTCATGCCCGCGTCGCCGCGCGAGACGCCGATGAAGAAGGCCCGGGCGATCACGCACCACGTCCGGGAGAGGTACGGGCTGGTGTGGGTCTGCCTCGGCGAGCCCCGCGGCGAGATTGCCGATTTCCCGGAGTGGGAGGACGCGGCGTACAAGAAGGTCGTCTGCGGGCCGTACCGGTTCCGGTCGGCGTACCGCGCACTCGAGAACTTCGTCGACGCAACGCATTTCCCGTTCGTGCACGCCGGCGTGAACGGCATCGCCGACGAGCCCGACCCGATCGCGCCGTACGAGGTGACCGTCGACGACGCCGAGGGCCTGAGCACGACGGAGGTCCGGGTGACCCAGCCCTACGGCGATCCCCGCGAGATACCGGTCATCGCCTACTACGCGTACCGGATCATGCGGCCGTTCGTCGCGTACTTCAAGAAGCGGGTGGTGATCGACGATCCGGAGCAGGCGCACCGGGGCAACGACGCCGACCGGTTCGTCACGTACTTCACCGCCCAGCCGGTGGACCAGACGACCAGCATCGTCCGGATCTGTTGTGCGATGAACTTCGACCCGCTGCCGACCGACGACGAGGTCCGCAAGCGTCAGGACCTTGTCTATGCCCAGGACAGCGCCATCGTGGATACCCAACGGCCGGAACGTATTCCGGTGGAACTCCGCTATGAGCTGCATCACCGCAGCGATCTGCTCGGGCAGAAGTACCGGAGTTGGTTACGAGCCAAAGGGGTAACCTACGGTGCTTTCGGGAACCACTGACGCGGTAGCGGATTCGGGTACCACCGACGCGGTAGCGGATTCGGGAACTGCCGACGCGGTAGCGGATTCGGAGGAAGCTCTCGCCGGCTTCCCGATGCTGGTCCGCGCGATCGAGTACGCCGGGACCGACTCGGTGTTCGTTCGGCTCGAGTCGCTCGACGGGCGGACGCTGCCGCGGGCGGAAGCGGGCGCGCACATAGATATCCGGCTTCCCGACGGCGTACCGCTCGAGTCGTCGTCGAGGGTCCGCCAGTACTCGCTACTGCTGCCGCTGTGCACCCCGACCGGTTATGTCGTGGCCGTGCGGCGGACGGCGGCCGGTCGCGGTGGGTCGCGGTGGATCCATGACGGCATGCGGGTCGGCACGACAGTGCGAGTTACCGGACCGCGCAACAACTTCCGGATCGACGAGAACGTCACCGAGCATCTGCTCCTGGCCGGCGGCATAGGCATCACGCCGATCTATTCGATGCTGGCGCGGCTGACGGAGATCGGGCACCGGGCCCGGCTGCACTACTACTGCCGCTCCGCGGAACACGCCCTGTTCCTGGACGAACTGTCCGCCGACCCGCGCGTCTCGGTGCACCACGGGAGCGCGGCGCATCCGCTGGCCGCCGCCTTCGACGACATCGGCACCGGCGCCGACGTCTACTGCTGCGGACCCGAGCGGATGCTGCGGCACGCCGAATCGTGTGCGCGCGATCGCGGGCATCGGTGGCATGCGGAGCGGTTCGCGGCCGCCGGCGGCGGCATCGGCGCACCGGCCGGGGACGAGTTCCGGGTTCGCCTGGCTCGCCAGGCGATCGAGGTCTCGGTGCCGCCCGGCGAGTCCATCCTCGAGGCACTGCTGGCGGCCGGCGCGGACGTGGAGTACTCCTGCGAGGAAGGGGTCTGCGGCGCCTGCGAATCGAGGGTCGTAGCGGGAGCACCGGAACACCGGGACTCCGTACGCTCGCCCGCCGAGCACGACGAACTGGGAACCGTCATGATCTGCTGCGCCCGCGGCAGCGAGACATTGGTCCTGGATCTGTAACCCCGACACCGTGTAGCGGCATCCTTTCGGGCCCAGCGTATTTCGACGCGAGCCGAACGGGAAGGAGCCCCGCATCCGACCCGTCGGCTCGCCCGGCTGTGAACCCGGCGTCCGACGACGCAACGGGCTCGAGTGTCGTCCCTGGCCGGAGTCGCCCAGGGCCTCCGAGCCGAGATATCAGTATTACGGATTGGACGACCAGCAATGAGTCAGGACACAACGACCGGCGAATCGCGCCGGGAACGACGGTCGACCCTCGCGGCGTTCGTCGGCACCGCGACGGAATGGTACGACTTCTTCCTCTTCGGCACGGCCTCCGCTCTCGTCTTCAGCAAGGTCTTCTACCCCGAATTCGCGGCCGGGTCGGGTCTGATGGCGTCGTTCGCGACGATGTGGGTCGGATTCATCGCCCGGCCGCTCGGCGGCGCGTTCTTCGGGCATTTCGGAGACCGGCTGGGGCGCAAGAACGTTCTGGTGGCGACCCTGATGCTGATGGGCGCCGCGACCACGGCCATCGGCCTGCTGCCCACCTACGCGCAGATCGGTGCCGGGGCCCCGATCCTGCTGATCCTGCTGCGCGCGCTGCAGGGCTTCGCGGTCGGCGGCGAATGGGGCGGCGCCGTGGTCATGGCCACCGAGAACGCCGACCCGGCGCGCAAGACCTCGGCGGGAGCCTGGGTGCAGCAGGGCTCGCCGGCCGGGTCGATCCTGTCCACGCTCGCGTTCATGCTCGTCGGAATGCTGCCCGACGATCAGTTCCTGGCCTGGGGCTGGCGCATTCCGTTCCTGCTGTCGGCCGTGCTCGTGGGCGTCGGATTGTTCATCCGTTTCCGCGTCACGGAATCCCGGGAGTTCGCCGAGGTGAAGAATGCCGAGGCGACGGTCCGGCTGCCGATCGCCGACGTCTTCACCAAGACCCCGAAAATCCTGCTGCTGGGCATGGCGGTCGCCGTCACGGGGGCGACGACGGTCTATTTCAACAACACTTTCCTGCTCTCCTGGACCACCAGCGAGCTGGATATGAACCGCAGCGTGATCCTCAATGTCCTGCTGGGCATGTCGATCCTGCAGTTCCTGTGGACGCCGCTGACGGCCCGGCTGGCGGGCGCCTGGGGCGAATACCGGGTGCTGGTCGGCGGTTTGATCACGATGATCGTGCTGGCGGTGCCGTTCTTCGCCGCCATCGGCTCCGCCGATGTCGCCGCCATCGCCGTGACGCTCTACCTGAGCACGCTGGGATACGGTGCGTACTGGGCGATCCTGGCGAACTGGATGTCCTCGGCGTTCCCGCCCGAGGTCCGGTATTCGGGCGTTTCCGTTGCCTACCAACTCTGTTCGTCGATCGTCGGCGGCGGCACCCCGCTGCTGTCGCAGTGGATCCTCACCGGCTCGGGCGGGAACCAGTGGGCGGTCGCGGCCTATTACATTGTGCTGCAACTGATCACGATCGGCGGCGTGTGGGCGCTGCACAGCGGCATGGCGCGGGGCCGGGCGCGACAGTCGCCGTCCGCCGGTCTGGTGAACGCCTGACCGGCCGCCCGGCGGTCGAAACCCCTGGCCACACAACCCCGCGGCCGCGGCTGCGCCGCGAAGAGCGGCGAGCTACCGCGACTGCCCGGGCCCGTCTGCGGCGGTGTTTCAGGTAAGTAGCCCGTGGAGGATGATCTCGGCGATCGTGCCGCTGTCATCGGCGTCGTCGGGCCGGCCGAACCTGCGGGCCCAGGGCTCCTGCCCGTACAGCAACGCGGGTTTGACGACGGCGAAATGGAAGGCATGCCAGGGAATGTCGCGGACGCGCCCGGCGGCGACCAGCCGTTCGAAGACGGGCCTGATGGCCTGATTCAGCGGTTCGGTCAACGTGAACAAGTAGTCCAGCCGACCGGATTCCCGGGCGGCCTCGTAGTCGATCACCCTGTTCAGAGCGGGGTGATGCGCGCTGACCCGGTGGAAGACCCGAACTGCCCGCACCAGCCAGTCCAGGTCGTCGTCCGGCTCCGATGTCAGGGCGGGCGCCAGTTCGGCGGCCAGGGTCCGGAACTCGTGAGCGACGACCGCCTGCCAGAAGGCTTCCTTGGACCCGTACCTGTCGTGGACGAACGTGTGCCCCATCCCGAGGCGCTCGTTGAGCTCGCGGACCGAAACCGCTTCGTAGCCCAGCTCGGCGAAGGCCCGCAAGCCGTTGCGCATGAGTTCTGCGTGATCGGGTGTCCGAACGTCGCGTTTCGGCCTGCCCGGCCCCCGGCGCACCATCTGTCCCTCCTTGACCTGCCCATACTCAAATATCAGACAGCTGCCTGATATTGTAGTGGTGTGCACCCGGCACATTGCACCCGGGAACCGGAGCTGTCCACAGAGAGGGGAGATCGGCATGACGGATCTGCAGGACAAGGTCGCTCTCGTCACCGGATCCGCCCGCGGGGTCGGCAGGGCCATCGCCCTGCGGTATGCCTCGCTCGGCGCCCGTGTGGTGATCAACTACGCCGGCAACGAAGCCGGCGCGCGACAGACCGTGCAGGACATCCGAGACCTCGGATCGGAGGCGGTCGCGATCCGGGCCGACGTCTCCGATCTGCGGGCCCTCGAGCGGCTTTACGAGGAGTCGGTCGACGCGTTCGGAAAGATCGATATCGTAGTCGCCAACGCCGGTGTCGAAATCATCGATCAGCCCATCGCCGAGGTGACGGAAGAACAGTTCGACCGCCTGTTCTCCATCAACACCAAGGGCGGGTTCTTCACGCTGCAGAAGGCCGCCGAGCACGTCGAGGACAACGGCAGGATCATCTACATCGGCTCCAGCACCACCTGCCTGGCCATCCCGGGCGTCGGCCTGTACGGCGCCAGCAAGATGGCCAACCGGTACACCGTCGAGGTGCTCGCTCAGGAGGTCGGCAACCGTGGCGTCACCGTCAACACCATCATTCCCACGCAGATCGAGGGTGCCGGAGTCTTCACCCACCTTCCCGAAGACTCTCCGACCCGCGCCCAGAACCTGGCCATGCGTCCCCTCGGGGGCCGGCTCGGCAGGGTAGAGGATGTCGCGGACGCGGCGGAGTACTTCGCCGGCCCCCTGTCCCAGTGGGTGAGCGGCCAGAATCTGGTCATCAGCGGCGGACTCCCGGGATAGCGGCGTACCGGCCCCCACACCCGACAGGAGCGAACACATGCCACGCACACCGATCGACATCACCGTTCCGGATCTTTCCGGGAAGCGCGCCGTCGTCACCGGAGCAAGCGACGGCATCGGCCTCGGAATCGCCACGAGGCTCGCCGCGGCCGGGGCGGAGGTGCTACTGCCCGTTCGGAATCAACGCAAGGGTGAGGCTGCGATCACCACGATCCGCCAGGCGATACCGAACGCGGCCGTGTCGCTGCACGCCCTCGACCTGTCGTCGCTCGACTCCGTCGCCGTCCTCGCCGAGAGCCTGCGACAGGACGGCCGCCCGATCCACCTCCTCCTCAACAACGCCGGCGTCATGACCCCACCCGACCGGCAGACGACCGCCGACGGATTCGAGCTCCAGTTCGGCACCAACCATCTCGGCCACTTCGCCCTGGTGGCCCACCTGCTGCCGCTGCTGCGTGCCGGTCACGCACGCGTGACCTCCCAGGTCAGTGTCGCGGCCGATCAGCGCGCCATCAACTGGGACGACCCGAACTGGGAACGCTCCTACCACGGCGAGGGCGCTTACAGCCAGTCGAAGATCGCCGTCGGGCTCTTCGGCCTCGAACTCGACCGCCGCAGTCGGGCCGACGGATGGGGGATCAGCAGCAACCTGTCCCACCCCGGGGTCGCACCGACGAACCTGCTCGCCGCGCGCCCCGAGGTGGGCCGCGCCCAGGACACCCCGCGCGTGCGGCTCATCCGATTCCTGTCCGCCCGCGGCATCATCGTCGGCACCGTCGAGACCGCGAAACTCCCCGCCCTGTATGCCGCGACGTCCGCCGACGCCCGAGGCGGGCGACTGTACGGACCGAGCGGCCCCGGTCACCTCGGCGGACCTCCCGCGGAGCAGAAGCTCTACTCCCGACTGCGCAACCCCGATGACGCCCAACGCATCTGGCAACTCTCCGAAGAGCTCACCAAGGTCTCCCTCCCCGACGACGGCTGACTACCGGGAAGTCTGGGTGGAGTTGCGCGAGAGGCGAAATCCCTCAGTTCCTGGGCGGCGTCATGTCGGATCCCCGGCCCCCTGCTGCCGGGCGGATCACAGGCTGCGGCCGATGATCATTTTCATGATCTCGTTGGTGCCGCCGTAGATCTTCTGGATGCGGGAGTCGGTGAAGGCGCGGGAGATCGGGTATTCGGCCATGTAGCCGTAGCCGCCGAACAGTTGCAGGCACTCGTCGGCGACGCGGCACTGCTGCTCGGTCAGCCACCACTTCGCCTTGGCGGCGGTCGCCACGTCCAGCTCGCCGCGCAGGTGTTTCGCGATGCAGTCGTCGGTGAACGCCCAGGCCACGGTCTTGGTGGTATCGCATTCGGCGAGCACGAACTGGGTGTTCTGGAACTTGAAGATCGGCTTGCCGAACGCCTCGCGCTCCTTGGTGTAGTCGATCGTCATCGCCACGGTCGATTCGATGGCTGCGGCCGCCGCGACCGCGAGGATCAGCCGCTCCTGCGGCAGCTGCTGCATGAGCTGGACGAAACCCTGGCCCTCGGCGGTGCCGAGCAGATTCGACCGCGGCACCCGCACGTCGTCGAAGAACAGCTCGCAGGTGTCCTGCCCGTGCTGGCCGACCTTTTCCAGGTTGCGGCCGCGCCGGAAGCCGTCGCGGGTGGTCTCGACGGCGATGAGCGACACGTTCTCGGCGCCACGGCCTTTCGGGTCGCCGCCCTCCGACGTCTTGGCGGCGACGATCACCAGATCGCAGAGCAGGCCGTTGGAGATGAAGGTCTTGGCGCCGTTGAGGACGTAGTCGTCGCCGTCGGCGACCGCCCGGGTGCGGATGTTCTGCAAGTCGGAACCGGTGCCGGGTTCGGTCATCGCGATCGCGCCGACGATCTCGCCGCTCGCCATCTTCGGCAGCCAGGCCCGTTTCTGCTCCTCGGTGCCGTAGGAATTGAGGTAGTGCGCGACGATGGTCGAGTGCACCGGGTTGCCCAGGCTCGGCGACATGGCCCGGGTCTGCTCGACGGCGACCACCGCCTCGTGCGCGAAAGTGCCTCCGCCGCCGCCGTATTCCTCCGGAATGCTCAGGCACAGCAGGCCGACCTCGCCGGCCTTGTTCCAGGTCTCGCGGTCCACGTGGTGCTGGCGGCCCCACCGGTCCTCGTTGGGTGCGCACTCCTTCTCGAAGAATCGGCGTGCCAGGTCGGCCAGGGCGTCCAGATCCTCGTCCATCCACGGTGAACGGTGCAATGCCACGACAGAACTCCTCGGGTCGAATACTTGCCTCCGATGCTCGTCGCCGGGACCGGCGGTGCCAATGACCGCAGCGCTCGCGTCGTTGACCGGACCGCTCGAGGCGCCGGTCCGGAGCCGGTAGCTGGTGTTCTCTGTGAGCCGGTGGCTCGGTGTTCGATGTGAGCCGGTGGCTCAGTGTTCTCTGTGAGCCGGTGGCTCAGTGCTGATAGGACCCGGGCGGGCTGCCGGTCCAGCGCCGGAAGGCCCGGGAGAACGCGCTGGGTTCGGAGAAACCGAGCCGCCGCGACAGTGCGGTCACCGTCTCCTCGCCGCGCACGAGGCTCGCGACGGCCGCGTCGCGCAGGATCTGCTCGCGGATCTCGCTCGGCGAGGTGTGCTCCTCGCGCAGCTTGCGGCGCAGCGTCTGCGGGCTCATCGCGAGATCGGCGGCGATCTCGTCGATGCGCGGCCAGCGGCCCAGGAGGCCGCGCTCGAGGTGGCGGCGCACCCGCGCGCTGAGCGACACCGAGCGGTTCCGGCGGCCGATCACCGCCGAGGGCGCGTTGCTCAGGAAGGCCAGCAGGTCGGCCTCGTCGCGCACCAGCGGAGCCGCCAATACCGAGGCGTCGAGCACCAGCGCGGGTGCGGGCGCCGAAAAGACCACGGGCGCACCGAAGATCAGCTCGTAGTCATCGAGATCCGAAGGCGGATAGGAAACTTCGACGCGCAGCAGCAGGATCCGGCCGCCGGCCGCCCAGTCGAGGAAGCGGTGCGTGACGGTCAGCATGGTGTCGATGATCAGCCCGACCGGCCTGTGCACGGCGGTGATGTCGTACACCAGCCGGGCCTCGTCGCCGGTGACGGTCAGCGTCAGGGGCGGAAACCCGGGCAGCGACGTCCGGAAGCCGATGAACCGCCGGATCGCCGCGCCCACATCGGGGGCCCCGAGCAGCGCGAAACACACCAGCCGGAAGGTGCCGCGCGGCATGGGATGCAGTCCGAGACCGAACAATTCGTCATCGGTGATACGCCACAGCCGCTGCACCATCCGCGCCGCCTGCTCGACGGTGACCCGGGATCGGCCCTCCGCGAGCAACTCCGGCGATATCCCCGCCTCGCCGAGCATCCCGGCCACATCCCACCCCCGAGCCTGCGCCAACTCGACGATGGCCCGCACCCGCTGAATGGGCAGGGTGTATCCGGCATCGTCCGAGGTCACCCACCGACCGTAGCAATGCGGATGCCGCCGCCTCCGAACCGCGCCACAGTACGCCTCCGCTCCGAGACTCCGGTGCTGCCGGGCCTACTCGACGACAAGCGGGGTATCGGTGGCCGGGTTGCTGCCGGGCCCCGTGCCGAACAGCTCGCCGATCGTGGTGGCGTCGACGGTTCGGCGGAGCCAGGTGTCGAGGATCGCTCGGTCGGTACACGAGGTGATGCGGTCCCGGGCGTCGGCGGGAATGGTGACCTGGCGGCGTTCGAGGAGATGGACAATGGCGCTCGCGACCCCTTCGGCCCGCCCTTCTTCCCGCAGACGCCGCGAGGTTTCGGAGCAGAAGAACGAAAGATCGACTGGCATCAATTGGCTCCGGATCATGGCGGCCGGGGCGCTGCCCGGGCCGAGTTCGGTGGGGATGGGTGCGGTTCCGGTCTGCCGCCCGAGATGCTGTCGGCCCCTACGTGTTCGAGGGCTGTGGAGCCGAGGGCGGTTCGGTGTCAGGACTCGGTGCCGAACACGTCGTCGATCGTGGCGGCGTCGACGGCTCGGTCGAGCCATGTATCGAGCATTGCCGGGTCGGCGCATGCGGTGATGCGGTCGCGCGCTGCTTCGGGAACCGTGATCCCGCGGCGTTCGAGAATGCGCAGAATGCTGCTCGCAACGCCCTGAGCGCGCAGGCGCTGTGAGGTTTCGGAGCGGAAGAACGAAAGGTCCACTGTCATCAACTGCCTCCAGGTCGTGGCGGCCGCGGTGGTGCCGAGGCCGAGTTCGGTGAGTTCGGCGAGGATGGTGCGGTCTTCCTCGTCGTCGACGTCTCGTAGCGCGGTGGCCAGCGCCTTCAGTACGTCACCGATGCGGGGATCCTTGGCATGGGCGACGGCCGAGAGGGTGGCCAGCGGGATGTCCTCGGCGGCCGAGTCGCTGTCGGTGACGACGGGTACGTTGTGCGGACCGAGCACCATCGGCTGCACGGTGAGGCTGGGCCACAGCGGCAGGCCCAGCGGGGCGGGCCGGGCCGCCCACAGAGCGGTGACCTTGTCGTGGCAGACGACGAGGAGTACGACGGGCAGTCGGTACTTGCTGTGGGCGTGGGCCACGTAATACGCCCAGGCCGCGGGCTTGTCGGGATCGTCCTGGCTCTGCGCCTCGACGAGCAGGAGGTACGCGCCCTCGCCGGTGTCGATACGCAGCAGGCTGTCGACGCGGTGCTCGAGGGGCACGATCTCGGTGAGATCGGTGGGGAGGAGGTCGACCGCGCGGGGTTCGGGGAACGGCAGGTCCAGGGCACGGAACGCGCGGGCGAAAACGCCCGGATCGTGCCGGAAGATGCGGTGCATCGCCTCGTGGCGGGAGCTGACCATGCGGACGAGAATAGCTCGAGATTCGAAAATATGTTCGAGTCACAATGTGGTGCGCCGTATCCGCCCGAGATATCTCGTCGCATTCGGCATCCGCCTATCGTGCCGGCGCCGGCGGCCGGTGCAACTAACCTCGGAGGTACGACGCAGCGAGAGGGGTGGCCGGTGAGTGGTGCCGACGGTGCGATGACGGCGTGGCGGGTGCTGCGCCCGGGCCCGATCGACGGGCGTCCGATGGATCTGGTGCAGACGCCGGTGCGTGAGCCGGGCCGGGGCGAGCTGCTGGTGCGGGTGCTGGCGTGCGGGGTGTGCCGCACGGATCTGCATGTGGCCGAGGGAGATCTGCCGGTGCACCGCACCGGGGTGGTCCCGGGGCACGAGGTGGTCGGCGAGGTGGTGGCCCTCGGCGCGGCGGCGGGAAACGGGTGGTTCTCGATCGGCGACCGGGTCGGCATCGCCTGGCTGCGGCACACCTGCGGGGAGTGCGCGTACTGCCGCCGCGGGGCGGAGAACCTCTGCCCGAACTCCCGCTACACCGGCTGGGACGCCGACGGCGGCTACGCCGAATTCGCCACGGTCCCAGCCGATTACGCGCACCCCCTGCCGCCGGGCTACGCCGCCGCCGAACTCGCGCCGCTGCTGTGCGCCGGCATCATCGGCTACCGGGCGCTGCGGCGGGCCGCGCTGCCGCCGGGCGGCCGGCTGGGCATCTACGGTTTCGGGGGCAGCGCGCATCTGGCCGCGCAGGTCGCCTTGGCCCGCGGCGACGAGGTGCACGTGATGACCCGCGACGCGAAGGCGCGCGAGCTGGCGCTGGAGCTGGGGGCGGCCTCGGCCCAGGGGGCCGACGACGAACCGCCGGTCGCGCTGGACGCGGCGATCCTGTTCGCGCCGGTCGGCGATCTGGTGCTGCCCGCCATGGCGGCGCTCGGCCGCGGCGGCGTGCTGGCCGTCGCGGGCATCCACCTCAGTGATATTCCCGCGCTGAACTACCAGCGGCATCTGTTCCAGGAACGCGAGATTCGCTCGGTCACCGCCAACACCCGCGCGGATGCCCGCGAATTCCTGGCTTTCGCCGCGGAACACCGTCTCGACGTCACCGTGCACCCGTATCCGCTGGACGGCGCGGCGCGGGCGCTGACCGATCTGGCGCACGGAAAGTTTGCCGGTGCGGCGGTCCTGATCCCCTGACACGCCGCAGACACGCCGAGTTTTCTACTCCTGGTTCGCGATTCGTGCCCACTCTCCGGGGTTCTGCTGCTTTGCTGGGAGATAAGTGGCGAAAGGAACCGGAGGCGTGAGCGATGCATCGGGTAACGGGGCGGCAATCCGTCCGTACCGCACGGCCGTGGCTGTGGACGGCGCTGGCCGTGGCCGTCGTGGGGGCGGCCGCGGTGTGGGTGGTCCGACCCGATCCCGCCGCCTGCCACAGTGAGCCCGCGGCCGATTCCCCGGTGCTGACGCGGACGGTGATCGCGCCGAGCCCGGCCGCACCCGACCCGGTTCCGCCGCTGGAGCGGCTCGACCCGCCGGTGCCGGGCGAGGCCCGCTACTACGCCTTCGGGCCGGGCGTCGCGTGCTCGATTCCGGACCTGCCGCTGGACGGGTTCTACGTCGGCGTGCCGACGAGCGAATACGCCGGAAGTTCGGTCTGCGGCGCCGTCGTCGAACTCGGCGGCCCGCTCGGCACCGTGCGCGCGCATATCGTCGACCGCTGCCCGGGATGCGCTCCGGGCCAGTACGACCTGAGCACCGCCGCCTTCGCGCGGATCGCCGACCAGCACGACGGCGTCGCGCACATCAGGCTGCGCCGGATATCCAACCCCGTCCCGATCCCCGAGGTGCTCTACCGCGTGAAGGACGGTTCGTCGGCCCACTGGCTGGGCCTGCTGTTCGCTGATACCGGAAATCCGGTGAGCCGCGTGGAGATCCGGCCCGATGCGGGCGGCGCGGGCCGCGCCCTGACCCGCGGCCCGGACAACTACTGGTCCGTCTCCGGCGCCGGCCCCGGCCCGTTCACCGCCTCGGTGACCGACACCGAGGGCCACCGGGTGGACATACCGGGCATCACGGTCAGCCCGGGTGCGGTGCGGCGCACCGGGGTCGGGATGTATCGCTTCCCCGAACTCGCTCCGGCGCCCGCCGCCACGGCGACCGCCCCGGTAACGACACCGCCCCCGGCCTCGTGCTCGTGATCCCCGGTACGGCCGGGTCGGCGGCGACGTAGCATCCTGCGTGTAAAGGGTTGAGCGACAGCAACTTCGGTCACACCGACGACGACATCGGTTGCCGGAAACGAGATCTTCCCACCGCATCCGGAAGGCAGTTTCCGCCCGGTCTCGTTCGTTGCGGGAAAGTCGCTGCTGGATAACGAATCTCGCGGGCACGGTCTTTCGGGCGGCGATTGGGTATCTCTCCGGCAGACTTCGTTGCCGCCGCCCGATGCGTCCGCTTACTGTGGCTCCTATGTGGCCAAGACAATAGTCTATGACAATAGTCATTTGGCCTCTCACAACGGCGTGAGTAGGTGAGAACAATGGGCAACAGGAATGTGTTGCTGTCCGGGAAATGGCGGACCGCTTGGGTATTCGCAGCCCTGCTGATGGTGATCGGCGTGCTGTACCCGGCCGCACCGGCACAGGCGCAATGGTGCGCCGAGGTGGACGTGGTGGTCGCTCGGGGAACGGGAGAACCGGGATACCTGGGCACCGAAGTGGGCGATCCCCTCTTCGGCGCGCTGCTGGACCGTTCGCCGGTCGGCCTGAGTGGCTATCCGGTGAACTATCCGGCCGACCTCACCGATGTGTTCTCGGTGGGTAAGGGAAGTGCGGATCTCGTTGCGCACCTGGCGAATCAGGCCGCGGCGTGTCCGGATCAGCGGTTCGTCCTGGCGGGGTACTCGCAGGGCGCGGCGGTGGTGCACACGGCGCTGGGCACCGGAATCACCCAGGGCATCCCGGGCGCGGTCCGGATGGACGGCGATCTCGGTGGGCGCGTGTCGTCGGTGCTGCTGTTCGGAGATCCGATGCGGCTGATCGGCTGGAACGTTCCCGACCCGTACCTGGGACGAACCGCGAACTACTGTGCCGCGGGCGATCCCATCTGCGGCGCGGGTATCGATTTCGGCGCGCACACCACGTACGACACCTTCGTCGGCGCGGCAGCCGATTTCGCGGTGGAGCGCATGTGAGCCGGTGAAACCGCCTCAGCGGCGCTCGATTCGGCCCGTCGGAGGCTCGACCGCACCGCGAGTCCGCAGATAGGACTCGAGTGCGTCGAGATCCGTCGGGCCGACCGCTGCCCGGCCGCCCTGGGTGAAAACGCTGAATCCGTCGCCGCCCGAGGCGAGGAAGTTGTTGGTCGAGACCGGGTAGGCGGCCACCGGATTCAGCGGGGCGCCACCGATGCGGACGCTGTCGGAGACGACCTTGTGCCCGGCGGGTGCGGATTCGGAGTAGGCGTAGGTGATGCCGGCGACCGACAACACCCCGGGCTTGTTCGGATTGTCCCACTGCTGTTCCAGCAGGGTCAGGATCTGCCGGCCGGTGAGCAGCACCGTGACGACCTGATTGCCGAACGGCTGCACGGTATAGGCCTGCTCGTAGGTGATGGCGCCGCCGGACAGGTCGGCCCGGACCCCACCGGGATTCATGAACGCGGCGACGGCCTGGTCGGGCCCCATGGCGGCGAGCATGGCGTCGGCGATGAGGTTCCCGAGCGGCGAGTCGCCGGCCGCATCCGGTTCGTTGGGCAGCGGCGCGGTGGCATTGCCGATGACGCGGTCGGCGCGCGGCCGGGCCTGGGCGGCAAAGAAATCGACGAGGCCGGCGACGGCCGGATCGGGCGCGACATCCCGGGTGACGACGCGGTTGACGGCGCCGGCGTCGACGGTGCCGTCGTGGAATCGCAGGGTGATATCGGTGATCAGGCGCCCGTAGGAGGCGGCCTGGGTGACGACCTTGCCGGCGATGGTGCAGTTGTAGGCCTGATGGCTGTGCGCGGTGAGCAGGACGCGCACCGCCGGATCGGTGCGCTCGGCAAGCTCGGCGACGTCGGGGGTGATGTCGGCGCACCCGTTGTAGTCGGCGGGCGCGCCGTGGGTCCGCTGCGCGCCGCCGTCGTGCACGAGCGCCACGACGGTCTCCGCCCCGGCGGCCCGCATCTGCGGCACATACTTGTTGATCGCGTCGACCTCGTCGCCGAAGGTGTAGCCGCGAATGCCCTCCGGCATCACGATCGTCGGGGTCTCGGGGGTGACGGTGCCGATGACGCCGATCCGGTGCCCACCGGCCTCGACCATCGTCCACGGCCGCAGGCCCGGTGGGAGCTGCCCGAAGTCGTCGGTGACGTTGGCGGCCAGATACGGGAACTCCGCTCCGGTGAACGGCTGCCCCGGCGCGCAGCCTTCCCAGGCGCAGCCGCCGTGCTGCAGGCGCAGCAGTTCCGGTATGCCGTCGTCCAGCTCGTGGTTGCCGACCGCGGAGGCCGCGGTGCCCATCGCATTGAGGACGCCGACGGTCGGCTCGTCGTGGAACAGCGCCGACACCAGCGGGCTGGCGCCGACATTGTCGCCGGCGGCGAGGACGGCGCTGCCGGGATAGGCGGCCTTCAGGCGCGCCAGATGCGCCGCGAGATAGGCCGCCCCGCCGGCCTGATACGCGCCGACCCGCCCGCTGCCGCCGTCGGGCGGCTGCAGGTTGCCGTGCAGGTCGTTGATGCCGAACAGGTGGACCTCACCGGGCCGCGCCGCGGGCAGGTCGTTCGTCGAGATCAGCGGTACCGCGCCGGGTCCGCCCCCCGGTGGCCTCGCCTCGTTGCCGGATCCGCCGCAACCGGCCGTCACGGCCAGCAGCGCGGCCGCCAACACCCCACCTGTGCGATGACGAGCCTTCATGGAGAACGACTTTCGCAGAGTCCGCTGGCCGGTTCGCGACCGGCAGGTTAATTCTGGGTCCTGCCCAGCAGCCGAAGACCCTGGCGCAGCACCGCTTTGCCCAGCGACGGCACGACGGCGTCGACGACCTGCGCGATCGTGCCGAGTGCGGTATCGATGCGGGCCGGGCGCTCGGTCAGCGCGCGGACCACGAGGTCGGCCGCCTGGTCGGGGGTGTGCGCCGGAAGCGAGCGGTACCGAGCGACGGCCGCGAGCGACGGCGTGCGCACCAGCGGCATCCGGACCGAGGTGAAGGTGATTCCGGCGCCGGCGTTCTCGGCGGCCGCGATCTCGCCGAACGCGTCGAGCGCCGATTTGCTCGCCACATACGCGGCGAGCTGGGGCACCTTGGCCTGCACGGCGATCGAGGAGATGTTCACGATATGCCCGAACCGGCGTTCGCGCATCGCGGGCAGCAGCGCGAGCACCAGCCGGACGGCGCCGAAGTAGTTGAGCGCCATGGTCTGCTCGAACTCGTACATCCGGTCGGTGGAGTCGAGCACCGAGCGGTGCACCGAACGCGCGGCGTTGTTGACCGCGTAGTCGACCTGCCCGTGATCGGCCAGCGCCTGCTTGACCAGCAGTTCGACCGCCTTCTCGTCGGTGATGTCGCATGGATACGCCTGTGCCGCACCGCCTCCGGCGCGCACCGCGGCCGCCGCGGCCTCCAGTTCGTCGGGGTCGCGGGCGACCATCAGGACCGTGGCGCCGCGGCGGGCTACCGCGTGCGCGGTGGCCAGGCCGATGCCCGAGGAGGCGCCCGTGATCAGCACGGTGCGGTCCCGCAACCGGTCGTCGTCCGCGCCGCGCCGGGCCCGGTCGGGATCCAGGTGGGTGCGCCAGTACGTCCACAGCTTTCCGGCGTAGGACTCGAACGGCGGCACCCGCAGGCCCCGCAGCCGCGCGCGCGTGGAGTCGGCGACGAAGACGGCCTCGAACGACAGGTTCCGGGCCGCCTCGGCGGGAATTCCGAGCTGCCGCACCAGCAGATCGCGCACGGTGGCGGCGCCGGGGAGCCGGGCGAGCGTCCGCAGCGCCGCGTGGCTGCCGGGAATCGCGCCCGGACCGGACGCCGCCCCGGCGGCGCGGGCCAGTGCGGACCAGACGTCGCCGATCGGCTGCGGGTCCGGGGCGACCAGGTGAAAGGTGCGTTTGTTCAGTCCCCGCCGGCCGATCAGCCGCACCATCGCCGCGGCCACATAGTCGACCGGGACGATATTGGTGGCGCCCAGGTCCGGGAACGGTACGGGCAGCCCGGCCAGCCGGGCGACGGCCGGGAAGACATGGTGCGGGGCGTCGGCCGGGTTCATCTCGCCGGTGCTCGAATCGCCGGCGATGATCGCCGGCCGGTAGATCCGCCAGCGCAGGCCCGGCGTCTCCCGCACCAGTTTCTCGGCCGCGAACTTGGTGCGCTGGTACGGCGACGGCAGATTCTGGCCGAGGTCGAAATCGTCCTCGAAGAATTCGCCGCGATGATCGCCGGCCACGGCGACCGACGACAGGTGGTGCAGCATCGCGCCGCACCCGGCCGCCAGCGCGATCACCGCGCGCGTCCCCGCGACGTCGACGGCGTAGGCGGTCTCCTCGTCGGTGGTCACATCGGAGACCGTGCCCAGGTGCACGATGTGGTCGGCGCGGGGCGGATCGTCTTGCAGCCCAAGATCCTTCGCGGCCGGGTCGCCGATCAGCGGACGGATCCGGTCGCTCGCGCCCCAGCTCGCGGCCAGTTCGGCGAGCCGGGCGGCGGCGGTCTGCCGCACCAGCACGTGGATCACCGCGTCGCGATCGAGGTCGAGCAGGCCCCGCAGCACTCGGCGTCCCAGAAATCCGGTACCGCCCGTCATGAGATAGGTGGCCATCGCTCCTCCTGGCAGTCGGACGCAACACTGTTCGTCCGACATGCGTCGGCGGATGCGGACGTGGAAGATTCGGCCACGGAACAGAAGTCGGGCCGAAGCAGGAACACCTTCGTGCCTGACTGGCAGGCCACTGCAGCGGCGCTACCGGTAGGTCACTCTAGCGGCGCTCCCGCGGCCTCGCAACCGGACCGCACTCCGCTGCCGCGCCGGGGGAGGCACTGCACGGTATGTGTGTCAACGGTTTTGGTGTAACCGTCGGATGTGACTGGTAACCGGTCGGCAAATACCGGGCGGCGGGAAGTCAGCCCTGCCGCCGCACCGGGAACTCGTCGGCCAGCTCGCGGAACAGGGCGGTGTTGAACGCGAAGGCGCGCTGGCATTCGCCGAGGACGCGCTGCTTCTCGAGATCGTCGACCGCCAGACCGTCCAGCAGCGTGCGGTATTCGCGCTTGAAGGCCGCCGGATTCGGGATTTGGTCGAAGACGTAGAAGCGCACCCCGTCGCCGCGCTTGGGCAGCTGCCACAGCTTCTCGGCGGTGCCGCGGATGACCTGCCCGCCGGACAGGTCGCCGAGGTAGCGGGTGTAGTGGTGGGCGATGTAGCCGGCCGGCCAGGTCCGCGCGCACTCCTCGATCCGGGCGGCGTAGCCGGCCGTGGCGGGCAGCGGGGCGAGGTCGTCGCGCCAGCCGTCGCCGCCGAGATGGGCCAGGTCGGCCTCCAGGTGGGCGAGCCGGGCCAGTTCGGGCCGGACGAACGGGCCGGCGACCGGATCGTCGGCGAGGGCGGCGCCGGGCACCTCGAGCGCGCGATACACGTGCCACAGCTGGCCGGTGTAGCGGTAGAAGGCAGCCACGCCGAGCGCACCGCCGAGCATGTCGCCCATGAATACGGAGTTCTCGGCGTCCGCGTGCTGCCGCTCGGTCGCGGTGCGGATCTGCGTGGAGAACGGCACGGTCTCCGGCGAGGTGGGGGTGTCCGGCATGGCCCTGCTTCCGTAACTATGGGTTACCTAACTTCTCCCTGGACGATACCGGGTCGCGAAACCCCCGGAATCGAACTTTCGGACGAAAACGAGTGCTCGGGCACCCGGGGTGGGCCGGGTGGCGCTGTTCCCGCACGGCCCGCGGCGGCCGGCGGCGGTATCGAACCCGTCCGATCTTCCTGTGGCGATGGCGATCTCGCGCGCGGCGGCGGCGGTGGCCTTAAGGTGGGGTGGGCAGTCGGCCGGTTCGGTGGGGACGCGCCGGCTCCAGCCCTGTCGCCTGATGTACCCCGGGAACGCTATGACCACCGTGATCGACCGTATCGATGCAGCCCTCGACATGGCGACGGCCATCGTCGACAACACCGCAGCCGACCGGCTGGCCGCCCCCTCGCTGTGCTCCGGCTGGGATATCGGCGCGGAGCTGAACCATCTGGTGGGCGGGATGCGGATCTTCGCCGCCGAACTGGCCGGGATCGAGGCGGGCGGCGAACACGATTCGGATTGGCTGGGCACCGATCATCAGGGCGCCTTCGCCGTCGCGGCCGAACTCGATCGCGCGGCCTGGCATCGGCTCGACGCGCTGGACACCACCGTGCGGCTGTCCTTCGGCGCGGTGCCGGGCCCGAGGGCGGCGCAGATCCATCTGACCGAGGTCGTGGTGCACGCCGCCGACCTCGCCGTCGCCACCGGGCAGGATCACCGCATCGACGACGCGCAGTGCGAGCAGCTGCTGAACACACTGCGCGGCACGGACTTCGAGGCGTTCCGGCTACGGGGAATGTTCGACCCCGAACGTCCGGCTCCGGCGGGCGCACCGGGACATCGCCGGCTGCTGGCCTTCCTCGGACGGAACCTGGAGATCGTGTCCGGCGCCGCGCCGATGGCCGGCGCGAACTCCGTCGACGGGTAGGCGGTCGGCGTCGGAACAGTTCTGCCGGGCGCCGTCGTCGCGTGGTCGGCCGCCGGACGGATCGGGTGGGCGGCCGCCTCAGGTGAGCACGGTCGCGACCACCGCGGCGATGCGTGTCCGGAAGGCGGCGGGGGAGAAGGTCAGTGCGTGCCCCCGGACGGCCGCGGGGTCGTAGGCGAGGGGATCGAATGCGCGCATGGCCGTGGCGAAGCGGGAGACGACCGCGGAGTCGTCGCCGGACTCGAGGTGTTCGCCGGAGAGGCCGGGGCGCACGGTGTCCAGCGCGCCGCCGGCGCCGACCGCCAGCACCGGCGCGCCGCAGGCCATCGCCTCCACGGGGACGATGCCGAAATCCTCGACGCCCGGCATGAGCAGCGCGCGGCAGCGGCGGTACATATCGATCAGCACCGGGTCGGGTGCGGCGCCGAGGAAGGTGGTCTCCGGGCCCGCAAGGGATTCCAGATGGGTGCGGAACCGGCCGTCACCGAGCACCACCAGTCGGGCGCCGGCCTGCCGGGCGGCGCGGATCGCCAGATCGGGCCGCTTGTAGGGGACGAGGCGGCCCGCGAACAGAAAGAAGTCGTCGCGATCCGGAACCGGGCCGGGGGTGAAGCGGCCGACGCGGACCGGTGGATGCACCACGGTCGAGTCGAGACCCCACCAGTCGCGCACGCGCTCGGACACCGCCCGGGAGTTGGCGATCACGTGCGCCAGGCGCGGTGCGGCGCGCAGTTCGCCGCGGCGGGCCGCGCGGCCGAGCGCGCCGAGTGCGAATTGCCCTGCGCGCCCGCCGGCTTCGCGGGCGCGGAACGCCGGATCCCAGGCCCAGCGGGCCGGGCTGTGCACGTAGGCCACGACCGGTGCGTTCGTCGCCAAGGCGGCCTGGGTGGCGAACGCGTGGTGGCTGACGACCACCGCGTCGTACCGTCCGTCCAACGGCAGCCGGCGCAGTGCGCGGGGAACGAACGGCAGCAGCGGTGCGTGCGACCGTCCGCCGGTCAGCGCGTGGGCACGGGTCAGCCAGGTGGTGTGGAACGGGTCATCCTGCGGCGCAATGGGATCCGGCGACTCGTCCCGTGCGGCCGCCCGCACGGCCGCACGACAGCCGGGGGTGAGGATCGGGGCGAACACCGGTGCGCCGGGCCAGATCTTCATGAACTCGGCGACGACGGCCTCGGACCCGCCGTACTCGGTGAAGCGCTCGTGCACGACCGCGATGCGTGGGTCGTTCATCCGCCGCTCACCCCTGCCGAGCGGGATCGAGGGAGCGGGGCGCGGCCGTGCGACGGAGCGCGGGGGCTACCGGCCTGCCCCGCAGCAGCCCCGCGACGCCGCCCCGGTCCACCGCGCTCCGGTAGACGTCGGCGGCCTCGGCGCAGGCGTCGACGGTGTGATCGATATCGGCGTCGGTGTGCGCGGCCGAGGTGACGAACGACTGGCCCAGGACGCCCCGGTCGAGCAGCTCCTGCAGGAACAGCGTGCGGAACGCCTGTGACGGGCGCCCGCCGGCATCGCGGGTGGTGAAGATCAGGCACGACGGGCGGCCGGCGACCTGCAGGTGTTCGGCGATCCCGAGATCCGCGGCGATCTTGTTCACCCCGTCGGCCAGCCGCCGCCCGGCCCGCTCCATCCGGGCGATCGGATCGGTGTCGGCGTACGCGCGCACCACGGCGCGGAACGCGGCCAGCGAGCCGGTCTCCGGCCCGTGCGTGGTGGACAGCAGGAAGACCCGGTCGCGCTCGGTGCGCAGGCCGCCCAGCTCCATGTACTCGCGCCTACCGGCCAGCGCCGAGAGGGGGAACCCGTTCCCCATCGCCTTACCCCAGCACGACAGGTCCGGCGTCACGCCGTAAACCCGTTGCGCGCCACCGGAAGACCACCGGAATCCGGTGATCATCTCGTCGAACACCAGCAGGCTGCCGTACCGGTCGCAGAGCGCCCGCACGCCCTCGAGGTAGCCGGGTTCGGGCTCGGCCAGCGCGGTCGCGGCCTCCATCACGACGCAGGCGATATCGCCCGAGCCGAGCACGGCCGCCAGGGAATCGAGATCGTTGTACCGGAACCGCGTGGTCGAGAGTGCCGGCGGGATACCGGCGTTCATCTCGGTGGTGCCGATGAACCAGTCGTCCACGGAGAAGAAGGGCTGATCGCAGATCGCCACCGATTCCCGGCCCGTGACGGCGCGGGCCAGGCGCACGGCGGCCGTGGTGGCATCGGAGCCGTTCTTGGCGAACTTCACCATGTCGGCGCCCGGCACCAGGTCCAGGAAGTCCTCGGCGGCACGCAGTTCCAGCTCGGTCGGCCGGGAGAAGCTCAGTCCGTCGGCGACGGCCCGCGCCGCCGCCTCCACCACCGGCCGGTACCCGTGGCCGAGCGTCACCGACCGCAGGCCCATCCCGTATTCGACGTAGTCGTTGCCGTCGCAGTCCCAGACGTGGCAGCCGTTGCCGCGCACCAGGATCGGCGCCATACCCTCCGGGTACTGGTCGGCCCCGCGGGAGTAGGTGTGCGCGCCGCCGGGCACCAGCTCGTGCAGGCGGCCCTGTATCTCGGTGCTGCGGGCGAAGTGTCGCCTCATGGTCGCTCCTCGTTCGGCGGGGCGACGGTCAGCGCCCACAGTGCGTGATCGGCGCGCCGGCCGGTGCGGCCGGGGTAGTTGCGCATGATTCCCTCCTTCAGCAGTCCCGCCCGGGCGGCGACGGCGGCGGATTCGGTGTCGGCGCACTCGAATTCGGTGGCCACCCGGAACAATCCGAGCGTGCCGAAGGCGTGCGCCAGCAGCGTCCGGGTGGCCGCGGCGCGCAGGCCGCCGTCGGCGTGCGCCGTATCGGCCCAGACCAGCATCCTGGCGTTGCGGTCGAACATGTCCACGTCGAACAGCCGCGCCTCGCCGGCGTAGCTGCCGTCGACGTCGAGCACCAGCACCAGCCCGGCCGGTGCGTGCAGGCCGCCGCGGCCGCGGGCGAGTTCCCGCCGCCAGGTCGTCCGGGCGCCGGCGAAGTACTCCGGGTTGCGCCGCCGCGCCGCGACCCAGCCCGGCCGATCCGACGGACGCCGGGTGCGCAGCACCGCGCCGGGGTAGTCGGCCAGTTCCAGCCGGACCGGACGGCCGCCGCGCAGTACTCGCCGGCGTCGCCGCAGCCACCCGGCGGCCAGCCGCGCCGAGATGCCGGCGAGCAACGTCGCGGTGGCCAGTCGCCCACCCGCAACCCCCTGCCGTTCGGCCGAGACGTCGACCGTCTCGGCCGAACCCCGCACCATCGTCGGGTACCGCGGCGGGCCGGCGCTAGGGCCCGAAGTCCCTTCTGTGCGGGCACCCTCGACGCGCCGGAGCCACGCGGCGGCGAATCCCCCGGGCGGGACGTCCTCGCGGGTCAGCGCCCACAGCTCGTGGTCGCGCCGCGCTCCGCCCGCGTCGAAGTACCGCGTCAGCAACGCCTCCCGCACGAACCCGAGCTCCGCGGCACCGTGCGCGGCGGCGACATTGCCGGGCGAGATGGGCGCGATCACCCGGTTCAGCCCCAGCATGCCGAATCCGTGATCGAGCACGAGCCCCGCCGCCAGGCCCGCGAAGCCGTGCCGCGCGACCCGGGAATCGATCCAGATACTCATTTCGGCTGTCCCGCGCCGGGAGTCGAACGAGCACAGCTCGCACTGCCCGGCGAATCGGCCGTCGATCTCGATCACGCCCGGCAGCCGCCGCCCGGCGCGCGCCTCGGCCCGGCCGACGAGATATTCGCGGATCCACTGCCGCTCGGTGTGCCGGGCGGCCCACTCCAGCGGCGAGCTGTACCAGAACGGTTCGATCAGGGCGCGGTCGCGCATCCGGAGCCGCCGCCAGTGCGGGTGGTCGCCGGGCCGCGGCGGGCGGATCACGACGCTGCTGCCGTGCAGCGACACCGGTCCCAGCCGGTCCGGTGTCGGCCCGCGGATCATGAGCGCGGCCGCTGGCCACCCAGCGACGAGGTGCGCACGGCGCCGTCGGTGCCGACCGTCAGCCGCCAGTACGCACCGGTGGAATCCCGCAGCACCACGCCGCCGTCGGCCCGGTCGGACAGCCAGGTGCCGCCGGGCAGCGCCGCCGCCGTGACCATGCCGTCGTGATCGCGCACCTGCAAGACATCGGCGTCGGACCGGACCGCCTGCGCGACAACGGTTCCGGCGAAGTGCGCGCCGTATCTGCCGCCGCGGCCGAGGACGTGCCAGCCGTCGGGAAAGGTGTGCGGGCCGATGTCGTCGTGCGATCCGGAGACCAGGTTGATCGCCGTGCCCTCCGGGCAGCCGTCGGGGTCGATGCGCAGTTCGGTCGGCGGCGTGTCGAGGTCCGGGTCGAACAGCACATTGGCCAGATACGGCTGCCGGCAGCGGGTGAGGGCCAGGCAGGTGGAGCGGGCGGCCACCTTGCAGTTCACCATGCCGAACTGGGCGGGCCCGCCCCGGTCGGTGCCGATCGACAGCGCGGTCTCGGCGCCCTCGAACCACACGTTGGTGAACCACCAGTCGTTGGCGGCGCCGTCCACCACGACGTGCCGGTCGGTGGTGCGGGGATCCTTGTCGGAGACGAATTCGACGTTGGCCAGCGCCAGTCCGGCATTGTTGTCGTTTCCGGTGCCCAGCACCGAGATCCGGTTGCTGGTGAACTTGGAGGAGGTGACGTAGTTCTGGATGCAGGAGGTGACCAGGCCGTAGCCGAAGTTGTTGATATCGCAATCGATGAACGCGGTGCCGCCGGTATTGCCGTCCAGCACCACGCCGCGCTGGCGGGCGTAGCGCGGGAAGTTCTCGGCGAGGTGATTGCCGCGCAGCACCACCGATTCGAAGGTGCAGCGAAAGCATCCGGTCAGCTGCGCCGCCGTGCCCGTTGCGCCGGAGAGGTAGAAACCCAGCCGCACGAAACGCACTCGCTGCCGGCCGCGCAGCGTGATCAGCGTCCCGTCGTCCTCGTGGACGATCGTGGTGAGATCGGCGCCGTCGCCGAGAATCGTGGCGTAGTCGGGAAGTTCGGGCCACGCGGTCACCCGGTAGTGCCCGGCGGGCAGGTACATCACCAGCGGCTGGTCGCCGACCGCGGCGGCCGCGGCGAGGGCGGCCGTATCGTCGGCGCGGCCGTCCCCGACGGCGCCGAAGTCGCGGACGTTGCGGGCCGCCGGGGTGTCGGTCACGTGCGGCGAACGGAATTCGGCCGTGGGAGCGGTGTCGGAGGCGCAGGCGGCCAGGGATCCGGCGGCCGCGGCGCCGAGGGTGACGGCGAGCATCCGGCGGCGCCCGACGAATCCGCCGCGCGCCTCGTCTATCCCGCCACGCTCGACGGCGTCCGGGGTCATGATCGTATTCCCCAGCGGCTCAGGATATTCGACGAGGGACGCGCGGGGGCGGTGTAGGCGACCACACCGGCGAGCCGGCTGTCGTCGGTGCCCAGGGTGGCCAGTGCGCCGCGGACCTCGGGCGCCGTGGCGGATCCGAGCGGTACCACGCCGAGCGTGACGTCGCACCGCTGGGCCAGCGCGACCGCGTCGGCGGCCGCGGCGACCGGTGCGCCCTCCACCACGATCCGGTCGAACTCGCCGCGCAGCTTGGCCAGGATCTCGGCGAACGCCTCCGAGGCGAGCAGATCCGGTGTGCGGGAATCGGTCTCGCCGAGCGGCAGCACCCAGATGCCCGCCTCCGGCCACGAGGTCACCGCGTCGTCGAGTGGCGAGGCGTGGCGCAGCAGCTCGGCCAGCCCCGTCCCGGACGGCTCCGGCATCCGGCCGGAGCTGCCCTGTCCGGTGGTGTCGGCGTCGATCAGCACCACGCGGTCGCCGGTGGCGGCGAAGGCGCGGGCCAGCCCGTCCGCCACCGCCGGCCGCGAGCCGCCCGCCAGCGAGGTGAGCAGGACGCTGGCGACGCCGTCGCCGAGCCGAGTCCGCAACCGGCGGAACTCGCCTGCGGCGCCCGGGCGCCCGTCGTCGATGATGCCCAGGACGGGCACCGGCACGATCGCCTCGACGTCGGTGGACCCGCGCAGCCGGCGATCGGTGCGTTCCCGGAGGTAGGCACCCGCGAAGCCGGCGATCAGGCCCGCGAGGACACCCAGCGTCAGGATCCGGCTGCCCTGCGGCCCGATCGGCGCGGACGGCAGTTTCGCCTGATCGACCACGGCGACGCGGGCGGCGGGTGCGGCGTCGCGCTCGATGGACTCCAATTGCGCGACCATGCGCCGGAACTGCGACACCACCTCGTCGGTGAGCACGCGGGCGCCCTCGGCGGTGCCGTCGCGCGCCGAGACCACGATGAGCATGGTCGCCGGCGGGGACGCGGCACTGATCCGGCCGCGCAGCTCGCCCGTCGACACGGTCAGCCCCAGCTGGTCCTTCACCCGCTGCGCCACGGTCTCGCTGCCGACCAGTTCGAGGTAGGAGCGGACGCGCTGCTGGGCGGCGAGCCCGCCCTGGTACGAGTCGTTGACCGAGGTCCCGGTCGCCATCGACACATAGCAGGTGCTGGAGGCCACATAGTCGACCGGCAGCGTTCGCAGATAACCGTAGGACCCCACCACACCGAGCAGCAGTGCGGCCAGCAGGATCGGCCAGCGGCGCCGGATGATCCGGCGGATATCGGTCAAACCCATTGCGCTGCCCTCGTTTTCCCGGCCGCGGGTGGCCCGGTCGTAGTCGGCGGCCCCGCCGTGCGCAGCCGATATTCGGTGATCAGTACGTAGGTGACCCAGACCAGCACCGTCGCCTGCAGGTACTTGCCGAGCGTCTCGGCGGTGCCGAGCATGCCGCGTTCGAACAGTACGGGCACCTCGATCAGCGCCAGCCCGAAGACCGGCAGCGGGACGTGGCGGCTGTAGAGCGAGCGCGCCCAGACCAGCAGCAGGACGAACGTGATCGAGACCCCCAGGGCCACACCGGGGTAGCCGCCGAGGACATACCCCTCGTTGATATTGCCCTCGGCGAGCGACACCCCGACCCGGGTCATATCCACCGACTGGCCCCGCACCTGGTCGGCCCAGGCGGCGCCGGACCGGAACTTCTCGGTGCCCAGCAGCTGCGCGGGAACGAGGCTCTCCAGCGCGTGCCGGACCGCCTCGCCCGGCGACAGCCAGGAATGCGGCCCGGCATAGTAGGCGTCGGTGGCGGCCTCCAGCCCGTCGAAGCGGCGCAGCACGCTCAGCAGCGGCCGCAGCGGCGCCGGATATTCGGAATCGGTCACTGCCGCTTCGGCTTTCGACAGCTCGTCGGCTTTCAGCGACTGCAACCAGCCGAACGCGCCGATCCCCAGCACGGTGATGACCAGTACCGTCGCCACCTTCAGCCGGGTCCAGCCGGTCATGGCGCAGCGCACGGCGATGGCCAGTGCCGCACCGAGAACGGGCGTCTTGGACTGCACCGCGGCCGTCCACAGCAGTTCGCCGAAGGTCAGCGCGCCGATCAGCAGTATCGTTGTGCGCGGGCTGCCGGGGCGGGCATAGACGATGAGCCCGACGGCGCCGAGGGTGGCGAGGATGGTGACCAGATTGATGATCGGGCTGGGGCTCTCCAATTCGCCTGCGCGACCGTTGTTCCCGGTCGCCACGGCGGCCAGGCGGCCGAGCGTGCCGGCCGCGTAGAGCACCGCCAGGGTGCGGAGCAGGACGGGGTCACCGGCGAACCGCGCGACCGGGCGGGCATGCTCCCGGTGGGTACGGCCGGGTGCGGCGCCGAACCGGCCGCTCTCGCGTCCTCGGGCCCAGATCGCATAGGCCACAACCAGACCCGCGTACAGCCACAGCCCGAAGATCACCGGATGCAGCACCTCCGCGATGCCGCGGTCGTAGCCCAGCACGGCGAGCCGGGGATCGGGAATGTTGTCGCCGTAGTGCGGCTCGGGCCGCACCCACAGCAGCACCACCGGCCGCGCCACGTAGGACAGCGCCCAATGCGCCGCCTGCGCGATCAGGAAGACCCGGATCGGCCCGGACAGCCACATCGCGGCGACCATGATGCTCGCCAAGGCTCCCGCGACGAGGAAGACCTCGGGTTGCGCGACATCCGTCACCCTGCGGCCTCCCTCGTCCGGCGTCGTTCCGTCACCCGTATGTCGCCTGCGCACACTCGCCGTTACCCGATCGCGGCGATGATTTCGCGGGCACGATCGGCGTAACTGTTGGCGCCCGCCGTAATTCGGCGATGCCCGGCCTCGGCGACCTCGGCCGCCCGATCCGGGCGGTGGGCACAGCGATCCAGGATCGCGCGCAACTCCTCCGCCGAGGAGAACAGGAAACATTCCTCCTCGTCGTCCAGCAGCCGCGCGTGCTCGTCGGTGCGCTCGCCGACGAAAAGCCCACCGGCGGCCGGAATTTCGAAACTGCGGCAGGTGTGGGTGTCGCGGTTGGCGGAGTTGAGCAGAACCAGGTTGGCGAGCATCCCGGCCACGGCGACGGAGAAGTCCTCGCCGTAGACCGGCCCGCGCACGGCCGTTCCGGTGCGCCGCAGCGCGGGCTCGCGCCACCACCCGGGCCCGTAGACCGCCAGGGCGGCACCGTAATCGCGGCCCAGCGCGGTCAGCAGGCCGGTCCGGTCGGGCCGGCGGGCGCCGATGAACCCGGCCGTGAACCGGTCGCCGCCGCGCCGCGCGCACGGCCGATGCCAGGCCGGGTCGTAGGCGCTGGACACGAAGGTGACCGCCCGGGCTCCGCGCGCACTCAGCTCGGGCACGTTGTGCCGCTTGGTGGTGACGACCAGATCCCACTCCGCCTCGTGTGCGAGATAATCGGCGGTGACGTTCTCCGGATTGGCGACGTCGTCGGGGCTGTAGTGCACGCGCAGGGCGGCCGGGACCGACAGCAGCCGCCGCTGGTCCAGATGGACGGATTTGAACCCGAACAGCATGTCGGGGGCGAAATCGGCCGCGAGGGAGTCGATCTCGTCGTGCATCGCGGCGACGGTCCGCGGCGCGCGCCGGCCGGCGAACTTGGCGTAGACCCACGGCGGTGACAGCCTGCGCGGCAGGGTGATCGCGGTGGTGTCGGCCACCAGCACGTCGTGTCCGGCCGCGCGGAAACCGTCGGCCAGCGAGCGGGCATTGCTGCCCACCCAGTCGTCGCCCACGTAGAGGATCCTCACAGCCGTTCTCCCGCCGACTGTTCCGCGGCGGGCGGCGCGAGCCGGGCCGCGGCGCGCTCGCGCAGGACCAGCCATCGCATCCGGATCACGTACCAGAGCGCGACCGTGACCTCGGCGAGCACGGTGCCGTACACGAGCGTCCACACCGACCGGGTGTGCACGGCGATCGCCAGCGCACCGGCGGCGATGCAGGTACCGGCGACGGCGCCGATCAGCACCCCGGCGGTGTCCTCCCGCACGGGCAGCACGGCGGTGGTGACGAACGAGGTGATCGTGGTGGCGGGCAGGATCAGCACCTCGATCCGCAGCAGGGGCACCGCGGCGGCGAAGGCGCTGCCGAACATGACATGGATCAGCACCGGCGCGAGCGCCCAGACGCAGAGCACCGCCAGCACGGCCGCCGTCAGGCAGGCCACCAGCGATCGGACCGCGTTGTGCCAGAACACCTTCTCGCCGCTGCGCCGTGCCATCCGCGGCAGCAGGGCGAAACCGATCGGATCCAGCAGCGACTGGATGGCGCGGACCAGCCGGTCACCGGCGGAGTACAGGCCGAGCGAGACCGCATCGAGCACCGCCGCGTACACCGCCGCCGAGCCCTGACCGTAGCTCGTCACCAGCGCCCGCGAGGTCAGCACCGGCGCGCCCATCCGCAGGATCTGCCGGACGTGCCGGGGCCGCGCCGGAACTCCGAAGGTGCGCAACGAATCCCCCCAGGTCAGCGCGATCGTGAGGAGCGAGGACACCAGCAGGCACAGCATGGCGACGGAGGCGTTGGGCAGGCGGGGGAGCAGCACGATCAGCAGCACCAGATAGGCCACCCGGCCGGCGCCCTGATACAGCGTCGACGAGCCGAACCGCCCCTGCCCGATCAGCAGCCAGTCCTCGGAGATCGACCAGAGACCGCCCGTGAACAGTCCGAGCAGGATCATGTGCAGCTGCGGCGGCACATCCGCGACCAGACCGGCCAGCAAGGCCAGCCCCAGCGCGCCGAGCGTGCCGGTGCGGATGGCGAGGTAGGCGCCCCGCAGCTGGTTGATGTACATCGCCTCGGCGGGTATGTCGTGCACCTTGGCGGCCAGGAACGAGGTGATGCCGAGGTCGACGGCGAGCGAGCCGATGAAGTACGCCGACATGCCGATGGCGAGCAGGCCGACGCCGTGCGGGCCGAGCAGCCGCGAGATGAGCGGCAGCGTGACCACCGTGATGACGTATTGCCCGTATTTGCCGAAACTGACCAGGCCGATATCGCGCAGGACGGCGGCCGGACCGTGTTTCACCGGTTTCCGGCGCGGACCCGAGCCGCCGGATCGTTCGGGCGCGGGGGAGATCTCGGGATCAGTCACGTCGCCTCGCTGGTCGTCGCACGGATTCCAGCAGTGCCGCGACGGTGCGGGCGGTGCCGGTGATGTCGAACTGCTGCGCGCGGATTCGGGCGGCGTCGCCGAGGGCGCGGCGCAGTTGCGGGTCGTCGATGAGCCGGTCCAGCGCGGCGGTCAGTTCGCGCTGGTCGCCGGCGGTGACGAGCAGCCCGTTCCGCCCGGGCTGGACGATTTCGGCGGGACCGCCGGGCCGGGTGGCGATCACGGCGCAGCCGGCCCGCATCCCCTCGACGACGACCTGGCCGAACGGCTCCGGCAGCACGGAACAGTGTACGAGGATATCCGCCTGTGCCAGTAGGCTTTCCGGATCATCGACGTGTCCGGTGAAGGTGACCGGCAGCGCCAGCTCGGACGCGAGACGTTCGAGGTCGTCGCGGTAGGGCTCCTCGCCGAAGAACGCGCCGCCGATCAGCAGGATGCGGGCCGGGCGGACGCGGGTCCGCGCCACGGCGCGCAGGAATACGTCCTGGCCCTTCCACGGGGCGAGCCGGCCGACGACGGCGATCACGGTCTCCGTGGGCGGCCGGGGCATCTCGCGGACGGCGGGCGGCCGGGATTCGAGCCCCGGATAGGCAACGGCGGCCGGTTTCCGCCCGGTGCTCAGGGAATCCAGGGTGGCGCGGCTGTTGGCGAGGTAGCCGTCGGCGACGAGGCGGCCGAGCAGGCGGATGAGCGGGGCCAGGCGGCGGCCGAAGTAGTCCGGTGTGATCCGGTCGTGTACCTGCCAGATCAGCGGGATTCGGGCGCGCCGGGCGGCGACGGCACCCATCAGCAGTGCCTTCGTGCTCCCCGCGACCAGCACCGACGCCTCGAGGCGCCGCGCGGTGCCGCCCAGCGCCCAGCCCGCCCGCACGAGGGCGGCGGCGCCGGTGAGCAGGCGGCGCGTGGTCGCGGTGCGGATGGTCATGGCGCGGCTGTCGAAATCGGTGCGCAGCACGTGGGTCTCGATATCGCGGTCGCGCATCCGCTCGACCATCGGGCCGTCGGCGGTGTAGACCACCGACGTGCCGAGATGGTCGCGCAGCGCCGAGACCAGCCGCATGGTGGCCAGTTCGGCGCCGGACGGTATCGCGGTGTGCGCGACGAAGACGGCCTTCACGCGGGCGCCAGCTCGCGGTACAGGGCGATATGCCTGCGGGCGGCCAGCTCCCAGGAGAACGATTCGGCGTGCGCGCGACACTGTTTCGCGGTGGGGGCCGCGCCGTCGAGCGCCGTCGCGAGGCGGTGTGCGAGCGCCTCCGGGTCGCCGGGCGGCACGACCAGCGAGGGATCCAGCCCTCGCACCGAATCGGGCAGCCCACCGCAGTCGGAGACGACCGGGGGCCGGCCCGCCGCCAGGGATTCCAGTGCGATCAACCCGAAGCCCTCCAGCGCGTGCGACGGCACCACCGTGCACCGCGCCCGCGTGTAGAGCCCGGCCAGGCGCTCGTCGGTGACGCCGCCGGTGAATTCGATGCCGGGGTGTGCGGCCGCGGCGGAGCGCAGATCGGCCGCGGCCGTGCCGGTTCCGACGATCAGCAGCCGGGCGGCCGGATGCCGGTCCAGGACCGCCGGCCAGCACTCGATGAGCGTGTCGATGCCCATGCGGCGCTCCAGCCGCCGCACGCACAGCACCATCGGATCGCCCTCGGGCGGTTCGGTCGCCGCGAACCGGTCGAGAGCCACGCCGGGCGCAATGACGGCGATCCGGTCGGCCGGCACCCGGTAGTCGGTCACCAGGACGTCCCGGAAATGATTCGACAGCACGACGAATCGGTCGGCCCGGGCATAACGCACGCGTTCGAGCAGATATTTGGCGAGTACCGCGCGGCCGTTCTCCCCGGCCGCGCGGCTCTCCCGGGCCCAGGGGCCGTGGAAATGCACGACCAGCGGCCCCGCGGTGGCGGGACCGTAGAGGCAGAAATGCCTGTCGAGCACGGCGGCCGGATTCCGTTCCGGCCTGTCCAGAAATGCCCTGCGGGCGCGGCGAAGGGTGCCGCCCCCGGCGGGACCCCAGGATCGGGCGCCGTCGGGCGGAGTGCCGAAAGCCGTTGCGGTGACCGCTGTTTCCGCATGCCCGGCGAGGGCCGAATACAGATCGGTGAAGTATCGGTTCAACCCGCCCGGTGCCGCCGAAAACCACTCGGAACCGGTCATATGTATCCGTAACGGACGCACGGCGCGGCCCCAACGATTCAGTGTCGTCGACGATCGCGGGCGCGATCGCAGCATCCCCGAAACGAAAGTTTGCACCGTTCCGGGCGTTTCGCCCGGTCGAGCGCACAGCTGTCGTCGCGAGTGACGTCGGCCGCGGGGGCTCGGGCGTTACAGCATCACTCGTCGGCGTTCAGCGTGTCGATATCGGCGAGGACCTTGTCGTGCCACTCGATCTCGGCCCGAATGCGCATCCGGGCGTGCTCGACGACGAGATCGTCGGCGGTGCGCCGATCCGGTCGGCGGCGATCCGGCTGATGGTCGATCCGCGCGGCGTGCGCCCGCAGCGCGGCGATCCGGTCGGTGAGATAGCCGCGCAGCAGCTCGGGATCCAGGTCGGTGCTGACCGCGAGCGCGAGATCGACCGGGTCCGGGCGGATCGCGACCTCGGACAGTGCCTCGTCACGCAGCGCCCGCAGTTCGCGCAGGCCCTCGTCGGTGATCTCGTAGACCGTCCGGGCCGGCTGTGCGCCCGGCTGTTCGGTGCGCAGCGGCCGGATCAGGCCCTCGCCACTCATCCGGTGCAGCGCGCCGTACAGCGAACCCGGCTTCACCCTCGACCACAGGTCGGCGCGGTCCAGGCGGGCATCGCGGCGCAGCTGATGGCCGTGCGTGGGCCCGCGCCGGGCGAGCGCGGCGAGGACGAACAGGCGGGTTTCGTTCACCCATCCAGTCTGACATGAGTACTCGTATTTGAGTACTCTGGGCGGTATGGCTGTGCGACCGATCCTCATCGCCGGAGACCCCCTGCTGACCACCCCGGCCGTTCCCGTCACGGAGTTCGGCGCCGAGCTGGCGGCCCTGGTGGAGACGCTGTTCGAGACCAACACCGCGGCCAATGGTGCGGGCCTGGCGGCCAACCAGATCGGCGATCCCCGTGCCGTTTTCGTCTACGACCTGATCGACGCGGGCGTCCGGCACCGGGGCTACGTCGTGAATCCCGTCCTGGTGACGTCGGAACTGCCGGAGACGATGCCGGATCCCGACCTGGACGGTGAGGGCTGCCTGTCGGTGCCGGGCGAATGGTTCCCGACCGGCCGCGCGGACCGGGCCGAGGTGACCGGAGTCGACGCCGAGGGCCGGCCGGTTGCGGTGGCGGGCAACGGCTATCTCGCGCGCTGCCTGCAGCACGAGACCGACCACCTGGCCGGGAGGTTGTACCTGTCCCGTCTGATCGGCCGAAACTCCCGCGCGGCGCGCAAGATGATCAAGCAGCGGGACTGGACGCGGCCCGGCAGGTCGTGGTGCCCGGGCACCGGCACCGATCCGTTTCACGGCTGACCGTCGCCGATTCCGGTGCGCACGCCGTAGCGAAATGCCTACGCCGTAGCGAAATGCCCACGCCGTGCGATAGATTCGCCAGCGGCAGTGCTGCCTGCTTCTCCGAACCCATGTTCCGGGGCGTGCCCGGCTTGCGGAAGGACTACGACAGTGGGGAAGTTCGGCGCGGGGGCGGATGCCGGTGACGTCCGGGTGCTCATCGAGAACGGTGAATACTGGCTGCGTAATCGCGGCGACATCGCCATGATGGCCGTCACCGTGCGGCGGCTGCGGGCGCAGTGGCCGTCCGCGCGGATCGGCATGCTCACCGAGCAGCCCCGGGTCCTGCGCGCACTGCTGCCCGACGCCGAGCCGATCGACGTGGCGGCGGGTGGGCGGTGGGAGCAGGATCCGCGCGGGCAGTGGGAGCACGCGCCGCGCGGGCGGTGGGAGCATGCGCCGCGCCCGCATCGACTGGGCGACGAGGCCGCGCTGCGCTGGCGCGCCGCCACCGACGGGCCGAAGTCCCGGGTGCGCGCATTCCGGAAGGCGTTGCGCGGCAACGCCGAACCGTCCGATCCGCCCGCACCGCCGCTGCCGGAGGCCGTGTCGCGGGCCGACCTGGTGCTGGCCCAGGGCGGCGGCTATCTGACCGACGTCGACCGCTACCAGGCGGGCCGCGCCCTCGATCTGCTGGAACACGCGCAGTCGCTGGGCATTCCGACCGCCATGATCGGTCAGGGCCTCGGCCCCCTCGACGATCCGCGACTGCTGGAACGCGCCGCGCGGGTCCTGCCCGGCGTCGGTCTCATCGCGCTGCGCGAGGGCAGATGCGGGCCGAAGCTGCTGGCCGATCTCGGCGTGGCCCCGGAGCGGATCGTGGTGACCGGCGACGACGCGGTCGAACTGGCCTACGGCCTGCGGCGCGCCGAGATCGGCGGTGACCTGGGGGTGTGCCTGCGCATCACCTACTACGCCCGGGTCGGTGCCGCCGCCCAGGACATCCTCGGTGAGGTGATCCGTTCCCGGGCAGCCGAGTTCGATGCCGCGCTGCGACCGCTGATCATCTCCGAATACGAGGCCGAGGACCGCGACTGCACGCGGCGGTTGCTGGCGGGTGCCGTGCGCACGCGCCGCCCGGTCGGCCGGGCCGGTACGGCGGAGGACGTGGCGCGTCAGGTGTCGCGCTGCCGGGTCGTCGTCACCAGCGCCTACCATCTGGCCGTTTTCGCACTGTCGCAGGGGATTCCGGCCGTCGGCATCACGGCCTCCCGCTACTACGACGACAAGTTCCACGGGCTGGCCGCCATGTTCGGAAACGGGCTGCGGGTGGTCGACGTCCGCGATCCGCACCTCGGGCCGACGCTGAGCACCGCCGTGCGGGAGCTGTGGGAGTCCGCGCCCGAACTGCGTGATCCGTTGCAGCACCGCGCCGTCGAGCAGATCGACGCCTCCCGCGCCGGAATGCGGCGGGCGTTCGGGCTGGTCGATGGTGAGCGCAAGCCGATTCCGGCGCGGGAGGAACGATGAGCACCCTGTCGGTCTGTGTGCCGGCCTACAACGCCGCGCGCACGCTCGCCACCACCCTGCGCTCGATTCTCGACCAGGACGCCGATTTCGAGCTGTCGGTGCTCGACAACGCCAGCACCGACGACACCGCCGCGATCGCACGCTCCGTCGACGACCCCCGGATCCGGTTGCACCGCAACGACACCGTGCTGCCGATCGGCGACAACTGGAACAAGGCGGTCTCGGTCTCGTCCGGTGACCTGGTGAAGGTGGTGTGCGCCGACGACATCCTGCTGCCGGGCGCGCTGAAGTCGCAGCTGGAGCTGATGGGCGCCGGCGGGATCGCCCTCTGCTCGGCGAAGTTCGAGGTGATCGACGAGGCGGGCGCGGTCGAGGAGACCGATCTGGGCCTGCCCGGCCTGCGCGGCCGGCAGTCGATGACGACGCTGATGCGCACGATCGTGCGCCGCGGCCCGGCCGACTTCGGCCCCACCGCGGCGGCGATGTTCCGGCGCGCCGATTTCGAACGGGCCGGCGGATTCCGCGGCGATCTGGTGTTCCCGATGGATGTCGACCTGTTCGCCCGGGTCTGCGAGTTCGGGGCGTTCTACGGCATGCCGGAAGTCCTTGCGGCCTGGCGCAATTCGTCGTTCAACCTGTGCAGCCGCACGTCCACGGTGTCCAAGCTCGCCGAACTGGTGCGGTTCCAGCATCGGCTCGGCCGGGAGTATCCGGACGCGATCCACGGTGCCGATGTGCTGGCCGGTGATCTGCGGGTGGCCGGGCAGGCGCTGGAGCGGGTGCGGGTCCGGGCGGTGGCGACCGTGCGCCGCCGCCCCGACCTGCTGCGCTGAATCGGATCGCGCCGAGTCAGATCGTCCAGAGCGGGCCGTAGGTGACCACCGTATCGCCGTCGGCGCCGACCAGCCGCACGAACGGGCGGATCGTGGTCTGCCCGAGGACCCCGGTCACGGTGCCGTGGAACCCCGACATCCGCAGGTAGCCGTCGCTGCCGGAGACGTCCCCGCCGGCACAGTCGATGCTCTCGATGCCCGGCCCGAATCCCGCCTCGATCTCCACTCCGATCTGCGGAATGAGGTCGAACACTTGCAGTTTCGGCTCCGTGCCGAGTTCCGCGCCGAGCCCCGGGGTCTGGTATCGGAACGTGATCTTGCCGTTGAGCGTGGCGGGATAGCCGACCATGTAGCCGATCGTGACGTGCCCGCGCCAGTCCTCGGCGCCGGGCCCGGAGATCCGGAAGCCGGCCCGCCCCTGGTGGAACCATTCCCGGGTGAGCGGATTGCCGTCCAGCGGCGGGACGAAGTCGATCCGGGTATCGGACTGCACGGCCTCCACGGTGCGGTTGCCGCGGTCGACGATGCTGCTCGCGCTGTCGACACCGGCGGTCGCGGGACCGAGCGCGACGGCCACGCCGACGGCGAGCGCGGCGGCGACGACGCTACCGCGACCGGCGGCGCGGCGGATGGCGTTCGTATTCATATTCCCCTGCCTCCCTCATCGGGAACTGCCCCGTAACCGTTACGGGCGCAAGTGTTTTCCCGCTCGGCTCGGCACCTGGCCGCTGCCCGGCGTCACGGGGATCCGCGGGATCCACGCGTCGTCCAGCGCGGGCAGCTGCCGGCGCACCTCCGGCAGCAGGTCCGGGACGGTGAGCAGGACGCGGTCCGGCCGGGCGGCGAGCAGTTCGTCCGGTGTGATGATCGGAATGTCGGTGCCGGGCATGCGGCGGCCCTGTTTGGCGGGCGCCGCGTCGGCGACGCCCGCCAGCAGCGCCCGCGTGAGCCCGGCGCGCGCGAACAGCGCGACGGCGCGCGACGCGGCACCGTACGCGTAGATCCGGTTCCCCTGCGCCGCTTCCTGTTCCAGCCACGCCACCAGATCGTGCGCCTGCCGGTCGGCGGCCTCCTGCAGCGGCCCGAGCGCGGCCGGATCGGTGAGCCGGCTCTCGATGGTGAGGATGCGCCGCACCGAGGCATCGGGTTCGACCCGGCGGGGCACGGCCGCGATCATGACCGAACCGCCGTAGAGATCGAACTCCCAGGCGGTCGCGGGCCACAGCCCGGTGCCGCCGAGCAGCCGCCGCAGCGCGGTCAGCGAGTAGTAGGCGAAATGCCCGTGCCGCAGGGCATTCCACTGGCGTTGCGCCACGATCGTGGCCAGCGAATGGAACTGCAGCAGCAGTACGCCGTCGCGGCGGGTGGCGGCCGCCCGGTCGGCGACGGCGGCGCGCTGGTCGGGTTCGTGCATCAGGCCGAAGGTGTCCAGCACCACATGAGCGGGCCGGGAATGGATTTCGGTGAAACCGCGCGCCGCGAGCAGCGGCAGCCAGGTGCCGCCGTGCGGGCTGCCGAATTCGCGGGCCGTGCGGCCGCGCAACCACCCGGCGCCGCCGACCAGGTCGACGGCGGCGGCGGCCTGATCGCGCAGCGCCTGCGGCTCGATGCCGCTCGGCTCGGCGACCCGGGTGTCGTCCTCGGCGAGCTGGGCGAGCCCGCAGCGCCGGCACAGGTCCATCGCCAGTGCGTGCCGGGGATCGGCCGATACCGGCACGGAGATCGACGGAAAGTGGTCGGCCGCCGGCGTTTTCCCGAGATCCAGCACCCGGGTGAGTTCGGCGCCGCGGCACGAGCGGCAGCTGCGCCCGGTCATGATCCGGCGCTCCCGAGGGCGGCCCGCAGGGCCGCCCAGCTGCCCGCGCCGCGGTCACGGGCGGAGACGGCCGTCACCGTCGTCGGCCACGCGATGGCCAGGTCGGGATCGTCGTAGGCGACGGCGAGGTCCTCGGCCGGGTCGTGCGGGCGGTCGATGCGATAGCAGACATCGGCGGAACCGGTGAGCGCCTGGAAGCCGTGCAGGAATCCGGGCGGAACGTAGAGATGACGGAAATCGGCGTCGTCGAGCAGGAATTCCTGCCGCCGCCCGAAGGTGGGCGAGGCGGGCCGGATATCGACGAGCACGTCGTGCACCGCACCGTGCGCGCAGCGCACCAGCTTGGCCTCGCCGCGCCCGGACCGCCCGTGCAGTCCCCGGACGACGCCGCGGGCCGAGCGGGACTGCGAGTCCTGCACGAATGCCGCTGCCGCGCCGGGCATCCCGAGCCGGGCGTCGAATTCACCGGCGTCGAAGGTGCGGGTGAACAGGCCGCGGTGGTCGCGGACCGGGTCCGGGACCAGGACCAGCACGTCGGCCAGCTCGGCCTGCTCGATGCGCACGTCTCACGCACCGATCCGGACGCGGCGCAGGCTCTCGTCCAGCAGGCCGGCGTCGCGCAGTGCCCGCAGGCGGGCCAGCCGGGTGAACCGGGTGGTGAAATCCTCGGCGGTGAGGCCGCGATCGAGGTATTCGCGGGCCAGCTCGACCGCGCCGTCGGCCACCCGCCACTGCGCGGCGAAGCCCAGCTCCGTGCGCGCCCTGGTGAAGTCGACCCGATAGGAGCGCGGATCGGCGCCGGTCTCCCCGGTGATCACCAGCTTCGATCCGGGCACCGCGTCGACCACCGCCCCGGCGATCTCGGCGACGGTGAGGTTGTCGGCCTCGTCGCCGATGTTGTAGGCGCGGGCGGAGATTCGCTCGGCGGGAGCGGTCAGGCAGGACTCGAACGCCCGCGCGATATCGGCGGCGTGCACCAGCGGCCGCCACGGCGTGCCGTCGGAGAGCACCCGCACCTCGCCGGTGAGCACCGCGTAGCCGACCAGGTTGTTCAGCACGATATCGGCCCGCAGTCGCGGCGAGAATCCGAAAGCCGTTGCGTTGCGGAGGAATACCGGGCAGAACCCGGCATCGGCCAGCGCGGCGACGGCGGCCTCCACCCGCACCTTGCTCTCGGCATACGGGGTGAGCGGGCGCAGCGGCGCCTGCTCACCGACCAGGTCCTCGCCCGCGGCGCCGTACACCGAGCACGTGGACGCGTAGAGGAACCGGCGCACCCCGGCGGCCTTGGCGAGCCGCGCCAGCCGCACGGACGCGTGCAGGTTGATGTCATAGGTGATGTGCGGCGCCAGCGCGCCCAGCGGATCGTTGGACAGCGCGGCGAGATGGATCACCGCGTCGAAGCCGGCCAGCCGGTCGGCGGTCACCTCGCGCAGGTCGGTCTCGATACCGGGCGGATCGTCCGGGGGCGGGCCGAGCACGCAGTCGGCGTAATAGCCGATGTCCAGGCCGGCGACCTCGTGCCCGGCCTCCCGCAGCACCGGCACCATGACCGTGCCCAGATATCCCTGATGCCCGGTGACGAGCACACGCATCTCACACACCTCCGAATACGACCGCGGCCTTGTCGACGACGAACCCCTCGGCGTGCGCGGCGCGGCACTGCACCCCGCGCAGCCGGGACAACCCGAGAAACGCCTGCTCGTCGAACCAGTCCCGATCCCGTTGCGAGGGGTAGTACTTGGCGAGCAGCTCGGCCTTGCGCCGGGCGGTCTCGGCCGACAGCGGCACGAACAGCGTCGGCCGCGGCGTATCGGTCTCCCACTTCGGGATCTCGTACCCCAGCGTCAGGTGATCGCGGAACTCGGTGGGCGTCAGCTCGGCAACCAGGCGATGGTCCTGGTGGGCATCGCCGGGTTGCGGCGCGAACACCAGGTCGGGGCTGCTGTGCCGGCGCAGCCGCGCGACGGCCTCCTTCGCGGCGCCCCAGTGCGCCGGCGTGCCTCCGTCGGGCAGGTCCAGCACGGTGACCTCCAGATCGGCGCCGGGACAGAAGGCGCCGAGCGCGGCCTGCTCCTCGGCTGCCCGCGGCCCGCCGCCGCCACACAGGACGAGCGCCCGGACCCGCAGCCCGGCAATGCTTTCGGCGAGGGTGAGCAGCGTCCCGCCGAGACCGATGGCCAGATCGTCGCAGTGCGCGGCCAACAGCGCGATCTCGCGCACCCGCGCGGTCATCCTCAACATGGTGTGACCTGCTGCTCCCACACCATCCACGGCCGATCGCCGCCGTGGTAGGCGGCGTCCAGCTCGGCCCGCTCCTTGAAGGTGTCGGCCGGTTTCCAGAATCCGCGATGCTGGTAGCCGAGCAGGCGGCCGCGGGCGGCGAGCGCACCGCAGGCGTCCGCCACCAGGTCGCCGCCCGGGGGCAGCAGGTCGAGGACCTCCTGGGTGAGTACGAAATAGCCGCCGTTCTCCCAGATCGGCAGGTGCGATACCGGCGTGATGTTCTCGACCTCGCCGCTCTCGGTCACATCGACGCAGTGGAACGACGATTGCGGCGGGACGATCATCATCGAGGCGGCGGCGCCGGCGGCGACGCACTTGTCGATCATCTCGTTCAGCGGTGCGTCGGTGAGCACATCGGCGTAGTTGGCCAGGAAGTACTGCTCGCCGGCCAGATGTCCGCGGACCCGGCGCAGCCGCTCGCCGATCGCGGACTCGAGGCCCGTGTCCACGAAGGTGATGGTCCAGTCGCTGATATCGGAGGCGAGCAGTTCGACCTGCCCGGACCGGATGACGAAGTCGTTGGAGGCCGCCTCCTCGTAGGTGAGGAAGTAGTTCTTGATATGGGACGCACCGTATCCCAGGCACAGGATGAAGTCCCGGTGCCCGAAGTGCGCGTAGTAGCGCATGACGTGCCAGATCAGCGGCCGCGGCCCGACCATCTGCATGGGCTTGGGCACCGGATCGCCGGAGCCGCCGCGCATGCGCATACCGTAACCGCCACAGAACAGAACGACTTTCATCTCCGGCCCCCGGAAAAATCGGCGTGATGCAGGACGGGCAGCGGATACACGAGCTCCGCGCCCCGGTCGCCGAGAGTCCGCAGCTGCGCGGTGATCTCGGCCTCCAGATTCCACGGCAGCGCCACCACCACATCGGGCCGGTCGGCGTCGAGGTGTTCGGGCGGATGGATCGGGATCCGGGTGCCCGGGGTGTAGCGGCCGTGCTTGTACGGGTTGCGATCGACGGTGTAGGCCACCAGGTCCGGGCGGATGCCGCAGTAGTTCAGCAGCGTATTGCCCTTGCCCGGGGCGCCGTACCCGGCGACCCGGCGGCCGGCCGCGCGACGGTCCAGCAGGAACCGCAGCAGGTCGTGCCGGACCCGCTCGGCGCGGGACTGGAGACCGGAATAGCCTGCGGCACCGTGTAATCCGGCGTCCTTCTCGACCTTCAACAGGTCGGCCACCCGGCCGCTGGGGGACGTGACGGCCGCGGGCCGGGCCCACAGCCGCAGCGAACCGCCGTGCGTGGGCAGCAGTTCCACGTCGGCCACCGCGAGTCCGGCGGTGGCCAGCGCGCGCTGCGCCGACAGCAGCGTGTAGTACTGGAAGTGCTCGTGGTACACGGTGTCGAACTGACCGAGCCGCACCAGATTCAGCGCGTGGTGCACCTCGATCGACAGCCAGCCGTCGTCGGCGAGCAGTTCCCGCAGCGAGCGGGTGAAGCCGAGCAGATCCGGCACGTGGGCGTAGACGTTGTTGGCCACCACCAGATTCGCCGGGCCGTATTCGGCGCGGATCTTCGCCGCCAGCTCCTCGTCCAGGAAGGCCGTCACGGTGGGCACGCCCCGCTGCCGGGCGGCGGCGCCGACGTTGACGGACGGCTCGATGCCCAGGCAGCCCACGCCCGCCTCGACCGCGTGCCGCAGCAGGTAGCCGTCGTTGCTGGCGACCTCCACGATCAGCGCGTCCGGGCCCAGTCCGAGGTCGGAGATCGCCTGGGTGACAAAGCGTTTCGCATGGTGCACCCAGCTGTCGGAGTAGGACGAGAAGTAGGCGTACTCGGTGAACGTCTCGGCCGGTGTGATCAGCGCGGGAATCTGCAGCAGCAGGCAGTCCTCGCACAGGCGCAGGTGCAGGGGATAGGCCGGTTCGGGCAGATCCAATTCCGCGACCGTGAGGAACTTTTCACAAGGCGGCGTCGCACCGAGATCGAGCACGCTGACCAATCGGCCGGAACCACAGAGGCGGCAACGCACGAGAATTCTCCCTTTCGCCGGGCCACCGGCGAAGATGCCGTGACGACCATGAGGTCGGCGTCGACGATTCTTACGTTACAACATGATTCACGGGTTCTTCGCCGGGTTTCTCCGGGCGCGGAAGCGGCATTCGGTTGGTTTCGCCCCCGCGCTTCCCGGACGTTCCTGGCAGCTATCGGGTGAATCGTGCACAGAAAATGCTCGCTCCGAGAAACTCGGCCTGTTCACCCAGTGCAACAATGGATTTCGTCATTCATCGAGAGGACTTAGGTCCCAAAGAAATCCGGATGGTTTGTTTTCTGTTACTGCCGAGATATCGGTACAAAAAGAATTTGGAACGGTGCGCTGTGCAAATTTGGTAGATGCGCGAAACGGGGTGACCCAGTAACATTCGCATCCGGGTCGGCGAAACATCATGGCACCCAACGGTGGTGATGATGTTGACGCCCGAGGGGAAATCGGTCATCGGAGATCGGAACCGAGTTTCTCCTGTGGGGGAGGTATTCATCCATGAGTTTCGGACCTAGCGCCGACGCGGTCGTGCGTGTGACGGGTATGCCGCGGTCGGATCGCGAACGGTGGCAGGCACAGTACACCCGGCGGCTGTGGGCCGGCGATCTGCTGGTGGTTGCCGCGGCGATCGCGGTGGCCCAGGTGATCCGCTTCGGCGGCCCCGGTGATCCGCCGCTGGCCACCACGCTGCCGCTGGAGGTGCGCTACACCGCGGTGTCGGTGTTGCTGGGCCTGATGTGGGCGGCCTTCCTGGCCGGCGCGGGCACCCGGTCGCCGCGCGTGATCGGCAGTGGCACAGAGGAATACCGCCGGCTGGTGGACGCCACGCTGCTGCTGTTCGGCCTGATCGCCATCCTGTCGCTGATCTTCGGTTTCGCCGTCGCCCGCGGCTACCTGGCGATAGCCCTGCCGCTCGGGCTGGTGGGGCTGATCGTGCAGCGGCGGCTGTGGCGGCGCTGGGTGACCGTGCACCGCCTGGCCGGGCGGTGCGAGACCAGGGTGCTGGTGGTCGGCGGGCGCGGCGCCGCGGCGGCGGTGGTCACGGCGTTCTCCCGCAACCCGGAGTCGGGCCATCGCGTCGTCGGCGTCTGCACGCCCGACGGGAACACCCCCGGTCTGGAGATCGACGGCCGCACGATACCCGTTGTGGGAGACGATCGTTCGGTGCTCGAGGCCGTGCTGGCCACCGGCGCCGACACGGTGGCGGTGACGGCCACCGACAATCTCGGCCCGGCGGACTTCCGGCACCTGGCGTGGGAGCTGGACCGGCCGGGCGTCGAACTGATCGTCGCGCCGGGCCTGGTCGACATCGCCGGCACCCGGGTCACCCACAAGCTGGTGGCCGGCATGCCGATGGTGCACGTGGAGAAGCCGCAGTACGACCGCGCCGGCTCGATCGGCAAGACGCTATTCGATTTCTGCTTCGCCGCGAGTGCGATGCTGGCCGTCGCGCCGGTGCTGCTCGCTATCGCGGTCGCGGTGAAGCTCACCAGCGCGGGCCCGGTGTTCTACCGATCCGAGCGGATCGGGCGCGACGGCCGGCCGTTCCGGATGATCAAGTTCCGGAGCATGTACGTGGACGCGGAGGCGCACGCCACCGCGCTGATCGAGGCGAGCGGCGGCAACCCGCTGTTCTTCAAGATGCGCAAGGATCCGCGGGTCACGCCGGTGGGCCGGATCATCCGCCGCTACTCGCTGGACGAGCTGCCGCAGTTCTTCAACGTGCTGCGCGGCGAGATGAGCGTGGTCGGCCCGCGCCCGCAGGTGCGGCGCGAGGTCGACAGCTACGACGGCATGATGCGCCGCCGGCTGCTGGTGAAGCCCGGGCTGACCGGGCTGTGGCAGGTCAGCGGCCGATCCGACCTGTCGGTCGAGGACGCCATGCGGTTGGACCTGTCCTACGTGGAGAACTGGTCGATGGTGCTGGACCTGCTGCTGATCGCCCGGACGATCGGCGCCGTCTCGCGGGGCGACGGCGCCTACTGAGGGTTGTGCCGGGCGGCACCGGCCGGGAAACGCCACCAGAAGTTGTGCGTAGGCTTACCTAATATGAATGGTGCCCTGGCGATCGACGACAACCGCCTGACTCGGCGCGGACTGCTGGCGGCGGCCGGCGCGGCGGGTGTGGCGATCCTGGCGGCCTGCGGCCGCACCCCGGACGACGATCCGGCCGGCGCGGGCTCCTGGTCGTTCACCGACGACCGCGGGACCGTGGTGCGCGCCGACGGAACGCCGTCCCGCGTGGTCGCCTTCACCGGATCGGCGGCGACCCTGGCCGACTACGGTCTGCAGGATCGCCTGGCCGGCATCTTCGGCGACGTGACGAGGTCGAACGGCGCCAAGTCCGAACTGGCCGGCGATCTCGACATCGGCGGCGTCACCGTCGTGGGCGACACCTGGGGCGAGTTCGATATGGAGAAGTACGCCGCCCTGGAACCCGACCTGCTGCTGACCGATATGTACGTGCCCGACCGGCTCTGGTATGTCCCCGACGAGAGCCGCTCGAAGATCGAGTCGATCAACCCGAACGTCGCGGTGATCGAGGTGACCGAGCACTCGCTGCTGGAGAGCATCGGCCGCTACGAACAGTTGGCGGTGGCGCTCGGCGCCGACCCGGCCGCCGCGGCGGTGACGCAGGCGCGAGCGAGATTCGACGCCGCGGCGCGGGCCGTGCGGGAGGCCGCGGCGGCGAAACCCGGCTTGCGCGTGCTGGCCGCGTCGGCGGCCCCGGACACCTTCTACGTCTCCGATCCGCGGGTCTCGGCGGACCTGCGCTACTTCCGCGACGAACTGGGCGTGCCGCTGATCATCCCGGAGCGGGTGGACAGCGGCAACTACTTCCAGTCCCTGAGCTGGGAGAATGCCGACAAGTACCCGGCCGACCTGATCCTGCTCGACAACCGGACCAGCACCCTGCAGCCGGACGCGCTGACCGGAAAGCCGCTGTGGCGTACGCTGCCCGCGGTGCGCACCGGGTCGATCACCGAGTGGAGCCCGGTCTTCCGGTATTCCTATGCGGGCATGGCGCCGCTGCTGGAGCGGCTGGCCGCGGCCGTGCGCTCGGCCGTCCCCGCCGCCTGAGCGGATCCGGGCTCGTCGAGGGGGCGAGACAAAAAAGTGAACATCATTTAGTAAAAGGTGTTCACAAGGCGAGGTGTGGTGTGGTTCACTCCCAGTGAAACGTGTTCCAAAGGAGGTACCGTGTCCGCCGTGTCAGCCCCGACCATCTCGCACGACTTCGACTTCACCGACCCCGACCTGCTCTCCACCCGCCTGCCCATCGAGGAGTGGGCGGAGCTGCGCCGCACCGCGCCGGTCTGGTGGGTCGACCAGCCCGACGGAGTCAGTGGCTTCGACGACGGGGGGTACTGGGTCGTCAGCAAGCTCGACCACATCAAGGAGATCTCGAAGAGCGGCGAGATCTACTCCACCAACGCCAACACCGCGGTCATCCGGTTCAACGGCGAGATCACCCGCGACGAGATCGACATCCAGCGCGCGATGCTGGTGAACACCGATCCGCCGGCGCACGACAAGCTGCGCCGCATCATTTCCCGCGGCTTCACCCCGCGCGCGGTGAACAGCCTGCGCGACGCGCTGCGCGAGCGCGCCGAGCGAATCGTGCACGAGGCCAAGAAGACCGGCGGCGGCGACTTCGTCGAGCAGGTGGCCTGTGAGCTGCCGCTGCAGGCCATCGCCGAACTCATCGGCGTGCCCCAGGCCGACCGCGGCAAGCTGTTCGAGTGGTCCAACCAGATGATGGGCTACGACGACCCGCAGTACAAGGACAGCTACCGGATGGCCAACGCCGAGGTCATGGGCTACGCCTGGAATCTGGCCGAGGAGCGCCGCAAGTCGCCCGCCGACGACATCGTCACCCAGCTGCTCAGCGCCGACATCGACGGCGAGGCCCTCGGTTCCGAGGAATTCGCCTGGCTCGTCATCCTGCTGGCCGTGGCCGGCAACGAGACCACCCGCAACGCCACCACGCACGGCATGAAGGCGTTCGTCGACTTCCCCGAGCAGTGGGAGCTGTACAAGGCCGAACGGCCGGGCACCGCACCGGACGAGATCGTCCGCTGGGCGACGCCGGTCATCGCCTTCCAGCGAACGGCCCTGCAGGACACCGAGATCGGCGGCCAGCCGATCAAGAAGGGTCAGCGGGTCGGCCTGTTCTACGCCTCGGCGAACTACGACGAGGACCGGTTCGACAACCCCTTCGAGTTCAACGTGCAGCGAAACCCCAACCCGCACGTCGGATTCGGCGGTACCGGCATCCACTACTGTGTCGGCGCCAACCTGGCGCGGCTACAGCTGGACCTGATCTTCAACGCCATCGCCGACGTGATGCCGAACTTGCGTGAGATTTCCGCGCCGGTGCGGCTACGCTCGGGCTGGTTGAACGGAATCAAGAGCTGGCAGGTCGCATACGAATGAGGCACGGCATGAGCGGTCAGGGCCGGAGACGGCAGCGGAGCGTCACCACGGAGGCCCCCGCTCATGCCAAGATGGGCACGGCATGAGCGGTCAGGGCCGGAGACGGCAGCGGAGCGTCACCACGGAGGCCCCCGCTCATGCCAAGATGGGCAGGGCATGAGCGGTCGGGGCCGAGGGGCGGGAGTGGAGCGTCACCGCGGAGGCTCTCGCTCATGCCACGACGAACAGGGCATGAGCGGTCGGGGCCGCAGGCGGTGGCGGAGCGTCACCGCGGAGGCCCCCGCTCGTGCCACGACGGATACGGTATGAGCGGAGGCAGGGAGGCGATGGCCCGCGACGCCGTGCCGGGTTCCGCTCGTGCGAATAAGGGGCACAACATGAGTCAGCCCGCACGCCGGGGCCGGATGCCCGCGGTGACCGACGCGGACATCCGGCGGGTGGCGAGGGCGCTGCTGGTGGATCAGGGCCCGGAGGCGGTGACGCTCCGGGCCATCGCCCGCGAGCTGGGCATCACCGCCCCGGCGCTGTACCGCTACTACGGTTCGCACGAGGAGCTGGTGGCGGCGCTGCGGCGGGATATCTGCGCCGATCTCGCCGCCGAACTGGCCACCCAGGTGGCGGAGCTGCCCGACGACGGCGTGGTCCAGTTGTTCGCCATCTGCAAGGGATTCCGGCACTGGGCGCTGGCGCACGCGCGCGAGTTCACGCTGGTGTTCGCCTCGCCGACCGGCGAAACCGGCAGTGCCATGCGGCAATTCGACGAGCCGTTCGGCCGGATCTTTCTGCAGGCGGCCGGGCGGTTGCTCACCACCTACGACATCGCGACCCCGTCGGCCGAGGCGATTCCCGGTGCGCTGCGCGATGATCTGGTCGGCTTCCAGAGCGAGTTGCTCGCGGTGCTCGCCGAATCCGGGCAGAAGTTCCCCGCCGAGAAGCTGGATCTCGGCGTGACGTATCTCATGATCACCTTCTGGGCCCGGCTGTACGGTCACGTGACGCTCGAGGTGTTCGGCAATTACCCCATCCCCGTGCGGGATTCGGATGCGCTGTTCGACGCGACACTGGCCGACCTGGCTCGCACGATCGGCCTCGAAGGAGACTGAGCCGGCCTGCGGCTTCCAAGGAGACCGAGTCGGTCTGTGGTTTCGGAGGGGCTGGGTCGGTCTGTGGTCTCGGAGGGACCGAATCGGCCTGCGGCCTCGGACGGAGACTGAGCCGGCCCGCGGTACCGGTGCTCACCGAGCCGATGGCGCGGGCCGGGATCGAATCCCTACTGTCCGGGGCCGATCGACGGCCGCCGAATTCCCTGGAACCGCCGCAGGATTCGCGGCTGGCGTAGGAACCGGGCGCACCATTCGCCGAGCGTGACGCCGGCGGCCAGGGCGCAGCTGATGCCGACGGCCGACAGCAGCTGGTTCAGGCCGAGCAGCTGCTGGTTGTTGAGCAACGCCGACAGTCCTCGGTACACACCCAGACCGGGGAGCAGGGGCGTGATGCCGGCGACCGCGACGACCAGCGGCGGGGTGAGCGCGCGGCGTGCCATCAGACCACCCGCCAGGCCGACGACGGTCGCGGCCACCGCCGAGGACAGCACCGGCCCGAAGCCGGCGTACTGCGCGAACAGGTAGCAGACCGTGGCCGCGGCACCGCTGATCGCCGCGGCGGCCAGGGCCCGCTTCTCCGCGTAGCAGGCCAGCGCGAAGGCCAGCGAGGCGATCGCACCGGCGGCGATCTTGAGCGCGAGACTGTCGATGTCGAGTGCGGCCGAATAGATGTCGATGTACGGCGACTCGGCGTTCAGCATCGTGGCCGCACGCAACGCGAGCACCACGCCGGCGATGATGCCGCCGGTCATGACCATCAGTTCGAGCAGTCGCGCGGCCCCGGTGATCGGCGCGCCGGTGATCGCGTCCTCGACCGCGCCCACCAGGCTGAGACCACTGAGCAGCACGGTGATTCCGGCCGCGACGATCAGCGACGCATTGGCCTCGATGTGGCTGCCGAAGGTGGCGAGCAGGATCGCGGGCGCGGTGGCGATCGCGCCGCCGACCAGATGCTGGAAGAAGAACAGCAGCCCGCGGCGGTTGAGCGAGCGGTTGACCCGGTCGATCGAGGCCGTGGTGAGGAAACTCACCGCGGCGACCAGTGCGCCACCGCCGAGTAACAGCGAGATGGCGGCGGCCATCAGCGACCACCCGAACGTGGCCACCCAGCGGTTGTAGGGGTGCGGCGCCTTGGTGATGGCATCGAGCGCGGCATGCGCCTCGTCCGGCGGGACCAGCTCGCGGCGGATGCGGCGGGTGAGCCGGTCGACGGCGGCCAGCCGGGTGAAGTCCAGCGAGCGGTAGTTGACCACCCGCATGGTGGTCGCCGGCGGCAGCGTCGGCCCGCGGTCGGCCGAGATACGGATCGCGTTGTAGGTGACGTCGATATCGCACTGCGACAAACCGTATGTGGCGGCGATGAATTCGACCTGCGTCTTGGTGTCGGTGACCGCGGTGCCGGAGGCCAGCACCACCTCGCCCACGCGTTCGGCGAGTTCCAGCACCTCGGTGACCCGGGCGTCGTCGGTCAGATCGATCGGCTGCAGCGGCGTCGGCGCCTCGACCACCGTGTCGACGGTGGCGCGCCGGTCGGCGACGATCAGGTCGACGATCTTGGTCACGACGCGCCGCACGCGCGACTCCTTCGCAGGAGCCGGTGCGTAACGGATCACCACCGTCTCCACGTCATCGCTCACATCTTGCAAGGTAGATGCTGGTTGCGATTCCGTCAGCCGTGAGGTGCGGGCGGTGGTCATGGTCACAGTGTCGGATTGGTCTCGGGGATGTGTAGAGCCCAGGTGGGGCCGGTTGAGAAGGGGTTCGGATCGCACACCGGGCCATCGGTCATGGTGGATTCGGTATTACATACCCTTGCCGATATCGATGTGACGGGCTATGCAACGGCCCGGCGACACCGCCCGGTGTCCTCGGTTACGGATCGGCAACTCGGCGGCTTCGGGCGCTATCGTCGTGGCATGGCCACCGAGAACTCGACCGCGGACCACCTGCGAGCGGCCCTGGACGGCCCCTGGCGAGACGTCCGCGAGCAGGCGCGCCGGCAACTCTGCGACGACCGGCTGTTCGGCGACCCGCACTTGGACTACCGGGCCGCCCGCGCGCGGACCCTCGAGCAGATGCGCCTGGTCGCCGAATTGGGTTATGCCGAAAAGGGTTTCCGGCTGGAGAACGGCGGCACCGGCGATCCCGGCGGCGCGGTGACCGGCCTGGAGATGCTCGCCTACGCCGATCTGTCGCTGTGGGTGAAGTCCGGCGTGCAGTGGGGCCTGTTCGGCGGCGCGGTGGAGAACCTCGGCACCGAACGCCACAGCGACGTCGTCAAGCGCCTGCTGCCGCTGGACCTGCTGGGCTGCTTCGCGATGACCGAGTCCGGGCACGGCAGCGATGTGGCGAACCTGGAGACCACCGCCACCTACGATCCGGCGACGCGCGAATTCGTCGTGCACAGCCCCACCGCCTCCGCGCGCAAGGACTACATCGGCGGCGCCGCCGAACACGCCCGGATGGCCGCGGTATTCGCGCAGCTGATCACGCAGGGCGAGAACCAGGGCGTGCACTGCTTCCTGGTGCCGATCCGCGACGAGCAGGGCCGCGATCTGCCCGGCGTGACCACCTCCGACTGCGGTCTCAAGGGCGGTCTGCCCGGCGTCGACAACGGGCGGATCCTGTTCGACCGGGTGCGGATCCCGCGGGAGAACCTGCTCAACCGCTACGCCGACGTGGAGCCGGACGGGACGTACTCCTCCAGCATCGATACGCCGGGCCGCCGCTTCTTCACCACGCTCGGCACGCTGGTGCGCGGGCGGATCAGCGTCGGCGGGGCGGCCGCCGCCGGCGCGCGGGTGGCACTGAGCATCGCGCTGCGCTACGCCGAGCGGCGCCGCCAGTTCGCCGACCCGGACAGCGGCGAGGAGACCCTGCTGCTGGACTACCGCAGCCATCAGCGCCGGCTGCTGCCGCACGTCGCCCGGGCGTTCGCGCTGTCGTTCGCGCAGAACGACCTGGTGCGGCGGATGCACACGGTGCAGACCGGACAGGACCTCGATCCGGGCGCGCAGCGGGCGCTGGAGAAGCGGGCGGCCGGACTCAAGGCCGCGCAGACCCGGCACGCCACCCGGGCCATCCAGGAGTGCCGCGAATGTTGCGGCGGCGCGGGCTATCTCACCGAGAACCGGCTGGTGACCCTGAAGGCCGACACCGACGTGTTCACCACCTTCGAGGGCGACAACGTGGTGCTCACCCAGCTGGTCGCCAAGGAGTTGCTCACCGCCTACTCCGACGAGGTGCGCGATCTGGACGCGCTGGGCTGGGTGCGCTTCGCCGCGACGATGGGCCGCGACGTGGTGCGCCAGGGCACCGGCGTGCGCCAGCTCATCCAGCGCCTGCGCGACCGCTCCGACGAGGGCGTGGACGACGGCGACCTGGCCCGCCGCTCGGTGCAGCTGCAACTGTTCGCCGACCGCGAGGACTATCTCGTGCGGACCGCCGCGCACCGGCTGCGCGCCCGCGCCGGCGAGACCGGTCCGTTCGAGGCGTTCAACAACGCCCAGGACCACATCCTGACGGCCGGCGAGGCGCATATCGACCGCCTGGTCCTCGAGGCGTTCATCGAGGGCATCGCCGAGATCGACGACCCGGACGCGCGCGAACTCGCCGACACCGTCTGCGACCTGTTCGTCTTCTCCTCGATCGAGCAGCACCAGGCGTGGTACATCATGCACCGCTTCATGTCCGTCGAGCGCGCCAAGGCCGTCCGCCGCGGCGTCAACGAACTGGTCGACCGCCTCCGCCCGCACGCCACCACCCTGGTCGACGCCCTCGGCGTCCCGCGGGACATGCTGCACGCGGCCATGCTCGACGACGCGAGCGTCCACCAGGGCGAGTAGACCCGCACGCGCCCAACCGAACTCGTCCACCACCGCAACTGTGCATCGACTGCCGAACAGCGGGTGCACGCCCGCTCAGGACGATGCCTTCCTCGTCGGCGGCTGCGCCGGTGACGTGGCGGGGATCGCTGCCCGGCCGGCCTGTACGCCACGCGACACAACTGGTCGGCGGCGACACCGCGTTCGCGCCGCGGGACCGACTCGCAGGTACGGGCGCGGCTGCCTGGTTGCGTGAGCCGGGCGCTACCGACTGGTGGCTCACCGCAGTCGCGGAGATCTCGGAACTCGTGGGACGCACTGTCTTGTGCGGCGCATCGTGGTGCACACCATGACGGCTTGTTACCGCACGGCTGAGGTGGCGGGAGCGGCTGGTTATCGTCGTGCGGTGGATCGATCGCTCGTTGTCTCACCGCGGCAGGCCGCGCTTCCGGCGGCCGTGGCGCTCGGTGTGCTGGTGACCGTGCTGCTGCCGCTGACATTTCCGGGTGGGGGTGGGCCGACGGGGTTCGATCGTGTTGTGGGGGAGTGGGTGGGTGAGGTGCTGGGTGCGCATCCCGGTGTCTTCGAGGTGCTGGTGATTCCCAGCAACGCCGCCGTGCTGCTGCCGCTGCTCGCGATCGGGGCGGTCCGGTACGCCGTGCGGCGGGAGTGGTGGAGCACCGGTTTTCTCGTCGTGGCGCCGGAGCTGGCGGTCGCGGTCAACACCTGGGTGCTGAAACCGTTGTGGGGCAGGCACCTGGACGACTATCTGGCCTACCCGAGCGGGCACGCCGTGCACTTCGTCGCCCTCGCAACGGCTTTCGTGCTGGTCTGTCCGGACCGGCGGGTGCGGGTCGCGGCGGGTGCGGTCGCCGCGGTGCTGTTGACCGGGGTGGCGATCGGCATGGTGGGGCTGGGCTACCACCATGCGACCGACGTCGTCGGCGGGACGGCGGCGGCGATCGCCCTGGTGACGGCGATGTATCCCGTGCCGGGCCGGTTCGGCCGGGTGCTACTCAGCCGGGCGAGTAAGTGAGAAGCTGGAACACGAACCAAATCACCCACGCGACCGCGATCACCATGCCCATCGCGAGGGCGATGCGCAGCAGCGCCCGGCCCATGTCGACCCGCTCGGCCTCCTTGGGATACAGCTTCCACGGGCTGTACCAGGGCATCGTTATCGGCAGCGGCCCGGCGTACTCCTGCTCGGCCTGCGCCTTCTCCTCCAGATAGGTCTCGGCCTGGGCCTGCTGCGGGCCGCCGTACCACAGCGTGATGTCCACCGGCCCGCCGAAGCCCTCGCGCTCGAGGTCCTGCGGCGCCGGCAGATACGGCAGGATGCCCAGGCCGCGGAAGGTCATCGCGATATCGGTCGTCGTCCACTGCGCGCGGCCCTGCGAGGCCAGCGTCTTCAGGTAGTCGGCGAAGCGGCGCGGATCGTCGCCGAGCACCACCTCGAAGCTGGGATCGTTCCACAGCTGCCGGATCCGCAGATCCGAACCGTGCGGCGGCACCACCAGCACCGCCCCGTGCACCACCCGCTGGCCCAGTCCGCGCTCGGACAGCCAGCTCTGCAGCGCGTAGGTGTGCTCGTGCGACTTGTCCACCGGCGTGCGGCGGTCGCCGCCCTCCAGCGCCACAGCCTGGTTGCCGACCCGCCAGGGGCCGCTCAGCGGCACCTCCAGTTCGCCGGAGGCCTTCGCCGCCAGCGCCTCGGCCTCGACCACCACGCAACTGGTCGGTGTCCAGATCACCGCATCGAACTGATGCAGCCGATCGTTGTGGAACAGGCTGCAGTTCACGGTGGCCACGCCGTGCGGATCACCCGGGTTCTTCCAGGTGCGCAGCCAATCGATCAGCGCCCGCTCGGCCAGGGTGCCGGCGGCATTCTGCACTCGAACGAGCATTGGCGACCAGCCCTCCTGCTGTAGCGACTCGGTACCGAAAGCATAAGTGCCCGCGCCGGATCGGGTGGGGACGCGGGCCCGCGTGTAGGCGTTCCGGCGCCCGGCGCCGGCGAATCGGCCGCGCCCGCAACCCTCGTCCGGGCATGCCTGCCCTCGTCGTTTCGCCGTGTTCTCGACCTTGATCCCACCGGACGGCCCGGCCGCAAGCACGCCGGCGAAACCCCGCCGGGCGTACCGGATCAGCTGGTCGGCACCGCCGGATCCGCCGGCGCGATGGGCAGCCGCAGCGCACCGGGTGCCGCGGCCGGAACCGCGGGCCGGCCGGGCGCGACGGGTGCGAGCCGCCGGTACGGACGGCCCAGCCCGGGACGCGGATCGGCCTGACCCTTGTTGGGCCAGAACGCCATCGCGCGCTCGGCCTGCGCGGTGATGGTCAGCGACGGGTTCACGCCCAGGTTGGCCGTCACCGCCGAACCGTCGGCGATGTGCAGGCCCGGATGGCCGAACACCCGCTGGTACGGGTCCACCACGCCGCTCTCGGGCCCCTCGCCGATCACGCAGCCGCCGATGTAGTGCGCGGTCGCCGGGATGTCGAACACGTCCATGACCAGCCCGTGCACATCGCCGTTCACCTTCTCGCCGAATCGCCGTCCGACGTCGTGCGCCAGCGGGATCCAGGTCGGATTCGGTTGTCCCGTCCCCTGTTTCGTCTTCAGCTGCCCCCAGCGCCGGAACGAGGTCAGCGAGTTGTCCAGCGACTGCATGACCAGCAGGATCACCGACCGCTCCGACGCGTGCAGGGCATTGAGGCTGCGCAGGAACACCATCGGATGCAGCACGATCGCCAGCAGGAACCGCAGGAACCGGAACGCGCCGCCGTCCACGATCGGCACCGACATCGGGAACAGCGCGTTCTGCCCGGCGCCGTAGTGGCACACCTCGACGTGGGTGTCGGGTTCGGGGTGGATCGAGGAGGTGATGGCGATGCCCTCGGCGAAATCGCTGCGCTCCCGGCTCACCACGTTGAGGATGGCCTCGGAGTTACTGCGGGTCAGCTCGCCCAGCCGCGGCGACAGATTCGGCAGCACCTGGTCGTCGCGCATCTTGTGCAGCAGCTTCTGGGTGCCCAGCGCGGCCGCGGCGAACACCACCTGCTCGGCGGTGAAGGTCTTGCGGCCCTTGCGGACCCAGCGGTCCGACCGCCGCGTCTCGACGGCGTAGCCGCCGCCGGTCATCGGGCGGACCCGGGTCACGGTGGTCAGCTCGAACACCTTCGCCCCGCCCTGCTCGGCCAGATACAGATAGTTGGTCGGGGTGGTGTTCTTGGCGTTGTGCGGGCAGCCGGTGAAGCAGCGCGCGCAGTGGATGCAGCCGCTGCGGCGCGGGCCGACGCCGCCGAAGTACGGATCGTCGACCTCGGTTCCCGGATCGTCCTCGTTGAAGAACACGCCGACGTTGGTCGGGTGGTAGGTGTCGCCGACGCCCATGTCGTCGGCGATCGAGCGGATCACCTCGTCGGCGGGCGTCACCCTGGGGTTCGGCGCCACGCCGAGCATGCGGGTGGCCTGGTCGTAGTAGGGCGCCAGTTCGGAGCGCCAATCGGTGATGTGCGCCCATTGCGGGTCGCGGTAGAAGGCGGGCAGCGGCTCGTAGAGGGTATTGCCGTAGATCAGCGAGCCGCCGCCGACGCCGGAGGCGGAGAACACGGCGCACTTGCCGAGCAGGCTGATCCGCTGCGGCCCGGTCAGGCCCAGCCGCGGCGCCCAGATCGACTTGCGCACATTCCAGTTGGTCTTCGGAATGGACTCGGCGGGCCAGCGGCGGCCGGATTCGAGTACGGCCACGCGATAGCCCTTCTCGGTCAGCCGCAGGGCGCTCACGCTCCCGCCGAACCCGGAGCCGATCACCACCACGTCGTAGTCGAAGTCGGGCATGGTCTTCCTCTCGTTCCGGCCGTACTGCAATGAAATGATTGCCAACTCATTCTTTCACCTGGACCGCGCTCCCCGAAGCCGCCCGAACATATCGTGCCCCCACGACAGTTCCGGCGTGCCCGTATGGCGCTGTCGTGCCGATTGGGGTAAGCAACAGCTGTGATGAGCGAACCCACCGGACCGGCGGACGGCGGGGCGGACCGCATCCTCACCGTGCCGAACGCGCTGAGCGTGCTGCGGTTGATCGGTGTTCCGGTGTTCCTGTGGCTGCTGCTGGTCGTGCGCGCCGACGGCTGGGCGTTCGCACTGCTGATCGCCAGCGGCGTGACCGATTTCCTGGACGGCAAGCTGGCCCGGCTGCTGGACCAGTCGTCGCGGCTGGGTGCGCTGCTGGATCCGTTCGTGGACCGGCTGTACCTGGTGGCGACGGTGGTCGGCTTCCTGGTGCGGGGCATCCTGCCGTGGCCGATCGTGCTCGTGCTGGTCGCCCGCGATCTGGTGCTGGCCGCGGTCCTGCCCGTCTATCGCCGGCGCGGGCTGCCCCCGCCGGAGGTGATCTATCTGGGCAAGGCCGCCACGTTCGCGCTGATGTCCGCGTTTCCGTGGCTGCTGGCCGGCTGGATGGACTGGCCGCTCGCGGGTTTCGGCCGGGCCTTCGGCTGGGCGCTGCTGATCTGGGGCACGGCGGTCTACCTCTGGACCGGCGTCCTCTACCTCGGCAAGGCCGTGGCGGTGGCCCGCTCGATACCGGCGGTGCCGCACGAAACCCGGGAGCCGATACAGTGATCACGACGCCTGAGAAGACGCCACCCGTGAAAGGACCGTATCTGTGAGTGACCTTCCCGAGGATCTGCGCTACACCGAGGAGCACGAGTGGGTGCGCCGGGTCGGTCCCACCCGGGTGCGGGTGGGGATCACCGATTACGCCCAGTCACAGCTCGGTGACGTCGTGTTCGTGCAGCTGCCCGCGGTCGACAGCGAGGCTCCGGCGGGCGAAGGCGTCGCGGAGGTGGAATCGACCAAGAGCGTGTCCGACATCTACTCGCCGCTGAGCGCGAAAGTCGTTGCGGTGAACGAGGATCTCGACTCCGCGCCGGAGACGCTGAACAGCGATCCGTACGGGGCGGGGTGGCTGTTCGAGCTCGAGGTCGACGATGCCGCGAAGCTCGACTCGATCCTCGCCGAATTACTCGATGTCGCAGGTTATCAAGGAGTTATCGGGGGCTGAAGCGGCCTTCACGGTTCTACCTGCACGGGGTCGGCCCGGCAGGGTACGGTCAATGCCAACAGATGTGCCGGCGGCCGGTGCCGGGAATCTGCCAGGTTTCTTCCAGACGCGACAGCCGGTCGCGTTGGGTAATGGTGGTCACGGCGTCCGGGATGCCTGTACGGATAATCGGTTCGAGGAGGAGAGCAAGGGTGAGCGAGAACAAAGACCCGGGTTACGGGGAGAGCGCGGCCGAAACCACTTCGGTGTTCCGCGCTGACTTCCTCAACGAGGTCGACGCGTCGCGCACCGGGGAGCCGACCGGCGAACAGCCGGTCCAAGGGGTCGAGGGCCTGCCTCCGGGCGCTGCCCTGCTGGTGGTCAAGCGTGGCCCGAACGCGGGCTCGCGATTCCTGCTGGACCAGCCCACCACCTCGGCGGGCCGCCACCCCGACAGCGACATTTTTCTCGACGATGTCACCGTCTCCCGTCGCCACGCGGAGTTCCGCCAGGACGACGACACCTTCCAGGTGGTCGATGTCGGCAGCCTGAACGGCACCTACGTCAACCGGGAGCCGGTGGACTCCTCCGAGCTGCAGAACGGCGACGAGGTCCAGATCGGCAAGTTCCGCCTGGTGTTCCTGACCGGTCCGCGTCCCGCCCAGAACGATTCCGCGGGCGCTCTGTAAAGCGGGTCGGTACGAAGCGATGACAGGCGCAGCGCAGCAGTGGACCCGCGGAGGAATGTCGATCGGCTCCGTGTTGGACCTGCTGCGCCCGGATTTCCCCGACATCACCATCTCGAAGATCCGCTTCCTCGAATCCGAGGGGCTGATCAGCCCGGAGCGCACGCCCTCGGGGTATCGGAGGTTCTCGGTCGCCGACGTCGAGCGGCTGCGGTTCGTCCTGACCGCCCAGCGCGATCAGTACCTGCCGCTGAAGGTGATCAAGGAGCAGTTGGAGGCGATCGACAGCGGCGTCGCGACGCTCGGGGTGCGCGAGGCGCGCGCCCGGGCGGCCGACGGCATCGGTGCGGAGGGGTCGGGGCGTGCGCCCGACGCGCCGCCCCCATCCGACGGTCCGACTCCGCCCCGGAGGCTAGGTGTGGTTCCCGGTGAGGTGTCGCCCGAAGAGCTGCGGTTCGACCACGAAATCCGCATCACCCGAGCCGATCTGCTGGAGCAGGCCGGCATCGATGAGAAGTTCCTCTCCGAACTGATCCGCGCCAACCTGATCACCCCCGGCGCGGCCGGATTCTTCGACGCCGAGGCGGTGCGGCTGGCCCGTACCGCCCAGGCGCTGAGCGAATTCGGTTTGGAGGCGCGTCATCTGCGCGCGTTCAAGCTGGCCGCCGACCGGGAGGCGGCGATGGTCGCGCAGATCGCGGCCCCGATCGCGAAGAGCCGCGACGCCGACGCGCGCGCCCGCGCCGAGGAGACGGTGCGTGAGCTCGCGGCGCTGTCATTGACCTTGCACACCAGCCTCGTCAAGACAGCGGTGCGCGGCGTACTCGGTAGCTGAAATCTTCGCCTAGACTCGGTGATACGGCCGACCCCATCGTGCCCGTGGGTAGGTCGGCGAGCATGGGAGGCAGTGCGATGAGTGAAATGCGTGTGATCGGCATCCGTGTCGAGCAGCCCCAGAACCAGCCCGTGCTGTTGCTCCGCGAGGTGGACGGCGACCGGTATCTACCGATCTGGATCGGGCAGGCGGAGGCGACGGCAATAGTCCTGGAGCAGGAGGGCGTCACGCCCGTCCGCCCGCTGACACACGACCTGATCAAGATCCTGATCAGCGAACTCGGGCACACCCTGAAGGAGGTCCGGATCGTGGATCTGCAGGAGGGCACGTTCTACGCGGACCTGGTGTTCGAGAACGATCTGCACATCTCGGCGCGGCCGTCGGATTCGGTGGCGATCGCGCTGCGCGTCGGTTGCCCGATCTACGCCGAGGAGCCGGTGCTCGAGGAGGCCGGGCTGGTGATGCCCGACGAGCGCGAGGACGAGGTGGAGAAGTTCAAGGAATTCCTGGAATCGGTGTCTCCCGATGATTTCAAGGCCACCGACAGCTGAGTCCCGCGCGTCGTTCCGGCGTGTCGCCGGCCTGGGTCCGCCGATCGGGGTCCGGGCCGAAAAAGACGCCCCGACCGGGTGTAAACCTTACGTAGAGGTCTAGAAACACGCCGCCCGCGAAGCTTGGTCCGGTGTCGTCACTGCCGGGACAATCGAGGGGAGTAGCCTCGACAGTTAGGCCGTTGCCCGGCATCGGTGAGCAGTGAGGGAGTAGTCAGTGGGAGACAAACCGCACCAGACCGGATCTGATGCGCGGCCCGTCGCGGGATCCGATGCGCGGCCCGCCGTTGGATCCGATGCGCGGCCCGCCGCGGTGGTACAGCCTGGACTGTTCCCCGACGATACGGTGCCCGACGACTTGGTAGGCTACCGGGTTCCCAGCGCATGCCAGGTGGCCGGCATCACCTACCGCCAGCTCGATTACTGGGCCCGCACGGGCCTCGTCGTCCCGTCCATCCGCAGCGCCACCGGATCGGGCAGTCAGCGGCTCTATTCCTTCAAGGACATCCTGGTCCTCAAGATCGTCAAGCGGCTGCTGGACGCGGGGATATCGCTGCAGAACATCCGCATCGCGGTCGACCATCTGCGCAGCCGCGGCGTCGAGGATCTGGCCGGCATCACGCTGTTCTCCGACGGCACCACCGTCTACGAGTGCACCTCCCCAGAAGAGGTCGTCGATTTACTGCAGGGCGGGCAGGGCGTCTTCGGCATCGCCGTCAGCGGCGCCATGCGCGAGCTGACGGGCGCCATCGCCAATTTCCCGGCCGAGCGCGCGGAGATGTCCACCGCGAGCGACCGCCCCGAGGACGAGCTGGCCTTCCGCCGCAAGGCCCGGATGAACCGCAAGACGGGCTAGCGGCGCGTACGAATCGCCACGCCGGCCGGATGTGACAGTGCGATCCCGGCCCGGTAACACGGCGGACACCGGATTCGGCATAAACTAGGCGGTGCGTCGCCGCCGTGCGGGAGAGTTCCGGGTTTCCGGACGCCGAAGGAGCAGCACCTCCCCGTCAATCTCTCAGGCAGCAAGGACCGCACGGACTATCGGCGCCTCTGGAAAGTGGTGGCTGCCGCCAGGCAGGCCGCCCGCCCATGGGGAAAGGGATCGGCCGGAGCCGCGCTCTGTCGCGGCTGCGGCGGGACCTGAATCTCTCAGGCGCCACGACAGAGGGGGAGGGCCCGAAGCCGTCGACGCCGTGCGGGGTTCGCTCGTCGCCGACCCCGCCCGAACCCCCCTGGGAGCTCTCGTGACCCATTCCTTCGCCGATCGCCATATCGGACCCGACCCCGGTGCCATCGATCGGATTCTCGACACCGTCGGCGTCGGCTCGCTGGACGAGCTGGCCGAGCGCGCGGTGCCCGCGAGCATTCTGGATGCCGCCGCGGGCAACGGGCTGTGCGTACTGCCGCCGGCGGCGTCCGAGCACGAGGTGCTCGACGAACTAGCGGCCCTGGCGAAGTCCAATACCGTCGCCACGTCCATGATCGGGCTCGGCTACTACGACACCCTCACTCCGCCGGTGCTGGTGCGCAATCTGCTCGAGAATCCGGCCTGGTACACGTCCTACACGCCGTATCAGCCGGAGATCAGCCAGGGCAGGCTGGAGGCGCTGCTGAATTTCCAGACGATGGTGTCGGATCTGACCGGCATGGAGGTGGCCAATGCCTCGATGCTCGACGAGGCCACCGCCGCCGCCGAGGCGATGACCCTGCTGCATCGCGCCAACCGCGGCGCGAAGTCGAACCGGCTGGTGATCGACGCCGACCTGTTCCCGCAGACGCGGACGGTGCTGTTCACCCGCGCCGAACCGCTGGGCATCGAGATCGTCGAGGCCGACCTGAGCGCGGGTGTGCTGCCCGACGGCGACTTCTTCGGCGTGCTGGTGCAGGTGCCGGGCGCGAGCGGCCGCATCGTCGACTGGACCGAGCTGACCGCGGCGGCGCACGAGCGCGGCGCGCTGGTGGGCGCGGGCGCCGACCTGCTGGCGATGACCTTGATCACGCCGCCGGGCGAGCAGGGCGTGGACGTATGTTTCGGTACCACACAGCGTTTCGGGGTGCCGTTGGGATTCGGTGGCCCGCATGCCGGATATCTCGCGGTGCGTTCCGCGCACGCGCGCCAGCTGCCGGGGCGACTGGTCGGCGTGTCGAAGGACGCCGACGGGCACGTCGCCTACCGCCTCGCGTTGCAGACCCGCGAGCAGCACATCCGGCGGGAGAAGGCGACCTCCAACATCTGCACGGCCCAGGTGCTGCTGGCCGTGGTGGCGGCGATGTATGCGAGCTACCACGGCGCCGACGGGCTGCGCGCGATCGCCCGCCGGGTGCACCGGCACGCCGAGCGGCTGGCGGCCGGGCTCGGCGAGGCCGTGGTGCACGACCGGTTCTTCGACACCGTGCTGGTGCACGTTCCCGGCGGCGCGGGACCCGTGGTGGCCAAGGCGAAGGGCCGCGGGGTGAACCTGCGGCTGGTGGACGCCGACCACGTGGCGGTCGCATGCGACGAGGCGACCACCGAGGCCCACGTGGCGATCGTGCTGGATTCCTTCGGGGCCGACGGTGTCGCGGGCGAGACGGTGCCGGGGGAGCGGCCGGCCGGCGCGGCGAGCGGGGAGCCGGCGCTGCCGCCGATCGAGAACCGCACCTCGGAGTACCTGACCCATCCGGCGTTCACCCGGTACCACACCGAGACCGCCATGCTGCGGTATCTGCGGCAGCTGTCGGACAAGGACATCGCGTTGGACCGCAGCATGATTCCGCTCGGATCGTGCACGATGAAGCTGAACGCCACCGTGGAGATGGAGCCGATCACCTGGCCCGGATTCTCCCGTGTCCATCCCTACGCGCCGGTCGAGGACGCCCCCGGCCTGCTGCGCGTGATCGAGGACCTGGAGTCCTGGCTGGCGGCCGTCACCGGATACGACCGGGTGAGCCTGCAGCCCAATGCCGGCAGCCAGGGTGAGTACGCGGGCCTGCTGGCGATCCGCCGCTACCACGTGGATCGCGGTGACACACACCGGGATACGTGCCTGATCCCGTCCAGCGCGCACGGCACCAACGCCGCGTCGGCGGCCATGGCCGGGCTGCGGGTGGAGGTGGTCCGCTGCCGCGCCAACGGCGACGTCGACCTCGACGACCTGCGCGCCAGGATCGCCGATCGGGCCGACCGGCTGGCCTGCATCATGATCACCTACCCGTCCACGCACGGCGTGTACGAGCACGAGATCGCCGAGCTGTGCGCGCTGGTGCACGACGCCGGCGGCCAGGTGTACGTCGACGGCGCGAACCTGAACGCGCTGGTGGGCCTCGCCCGCCCCGGCCGGTTCGGCGGCGACGTGTCACATCTGAACCTGCACAAGACATTCTGCATCCCGCACGGCGGCGGCGGTCCGGGCGTCGGCCCGCTGGCGGTGCGCGACCATCTGGCGCCGTACCTGCCGGGCGATCCGCTGCGCACCGATTCGCACGCGGTGTCGGCGGCGATGTACGGTTCGGCCTCGATCCTGCCGATCACCTGGGCCTACGTGCGGGCGATGGGCGCCGACGGGCTGCGCCGGGCCACGCTCACCGCCATCGCCTCGGCCAATTACATTGCGCGGCGGCTGGATTCGCATTATCCGGTGCTGTACACGGGCGAGAACACGATGGTCGCGCACGAGTGCATCCTGGACCTGCGCGAGATCACCAAGCGTACCGGCGTCACCGTCGACGATGTGGCGAAGCGCCTGGCGGACTACGGGTTCCACGCGCCCACCATGAGTTTCCCGGTCGCCGGCACGCTCATGGTCGAGCCGACCGAGAGCGAGAACCTGGAGGAGCTCGACGCCTTCATCGATGCGATGATCGCGATCAAGGGTGAAATCGATCAGGTCGCCGCGGGCACCTGGACCGTCGAGGACAGCCCGCTGCGCGGCGCCCCGCACACCCCGGCCTCCCTCGTCGGCGACTGGCCGCACGCCTACTCCCGCGAAACCGCCGTCTACCCACAGGGTCTCACCCACCCGCGCCCCAAGGTATGGCCCGCCGTCCGCCGCATCGACGGCGCCTTCGGCGACCGCAACCTGGTCTGCTCCTGCCCACCCCTGGAGGCATACGCGGAGTGACCGAAGGCGGGCTCCTCCGTCATCGCGGCGTGCATTCGCGGCCCCGGTGACGGAGTGAGCCGGCGCTGTCCGCGGGTCGGCGCTGTCACCGGGCGTGACTCGACGTCGTCGTTCCGAGTGCCTTCGGCCGGGGAATGTTGTTGCCGTATAACCGAAAACGGCGCGGCGGCACGACGGGACCACCGGTACGGCTCCGGGCATGCGGTGCACCGGGACCGCTGGTATGCCACGAGGTTTGCGGATCGACGGCGGCCACCGGCACGCCTGCCTGGGGCATGTTCGCAAGGACACTGGTACGCCCGGTGCGCGCTGTGCCGTGCTGCTCTCGAATCACCGCGCAGGATACGGAAATTCACCGTGTCCCGGCCGACTGCGGCAGCACGTTCGCCTGCACCCGCCGCGGATGATCGTCGGCGCGGTGGTGCGCACCATTGCGGTATGCGGCTCTGCCCCTGCGGATTCCGGCGGCGGGGCTCGGGTAGGCCGGGCTACTGCCGGAGGTCGGCAGTGGGGCACGACAGGGCGGGGCCGTTCTGCGGCGGGCTGCGACCGGTTGTGCGGTGGTGAGGGTCAGGGTGTGGCCAGGGTCACGGGGTGGTGAGGGCCTGGTTGATGGCGGTGCCGAAGGTGAGGTCGTTGGAGGTGGCCAGGCGGGTGTAGCTGCCGCCGGTCTGCTGGGCCAGGGTCTGCAGGGTCGGGGTGCCCTGGCCGCCGACGACGATCACATCGATGCGGACCGGATGGGCGGGGTCGGTGGCGGCGGTGATGTCGGAGATCAGCTTGTCGCCGGAGATGGACGAATCGTCGTTCGGCCCGCCCGTGATCAGCAGCAGCTTGTTGCTCCGGTCCTGGGCGTGGCCGGTGACCGCGCTGCGGTAGGCCGCCTCCAGCGCCGGGTACGTGCGGTCGGTGCTGCTGGACGTGGCGGTGACATTGCCCAGCGACTCGAGCAGCTCGGTGCGGTGCTGCTGATCCAGCGGCGCGGTCTCGGAGAGGACCTGGTACGGGTTGCCGCCGCCCTGGCCGCCGGCGTAGGTCCACACGCCGAGCCCGAAGTTCGGGGGCATGGTGTCCATCGTCGACTGCAGCGCGCCGAGGGCGTTGTTCAGGCGGCTGAGCGAACCGTCGGTGGCGCCCATGGCGGCCGACGTGTCCAGGAGGACCGTCGACTGCACGCCCAGTACGGGATTGGCCAGCACCGATTTCACCTGGTCCAGCGCCGACCTGGGCGGGACGGGGGCGGGGGTGGGCAGCGCGCCCTCGAAGCCGTTGTCGGTGAACAGCTTCTGCTGTTCGGGTGCGCGCAGGTACTCGGCGAAGATTCCGGCGATCAGGTTCTGCGTCCGGTCGACCCAGGAACCGGTCAGCACGGCGGCGGGATAGTCGGCCACCGGTAGCTTCGCGCCGTCCGGCCGGAACGCGGTCGCACCGCCCGACGCCTTCAGTTGCTGCTCGGTAACCGGCGTGGCGTGGATCGCGTCGGAGGCGCCGCCCGGTGCGCCGACGAGGCTCGCCGGCGCGCCCGAATTGTCGTCGGAGCGGGGTGCGCCGGCGGTCAGCCGGGAGATCGCCGAGACCACCTGACCGGAGTGGGCGCCCTCGTCGTCGAGCGGATCGGCGCCCGAGACGTTCGAGCCGACCGCCAGCAGGGCGGCGAGGGTGTTGTCGCCGGCGGGCACCGCCATGCGCAGCCCGCCCCAGCCGTCGAGCCCGATCTCGTCCAGCGAACCCTGCTGCAGCCTGGGCAGATCCGACCAGCCGATCTTGGCCTGCTCCAGCGACTTGCGCAGCTGCTCCGGCACCGCGAGCACGATCGGACTGGAGGCGATGGACGCGGGAGCCCCCTCGACCAGTCCCGGCACCCGCATCTGCTCGACCGAACGCGACGAGTCGGCGATCCACAGCGCCGGCTGCGGTCCCAGCCTCGGATCCCACTTGCCGGAGGCGAACGCGCCCATCACGGCCGCGGACGGCTGCACGGCGACGGCCACCGATACACAGTGGTCGCGCACGTTCGGCTCGGTGGCGTTGTAGCGCTCGGCGGCGGTCCGCACCGGTGTGGCGATCTCGGGGTCGACGGTCACCGCCAGCGTCGTCTCACCCTCGACGCATTCGCCGGCCGCGCTGCGATCCGACGAGGCGGAGTGCCCGCTCAACCAGAACCAGCCGCCCACCGCGGCGACCAGGAGCAGCCCCGCCACCACGGAGGCGACGAGGCCCTTACTGACGCCCCGCGAACTGCTGGCGCTGCGATGTGTACCCACGAGGCAACAGTCTATGGTGACGCGGAGTTTGCCCCCTGGGCACCCGATCAGGAGAAGTCACCGAGGCGGGCGGCGGGAAATGTGGTCGGCGACGGTGCGTGGCGATGACCCGCCGAAACATCACCGCCCCGGCGTCGGGTGACGCCGGGGCGGTGCCGGGGTGGCCGAGATCACCAGTGGATCAGCGGAGATCACTCGCGGATCATGCGGCCGCGGTCGTACTCGTGGCCGCCCCACACGCCGGACTGACCGGTGGTGCCGGCGAACTCGCCGCACTGGCGGCGGATCGGGCAGCCCGCGCAGACACCGCGCGCGTACGCGAAGTCCTGCGACGGGTACGGGAACCACGCGTCGTGGTTCGGGTCACCCTTGCAGGCGGCCCCCTCCCAGCTCTGCGAGTCCGAGAGCGGGAGCAGATCCACCAGGGTCAGCTCCTCCTGCACTGCGATCGTCATATCGGATCCCTCCTTCCTCGGGGTCTCAGGTGGCGGCCAGGTCCTTCCAGATCCGCCGTTGTGTCTTCTCGATGTCGTTGGGGGCCTTGGGCTCCCACAGCAGCCGCAGCCCGGCCTCGGCCGGTGTGCGATCCGCCTTGCGCGTGTTGCACGGGCCGCACGCGGCGATCAGGTTGCTCCACGTGTTCGGCCCGCCCCGGCTGCGCGGCCGGATGTGGTCGACGGTGTTCGCCCACCGCGCGCAGTACCCGCACCGGTGGTTGTCACGCCGCAGCACGCCGGCGAGCGTGGCGCGGCTGTCGTCGTGCACCAGCACCCGATGCTCGAGGTAGACGTAGCGCAGCAGCCGAATCGTCTGCGGCAGAGCGATTTCCAGATGCTTGGAGCGAATCGGGAAGTGCGGCTCCCGCGCGGCGACCGTCTCGGCGGTGCCGGTGATGAGCAGCACCACCGCGCGGTCGGCGCCGATGTCGGTGAGCGCCTCGTAGGAGGCGTTGAGCACCAGCACGCCGGTGTGTATCCAGTTGTCGGGTGTGGGGGCTGCGTCGGCAGCGCGGCGGAACTGCATGGGTGTCACCAGGTTTCGGGAGGGAGAGGGCGGATCGGGGGAGCGGGAGCAGGATCAGAGCTCGCCCGGGAGGTGGCCGGTTGTACGGCCGTCGTCCGTCAGGGCGCTCGGCATTCGCCGCATGAGCTTCGAAAGCCGCTGCCCGGCAATGCTGTTCGCCGCCGCGCCGATCGTCTCGGGGTACATCGGGCCACCTCCTCCTTCCTGGTGTCGTGATTCGTCGAAAGGCCTCGGCCCCAGAGGGAGCCGATTGATCATCGTCTTCATGGTGACACAGCGTTACCGCCGCTGTCGGGTCAATTTTCGGCAACGACGGCCGGTGCGCGACGAGTGGGGACTTGCTGTCGGGGATTTCAACGTGGGAGTGCGCGGGTTTGTTCCGGGAGGCGAAGAATGCGCCGACGTGTTCCGCGCCACGATTTCCGCGCGCGAACGGGCGTTCGGCGCGTGGGTGAAGATGCGGATGCCCCAGGTGCCGGCGGTGTTTCGGCTACTCGGAAACCCTCAGGTGGCGAGCCAGTGTTCGATGTCGTCGAGCTGGGTGGCGGAGTAAATGCCGTCCCCGTCGGCGGCGTCGACGAGCCGCCACTCGTACGGCGCGACGGGACTGCGCACCAGGCGATAGCCCGCCCGGGCCGCGCGGGCGGTGAGTTCCCGGATGCGGGCGGACGCCGGATCGGGTGAAACCGGGTGCAGATGTCGTTCCCGATGATTCATCGGAGCTTCCCCACGTGTGAGCTTGCGGACGGAATCGGATCGATGCGTCCGGCCGCGCCGATGCGGTGAACGCCGTCTGCTGGCGGGTGCGGTCGTGGTGTGATGCGGTTGCATCCGGAGACATTCGGACTTCGCGGCCCGCACCCGCGGCGTTACGCACCCTGTCGCTACTGGTAGACACCGCCGATCTCCGCCCGGCCGTAGCCACGAGTCACCGACGTGACGTCGGCGCAGCGTCGACCGGATCCGCGCGCCCGCAAGGGACCAGGTGGCCGCGGTCAGCGCGTGGGGTTGTGAGCACTGCCACGCGCAGACCAACGGCCTCGGTCACAGGTCAACCCTGCTGAAGTAATTCAGCAGGTCACGGAACAGAGCTACGCGTCCGGTGAACGGCTCAGTCCCGCCACGGTCAGCCGGAACAGCCGGTCCGCCGCGGACGCGGAGTCGGCGTGGTGCTCGGTGGCCAGGGTGATACCGACGATGAGCGTGATCAGTTCCGCGACAGTGATATTCGCGGCGATCGCCCCGTCCTGTGCGGCGCGGTGCAGCAGCGGTTCCCCGGCCTGTTCCAGCGCCGCCGAGCAGGCGTTGTCGTGCGCCGGATCGGATTCGGCGGCATAGGTCAGCGCGGCCGCGAGTCCGCGGGCGGTGACGCAGTAGGTGACGACCTCGCTCAGCCATGTCAGGAGTGCGTCGCGGCTGTCGCCCTCGCCGGTCAGGTCGCGGGCGCGGGCGCACAGCGCCTCGATCCGTTTCCGGGACACCGCCTCCAGCAGCGCGTAGCGGGTGGGGAAGTGCCGGCGCACCGTCGCCGAACCCACGCCCGCGGTCCGCGCGATCTGTTCCAGCGAGGCGTCGGCGCCGTGCGCCGCGACCTCCTCCTCGGCCACGGCGAGGATGCGCGAGTAGTTGCGCCGGGCGTCGGCGCGCTGGTGGTCGGGCATGTCATCTCCGAGGTTGCTAAGTGGCGGGCCCCGCCGTATCGTACCCGAAGGTAAATGGCGGACCCCGCCATTTAGCTTCGAGTGTCTGAGGAGTAGCAATGTCCGGAGATTCCGCGCCCGTTCTGGTCACCGGCGCCACCGGTAGGCAGGGCGGGGCCACCGCCCGAGCGCTGCGCGCGGCCGGCGTTCCCGTGCGCGCCCTGGTGCGCGATCCGGGCACCGACCGGGCGAAGGCCGTCGAGGCGCTCGGCGTCGAACTGGTCACCGGTGATCTCCGCGATCGCGATTCGGTGGTCCGCGCCGCCGAGGGTGCCCGCGCCGTCTTCTCCGTGCAGATGCCGGCCGTGACGGCGGCGGGTGTCGACTTCGACGACGAGGTGGTGCAGGGTGCCACGCTCATCGAGGGAGCGAGGGCCGCCGGGGTGCCGCAGTTCGTGCACACCTCCGTCAGCGGCGCGGGTCAGCACGCCGAGGAACCCGGTTGGGTGCCGGGCCGCTGGTCGGTGGAGACGTCCTTCGGCGCCAAGGTCGCGATTCAGGACCGGGTCCGCGCCGCCGGTTTTCCGCGGTGGACGATTCTGAAGCCCGGTTTCTTCATGGAGAACTTCCTGCCGTCCATGGCCTTCCTGTTCCCGCGCGGTATCGAGGGCGGGCTGGTGAGTGTGCTGAACCCCGGGACCCGGCTGTCGGTGGCCGCGGTGGACGATATCGGCCGGGCCGCCGCGGCGGCGCTCACGGCGCCGGAGCGGTTCGACGGGGTGGAGTTGGAGTTCGCGAGCGACTACCTCTCGATGACGGAGATCGCCGACATCCTTTCGCACGCCCTGGGTACCCCGCTGTCCGCGCCGGATATGACCGAACAGCAGGCCACGGCCGCCGGAATGCCGCCGATGGGCGCCGCGCACGAGTGGCTGAACGTGGCCGGACAGCCCGCTCGCCCGCAGTATGCGCAAGAGTTCGGCGTCCCGCTCACCGGTTTCGCGGAGTGGTCTCGGGAACATATGCGGCCCTGGGCTTTCGGCGATCCGGATACCGGCAGCGGTGGCGGCCGGTAGCGCGGCCCCGCGATCGCCCTCCGGGGCGGTATCGGCGCGGCGTCCGTGCCGGAGTGCGGCTGTCGGCTTGACTGTGCCGTAGCGGCATGGTTTGGACTGTCGTGTGCGCCGGTGAGCTCGTGCCGGAGCGACCGGATACGCGGAACCGCCGAAGGGAGAACGCTATGGCCGCGCAGTGGGAATACAAGGTGCTGACCTACAAGCTGAAGATGAAGGGCTTCGACTACGCCCGGATGGAGCAGGACCTCAACGACCTCGGCCGCGACGGCTGGGAAGCGCTGAGCACCCTCGCCCCGAGCTTCGGTTCGGGCCAGGCCATCGAGATAGCCGTCATTCTGAAGAAGCCCGGCGCCTGAACCGGTTCGGCCGGACGAACTCCGGCCCGCCGCCGTTGTCCTCGTCCCCTTTCACCATATAGCGCACCGGGGGGCTTGCGGCAAGACCGGGGTGGTGGCGCAGAATCGTCGGCCGATGAAGAGGAGTTCTCCGTGACCGACCTGAAGTCGTTCGCCGACCTGGTGCCGCTCGACTACGGCCTGTGCGTGGCCGTGACCTTGCGTGCCGATGGCACGCCGCAGGCCACCGTGGTGAACGCCGGAGTGCTGCCGCATCCGGTGACCGGAGACGACACCGCCGGCTTCGTATCTCCGAGTGCCACAGCGAAACTCGGCAATCTGCGGGTGGACCCGACCATCGCCCTCACCGTGCGCGACGGCCGGCGGTGGACCACCGTCGAAGGGTCGGCGCAGCTGATCGGTCCGGACGACCCGCACCCCGGCGTGGACGACGAGCGGCAGCGGGTCCTGATCCGCGAGATCTTCGCCGCGGCCGGTGTTACTCAGGACTGGAGCAGATACGACCAGGTGATGCGGGACAAGCGTGGGACCGCGGTTCTCGTCACGCCCCGCCGCATCTACTCGAATCCCGCCTGACCTGGTCGTCGATGACGACCTCGATGAATTGGGACGGTTCATGTTCGACGTGATCATTGCCGGCGGTGGACCGACCGGAATGATGCTGGCCGCCGAGTTGCGGCTGCACGGTGTGCGCGTACTCGTGCTGGAGAAGGATCCGGAGCCGACCAGGGTTGTCCGGTCACTCGGGCTGCATGTGCGCAGCATCGAAATCATGGACCAGCGCGGGCTGCTGAAACGTTTTCTCGCGCACGGGAAACAGCACGAGGTCGGGGGTTTCTACGCCGCCATCAGCAAGCCGTGGCGGAGCCATCTGGACACGGCGCACGAATACGTCCTCGGCATACCGCAGCCCGTCACCGATCGGCTGCTGACCGAGCATGCCGCCGAGCTCGGGGCCGAGATCCGGCGCGGAGGCGAGCTGGTCGGGCTGAGCCGGGACGAGGACGGGGTGACCGCCGAACTGGCGGACGGCACGCGGCTGCGTTCGCGCTACCTGGTGGGCTGCGACGGCGGCCGCAGCACGGTGCGCAAGCTGCTCGGCATCGGGTTCCCCGGCGAGCCCAGCAGGGTCGAGACGCTGCTGGGCGAGATGGAGCTGGCGATGCCGGCGGACGAGGTGGCCGCCCGCACGACCCGAATCCGCGAGACGGAGAAGCGCTTCGGCGCCGGGCCCCTCGGGGACGGGGCGTACCGGGTCATCGTGCCCGCCGAGGGGGTCGCCGAAGACCGAACGGCGCCACCGACTTTCGACGAATTCCGGCGTCGGTTGCAGGCGGTCGCCGGTACCGACTTCGGGGCGCACTCGCCGCGGTGGCTGTCCCGTTTCGGTGATGCCACCCGGCTGGCCGACCGCTACCGGATCGGCCGGGTGCTGCTGGCCGGCGATGCGGTGCACATCCATCCGCCGGTCGGCGGTCAGGGCCTGAACCTCGGCGTCCAGGACGCGTTCAACCTCGGCTGGAAACTGGCGGCAGCGGTCGGGGGCTGGGCCCCGGAGGGACTGCTGGACACCTACGAGTCCGAACGGCGACCGGTGGCCGGCGACGTCCTGGACAACACCCGCGCGCAGATGGAACTGCTGTCGACGGAGCCGGGCGCGCAGGCGGTGCGACGGCTGGTGTCGGAACTGATGGACTTCGAGGTCGTGCATCGCCACCTGATCGAGAAGATCACCGCGATCGGCGTCCGCTACGACTTCGGCGAGGGGAACCCCCTGCTCGGCCGCCGGATGCGGGACGTGAGACTGGAGCGCGGCCGCCTCTACGAGCAGATGCGCACCGGCCGCGGGCTGCTGCTCGACCGGACCGGCCGGCTCTCGGTGGCCGGCTGGGCGGATCGGGTCGATCACGTCGTCGACGTCAGCGCGGAACTGGACATACCCGCCGCGCTGCTGCGGCCGGACGGCCACGTGGCCTGGACCGGCGACGATCAGCAGGATCTCGTCGAACACCTACCCCGGTGGTTCGGCGCCGCCGGCTGATTCGCCGGAGCGCCGCGGCTCGGCCCGGCATCCTGCGCGGGGCGCGCGCCGGCCGCACGTCGGTCCGGCGAAAGCGGCCCGTCGGCGCGGTGGGCGCGCTCACGCCGACCCGGACAACCACCGTCGGACGAGGCCGGGCTTCTCGGGCCGCCGCGGCCGGTCTCGCCGTTGCCGAGGCGGCCGAGGATCGCGGTCATGAATTCCGCTGGTGCGGGCCGGGATCCGGGTCAGGCGGGCAGGTGCGGCCGGACCGGCGGTGAGCGCCACCGCGACCGCTCCGGCGACGCCCTCCGGATGCAGATGCGTCACCTGCGCCGATCGGACCGCCTCGGCGGCAATCCTTTCCGGATCGTCGGCGTAGAAGGCGCCGAGCGGGGCCACCCGCACGGCGGCGCCGTTGCCGCAGGAGCCCCGATGGCCGAACGCGGCCGCGGACACCTCCCGCCAAGGCGCGCCGTCCCGCATCCGATGAGTCCGCCGAGTGTCGAGAAACCGTAGTCACGGTGTGGCTGACACCGTTTCGCGAAGGCGGACGCGAGCCGATCCTGGTCGATCGCCCCGTGACCGCACGGTTCGTCGACCACGGAGCAGGCCATCTCGGTGTCGTCGGTCCACTCCCACTGCCGGGCCGGGATATTGCCCGCCGCCAGTTGCGGCTCATGACGGTTCTGTACTTCGTGCACGGGTGACGGGAACGGCTCCGGCGCATCGTGTTTCGGGGGAGTGCGCCCCCGCCGGTAGGCGGGGGCACTCCGGCGCTCGCCGCTCAGGATGCGATGTGCAGGTCGAAGCCTGTGGCGCCGTTGCGTTCCCGGCCCGGCTCCAGCCGCAGGCTGCGATCGTAGTCGCCGCCGGACTGGGGGCGATAGGCGATCGGCTCGATCTCGTCGAGCTGTGAAAGACGTTGCCGCAGTGCGTCCGCGACCTCCGCGAAGCGCCGATCGCTCACCCGGATCGCGCCGTACACCGGGAACGCCGGCAGCACATCCATGCCGGGGTAGTACAGAATGCCGTGGTTGATGGGATACAGCACATCGTCGAGGCGGCCGTTGATGCCGCGGTCGGAGTAGGCGGGCTCGCGGCCGCCGATCGAGACGACCACCATGGCCCGCTTGCCGCGCAGCACGCCGTCGCCGTAGCGGGGGAGGGCGTGGCCGCTGGCGCCGTAGGCGAAGCCGTTGGTGAGCACGCGGTCCACCCAGCCCTTCATGATCGCGGGCATGGCGAACCACCACAGCGGGAAGTGCAGGAGCACGGCGTCGGCCCACAGCAGTTTCTCCTGCTCGGCACGGATATCGGCGCCGAGCGACCCGGTCCGGTAGGCCTCGCCCGTGGCGAGCATGAAATTGGCCTCCTCGACCTCGCCGACATCGTCGGTGTCGGCCTGCGCCTTCCAGTCCATCGCGTACAGGTCGCTCACGACGACCTCGTGCCCGTCGGACCGGAGCTGTTGCACCGCAACGTCCTTCAGCGCGCCGGTCAGGGAGTCCGGTTTCGGATGCGCATACACGATCAGGATGTTCATATCCGCTGCCAACCGGCATACATATCGAAATATTCCGATGTGACGAATTGTCCGGATTCGCGTGGCGGCGGGCCGCTGCCGCAGCGTCCCCGGCGAACGTTCCTCGCCGGGGACACGGGTAGGCCGCTGTCGATCGACCCGCTCGCCGGGCGCAGCCGACCGAACGGTGATGCGCCCGCGGCGATTACGTGGCGATGCCGTCCCACTGGGTGACGGTGTACGGCTGATGCCCCGGCTCGCCGTCCCAGGCGCTGAGGATCAGGGTCAGCGCGTCGGGGGAGGGGCTGCCGGGATGGATGTAGCCGCCGTAGAGATTGGGCAGGTTCGGTTTGCCCCAGTGCCCCATCGGCCAGCCGTTCTTGCCGACCACCTGGGTCTTCGGCTCCGACCAGATGCCGTCGGGGCGCGGCGAGGTGCGGGTGCGGATGCTGTAGTCGCTGGTGTCGAAATAGGACATGCAGTACATGCCGCCGATGTTCTTGACGCTGAACTCGCCCATGTTGTTGCCGGGGTCGAAGATCGTGGTCGGGGCGGCCTCGCGCGTCCACAGCCAGCTGTCGTCGCTGAAGACCCAGTTCTCCTGGCGGCCGAACTCGCCGTGGAAGAAGTCGTGCGGATCGAACCGGAACAGCAGGACCTGCCCGCCGTCGGCGAAGTGGTGGCTGCCGTTCCACGCCTTGGAGTAGCAGTAGAGCCGACCGTCCGGATCCACGCCGGCGAAACTCCACATCATGTACGGCGATCCGTTTTCGCCGAGCGCGTCACCGTTCCAGTGGTGCTCGAAGTCCTTCCAGCTCGCGCCGTGATCGTCGGAGTAGGCGATGCCGGCGAAGGCCGAGCCGTCGGTGGGGCTGTCCGGCGCGACCCACTGGTGCACCGAGGTGTACTGGATGAACAGCCGCTCGTGACCGTCCACCGTCAGGGCGATGGCGTCGTTGGGGATTCGGGTGACCTCGGTGACGCCGAGGCCGTTGTCGGCGCCCTTCTGATAGTCGAACAGCTGGGCGCACTTCGGATTCGGCTGGCTGCCGGTGAATTCGATCGGGGTCTCGCCGGAGCTGTCGAACTTGTCCTGGTACAGCAGGACCGGCGAGCCGATGTGGTCACCCGAGGCTCCCCGCCCGCTGAACACGTCGCCGAACACATAACCCCACCCGCCGTCGTGGCGCCGATAGGGAATGCAGAGATCGCCGGAGGCGAGCCCGAACCGGCTCGCCGAATCGCCCTCGTTGTCGCAGAGCATCGTCCCCTCTTGGGGCATGGTGGATCTTCCTCACTGACGTCCCGGTCCATGTCGAACGTCGAGCATCGCATGCCGGGGCAGCCCCCGCGCAAGCCGCCGAAATCGGCGGCAGGTCGCGACGTGCCGGGGTGGTCGGCGTATTCGATTGTGACGCAGTTGGATTCGGCTCTCCGAACGGCCGCGGCATGGACCGTCCCGGCTGTGAGGAAGATCAACGAATCGCGGGAGTACCGGCCATTTCCCGCAGTCGGTGATCGAGTTCGTCGCGATAGAAGCCGCGCCCAGCGCGAGGTGTCGAGCGCGGCTCGCGCCGCGGTGTGCTCGTCGGTGGCCCAGGCGACCGGCACCTCCGCATACCGAGGTCCCGCTCCGCCCGATTCGTGGTACTGCTCCACGAGGGCGGACTTCGGTTCGGTGGCGAACAGCCCGTCGCCGAGTTCGGCGGCGAGGCGCGCGGCCGCCCGGCCACCCGCGGCCACGGCGATCACCGGCGGCTCGTCGGGCAGATCGAATACCCGCGCGTCCGCCAGCCGCAGGTAGTGACCGTGGTAGGACCGATAGCCGCCGCGCCACAGCAGCCGGATGATCTCGAGCGCCTCGCGCAGTATCCGGTGCCGCACGTCCACCGTTTCCGGGAACCCGGTGCCGACCACGTGTTCGTTCAGCCGTTCGCCGGAGCCGATGCCGAGGGTGAACCGGCCGTCCGAGGTCAGCGCGAGGGTGGCGGCGGCCTGCGCGACGATGGCGGGGTGATAGCGGACGGTCGGGCAGGTGACGCCCGTCGCCAGCCCGATGGTGTCCGTGCGGGCGGCGATCGCGCCGAGCACGGTCCACGCGAACGGCGAATGGCCCTGATTGTCCAGCCAGGGATGGTAGTGGTCGCTGATCTCGACGAAGTCGAAACCGGCCCGCTCGGCGAGTACGGCCTGGCGAATCAGTTCGGCGGGGCCGAACGCCTCCGCCGCCAGCTTGTATCCGATCTGCATCGGCACCTCCTCGGGATGTGGCCGTGCCGGCACGCCACGGCACGGACGAACCGGTAAGGATTGCTACACCGGCGGACCTACCCGGCCATTCGGCCGGCAAACGAACGTGTGGCGCGGGAGGAAGGCGCCGTTGACGCGGAATCCCCGGAAGACGAAGTCTTCCGGGGATTCCGCGAGCCCGTACTCAGTTCTTGGCGGCGAGCGCCTTGGCCTCGCGGCGGCGGCGGTGCAGGATCGGCTCGGTGTACCCGTTGGGCTGGCGGGTGCCCTCCAGGATGAGGTCCTTGGCGGCCTGGAAGGCGACGCTGCCGTGGAAGTCGGGAGCCATCGGCTTGTATCCCGGATCGCCGGCGTTCTGGCGGTCCACCACCGGGGCCATCCGCTCGAGGCTCTCGACGATCTGCTCCGTGGTGACGATGCCGTGCCGCAGCCAGTTCGCCATCAGCTGGCTCGAGATGCGCAGGGTCGCACGGTCTTCCATCAGCGCGACATCGTTGATGTCGGGCACCTTGGAGCAGCCGACGCCCTGATCGATCCAGCGCACCACGTAGCCGAGAATGGACTGCGAGTTGTTGTCCAGCTCGTTGCGGATCTCCTCGGCCGACCAGTCCGGTTCGGCGGCCAGCGGGATCTCCAGGATCTGGTCGACGGTGGCGCGGGCACCGCCGCGGGCGATCTCGTCCTGCCGCTTGAACACGTCGACCAGGTGGTAGTGCGTGGCGTGCAGGGTGGCCGCGGTGGGCGAGGGCACCCAGGCGGTGGTCGCGCCGGCGCGCGGGTGGCCGATCTTCTGCGCCAGCATGTCACGCATCAGGTCGGGCATCGCCCACATGCCCTTGCCGATCTGCGCCTTGTGCCGCAGGCCGGTCGCGAGGCCCGTGTCGACGTTCCAATCCTCGTAGGACAGGATCCACTGCTGGGACTTCATATCGGCCTTGCGGACCATCGGCCCGGCCTCCATGGAGGTGTGGATCTCGTCGCCGGTGCGGTCGAGGAAGCCGGTGTTGATGAAGACCACGCGGTCGCGCGCGGCCGCGATGCAGGCCTTCAGGTTGACGGTGGTGCGGCGCTCCTCGTCCATGATGCCGACCTTGAGGGTGTCGCGGGGCAGGCCCAGCACGTCCTCGACGCGGCCGAACAGCTCGGCGGTGAACGCCACCTCGTCCGGGCCGTGCATCTTCGGTTTCACGATATAGACCGAACGGGTGCGCGAATTCGACACCCGGGCCGTGCCGTTGAGGCTGTGCATCGCGATCAGCGAGGTGAACAGGCCGTCCAGGATGCCCTCGGGCACCTCGTCGCCGTTCTTGTCCAGGATGGCATCGCTGGTCATGAGGTGGCCCACGTTGCGCACGAACAACAGCGAGCGGCCGTGCACCGTCAGCTCGGAGCCGTCCGGGGCGGTGTACACCCGGTCCGGATTCATGGTGCGGGTGAAGGACTTGCCGCCCTTGCTGACCTCTTCGGACAGGTCGCCCTTCATCAGGCCCAGCCAGTTGTGGTAGCCGAGCACCTTGTCCTCGGCGTCCACCGCGGCCACCGAATCCTCGAAGTCCATGATGGTGGTGACGGCGGACTCCAGCACCACGTCCTCGACGCCGGCCGAGTCGGTGCTGCCGATCGGCGAGTCCGGGTCGATCCGGATATCGATGTGCAAACCGTTGTGCCGCAACAGGACCGAGGTCGGCGCCGTCGGCTCGCCGAGGTAGCCGGCCAGCGCCGAGGCGTCGGCCAGGCCGATATCGGTGCCGTCCTCGAGGGTGACCTCGAGCTCGCCGTCGACGATCTTGTACGCCCGCGACCCGACGTGCGAGCCGGTGATCAGCGGGACGGCGTCGTCGAGGAAGTTGCGGGCCCACTCGATGACCTTGTCGCCGCGGACCCGGTTGTAACCGGGGTTGTCGGCCGGGCCGGCCTTTTCCGCGCCGTTCTCCTCGGGGATGGCGTCGGTGCCGTAGAGCGCGTCGTACAGCGAGCCCCAGCGGGCGTTGGCGGCGTTGATCGCGAAACGCGCGTTCGTCACCGGGACCACCAGCTGCGGGCCGGCGGTACCGGCGATCTCGTCGTCGACGTTCTGCGTGCCGATGGTGAAATCGGCCGGCTCGGGGCGCAGGTAGCCGATCTCGGTGAGGTACTTCTTGTAGGTGCCCCGGTCGTATCCGGCGCCGGGGTTCTCGGCGTGCCAGGCGTCGAGCTTGCCCTGGATCTCGTCGCGCTCGGCCAGCAGGGTGCGGTTACGCGGGGCGAGGTCGTCGACGATCGACTCCGCACCGGACCAGAACGCGGCGGAATCGACGCCGGTGCCGGGGAGCGCCTCGTTCTCGACGAACTCGTGGAGAACCCTCGCGATCTGAAGCCCGCCGATCTGAATCCGCTCTGTCATCTACTGCCTCATTTCGAGATAGCCGGATGGAAAAAGTACGGGTGTCATGTTACTCGCCGGTAGATCGGCCGTGGTAGCCCACCACCTCGGGCGTCGGCCTTGATCGTAACGTCCGGCGCAATTAATGTACTGAGTGGAACATTTTGCCGAGGCGACGAGCCGGGGCCGCCGGGTACGGACGTTCGGGGCCCGGTGGATGGGTGGTATTCGCGATGCGCGCACGGGAAGGTGGGGCCGCCGTCGTGGCCGACGGGCTCGGCCGAGCGCGCTGCGGCCGCGCGGAGGTCCCGGGCGATCGGTGGCCGCGGTGACGACGGCGCCGGTGCGCAGGCGTGGCCGCCCACCGGCCGCGGCGGCGGCGCGGACGCGCGAGCGCATCGTGCGGGCCGCGGTGGAGCTGTTCGCCGAGAAGGGATTTCACGGAACCGGCGTCGCGGAGATCGGCGAGCGGGCCGACGTGCGGCGCGGCGCGCTCTACTACCACATCGGTTCCAAGGAGGAACTGCTGTTCCGGATCCTGTACGACTACATCGGCCTGATGTACGCGGAGGCCCGCGAGATCGCCGACGGCCCCGGCGATCCGGTGACCAAGCTGCGCAAGCTGATTCGCAGTCACGTCCGGCTCATCGTGGCGCACCGCCGGGAGGTGGCGATCCAGCTGCGCGACGTCTCGGCGCTGACCGGTGCGCGCGCCGCCGATCTGCAGGCACTGCGCGACCGTGTGCAGCACTGCTGGCAGCGGGTGATCGACGCCGGGCAGGAGGCCGGGGCGCTGCGCACCGCCGACCACGTGGTCACCAACGGCATTCTCGGCATGCTGAATTCGGCGACCTTCTGGTATCGCGAACACGGCACGCACGGGCCGGAGGAGATCTCGGACATTCTCGCCGCCACGGTCCTCGACGGCCTGGCCTGCGCATGTCATCCCGCACCCGACCCCGGCACCGACCGGAAATAGACGAAAGGCTGATCATGGCTTGGGATTTCGAGACCGACCCCGACTATCAGGAACGGCTCGACTGGGTCGCGGAGTTCGTCCGGGCCGAGGTGGAACCGCTGGACCTGCTGCCCGACCTGAACCCCTACAACCGCGCCGACCCGCAGGTGCGGGCGCTGCTGCGGCCACTGCAGGAGCAGGTGAAGGAGCGCGGGCTGTGGGCCTGCCACCTCGGCCCGGAACTCGGCGGGCCCGGCTACGGGCAGCTGAAACTGGCGCTGCTGAACGAGGTGCTCGGCACGTCGATGTGGGCGCCGCTCGTCTTCGGTTGCCAGGCACCGGATTCCGGCAACGCCGAGATCCTCGCCCACTTCGGCACGCCGGAACAGCAGCAGCGGTATCTCCAGCCGCTGCTCGACGGTGAGATCGGGTCCTGCTATGTGATGACGGAGCCGACCGGTGGTTCGGATCCGACCACCTTCCGGGCGCGTGCCGTGCGCGACGGCGACGACTGGGTCATCAACGGCGAGAAGTGGTTCAACACCGCCGCCGAGCTCGCCGCCTTCCACATCGTGATGGTAGTGACCGATCCCGAGGCGCCGCCGCATCAGCGGCTGTCGATGTTCATCGTGCCGGGCGGGGCGCCCGGCCTGGAGGTCGTGAAGAACTTCGAGGTACACGGGTTCAGCAACCACGAGGGGCATCTGCGGTTCACCGATGTCCGGGTGCCGGCCGATCACCTGCTGGGCGCGGAGGGCATGGGCTTCGTCGTCGCCCAGACCCGGCTCGGCGGCGGCCGCGTGCACCATGCGATGCGCACGGTGGCCATGGTGCGCAAGGCCTTCGACATGCTGTGCGAGCGGGCGGTGTCGCGGCCGATGGGCAAGGGCGTGCTCGGCGGCAAGCAGATGGCCCAGGAGCAGATCGCCGACAGCTGGATCGAGATGGAGCAGTTCCGGCTGCTGGTGCTGCGCACGGCCTGGCGGATCGATCGGGCGCAGGACTACCGCGCCGTGCGCAAGGACATCGCCGCGATCAAGGTGGCGATGCCGAAGGTGATGCACGACGTGGCCCGCCGGGCCCTGCACCTGCACGGTGCGCTCGGCGTGAGCGAGGATCTGCCGTTCGTCGACATGATGAACTACGCCGAGGTGATGGCCATCGCCGACGGGCCGACCGAGGTGCACAAGATCACCCTCGCCAAGGAGGTGCTCAAGCAGTACGCGCCCGCGGATCCGGTGTATCCCAGCGGATATCGCCCGGCGCTGCGCGAACAGGCCCGCGAACTGGTGGCGCGGCGGCTGGAGCACACCGTCGGCAATATCTGAGACATTCGGTGATACCAGGGACCGGTCGGTCCGGTCCCCGTCGGCCAGGGGGGTTGGCGCACACGCGCCAGCCCCTTTCGGCGGCGTCCGATTCCACTACCCTGGGCGACGCAAGTGCAAGTCACCCGATGTGAGGAAGCTCGATGGGTAGTACCGCTATCGATGTCGTCAACGTGCTCGTGGCCCATGCCACGGCCTTCTGGAACTGGGCCTCCACCGGCTCGGCCGGTTTCCCGCCGCTGTGAGGTGACGCCGCGGAGTCGCCGTGGTTGCGGTGGGTCCGGGCAACGGATGTCGAGGTCGGACAACATCAGTGGACGCTTGTTGTCCGGCCTCGAGAACTGTTGCCGGGTCCGGGATTCCGGTACTACCGCAGGTCGGCGGCCCGTCGCCGTTGGCGTCGATTCGCGGGCCGCTCAGGCGGTCGGAGACTCGGGTGGCCGGAAACGAGGAGACGCACGACGTCCCCGATGTCGCCGGGCGGCGGACGCGGCACGCCGTCCGCCCCGGGCGGTGTCCGTATGGCTTACTGGGCGCATGGCTTTTCGAGACGATCCGGACGGCGATCGGTTCTTCGCGCTGCGCACCCATCGTGCCGACGGGTCGGCGGTATCGGTGCCGGTCTGGCTGGCTCCGGCGAACGGCCGCTGGTACGGCTACACGCCCGTGCGGTCCTGGAAGGTGCGGCGGATTCGGCGCGATCCGCGGGTGGCGGTGGCGCCGTCCACCTTCGACGGTGATCCGCGCGGGCCGTGGCGTTCCGGAACGGCTCGGGTGCTGCGAGGACGGGAGCTGCGCGCCGCCAAGCGGGCGTTGACGGCGAAGTACGGCAACGAGTTCCGGGTGTTCGTGCTCGTCACCCTGCTCGGCCGGCTGCGGCCGCACGGCGGGAAGGCAGCCGGGCTGGAGATCACGCTCGCCGCGGAGGACGGGGACCATCCGGCCGGGTGACGCCGCCTGCGGCCGGTCGAGCGCGGTCACCGGCATGCATGGCGGTTGTCCGCGGATCGTGGTGCGTCCACGCGGCAGTCGCTCTCGGCGGGGTCGGGCCCGGCTCATGGCAGGGATCCCGTGCAGGCGGGAGCGATGTGGCTCCCAGCCCGTGCATCACGGCAGCGGCTGGGCCCCTCGCTGGTTCAGCATGAGCGCCATCAGGCCGCATTCCTGGCCCTGGGCGACGATCATGCCGCGCGCGGTCTCCTTCACCGGGCCGGAGGGGAGTTGCCGGTCGGCGGCCTGCGCCATGGTGACCCCGCCCAGATGGTGACGGTACATCAGTTGCAGGAACAGGATTTCGGCGTCGCGGCCGCGGGCGGCGGACAGGGAATTCAGGTCCGCCTGGGTGGCCATCCCCGGCATCGGCATCGGTGCCGACGAATGACCGTGTGCGGCACCGGTATCCGCGGTACGACTCATCCACGCCATCGGATGCCGCGGCATCGGGGCCGCGCCGGCCAGCCGCAGCCAGCCGAGCATCGTGCCGATTTCGACCTGCTGGGTCCGCTCGATCTGATCCGCCAACCGCAGCACCGCCGGATCGGCGCCCGGGTCCAGGCGCTGCACCATCTGGACGGCCTGCTGGTGGTGAGCGGTCATATCCTGGGCGAATCCGATCTCGGTATCGTTCAGTACGCGGGGCGGATCGTGGGTTTCGGGCAGCACCAGCGGCCGGAGCGCCGCCCCCGCGATGAGCAGGATCAGCGCGCCGCAGGCGAGCGAGGCGATACGGAACGCGCGCGTCATCACGACCCCACGATCGAACGCTGGTCCGGCGGTGGCGTATACACGTCGTCGTCGAGTTGCAGCACCATGAAGCCGTTGTCGTTGCAGCTGGTCCACAGCTGGTTGCCGTGCCATTCGGGCGGGGCGAAACACCAGTCGGTGGAGACGTCGCCGAAGGCGAGCATGCCCGACCGCGGCGAGAGCGCCTGGGCCGGATCGAACTTCCCCTCCAGGATCGCGCGCGCGACCGAGAAGCCCTCCATCGCGGGCGGTCCGAGCAGCGAGCCCAGCGCGTGCGGCGAATTCCACAGGTCCAGGTTCTGGCCGGTGCGGGCGGGCGGATTGAAGTAGGCGAGCTCGCGCACGTGGAACGGATCGCGGACATCGAACACCCGGACGCCCGACGACTGCCAGCCGCAGGCCAGCGCCGTCGGGTCGTTCGGGCGGTCGGCGGCGCAGTAGTGCGGGTCGTAGGCGAACACCGAACCGCCCATGGCCGAGGAGGTCATGCTGTCCTGATGTTCGGGCAGCTCGATCTCCAGCTTGATCTTGTTGACCACCTCGGGGCGGGTGTCGTCGGAGATATCGATGATTTTCACTCCGCCCGAACCGCCCTCGTCGGCGGTGAACAGGTACGGCTTCCCGTCGTAGCTGACCGGGATGCTGTGCTGGGTGGCCCAGCCGTCGGTCCAGAACACCCGGCCCAGATGCGCCACCTGCGGATTCGGGTCGCGGCGCTGGACCGCGCCGACGTCGAGGGTGGTGAATCCGCCGAGCGCCGAGAGGTACAGGCGGTTGCCGTCGGGGCTGATTCCGAAGCCGTGCGCCTCGATTCCGGTGAGGCCCTGCCAGACCACGTGCGGGTTCGCCGGGTCGGTGAGGTCCACGGCGCTGACGAATCCGGGCGCGATACCGGAGGCCCAGTAGGTGCGGCCGTCGGGGGAGAAGCCGCCCTCGTGGGTCGTGATCGGCAGCGGCATGGCCAGATTCGAGCCCGGGCCGGGATTGAGCAGGCGCGGGTGCGCACAGTCGGAGATGTCGTAGACCGACAGGTAGCCGACGCCGGTGCCCACCGGAACTCCCGTTCCCACCAGGAGTTTCCGTTCGGTGTTGACCTTCAGGCTCTCCCACGTGCCGGCCAGCATCGCCGGTTCGGTGAGCGTCGCGGTCAGGACCGGGTGCGCGGGATCGGCCGCGTCGACGACCTGTACGCCCTGCGCCGGGCCGAGTAGATCGCCGGGGAAGAACGAGCCCGTGTAGGAACAGTGGTCGTAGGTGGTCGAGGTGATGCCGGCGCCGTGCCCGGTGTAGCCGCCGACGAAGGATATGTTGCAGTCGTAGCCCTGGGTGCTGCGTCCGCTGTCGCGGTCGGCGGCCGGAACATCGCCCTGCAGACCGGGTTCCGGTCGAGAACCCGGACCACAGTCGGCCCGGGCGACGGCGGTCCGCCCGATATCGAGGAACTGCCGCACCTGATCGGCGATATCGGAATGCGGATCCGCCGACGCGCCGCCGACCGGCAGCATCGATGCGCACAACAGTGCCGCCGCGAACAGCACCATCGGCCTGGACCGCCGAACCCCCAGGAATCGCCGCATCGCGTCCCCGCCTTCCGTACCTCATCCGCCGCGAGACCGGGTAAGCGTTACCCACGGTCACGCCGATATTTGGAACGGTAGCGCGAAACTGTCTCAGTCGGGGCGATTTCGGTGCGGCGGTTGCCGAACCGAGACGAGGATGCGCCGAGGGATCGGATCGGTGCCGGGCCGGCAGAATTCGCGCCGCACCCGACAGCGGCGGTGGCCGCCGTCCCGGTCAGCGGGGCGCCACGCGCACGAGGCGTTCCGCGGCTTCGAGCAGTCGCCTCCGCAGCGGGGCCGCCCGCTCGGCCAGCTGTGCCTGGCACCGGACGTACTCGGCGCGGCCGGAAGGGGTTTCGATGGGCACCGGAGTGTAGCCGTAGCCGGACAGATCGTAGGGGCTGGCGCGCATATCGAGTTCCCGTGCGTCACAGGCCAACTCGAAGCAGTCCAGCAGGAGTTCGGAATCGATCAGCGGTGCCAGCTTGTAGCCCCACTTGTACAGATCCATGTTGGCGTGCAGGCAGCCGGGCTGTTCGCGCAGCGGCTGGTCCTCGCGGGTCAGACGTTCGGCGTTGCGGGGGACCGCGTCCGGGGTGAAGAACCGGAACGCGTCGAAGTGGGTGCAGCGCAGCGACATCGACTCCACCACCGCATCGGTCCCGGCCCGTCCGAGCCGCATCGGCACCTGCCGATGGCGCACCTCGTCACTGCGATACACCATCGCCCACTCGTGCAGCCCGAAACAGGAGAGTTGCGCGGACCGGGAAGCCGTGGCGCGCAACAGCTTCGCGACGTACTCGACGGTGTCGAGGCGCCGCAGCAGGAAATCGGGGTCGGCGGTGCACGCCGGAACGGAGGCGGTCGCGGCGTCTCGCATCGTCGCGGCGGGCGATTCCCTCGTCCGGTCCGCGGTGCTTCCGGGCGCAGCATCCGTTTCCGGAACACCGATCATGCCGGCGCCCGCGCCTGTCATCCCGGTGGCCCGGGTATCGGCCGCCGTCCTCCCGGCGGCCCGGGCGCCCACTTCCGTTGTCCCGGTGGTCCGGGCGTCCGCTTCCGTGGTTCCGGCGTGTGTCTGGCCGGCATCCCCGTGCACCCGAACGGCCGCATTCCCGGGCACCGAAACAGCGTGGTAGCCGCGGAAGTTCGCGTACTCCGCCGCATTCTCCAGGGCGATCCCGAACCCCGGATGCCAGCGCCGGAGCTGTGCGGGCTTGTGGCCGTAGTAGGTGAACAGGAAGTCGATCACCGGGTGCCGGGTGCCGGCGGCGCGGTGCTCGAGATACGGCCGGATCAGGTCGTCCGCCCGCGCTCGATGCGCCGCCGCCCGAGCCCGCCATTCCCGCTCGGGCAGGACGCGAATCTCCCTTGCCGCCGTGGTCGTCACCGCACCGCTCATTCCGCGATCCGGTGGGTGGCGTCGCGGACCGTGCCGACGAATTCCTCCATCAGATCCTCGAGGGCGACGATGCCGACGGTGGTGCCGCGGCTGTCGACGACCCGGCCGAGGTGGCTGTTGGTGCGGCGCAGCCGCGACAGCGCCTCGTACAGCGTGGTGCCCATGCTGAGGGCCGGCAGCGGCCGGATGTCGGTGCGCGGGATCGGCGTGGAGGGCCCCGCCGTATCGTCGGCGACCTTGTCCAGCACATCCTTCACGTGCAGGTAGCCGACCAGCGACCCGTCGTCGGTGCGGATCGGGTAGCGGGAGAAACCCGTCTCGGCGACCGCGGACTCGATATCGCCCAGCGTGGTTCCGTCGCCACGCAGCGGCACGCAGCGGGTCTTGGCCAGCGGCACCATGACGTCGGCCACGATCCGGTCGGTGGTACCCAGCGCCTGGGTGAGCCGGCGGTGCTCGCCCTCCTCGAGCAGGCCCTCCGACCGCGACTCGCCGATCATCTCGGCCAGCTCCACCGAGGAGACGGTGGCGTCGAGTTCGTCCTTGGGCTCGATGCGCAGCGCGCGCAGCGTCAGGTTCGCGGCCAGGTTGTACAGCGTGATCAGCGGCCGGGCCAGCCGCAGGAACCACATCAGCATCGGAACCAGCAGCAGCGCAACGCGTTCCGGACCGGCCAGGGCGATGTTCTTCGGGATCATCTCGCCGAGCAGCATGTGCAGCACCACCACCAGGCCCAGCGCCAGGGCGAACGAGATCGGATGCAGCAGTTCGCCGGGCACCCCGGCCGCGTGGAACGGGCGCTCCAGCAGATGCGCCACCGCCGGTTCGCCGACCCGGCCCAGCAGCAGCGAGCAGATGGTGACGCCCAGCTGCGCGGCCGCCAGCATCATCGACAGGTGCTCACCGGCCCTGATCACCGTCTCGGCGCCGCGTTTACCCTGCGCGGCAAGGGTTTCCAGGCGGTCGCGCCGGGCGGTGATCACGGCGAACTCGGCGCCCACGAAGAAGGCGTTGGCACCGAGCAGCACCACCGTCAGCAGCACCCCGTACAGATCACCCATGGTCGTGCTCCCAGGCCGCCAGCGTGTCCGGATCTATCGGACGCAGCAGCACCCGGTCGATGCGCCGGCCGTCCATCCGTTCCACCCGGGCCAGCCAGCCGCCGTGGGTCTGCGGTTCGAGCTGGTGTCCGTTGGCGGGTTGCGGCAGCAGCACCTCGTCCCCGGCTTCGGGGATCCGGCCCAGCTCGGTGAGTACCAGGCCGCCGAGCGTCTCGTACTCGCCCTCGGGCGCCTCGTAGCCGGTGGCGCGGGCCACCTCGTCGATGCGCAGCAGGCCCGAGCAGTTCCAGCCGGCCACGGCGCGGCGGACGTCGAGTTCCTCCACGTCGTGCTCGTCGCGGACGTCGCCGAGGATCTCCTCGATGATGTCCTCCATGGTGACTATGCCCGCGGTGCCGCCGTACTCGTCGACCACGAGCGCGACCTGCATACCGTCGGCGCGCACCCGCTCCAGGACGGCGTCGCCGGCCAGGCTGGCCGGGACGATCGGCACCGCGTGGGCGATCGAGCGCAGCGTGATGGTGTGACGCTCCCGGACCGGGTGCAGGAACGCCTGTTTGATGTGCACGACGCCGAGCGTGTTGTCCAGGTCGCCGTCGGTCACGGGGAACCGGGAGAATCCGGTCCGGCCGGCGGCGGCGATGAGGTCGGACAGGGTGTCGTCCTGGTGCAGCGATTCGATCTTCACCCGCGGCGTCATCAGCTCCTCGGCGCTGCGGTCGCCGAAGGCCAGCGATCGGTCGACCACCAGGGCCGTGCGCAGGTCCAGCGCGCCCCGCTGGGCCGAGGTGCGCACCAGCGACCCCAGCTCCTCCGGCGACCGGGCCGAGCGCAGCTCCTCGGCGGGCTCGATGCCGAACCGCCGCAGCACCCAGTTGGCGGTGCCGTTGAGCAGGTTGATCAGCCATCGGAAGAGCACGGAGAAGGCGATCATCGGGCCGGCGGTGAGGCGCGCGGCGGCCAGCGGGTTGGCGATGGCCATGTTCTTGGGCACCAGCTCGCCGTAGGTCATCGACAGCGAGGTGGCCAGCACCAGCGCGACGGCGAGCGAAACTCCGTCCGCGGCACCGGAACTCATGCCCATGGCGTCGAACAGCGGCTGAAACAGCCGGGCCAGTACGGGTTCGGCGATATAGCCGGTGACCAGGGTGGTGATGGTGATGCCCAGCTGCGCGCCGGACAGCTGGAACGACAGCGTGCGATGCGCGTGGCGCACCTGCCGGGATCGCAGGTCGCCGCCTCGGGCATGGGCCTCGACGGTGCTGCGCTCGAGCGCGGTGAGGGAGAACTCGGCGGCGACGAACAGCGCGGTGCCGACCGTCAGCGCGACGAAACCCACCAGGCTGAGCACGGTGAACACGGCCGACATCGTCAGCACCGCCCGGATAAGAGAGGGACCGGTGTGATGGGGGCGCCGGGTTCGTCACCCGGCTCGAGAGAGGAGCCCTCCCGTGTGGCGCCCTCGGACGCGGGTGACAACTGGTTCCTTTCGGCAAGCGGAAGTGTCATAACGTGCTGTGACCCCGGCCACGGAAACGGCTTCGTACCGCAGCCCGGCGAATCCCATGCTACCGGGTCGCTACGACTGCCCCCCACGGTGGCACACCGGGTTCGTCCGGTTTCCCGGCACGGGCACGCGGTCCCGCGCGGCGTCCCCAGTTGCGGCCGCCCCCACCGGGAGGCTGCCGCGGTTTCGCGTCGCTGCGCGGAGGGGCAACGCAGCGTGGGTCGCCGAGCCTGGGCCGATCCGCTGCGTCGGCGACGCCCGGGCACCGCTCGGAAAGATGCCCGGTCGTGACCCGGAGGCATGATGCGTCGGCGGCGGAGCCTGGTTGTTGCTCGGAGAGATGCCCGGTCGTGGCTCGGAGGCATGATGCGTCGGCGGCGGAGCTACAGTCGCCGCCGCTCGGAGGCGCTATGCGGCCGATGCCTCGCCGCCGCAAGCGCGTTCGAGCACCCACGGCCCGGCATTCACGAGGGCAGGCAGCCTCGCCACCCGCTACGGTGCCGGGCGGACGAGTTCACCAGCCGGACGGCAGCGGGCGGCCCTCGGCGAAACCGGCGGCCGACTGCACTCCGAGCACGGCCCGATCGTGCAGTTCGGCCAGCGTGCGGGCGCCGGCGTAGGTGCAGGCGCTGCGCACACCCGAGCAGATGTGGTCGATCAGGTCCTCGACGCCGGGACGTTCGGGGTCCAGGCGCATCCGCGACGAGGAGATGCCCTCCTCGAACAGCGCCTTGCGGGCCCGGTCGAAGCCGCTGTCGGTGGCGGTGCGGGCGGCGACGGCGCGCTTGGACGCCATGCCGAAGCTCTCCTTGTAGGAATTGCCGTCGCGGTCGGTGCGCAGGTCGCCGGGCGATTCGTAGGTGCCGGCGAACCAGGATCCGATCATCACGTTCGATGCGCCCGCGGCGAGGGCCAGCGCCACGTCGCGCGGGTGCCGCACGCCGCCGTCGGCCCAGATGTGCACGCCCAGGTCGCGGGCGGCGGTCGCGCATTCGGCGACCGCGGAGAACTGCGGGCGGCCCACGCCGGTCATCATCCGGGTGGTGCACATGGCGCCCGGCCCGACGCCCACCTTGACGATGTCGGCGCCGGCCTCGGCCAGGTCGCGGGTGCCCCGGGCGGAGACCACGTTGCCCGCGGCCAGCGGGACGCCGAGTTTCAGGTCGGCGATCGCGCGCAAGGTCTCCAGCATCTTCACCTGGTGGCCGTGCGCGGTGTCGATGACCAGGACGTCGGCGCCGGCCTCGACCAGCGCGCGGGCCTTGGCCGGGACGTCGCCGTTGATGCCGACGGCGGCGGCGACGCGCAGCTTGTTGTCGGAATCGACGGCGGGGGAATAGATCCCGGTGCGCACGGCGCCCGTGCGGGTGAGCACGCCGGCGAGGGTGCCGTCGGCCTGCACCAGCACGGCCAGCTGCGCGTGCTCGGCCTCCAGCAGCTCGAAGATCTTCCGGGGCGAGGCGTCGGCCGGTGCGGTGACGAAATCGGTGGCGGCGACGGTGTGCAGGCGCGCGAAGCGGTCGACGTCGGCGCAGGACTCCTCGGTGACCACGCCGACCGGCCTGCCCTCGTCGACGACGACCACGGCGTGGTGCGAACGCTTGTGCACCAGTGCCAGGGCTTCCGACACCGAATGGTCGGGGCCCAGTGTCACCGGGGTCTCGGCGGTCAGGGAACGGCTCTTGACGTACGCGATGGTCTTGGCGGCCGCGCTGTCGGGCAGGTCCTGCGGGAGGACCGTGATGCCGCCGCGGCGGGCGACCGTCTCGGCCATGCGCCTGCCGGCGACGGCGGTCATGTTGGCGACCACGATGGGGATCGTCGTGCCGGTACCGTCGGTGGTCGACAGATCGACATCGAAGCGCGACGCCACATCGGTCCGGTTCGGGACGAGGAAGATGTCGTCGTAGGTCAGGTCGTACGGCGGTGTATGCCCGGGGAGAAACTGCACTGTCGCCATTGTAGGGCAGTGCCCGCGGTGTGCGGAGCGTACGGGCGCGGCGATACGCGCCTGGTCACGGAGCGGTAACCGGGTCGCTGGTGGTATGCGTCGCCGTCGCCGGTGTGCCGGCGGCCGGACCGGCGCGAGTGTCGGCGGCGTCGGGTCCGGGTTCCGGCGAGATGGCCGGTGGCCGATGAACCGGCGGCTGGTACGGCCGTGGTGTCGGGGGGCGTGCCGGTGCGGCGTCGAAGCAGCCGGCCGGTTCGGTCAGCTGCGGCCGAAAAGTCTACGCGGCCAAGACTTCCTGGGAGTTCGTGTTGTCGTCGCGGTGGCTGCGGGGGAATCGGTGGCCGGGCGCTTGCGCTCGCTGCGCCACTGGTCGACGACCTCATCGACGTCGACCGGGGCGACCTGGACGTGCGGGCCGGTGGGCATGCGCTGCCAGTCGATGATGCGGGCGTTGAGTTCCTCGGCCAGTTCGCGGACGTCGCGTTCGAAACGCAGTTGCCGTACCCGCTCCGGCAGGTGTTCCAGGTCGCGCCGCAGCAGCAGCGACGGCGGGAGCACGCCGTCGCCGGTCACGCCCTCGCGGCGCAGGTAGTCCCGCAGCCACGAGTTCTCGTCCACCGGCTGCCCGGCTCCCGGGATCGGCTTACCGGCCCCCGGCAGGTCGTCGAATTCTCCGCGCTCGGTGGCCTCACGAATCTGCTTGTCCACCCAGGACTCGTGGGTCATGCCCGCGGGTTTACGCTCGGTCATCGCTATCCCCTTCGATAGTCGACGGTCTGCACCCGCCATTGTATCGGGTTGCCCGCCAGCCGAGTTGGGGTGGACCCGCGGACGGACTGCGGCGGGACCGGTGTACCGGTGCGGGGTCCGCGGCGGGCGAGTCGACTCTCGGCCGCAGAACCGCTACGGGTGGTACGTACGCCTGTGCGGTCAGTGTGCGGAGCGGTTGCGACGGCGGGGGTTACGAGGGCGGGGCGGGCGGCGAGGACCGCGGTTTCCGGGCGTGTCGCGCGGCCGAGGTGGTTCGACGGGTGCGGCGGGGTCGGGGAGGGGGCGGCCCGACGGCGGGCGGGCTCCGGTGATCGCGGTCAGTTCGGGGGTGCCGGGGCGGACGCGGACGGTGGTGGGGGTGGCGTCGAGTTCGTCCAGGAGGCGGTCGAATTCGGCGCGGTCGTCCTCGGTGACCAGGGTGACGACCGCGCCGGCGGCGCCCGCGCGGGCGGTGCGGCCGGATCGGTGCAGGTAGTCCTTGGGGTCCGCGGGCGGGTCGACCTGTACGACCAGGGAGATGTCGTCGACGTGCAGTCCGCGGGCCGCGACGTCGGTGGCCACCAGGACCGGAGCCGAGCCGTCGGAGTAGGCCGCCAGGGCGCGGGCGCGCTGGTGTTGCGAGCGGCCGCCGTGCAGATCGACGGCGGCCACGCCGGCCGAGCGGAGGCGGCGGGCCAGCTTGTCCGCGCCATACTGGGTGCGCACGAACAGCAGCGTCCGGCCGGCGCGGGCGGCGATCTCGGTCACGACCTCGTACTTGTCGGCCTTGCGCACGGCCAGGAGATAGTGCGAGATGGCCGGATTCGCCACCGCCGCACCGGGTTCGGGTCGCCCGGCCGTGTCGGTGGCGGCCACGGAATGGGTCCGGGGCGCGCGCAGATACCGCCGCACGAGCGTGTCCACGGCCTCGTCGAGGGTGGCGGAGAACAGCAGATGCTGGGCGTCGTCCGGGACCCGGTCCAGGACGTCGGTGATCTGCTCGAGGAATCCGAGTCCGGCCATGTGGTCGGCCTCGTCGACGGCGACCACGCGCACCGCGTCCAGGGTGACGGCGTCGCGGGCGAGGAGATCGGCGAGCCGGCCGGGCGTCGCCACGAGAACGTCGACGCCGCGCGCGAGCCGCTCGGCCTGCCGCCTGATCGGCACGCCGCCCACCGCGGATCCGAGGCGCAGCCCCAGCGCGACGGCCGGTTCGTCGAGGGCCCGCTCGATCTGCAGGGCCAGCTCGCGGGTCGGCGACAGGATGAGCGCGCGCGGGCGGCGCGGCGCGGCGGCCCCGCGCATCACCCGCACCAGCAACGGCAGGCCGAAGGCCAGCGTCTTACCGGAACCCGTTGCGGCCCGGCCGAGTACGTCACGCCCGGCGAGGATGTCGGGCGTGACGGCCGCCTGGATCGGGAACGCGGTCTCCAGGCCCGCCCGGCGCAGCGCCTGCACCAGCGCCACGGGCAGCCCGAGTTCGGCGAATCGCGGCGCGCCGGGGAGGTCAGGCGGCACGGAACAACCGGCTCAGCTCGACCAGCCAGGGAATCGCCACGGCCAGCGTCGGCACGACCAGGATCGCCGCGGCGGCCAGGTAGGCGGCGGCGGCGATGCGCGGATCGCCCAGCGGCCCGGCCAGCCGCTGGATCCGGATCAGCGTGGTGGGCCCGCCGGCGGCCATGGCGCCTTGCGGCGCGGCGGAATTCGAGCAGGTCACCAGGGCGCGGGCGAGCGGCGTGCGGCCGGTGATCTTGACCGCGGTGTCGTCGGCGAGCAGTTCGATCAGCAGCTTCACCGAATCGAGGGCCGACTTGCTGCGCACCCAGCGCGGGAACGCCTCGTGCGCCGCGGTGAACGCCTCCAGTACGAGATCGTGCCGGGCCCGCAGGTGGGAGCGCTCGTGGCTGACGATCGCCTTCAGCTCCGACTCCGACAGATTGGCGAAGGTGCCCTGGCTGAGCACCACGCGGCGGCGCAGGCCCGGCAGACAGTAGGCGATCGGTTCGGCGGCGGCCAGCACCCGGATGTCGGCGGCGCGGCGGGCGCTGTGCCGGTACTCCCGGCCCTGGTCGAGCAGGTCGACCAGCATCCGGTGCCGGGCGCGGCGGCGGCGGGTGTGCACGCCGACCCGGATCGATGCGTAGATCAGGCGCGCGCCCACCAGCAGGGTCAGGGCGAAGACCACGACGTAGGCCAGCCAGAGCGGCAGGCCCAGCGCATCGATCTCGCGGGTGGGGGAGGTGGTCGGGCGTCCGTCGGAGCCGGGCACCAGCAGCAGGCTCGCTATCGCGAGGCCGGATCCGAAGGCGCTGAGAACGGCGGCGAGGGCGACGGCCTGCCACAGGACGAGCGCCGCCCGCGGCGTCCGGAACGGCCAGGTGGCTCGACTGAGCAGGGCCGGAACCGGGCCCGCGAGAAGCAGAGCGAGACCGGCGAAGACCGGCGCGGTTGCGTTCATGCTCAGCTCACTGCGTTGTGGGGCCAGGGCCCGAGAGCGCGGCGCACAGCCGACATCCGGCGACCGGAGCGCCGCAGGAACTACTGCGGCGGGGCGACTCCCTTGTCGTCGGACGCATCGCGCGCGGTCTCGGTTACCTCGAGCTTAGCGAGTGCATCCCGGAGAGCGGCAGCCTCATCCTTTCCGACCTGTTCGACGAAGTGCACGAGGGCGGCGCGGCGGCTGCCGACCTCGTCGGCCTGCTGCAGGGCGTCGACCATCAGGCTGGCGACGAGCTCGTCGCGGGTGTGTACGGGGGCATACCGATGGGCCCGGTCGTCGCGCTGCTGCACGACCAGGTCCTTCTTGGCCAGCCGCTGCAGCACGGTCATCACCGTGGTGTACGCGAGTTCGCGGTGCGCCGCGAGGGCCTCGTGGACCTGCCGGACCGTCTGTGGTTCATCGGCCGACCACAACTGGTCCATGACCGCTTTCTCGAGTTCACCAAGACCTGCCATCCCACAAGTTTACGGAGGCAACGACACAAATGCGTACTACATCTCGTCGTAACCGGCCGGTAGCCGTGTGGGATTTTTCATAGCGTCGAAGTGTCCTGGTCGGGACCGCCGACGGTGCCCACGACGTGGCGGGTGCCGATCGGCACGATCATCGGGCGCCCGGACACCGGGTCGTCGAGCACGGTTGCCGACAGCCCGAACACCTCGAGCAACAGTTCGGCATCGATGATGTCGGCGGGCGCACCCTGCGCGACGATCCGCCCGTTGCTCATGACGACGAGCCGGTCGCTGTAGCGGATGGCGAGATTCAGGTCGTGCAGCACCATGACGACGGTGCGGCCCAGATCGTGATGCAGCCGGTCGACCAGGTCCAGCACCTCGAGCGAATGGGCCAGATCGAGGAAGGTGGTCGGCTCGTCGAGCAGCAGGATGTCGGTGCCCTGTGCGAGCGCCATGGAGATCCAGGCGCGCTGGCGCTGACCGCCGGACAGCTCGTCGAGGGTGCGGTCGGCCAGGTCGGCGATGCCGGTCTGGGCCAGCGCCTCGGCCACCTCGGTCTCGTCGTCGGCCGACCACTGGCGCAGCCAGGACTGATGCGGGTGCCGGCCGCGCGCGACGAGATCGGCGACGGTCAGGCCCTCCGGCGCGACGGGGGACTGCGGCAGCATGCCGACGATCCGTGCCACGTCGCGGGACTTGAGGGTGGCGATCGCCTTGCCGTCCAACAGGACCCGCCCCGCCCGCGGGCGCAGCAGCCGGCCCAGCGCGCGCAGCAGCGTGGACTTGCCGCAGCCGTTGGGTCCGATGACGGTGGTGACCACCCCGGTCTCGATGTCCAGCGACAGGCCGTCGATGACGGCGCGCCCGCCGTAGCCGAGGCTGAGATCGTCGGCGAGGAGGCGGTGCGGGGTGGCGGTCATGAGAGGGTCGCCTTCCGGTTCGTGCGCACGAGCAACAACAGCAGGAACGGACCGCCGAGGGCGGCGGTGACGATGCCGACCGGCAGGTCGACGGGCACCACGGTACGCGCGATCACGTCGGCGCCGACCACGATGAGCGCGCCGACCAGCGCCGATCCGAACACCGGCTCGCCGGGCGCGCGCAGCAGCCGCCGCGCGATCTGGGGCGCCAGCAGCCCGACGAAGGCGACCGGGCCGACGGCCGCGGTGGCCAGCGCGGCGGCGACGACGGCGGCGCCGAGCAGCAGGGCCTGCTGCGCCTGCAGGCGCACGCCCAGCGCCCGGCTGGTGTCGCTGCCGAAGCGCAGGGCGGCGAGGGTGCGCGTCGAGCCGACGGTGACGGCGAGTACCAGGACGAGGCCGATCCCCGCGGTGACGGCGCGGGTGCCGTCGGCGCCGTCGAGCGAACCCGTCAGCCACAGCTGCGAGCGGGTGGCGTCGGTCAGGGTGGCCCGGGTCAGCAGCCAGCTCACCCCCGACAGCAACAATCCGTTGACGCCGATCCCGATGAGTACCAACCGCATTCCGGTCGGGCCCGACGCCCCGTCGCGGGTGCGCTTCCAGGCGAGCAGATAGATCGCCACCGCGGTGAGCAGCCCGCCGCACAGCGCGGCGAGCGGCACGCCGAGGCCGAGGGCCGCGCCGGCGCCGGTGGCCGCCCCGGTGCTCGTGACCGTGGCGACGGCGGCGAAGCTCGCGCCGGAGGTGATGCCGAGCAGGTCCGGACTGGCCAGCGGATTGTGCAGGATCGACTGGGTGACCGCGCCCGCCAGTCCCAGTGCCGCGCCGGCGATCACGGCGGTCACCGCGCGCGGCAACCGCGACTCCAGGACGATGAACCGCTGCGCCCGCGTGCCGCCGCCGGTGAGCACGTCCAGCACCCGCCCGAGCGGAATCCGGTACTCCCCGATGGCGATATCGAGCGCGAACAGGCCGAACGTGGCGATCGCGAGTCCGATCACGGTGAGCAGCACCGAGATTCGCAGCACGGACGAGAACGGGCCGAGGCGCACCGCGGGCCGCACCCGCGACAGTGTCGGAATGCTCACAGCCCCACCGCCTTCCGGCGCCGGACGAACCAGATGAAGCAGGGCGCCCCGACCGCCGCGAGCACGATACCGGTCTGCAGTTCGCCGGGGCGGGCGACGAGGCGGCCGACGATGTCGGCCAGCAGGAGCAGCAGCGCGCCCAGCAGGCCCGAATAGGGCAGCAGCCAGCGGTGATCCGGGCCGGTGAACAATCGCGCCAGATGCGGGACGACCAGTCCGAGGAACGAGATCGGGCCGACCGCTGCGGTGGCCGCGCCGGTGAGCAGGACGACCGCGGCCAGTCCGAGCGCCCGGTTGCGGCCCACGTTCACCCCGAGCCCGCGCGCCACGTCCTCGCCGAGGCCGAGCGCGTTGAGCCCGGGCGCGGCCAGCAGCGCGAGCACCGTGCCGAGCGCGAGGAACGGCAGCACCTGCACCAGCACGTTCGCGTCGTGCCCGGCGACGGTGCCGACCACCCAGTATCGATAGGTGTCCAGCGCCGCCGGATCCAGCAGCACGACGGCGTTCGTCAGGGCCTGCAGCAGCGCGGTGACCGCGGCGCCGGCCAGCACCAGGCCCAGCGGGCTCGCCGTGCCGCCGCCGGCCGAGGACGCGGCGAACACCACCACCCCGGCGATCAGGGCGCCCGCGAACGCGAACCAGATGTACTGCTCGGGCCGGGTCAGCGCGAACAGATGAATGGACAGCGCGGCCAGGAACGCCGCCCCGGCATTGAGGCCGAGCAGTCCGGCGTCGGCGAGCGGGTTGCGGGTGTAACCCTGGATGAGCGCGCCGGCGATGCCGAGCGCCAGCCCGGTGATCAGCGCGAGACCCGTCCGGGGCAGCCGCAGCTCGCGCACGATCTGGTCTTCGGGGGTCACCGCCGGGCAGCTCAGCGGCCATCCGCCCGGACAGGTGAGCGCGTGGTAGACGGTATCGAGCGACAGTGACCTGGCGCCCACGGCGATCCCGGCCGCGACGGCGACCAGCAGCAGCATCGTCAGGATCAGCAAACCTGCGACGCGATGCCGAGTGAGGGTGACTGCGGCGGGCACGGCGACGAATAACTCCTGACGTGACGGGATCCATTGCTCCGTAAGTCTGGTAAGCCTAACCTATCTTTCATTCAGGCTCCGTGTTGCCGGGTCGATGCGGAATGGCTCGACCGACGAGGAAGTTTGCCCGACCGACTAGGAGGTTCGATGTCCGAACCGATGACCGCCAGTGCGGCGCGCCGATCCGACGAGGCGTTCGGATATGCCTGTGCCCGGTTGCGCGCCCTGCAGCCGGAACATCCGCGGGTGTACGCCGTGGCAGCGATGGCGGACCAGACCCGGCGTCGGTGGTGGCGACTGGTCGACGGTGTGCGCGAGGGGCGGGTGGAGGTGATGTACCGGCGGCACGCGGCGGAGATGAGTAGCGCCGAGATCGCCGCGGAGGTGGTGGCCACGGCGCTGATTCACGCCGTCGTCGGCCGGGTGGTGGCGCTGTTCGTGGCGGAGGGCCGGGCCTGGGATCCGGGTCTGGAGAACCTGTGGGTGCACAGCGACAACGACGGCGGCGTGGACTGGGCGGGCCTGTCCGACACCACGATCCGGGTGATCGACGGCGACCGGCTGGCGGGGCGGCCCGGCGTGGTGGCGCTGCCGTGCGAGCGCGCGATGTCGGTGTGGCTGGCGCACCGTTGCGAGGCGGCGCTGATGCTGGTGCAGCGCAGCATGTCCCGGTGTTCGGGTCTGAGTGCGCGGCGGTTCTGGGTGCTGGTGGCCGAGTCGATCACCGGCGCGGCGACCTATGTGCCGGATCTGGCGCGCGCGTCCTCGACCGTCGGCGCCGAGCGCGGGCAGGCGCTGCTGGCCGCGATGGAGGAACGCGGCATGCCGGTCCGTCGCGCTTGCTTAGTTAGGTAAGCCTGCCCTACACTGAAAATCGGCGTTCGGATCGGCGAGAGTCCCGAGGGCTGCGGTCGACCCCCGATCCTGTGCCCGCGGCGGGCCCCACGAAACCACGTGGGGCCCGCCGCTTTTCGTCACCGCCGGTCGTCCGGGGAACCAGGCCGGGATACCCGCGAACGGAGTGGTGTCCGCCCTGTGTAAATGTTTTCCTATGACCCAGCGCGACCAGTCACTCTCGATGGCGAATATGACACCCGAGCTCATGACTCGGCTCAGCGAAGGGCACTTCACCGACCTGATCGGCCTGAAGTACACCGAACTCGGGCCCGACCGGGTGGCCGGGGAGTGGGTGGTGTCGCCGCAGCAGCACCAGCCCGCCGGCATCGTCAACGGCGGCGTGCACTGCACCGTGATCGAGACGCTGGCCAGCGTGGGCGGCAGCGTCTGGTTCGGCGAACGCGGCACGGTCGTCGGGGTCAACAACAACACCGACTTCCTGCGGCCGGTGCGCGCGGGCACGCTGCGGGGCGTGGCGACCCCGATCCACCGCGGCCGGACGCAGCAGCTGTGGCAGGTGGTGATCACCGACGAGCAGGACCGGATGGTCGCGCGCGGGCAGGTGCGGTTGCACAACCTGCAGTCTGTCCAGGACTGACTCCGCCGGGTCGGCCGGATCCGGTCGACCGGGTATCCGGATACGTCGCGCGGCACGTCCGGCGTGCCCGTGTCAGAATGTCGCGCACCGCACCCGCGGTCCGGATCGTTGTCCGGGCGGCGTACGGATCACCCGGACGACGAGGAGGTCGCCGGGATCGTCCGGGCCGAGTAACCGGTCGCCCGGGGCGCACCACCCGCCGATTCGCCGAGGAGCACGAATGCGATTGTCGCCGCATGAGCAGGAACGGCTGATGCTCAGCTACGCGGCCGAGCTGGCCCGCCGCCGCCGGGACCGCGGGCTGAAGCTCAACCACCCCGAGGCGGTGGCGATCATCACCGACCACGTGCTCGAGGGCGCCCGCGACGGCCGCACCGTGGCCGAGCTGATGGCATCGGGCCGCGCGGTGCTCGCGCGCGACGACGTCATGGACGGCGTGCCGGAGATGATCCACGACGTCCAGGTGGAGGCCACCTTCCCGGACGGCACCAAGCTCGTGACCGTGCACCACCCGATCGGCTGAGGTGATCATGACGGAGGTGGGGCGACCCATGACAGAGCAGGACACCGCGGGAGTGGTGCCGGGCGAGATCCTGCACCACGACGTGCCCGTCGAGATCAACGCGGGTGCCGAGCGCATCGAACTCGACGTGGTCAACACCGGCGACCGTCCGGTCCAGGTCGGCAGCCACGTGCACTTTCCGCAGGCCAACGCGGCGCTGGAATTCGATCGCGAGGCCGCGCACGGCCATCGCCTCGACATCCCCGCCGGCACCGCCGTGCGCTTCGAACCGGGCTTGGGACAGCGGGTCTCGCTGGTTCCGCTGGGCGGCGCCCGGGAGGTGCACGGCATCAGCCTGAACGCTCCGGGGCAGCTGGACGCGTTCTCCGAATCGACCGAACGCGCAATCCTGGACGGAAATCTATGAGCGAGCTGACCCGTGCCCGGTACGCGGAACTGTTCGGGCCGACCACCGGCGACCGGATCCGCCTGGCGGACACCGGCCTGCTGATCGAGATCACCGAGGACCGCAGCGGCGGACCGGGTTCGGCGGGCGACGAGGCCGTCTTCGGCGGCGGCAAGGTGCTGCGCGAGTCCATGGGCCAGTCGCGGGCCACCCGCGCGGAGGGCACTCCCGACACCGTCATCACCGGCGTGGTGATCGTCGACCACTGGGGAATCATCAAGGCCGACATCGGTATCCGGGACGGCCGCATCTGCGGCATCGGCAAGGCCGGTAATCCGGACATCATGGACGGCGTGCACCCGGACCTGGTGGTGGGCGCGTCGACGGAGATCATCGCGGGCAACGGGCGCATCGTCACCGCCGGCGCCATCGACTGCCACGTGCACTTCATCTGCCCGCAGCTGCTCGAGGAGGCGCTCGGCGCCGGCATCACCACCATGGTCGGCGGCGGCACCGGACCCGCCGAGGGCAGCAAGGCCACCACCGTCTCGCCGGGCTCCTGGCATCTGGGCCGGATGCTGGAGGCCACCGACGGCTGGCCGGTGAACATCCTGCTGCTGGGCAAGGGCAATACCGTGCGGCACGAATCGCTGTGGGAGCAGTTGCGCGGCGGCGCGGGCGGTTTCAAGCTGCACGAGGACTGGGGCACCACCCCGGCGGCCATCGATGCCGCGCTCACCGTCGCCGACGCGGCGGGGGTGCAGGTGGCGCTGCACTCGGACACGCTGAACGAGGCCGGCTTCGTGGAGGACACCCTCGCCGCGATCGCCGGCCGGGCCATCCACTCGTATCACACCGAGGGGGCCGGTGGCGGCCACGCGCCGGACATCATCACGGTCGCGGCCCACCCCAACGTGATGCCGAGCTCCACCAACCCGACCCGGCCGCACACCGTGAACACCCTCGACGAGCATCTGGACATGCTCATGGTGTGCCATCACCTGAACCCGGCGATTCCGGAGGATCTGGCGTTCGCCGAGAGCCGGATCCGGCCGTCCACCATCGCCGCCGAGGATCTGCTGCACGACCTGGGCGCGATCTCGATGATCGGCAGCGATTCACAGGCGATGGGGCGGATCGGGGAGGTGGTGATGCGCACCTGGCAGACCGCGCACATGATGAAGCGCCGCCGCGGCGCGCTGCCGGGCGACGGTGCCGCCGACAATCTGCGGGTGCGCCGCTACGTCGCGAAGTACACCATCTGCCCGGCCGTGACGCACGGTCTCGACCACGAGATCGGCTCGGTGGAGGTCGGCAAGCTGGCCGATCTGGTGCTGTGGGAACCCGCCTTCTTCGGGGTGCGGCCGCATGCGGTGCTCAAGGGCGGCACGATCGCGTGGGCGGCGATGGGCGACGCCAACGCCTCGATCCCGACCCCGCAGCCGGTGCTGCCGCGGCCGATGTTCGGTGCCGCGCCGGCGGTGACCGCGGGCACCTCGCTGCACTTCGTCTCGGAGCAGGCGGTGGAGGCGGGCCTGGCCGAGCGGTTGCGGGTGAACCGGAAGCTGGTGCCGGTGGCCGATGTGCGCAAGCGCGGTAAATCCGATCTGCCGCACAACGACGCGATGCCGCGCATCGAGGTCGATCCGGACACCTTCACCGTGCGCGTCGACGGCGAGGTGTGGGCCGAGGACCCGGCCACCGAACTGCCCATGGCACAACGGTATTTCCTGTTCTGAGCCCCTGCCCGGTGCGACCGTCGGCGATGGAGAGGTCATAAATCCCGTGGCGCCGCGGTGGTGACTGTGTTGTCATGGCGCGCATGACACTCGGCGCCGTCGTCGGATTCGCGGTGATCGCTCTGCTCGGCGTGATGACGCCGGGCCTGGACACCATGCTGGTGCTGCGCAATGCGGTGCTCGGCGGCCGGGGCCGAGGCATCGCGGCCCTGCTGGGGGTCACGTGCGGCTGCCTGGTCTGGGGCACGGCGAGCGTGGCGGGTCTGACGGCCATGCTGACCGCGTCGCATCTGGCCTATCAGGTGGTGCGGATCCTGGGTGCCGCGTATCTGCTCTGGCTCGGCGGTTCGGCGCTGTGGAAGAGCCTGCGGCGCAACCGGTCCGGGACGCGGGAGGACGCGGAGGTGGCGGCGTCGCCGAGCCGCTGGACGGCGTTCCGCGCGGGCATGCTGACCAATCTGCTCAACCTCAAGGTCGGCGTGTTCTATATGAGTCTGCTGCCGCAGTTCCTGCCGGCCGGCGCGCCGGTCCGGGGTGCGTTGCTGGTGGCGATTCACGTTGCCTGCGGCCTGGTGTGGCTCGGCGGCCTGGTGTGGGTGGCGGCCCGGGCGCGTCGGCTGCTGACCCGCGACGCGGTGCGGCGGTGGCTGGACCGGGTGACCGCCACCGTGCTGATCGGGCTGGGTGTCAAGCTCGCGGTCGAGGGGACATGATCACACCGGCGGGGCGGGCCGCGGCCGCGATCGCGGTGGCAGACTGCTCGGTATGACGAATGCCGAATGGGGTGAGGTCGATCGCTATCTCGTCGACACGCTGGTCGGGGATGCGGATTCGGAGGTATTTCAGGAGAATTCGGCCGCCGGGCTGCCTGCCATCGACGTCTCGCCGGCGCAGGGCAAGTTCCTGCATCTGATCGCGCGGTCGATCGGGGCGCGGCGGGCGCTGGAGTTCGGGACGCTCGGCGGGTACAGCACGCTGTGGCTGGCCCGCGCGGTCGGGCCCGAGGGGCGCGTCGTGACGTTCGAGTACGAGCCGCGGCACGCCGAGGTGGCCCGGAAGAACCTCGACCGCAAGGGAGTCGGCGAGCGGGTCGACATCCGGGTCGGTGCGGCGCTGGACAACCTGCCGGCGCTGGCCGAGGAGCAACCCGAACCGTTCGACCTGGTCTTCATCGACGCCGACAAGGTGAACAACTCGAACTATGTGCAGTGGGCGCTGCGGCTGACCCGCCCGGGCTCGGTGCTCATCATCGACAACGTGGTCCGGCACGGCGCCATCGTCGATCCGGACCCCTCCGAGGCGTCGGCGCGGGCCAGCCGCGACGTGCTCGAACTCCTCGCCGCGGAACCCCGGCTGGATGCGTCGGCGGTGCAGACCGTCGGCGAGAAGGGCTGGGACGGTTTCGCCTACGCGCTCGTCACCGGCTGACGTTACTTCTTCGGCGTGCGGTGCGGGTCGCGCGCCGGCTCCGCCCAGAAATCCACGTACGCCTGCTCGTGCTCGGCGGCGAGTTCCAGGATGCGCGAACGGGATTCGGCCCGGATGCTGTCGTCCGGGTCGATCTCGTCCTGGAGTGTGCGGTACAGGTCCTCGGCCGCCTCACGCAGCAGGCCCTGCTCGGTGAACCGCACCGGGACGCGATACAGCTGCGCGTGCGGCACCGCCAGAAGCTTCTACCCGGGTCGCTGAGGCGCGGCGGTCAGCGGCCCCCGAATGCCATGAGAGCCAAGGTCGCTCCGGCCGGGTCGGCGATGACGGCGACGCGGGACGGGCCGGGCAGATCCACCGGTTCGCTCACGACCTTGCCGCCGAGTGCGGTGGCGCGGGCGGCGGTGGCGTCGCAGTCCGGGACGTGGATCGTCATCCCCCAGAACGGTGCGGGCTCGCCGGGTGCGGCCGTCGCCGCGCCGCCGAACTCGCCCCCGCCCGCGCCGGTGGTCAGCGCCTGATACGGCTTGTCGGTGGCGGTCTCCCAGGCGGCGTTGCGGTAGGTCCAGCCGAGCACCGACGCGTAGTGGGCCATCGCGTCGGCCGGAGCGCCGGTGGCGGTGTACTGCACCCAGCACGGGTTGTTCGGCTGCGCCCAGCGTTCGGTGCCGGGATTGCCGGTCAGGTGGGCGACGCCGTACGCCGCGCCGTCGGGGTCGGTGAGGGTCGCGAACTCCAACTGCCCGGGGACCTCGGTGAACTCGCCGAAGGCGGTGCCACCGGTGGCGGTCGCGGCCCGCACCGCGCCGCGCACATCGGCCGCCGCGAAGTACGGCAGCCACAGCGCGGGCTTGACCTCGTCGTCCGGTGTGCGGGCCGACGCGATGCCGGCCACCTGGGCGCCGTCCTGGTGCAGCAGCGTGTAATGGCCCATCTCCGCGCCGGTGTCCTGCGCGGTCCAGCCGAACAGGCCGGTGTAGAAATCGGCGGCGGCCGCGATATCGGGCTGGGTGACATCGAACCAGCAGGGTGCGCCCGGGGCGAATCCGGAGGTCATCGATCGGCTCCTCGAGGTGGTCAGTAGGTCTCCGCCTGGACGCGAAGACCACGGGTGACGCCTGTACCGACGAGACGGGCGGGGCGAATTCATCGCTCCGCCCGGCGAAACCGTCGTCGGCCGTAACGGGCCGGATTCAGACGTCCGATTCAGCGGCCCGCGGCGAAACCGTCGCAGAGGGCCGCGAGCCCGGACCGCAGCAGCCGCTCCGGATCCAGGAGGTCACCGCTGCCGGTGCCCTCGAGCGGTGCCAGCGCGGGCGGTGTGGGCCAGCGCGGCGTTCCCTCGAGCAGCGCCGTCAGCCCGGACACCTCCTCCTGCCCGGCGTCGCGCTTGGCCAGCATCGCCGCACTGACCTGCTGCAGCGCGATGCCGGCGATATAACTCCACACCGACAGCGCCATCCGGGTCGCCTCGCGCCGGTCGTCGGTCAGCTCGGCGAAACCCTCCACCAGCCAGTCCAGGCACACCAGGCTGTGCGGCCCGAAGTTGTAGCGGGGCACCGCGAAGGTGAACAGAACCCACGGATGTTCCTGGTACAGCCGCCAATCGATCTCGGCCGCGATGCGCACGCGATCGCGCCACGTCCAGCCCGGATCCGCGGGCGGATAGGGGTTGCGGCGGGCCACCTCGTCGGTCAGCTCCGCCAGCAGTGCGTCCTTGTTCGGGACGTGCCGGTACAGCGACATCGCGCCGACACCCAGGCGGTCGGCGATGCGCCGCATGGACAGCGCGTCCAGGCCGGACTCGTCGGCCAGGCCGAGCGCCGTGTCGACGATCGCGGTACGGGTCAGCTTGGGGTCCGCCACGGCGCCACCTCGCTCACGACCGGCTCCGACCTGCCCGGTTGGGGTGTGTCGAGGGTGCCCTCGCTGCGCTCGGTCACAGAGAAACTCGCTTTCGTTTTTACCCGCCGGGTGCGTACGCTGTACCCGACCATGGGCGTACGTCGTACGCACGATTCGAAGGATAGGTGATGACCGGCACAGACACCCGTACGACCGCCCCGTCTCGGCGCGCCTGGCTGGGATTGGCCGTGCTGATCCTGCCGGTGCTGCTCGTGTCGATGGACATGTCGGTCCTGTATCTGGCGATGCCGACGCTCACCGCGCAGCTGGATCCCTCCGCCTCCCAGCAGCTCTGGATCCTCGACATCTACGGCTTCCTGATCGCCGGATTGCTGATCACGATGGGCAACCTGGGCGACCGGATCGGGCGGCGCAGGATCCTGCTCGCCGGGGCGGCCGTATTCGGTATCGCCTCCGTGCTCGCGGCGTTCGCGCCCAGTGCGGGTGTGCTGATCGCGGCGCGGGCGCTGATGGGCATCGGCGGCGCCACGCTGCTGCCCTCCAGCCTGGCGCTGATCTCCGGGCTGTTCCCGGATCCGCGCAGCCGCGGCACCGCGATCGGCGTGTGGACCGCGTTCTTCGCCGGTGGTTCGGCGGTCGGGCCGGTCATCGGCGGCGTGCTGCTGCACACCTTCTGGTGGGGCGCGGTGTTCCTGATCAACACGCCGGTGCTGCTGGTGCTGCTGATCGCCGGGCCGTTCGTGCTGCCGGAGCAGCGCGTGGCCGGGCGCGGGCCGCTGGATCTGCTGAGCGTCGCGCTGTCCATCGGCGGCATTCTGCCCGTCGTGTACGCGGTGAAGCAGGCCGCCGCCGAGGGGATCGATGCCGAGGTGCTGATTCCGGGCGTGCTGGGTGTGGTCGTGCTGGTGGTGTTCGTGCGGCGGCAGCGGCAGCTGGCCGAGCCGCTGCTGGATCTGCGGCTGTTCGGCCGCGGATCGTTCGCCGTCGCCGTCGGCTCCAGCACGGTCGGGATGATGTCGCTGGCGGGGATGAGCTATCTGACCAGCGTCTATCTGCAATCGGTCGCCGGCCGCGACGCGCTGGGGGCGGCGCTGCTGGGTATTCCGGCCGCGGCGGTGGTGTTCGTGATGTCGATGAGTGGTGCCCGGGTGGCGCGGTGGCTGGGCACCCGGCCGGCGTTCGTCCTGGCCCTGACCGCCGCCGCGGGCGGCAACCTGATGCTGCTCGGCATCGGCGTCGACGGCGGAATCGGTTGGTACGTCGCCGGATCCACGATCGCGGGCATCGGCTACGGCATCGTGTTCACGCTGGTGTCGGAGGTGGCGGTGGCGTCGGCGCCGCCCGAACGGGCCGGTTCCGCCGTGGGTATCTCGGAGACGAGTTTCGAACTGGGCAACGCACTGGGGCTGTCACTACTGGGATCGCTTGCCGCGCTGGTGTTCCGGTCGGGTGGCGACTTCGCGGCGACGCTCGGCGAGACGATCGCGGAAGCGGGGGAGGACGAGACGCTGGTGCATGCGGCCCGCGAGTCGTTCGTCTCCGGCATGCATGCCGGGATCGCGGTGGGCGCCGTGCTGTTGCTGGTCATGGCGGTGGTGGCGGTGCTGGCCGCACGGTTCCGGCAGGCCGCGCCCGGCGGCGACTCGGAGACCTCGGCGGCGAAGTGCGGCGTGGGCGGGTCGTGAGCGGTGTTGTCGTAGGCGGTCGGGCGCGCTCGGGCCCGGTGCGCGCGGGCGGCCGGTGCCGGGCGGGCCGAGCACGGCGTTGTCGTGGGTGAGCGGGCGCGCTGCGTCGCGTGTGCGTGATCGGTCGTCTCGGTGGGCCTCGAGCGGCGTCGTGCGCGGTCCGGCCGGCAGTGCCGTGGGTGCGCGTGATCGGCACGGCGTTTGTCCGCGGATCGGCCCGGCGCTCCTCGCCGTGCTCCACGGGGCGTGCCGGGGAGTCGGTGAGCCGGACCGTGCCGCTGCGCGCCGAGCGGCCTCGGTCGGCGAGGGACCGCTCCGGGACGGAGGCGGACTCCGTGCCTTCCGGCCGGATTCGGGGCGATGCGCACCGGGTGGGCCTAGAGTCGAGATGTGAGCGAAGGCACGTCCAACGGTCGTCCGCTGGCCGAGCGGGTGGCGACGCGGCTGCTGTACCCGACCTCGCGGCCGCGGGGCAAGGCGCTCCGCGCGGCGGTTTCGGCAAGAGTGGTGCTGGTGACCGGCGCCTCGCACGGCATCGGGAAGGCCACCGTGCGCAAGCTGGCGGCCGCCGGTGCGGTGGTGCTGCTGGTGGCCCGGTCCCGCGAGGACCTGGAGCAGGTGGCGGACGAGATCCGTGCGGAGGGCGGCACCGCGCGGGTGTTTCAGGCGGATCTTTCCGATATGGCGGCCACCGAGCGGCTGGCCCGCGACATCCTCGCCGAGCACGGCCACGTCGACGTCGTGATCAGCAACGCGGGCAGGTCGATCCGGCGGCCGATCGACGAATCCTACGACCGGTTCCACGACTTCACCCGCACCATCGACGTGAACTATCTCGGGCCGGTGCGGCTGCTGCTGACATTGCTGCCGAGCATGCGCGAACGCAGGCAGGGGCACATCGTGAACCTGTCCACCTGGACCCTGCGCATGCCGCCGGGGCCGCAGTGGGCGGCCTACGGTGCGTCGAAGGCGGCCTTCGATACCTGGCTGCGCACGGTGGCGACCGAGATCGCCGTCGACGGCGTCACCGTCACGTCGGTATACATGCCGTTGGTGCACACCCGCATGAGCGCCCCGTCCGATTTCGGTCCCACCCCGGGCCTGACGTGCGACGAGGCCGCCGATGTCGTGTGCCACGCCGTCGTCGCCAGGCCGGTGGAGATCACCCCGTGGTGGACCGGCCCGCTACAGGCGTGGTCCGATCTCACCCGCGGCCCGGCGCATCGGCTGATGACCCGCAGCTACCGGCGGTGAGCGCTGTGCCGCTCGGGCTCTGCTGCTGCGGGTGGTGACCGCTCTGCTGCCGCGGTGACCCGCCGTGGCTCACGGCATGAGAACCACCTTGCCGACGGTCGCCCGGGTCTCCAGCGCTCGATGTGCCGCGGCGGCCTCGGCGAGCGGGAAGCGCTGGACGGCCGGTCGCAGGCGCCCGGCGGCGGCCTCGGCGAGCGCGGTCGTCTCCAGGTTGCGGATGCCGCCCGCGCGGTCGAGCATCTTCGGGCCGAGCACGTATTCGGAGGCGATGCCGCGGTCGGTGAGATAGTCCTCGCCGAGTTCCAGCGGAGCGCCGCCGCTCCATCCGTACACCAGCCGGGTGCCGCCCTTGCCGAGCAGTTCGACCGCCGTGCGGGCCGTCTCGCCGCCGACGCCGTCGAACAGCCACGTGGCGGGCCGGTCGCCGAACCGGTCGCGGATCCGGTCGGCCCAGCCGGGGCGCCGGTAGTCGAGGGCGAGGTCGGCGCCGTCGGCGGCGACCAGATCGGCCTTCTCCGGCCCGCCCGCCAGGCCGATCACCGTGAGTCCGGCATTCTTCAGATACTGCACGAGCAGGGTGCCGATGCCGCCCGCGGCGGCCGTGACGACGGCGATGCCGCCCGGTTCGAGCGCGGCGAACTGGAGGATACCGAGCGTGGTGCGGCCGGTCCCGATCATCGCGACCGCCGCGGCCGGATCGAGCCCGCCCGGAACCTCGTGCAGCCGGTCGGCCGCGGCGACGGCCAGTTCGGCATATCCGCCCTCGGTCTGTCCGAGGTGCGTGACAACCGTTGTGCCGAGCCATTTCTCGTCGACACCGGGTCCGAGGCGGTGCACCGTTCCGGCGACCTCCCGCCCCGGCACGAAGGGCAGCTCCGGCAGTGGAAACGGTCCGGGCAGGCCACGGCGCATCGAGGTGTCGACGACGTGGACCCCGGCGGCCGCCACAGCGATCCGCACCTGTCCGGGCCCCGGCACCGGATCGTCGACGGTCTCGTAGCGCAGGTTCTCGGCGGGCCCGAAGGTGTGAAGGCGAATCGCATGCATGGGACCATCCTGGAACCTCTACATAGCTTCAGGTCAAGTGTCGTTCCCAGGCCGGAGCGTCGTGCGGAGGGCAACGTCCAGCGCCGCGCATGGGGCAGGCAGTTGGTGGCCTTTCCGGCATACGTGGAGCGGAGACCGGGGCGCTTCGGTGCCGGCCGACCGAGTGGGCGGCATCGGCCGCGCGGCGGATTCCGGTGCTGAGCGGATCGTCGACTCGGCAGTCGGCGAGTACGCCGCACCGAGCGGTCGGGCGAGGCGGAGACCGGTGGGCCGCATCGGTTCTCGTCGAGTTCCCGGACTGTGGAGGGCATTCGGCGCGAGAGCGGCCGGCGGCGGCATTCCGGCGCCCGGCCCGCAGTGCGTCTCCCATCCGGCCGGCCGGCTGGTCCGTGGCGTTTCTCTCGGGCCGGGTGCCTAGGATCGGGGCGTGCCGGTGACGGGAGTGGGTATGAGTTTGGCGATGTTGTTGTCGCTGGGGGACTCGCGGCTGCCGATCGGGGGGCACGTGCATTCCGGGGGAGTGGAGGAGGCGGTGGCCTCCGGGGTGGTGCGGGACGTGGCGTCGGTCGAGCTGTATCTGCGGCGGCGGATTCGGACCTCGGGGCTGGTGGCGGCGTCGCTGGCGGCGGCGGTCTGTGGCGGTGGGCTGGCCGCGGGACGGGCCGAGGCGGAGGCGGACGCGCGGATGCCGGCGCCCGCGGCCCGGGCCGCGTCGCGAGCGCAGGGACGCGGGCTGCTCCGGCTCGCCAAGCAGGTCTGGCCGGGGCAGGACTGGTCCGGGCTGGGTGCGCGACCGCATCTGTCGACGGCGTTCGGTGTGGTGGGGTCGGTGGCCGGGGCCACGCCGGAGGAGATCGCGGGTGTCGTCGTCTACACCACGATGACCGGGTCGGCGACGGCCGCGCAGCGGTTATTGGCACTGGATCCCGCCGCGGTGGCCGCGTGCACGGTGCGGCTCGCCGCGGACTGCGACCGGACCGCCGCCGAGGCGGTGAAAGGGCTTGCCGCGCTGTCGGATCCGCTCCAGGACGTGCTCGCCGAACGGCATGTCGAGCGGGCGATGCCGCTGTTCGCGTCCTGACCCCGGCGGCACCCGGTAACACTCGGTTTACACAGGTCGGCGAGGATGAGGCGGAAAGGAGTGAGCATGCCCCCACATCTGATCGACGGTGAACCGCACGACCACGCCCACGATCGCCCGAAACGGGAGCGCACCCCGGGCGAGCCGCTGCGGATCGGGATCGGCGGTCCGGTCGGATCGGGTAAGACCGCGCTGGTGGCGGCGCTGTGCCGGGAACTGCGCGAGGAGCTGTCGCTGGCGGTCCTGACCAACGACATCTACACCACCGAGGACGCCGACTTCCTGCGCCGGCACGCCGTGCTGCCCGACGAGCGGATCACGGCCGTGCAGACGGGCGGCTGCCCGCACACCGCCATCCGCGACGACATCACCGCCAACCTGGACGCCATCGACGATCTCGTCGAGGCGAACCCGGCGCTGGACCTGATCCTGGTCGAGTCCGGCGGTGACAACCTGACCGCGACCTTCTCCTCCGGGCTGATCGATGCGCAGATCTTCGTGGTCGACGTGGCGGGCGGCGACAAGGTGCCGCGCAAGGGCGGTCCGGGCGTGACGTTCTCGGATCTGCTGGTGATCAACAAGACCGATCTGGCCCCGATGGTCGGCGCGGATCTCGGTGTGATGGAACGGGATTCGGCCGCGGTGCGCGACGGGCGCCCGTTCGTGTTCACCTCGCTGACCGACGATCCGGCGGCCACGGCGGTGCTGAACTGGGTGCGCGCGCAGCTGCGGGCGACCGCCGAACAGGACGCCGGAGCCGCCGACGGCGTCGGTGGGTCCGGTGTGATCGCCCGGGGCCACGGCGCGAGCCCCGCGACCGCGCACTGACGCGGATGCGGCGATTCAGTACGACGCGGGTGCGGCGATCGAGTACGACGCGGGTGCGGCGATCCAGTGCTGACGCGGGTGCGGCGATCGAGTACGGACGCGGGTACCGCGATTGCGCACCCAACTGCTGATCCGGGCGCGGGCCGGGGAACTGCCCCGGATCCGCGCCACCGGCGGGCTGGCCGCCCGGCAGACGGGCCCGGACACCGTGCACCTGATCGGCACGGCGGCCACGCCGCTGGGTGGCGACGAACTCGACATCACGGTCGTCGTGGAACCGCACGCCCGCCTGACGGTCCGCTCGGTGGCGGCCACCATCGCCCTGCCCGGCCGCTCGACCCGAAAGTCGCTGGCCCGCTGGCACTTCGAGGTGGCCGAGCGCGGCGAACTGGACTTCGACCCGGAACCGACCGTGATCGCCGGCGGCGCCGACCACGAGACCCGCACGACGATCGCCCTGGCCACCGATTCGACGCTGCACCTGCGCGAACGAGTCCAGATCGGCCGCACGGGCGAGAACATCGGCCACTGGCGCGGGGACCTGTCGGCCGACCTCGCCGACGTCCCGCTGCTGCGCCACCGCCTGGAACTTGGCGCGGGGGTACCCACCGACGACCACCTCTCGGCCCCCCGCGCACTGTCCAGCCTGCTGCGTTACCCCGACGAAAGCCCGCCGCGGACAGTAGGGCTGGATTCTGCCCACCTATCCCTGGCGTCCGGTGGCTCCCTGCACACCTGGACCGGTGGGACCCTGTCCGCCGAATCGCCCCGCCCGGACGCCGGCTACATGGCATAGCGTTTCAGCCGCCCAAGGTCCTGTTCACCCGGACCGGCCGGATCTCGTTGGCCGAAACAACCCGTCCGCACACCGACCACGAGGAATAGGCAATCGCCTCGTCCAGCATCCGAGCTACCACAACGATTCGTACGCCCGCACCGCATCGATGATCAGCGCGAGCCCGAAGACGAGAAACAAGATCCGAACCGACGGCGGCCCAAACCGTTTGAGCACATGCACCAGCCAACGGTTGAACCGGCGTGCCCGGACCGACCGCCGCGTCGACGTGAACAGGACGAGTGCCGGCGGCAGGAGGGCGATGGCACAGTAGACCACCACGATCAGCGGCCAGAACGGCGGCCGCGGGTCTCGCGCCGAGATCATCGCCAGCGCCGCAAGATAGGGCACCGCGGTCGGCGCCTGCCCGAGCCCGATGCCGAGGCCGACGAGTCCCAGCAGCCAGGGCTGCCGCCGCGCCTCCGTCGCCCAGACGGGTGGCGCGACCGCCCGGCCGCGCAGGCGGACGCTGCCGAGGAGCAGCAGTGTGAAACCGACAAGGAGTTCACCCCAGCCTCGGACCGTGGGGGTGATCTCGACGTCGATCAGATCGGTGAGGAAGCGCAGCCCGAGCACGGTGCAGAGCCCGAAAGTCGTTGTGACGGCGAAGACTCCGGCGATGAAACTCATCGCACCGGGCACGGGAGATCGGCGGCTGAGGCGGCTGTCGTAGATCACCGCCGTCGTCACCCCGACGATCAGGAGATCGAGCGAGTCGAGGAGAGCGAAGCCCGCGAGCGCCGAGAGGAAGATCAGCATGACCCCACCGAACATACGGCAGCGACCCGCGGACGAGGCGGCGCGCGCCACTACGCGGACGGGCGGGGAGCGGGCGGCGTCGGCCGCTCCCCGCCCGGGGGCCGCCGGTCAGTCGCCGACGACGCGGGGTGGGGCGTTGAACGAGTTGACCGCGCCTACGGCGGCGCCGGCGGCGGCGCCGATGGCGGCGGCGGGGACGGTGATGACGCCGGCGCCGAACGCCGCGCCCATCGCCGGGCCCGCGACGACGCCGACCGGCACGAACGGCAGGCCCACGACCAGGCCGACCACACCGCCGACCACACCGGAGGTGAGCGCGAACGGGGCCGCGGAGGCGGCTCCCGCGACCGCGCCCACCGCGGCGGAACCGACGGTCTGCCCGGCGATGCGGTCGGATCGGCTGCGTTCCATGCCGACCGAGTCCAGGAAGGTCGCCAGGTTGGCCTCGGTCTGGGCGGCGTTGTCGTTGATCTGGATGGCCTGCTCGCGGTCCAGCCAGGGCGGCGCGTCGACCTGAACGTCGCCGAACCGGAACTTGCCGGGTGGCGGCGCGATCGGCGGCACCGGCGCGACCGGCACCGGCGGGTGCAGCGTGCCGACCGGGGCCAGGTAGCTCTTGTCCGGCAGGGTCCGTGCGGTTTGCAGCGAGCTGAGCGTGTCGCCGGGGATGTGCAGGCCCTCGTAGGGACGGGCGTTGGGCGCGTCACCGGCCGGCCACTGGGGCGCCGCATGCTCCTCCTGCGCCCCGTGGTCCTGCGTGGTGGCCTGGCTCGGCTCGGACGGTGCGGCGTTGGCGGTCCCGGTTCCGACGACCGCCAAGACTAGTGGGATGGCGCCCGCCGCAACGGCGTTACCCACTCGATGGCGATGCGGATTGGGCGCTCTGTGTTTGCCTGCGGCCATAGCGACCTTTCTTCCGGGGAATACCGACGTTCGACATTCGGACCCGGGGCGTGCGCGGATGGGAGAAATATCCGCGACACGCCGACAAAAATCGCTACGGCGGAGGATTCGACCGGACCGGCGAACCTATCCGGCCTTGTGCTCGGTAGGGGTGGCGGCGGACTTGCCGGCCGCCGATGTGTCGCCGCCCGAACGGGTTCCACCGCCGGGGCGGTCGGTGACGGGGTCCTTACCGCGGAGTTCGGCACGCGTCTCGCGCCCGTTCTCCTCGTTGCCGTTCATCGCCTCCAGCGCCAGCCGCGCGAACACCCACTGCTCGGTGGCGGCCATCTGACCGCGGTTGCGCCCGAGGAAGGCGAAGAACCACTGGAACACGGTGATGAACCGGCTGCGGTAGCCGATCAGGTAGTACAGGTGCAGCACCAGCCAGGCCAGCCAGGCGAAGAACCCGCCGAACTCGAGCTTGCCGATCTGGCAGACCGCGTTGTACCGCGACACGGTCGCCATGCTGCCCTTGTTCAGGTAGTGGAACGCCTTGCGCTGCTGCGGCGTCTGCTTGCCGGCCAGCTCGGCCTTGATCTGCTTGGCGGCGTAGGTGGCGCCCTGGATCGCGCCCTGCGCCTGCCCGGGCACGTTCGGCACCGACATCAGGTCGCCGACCACGAAGACGTTCGGGTACCCCTTGATGGTCAGATCCGGTTCGACCACGACGCGCCCGGCGCGGTCGGTCTCGGTGCCCTCGGACTGCTCGGCGAGGATCTTGCCCAGCCCGCTGGCCTGGACGCCGGCCGACCACACCTTGCACGCGGCCTCGATCCGCCGCTCGCTGCCGTCCTTGTCCTTGACCGTCACGCCGCGGGCGTCGACGCCCGTCACCATGGCGTTCAGCTGGACCTCCACGCCCATCTTCTCCAGCCGGCGATGTGCCTTGCCGCCCAGCTTCGGGCCCATCGGCGCGAGTACGGCCCCGGCGCCCTCGAGCAGGACCACCCGGGCGTCGCGCGGATCGATGTTGCGGAAGGTGCCCTCGAGCGTGCGATCGGAGAGTTCGGCGATCTGCCCGGCCAGCTCGACGCCGGTGGGCCCGGCGCCGACCACCACGAAGGTGAGGAACCGGTCGCGCGCCTCCTGCGTCTTGGCGAGCTCGGCCTCCTCGAACGAGCCCAGGATGCGGGCGCGGAGCTCGAGGGCGTCGTCGATGGTCTTCATGCCGGGGGCGTAGGTGGCGAACTGGTCGTTGCCGAAATAGGACTGCTGGGCGCCGGTCGCCACGATCAGGCTGTCGAACGAGGTGACGGTGTCCTCGTTCAGCAGTTCGGAGGTGACGGTGCGGTTCACCAGGTCGATGTCGTGCACCTCGCCGAGGATCACCTGGACGTTGTTGTACTTGCGCAACACCAGCCGGGTGGCGGGCGCGATCTCGCCGGTGGACAGGATGCCGGTGGCCACCTGGTAGAGCAGCGGCTGGAACAGGTGGGTGGAGGTCTTCGAAATCAGCACGACGTCGACATCGGCATGCCTGAGATGCTTGCACGCGAACAAGCCGCCGAAGCCGGATCCGATCACCACCACGCGGTGGCGCCGGTTCTCGACAGTCTCGGTTGTCATCTCGCTCCTCGCCGGACGTACGGTTTTCGACAGCCTTACCGTAGTCGGCTACCCGGTAGCAGTCACGATGAACTCGTGCCGTCGGCGCGTCCTCGAAGGGCGGCCAGCTCGTCGACCGAGATCGGCCCGACCAGCCGGTCGCCCCCGACGCTCTCGACGGTGGGCCACAGGAAGGCCGTGAGCTGGTCGACGAAGTCCTCGCGGGACCGGGCCGGATCCTGTGACCAGGCCTCCGCCGACATCAGGATGGCGCCGACGGTCGCCGTCGCCCAGATCCGCGCAAGCTCCGGATCGGCGCCCACGCGGCGCAGGATGATGTCGAAAACCGCGGTGGCCCAATCGGAGACACGCGTGAAGAACGGGCGGTGCTCGGTGTCGCCGCTCTCCAGCCGCTGCATCATCACGTGGTGCAGGTTCGGGTCGGCCTCGACGACATCCGACATCAGCCGCACGATAGCGCGCAGCAGCTCGCGGGCGGGCAGGGGCTGGGCGAGCACGGCGTCGGCGGCGGTGATGACGCCCTCCATGTGCCGCTGCGCGAGGGCGTCGATCAGCGCGGGGAGGTCCGGGAACACCGCGTACACGGCGGTGCGCGCATATCCGGCCTCAGCCGCCACCTGGGCGATCGTGATGTGCGTGCCCGCGCGCGCGACCACTCGTTCGGCGGCGTCGAGGATCTCCGCGCGGCGCCGGGCCGGATCGGGCGGCGGACCGGGCGGACGCCCCGGTCGCCGCGATGTGTCCCTTGTCACAGTGCGCATTCTACCGGTAATGTACAGGTTGTACTTTTAACGGGAAGGCTTGTCATGGTCAGCGTCGACGCACGCGCACAGCGTGCCGAATCAACGCATGCCGATCGGGAGAATCTCGGCTTCTTCGAGGCACCGGACAGTCACCCGATCGATCGGATGCTGCGCCGGATCCCGGCGCGCGAGCGGACGTTGGCCAATCCGCCCACCGGGAGCGGGCACCGCGCGGTGACGGGCGATATCGGGGTGCCGTACTTCGGTCGCTCGCTGCATTATCTGCGCTGGGGGCCGGCCGAGATGGTGGAGCGCTACCAGCGCTACGGTCCGGTCAGCTACGCCCCGTCCCTGGGCTTGGACCGGGTCATGGTGGCCGGACCGGATGCGGTCGACGAGGTGATGGGCAAGCGGCGCAACGACTTCGGACAGGGCTGGGACTATCTGATCGGCTCGTTCTTCCGGCGCGGCCTGCTGCTGCTGGAGTTCTCCGAGCACATGTTCCACCGGCGGATCATGCAGCAGGCGTTCACCCGGGAGCGGCTGGAGGCGCATCTGGCCGGGGTGGCGCCGGCGGTGGACGCCGCCATCGGCCGGTGGGCGCACGCGGGTTCGCGGCGGCTGCGGTTGTATCCGACGGTGAAGGATATGACCCTCGACGTCGCGGCCGAGACGTTCATGGGGGTGCGCACCGGACCGGAGCGCGCGCGGCTGGGACAGGCGTTCCTGGACTGCACACACGCGCCGCTGTCGATCGTGCGGCACCGGGTGCCGGGCGGCGCGTGGCGGGCCGGGCTGCGCGGCCGAAAGGTGTTGGAGGAGTACTTCACCCGGATGCTGCCGGACAAGCGGCGGGCGGCGGGTGGTGATGTCTCGGGCGGCGATTTCTCGGGCGGCGATTTCTCGGGCGGCGATTTCTTCAGCGCGCTGTGCCACGCCCGCACCGAGGACGGCGAGACGTTCTCCGACGCGGACGTGGTGAACCACATGATCTTCCTGATCATGGCCGCGCACGACACCACGACCACCACCGCCACCGCGGTCGCCTACTACCTGGGCCGGCATCCGGAATGGCAGCAGCGGGTGCGGGCCGAGGCGCTGGCGCTGCGGGAGCGGACCGGCGGCGCCCCGCCGACCATCGCGGATCTGGACACCCTGCACGATCTGGACCTGGTGATCCGGGAGAGCCTGCGGCTGGTGCCGCCGGTGCCGGGCCTGGTGCGGCGCGCGGTGCGCGACACCGAGGTGGCCGGGCGTTACATCCCGGCCGGTACGCACATCGACGTCGCCTACGTGGTCAACCACCTGTCGCCCGAGTTGTGGTCGCGTCCGGCGCGTTTCGATCCGGAGCGATTCGGCGCGCAACGGCGCGAGGACAAATCGCACCGGCTGGCCTGGATGCCGTTCGGCGCGGGCGCGCACAAGTGCGTCGGCATGCACTTCGGGGTGTTCGAGGTGAAGGTGATCATCGCCGCGATGGTGCGCGACTACGAATGGCGGATCCCCGACGACTACCTGATGCCGTGGGGATTCACCACCATTCCGTTCCCGCGCGACGGCGCGCCGATGCTGCTGCGCCGGCGGATCTAGCCGAACAGCAGCTCCGCCACGTGGGTGGTGGTCTGCTCGCCGTCGGTGTAGCCGCCCTGGTCCTTGCCGATGTGGTTCATGATCGCCAGCGTGTAGCGCTCGTCCGGACCGGCGAAACCGACCGAGTTGACCACCCAGCCGTCCTGCTCGTCGGACCAGCCGTTCTTCAGGCCCGGCTGCATGTCGGCGCCCGCGCCCCACATGCCCCAGTGCTGGTTGGTGTCCACATTGCGCATGCGGTCGAGCAGGTAGGAGCGGTCGTCGGGGTGCATGGTGTCGAGCACGTTGCTCATCAGCCGGTCCAGATCGGCCGGGGTGCACTGCAGGAAGCCCCAGTCGGGGAACGGGTGGCCGCCGGTCGGCTGCGGGGCCAGGCCGGACATGCCGTTGGCGCGGAAGGCGTTGACGAACGCCATCCGGTCCGGGCCCGCGTACTTGTTCCACAGGAAGTCGGCGCCGGCGTCGTTGGAGGTGGCCAGCATGGACTCCAGCTGGCCGCGATCGATCGGGGTCAGCAGGAGCGCGCCGGCGCGGGCGCGGTTGAGCACGTCCTCGGCGATCGCCAGCTTGATCGTCGACGCGGTCCAGAACGGGGTCTCGGACTGGTCGTTGCTGTAGACCTTGCCGGTGACCCGGTCGCGCACAACGTAACCCGTGCTGCCGGGGCGGCCGGCCAGGTAGGAGTCGACGGTGGCGATCCGGCCGGCCAGGTTGCAGTCACCGGCGCAGCTCTGCTGGGCCGGTAGTGCCGCGGCGGGGGCGGATTGCAGGGCGGGGGCACCCGCGATCAGGACGGCGGCGACGGCGCAGGCGCCGGCGGCCATGCGGGTGGGTCGTGTGGCGCTCGAGGCGGCCCGGGGATAACGCACGGTGAACGAGGATAACCATCGTGGTGCACGTCTCGCACGTCTTGAGGTTCGGCCATCGGTTGTGCTAGAACCCCCGGGCGCGCGCCGTAGCGGATGGACTTTGCGGCACAGGGTTTTTCAGCGGAAGGCGGCCAGCAGTTCCTCGACGCTGCGGCCGTTGAGCCGGTAGCAGTGCGAGAATGCCTCGGCATGCTGATCGCGGGGCCAGGAGTGGAGGACGACGGTGCGGCCGTAGTGACGCGAGTTGACCAGCTCCCAGCGGTCGCCGACCCGGCGGACCGTGAAGCCGGATCTGGGCAACAGGGGAATCACCGTCGCGGACATGAACCAGCCTTTCGATACTGCTCTTCCGTTACCTCCCCGCCGAGCACTGTGGCACATCGGGCCGCGGCTTCCGGTGTGACACGCGGACGGGAATCGCGGCGGTCGCGCCGTGGTTGTCGGGACGACCGGATTCGATTGTGTTGCTGGAAATTTGGTGTCTATCCGGCATTACGGGCAACGTGGTGGTCAGAGGCTTTCGTACTGTGTAGCGAGTACGGAACCGATCGGTATGTCGCCAGAAGTCCGAGTCGCGGCCCGGGATCGGGTCGGCGGGTTTGTAGGATCGGCCGACGACAGGCAACCACGGGGCATCCGGGCGGGCAGGGCTAGGGACGGCACCAGCGAGCGGAGAGAGGCGGCCGATGGCGCTGCACATCCACCGAGCCGAGCGGGCGGAGACGCTCGCCGGCGCGCTGGCATCGGTGCTGGCCGGGCCGCCGGACGACCCGTTCCGGCCGGATATCGTCGCGGTGTCGGCCAAGGGGGCCGAGCGCTGGCTGAATCAGCGACTGGCCGGTGTGCTGGGTGCGGTGTCGGGCGACGGAATCTCGGCGAACATCGCGTATCCGACGCCGTCGGCCCTGGTGGCGGCCGCGCTCGCGGAGGCGACCGGGGTGCCCGCCGACGACGATCCGTGGGCGGCCGACCGGCTGGTGTGGGCGCTGTTGCGGGTGCTGGACGCGGCGGTCGCCGAGCCGTGGTGCGCGGTGCCGGCCCGCCATCTGGGCGCCGACGGCGCCGGGCCGACACATCGGTCGGGCCGCCGTTTCGCCACGGCGGCGCGGATCGCGGCACTGTTCGAGGGTTACGCGACCCAGCGGCCCGGCCTGATCCTCGACTGGGCCGCAGGCGCGGATACCGACGGGTGCGGGGCCGCGCTGCCCGAGGATCTGCGCTGGCAGCCCGAGTTGTGGCGGCGGCTGCGCGCCGAACTCGGCACGCCGAGTCCGGCGGAGCGGCTCGAGACCGCTTGCGCGCGAATCCGTTCGGAGCCGTCGGTGGTCGATCTTCCGGAGCGGCTTTCGCTGTTCGGGGTGACCAGGCTCACCGCCGATCAGCTGGCGGTGCTGTCGGCGCTCGGCGCGGGGCGCGACGTGCACCTGTGGGTGGTGCACCCGAGCCCGGGCATGTGGGCGGCTGTGCCGGAGGAGTCCGGCCCGGGTGTCGGGCGCGGTGTGGATCTGCCCGGGAGTTCTGGGCGCGGTGTGGATCTGCCCGGGAGTTCCGGGCGCGGTGCGGACCCGGACGGGAACTCCGGGCGAGCGGGGGCGGGCGGATCTATCGGCGCGACAGGGGAATCCGGTGTCGCGGCCGGGGCGCCGCGGGTGTTCGACGACAGCGCGCTGGCCGTGGCGCATCCGCTGCTCGCGGCGCTCGGGCGGGATGTCCGTGAATTGCGGCAGCGGCTGCGGGCGCTGGGGCCGGTGATCGATACCCATCATCCCGCCGACGATGAATTCTCCTCGGGCACACTGCTTTCCGATCTGCAAGCCGGAATCAGCGGCGATCTCTGGCCGCCGCGCGAGCGGCCCGCCGACGGCACCGTGGGGGTGCACGCCTGCCACGGACCGGCGCGGCAGGTCGAGGTGCTGCGCGATGTGCTGCTCGGCGTATTCGCCGCCGATCCGACGCTGGAACCGCGCGACGTCGTGGTGTTGTGCCCCGACGTGGAGAGCTATGCGCCGCTGGTGCGCGCGGCGTTCGGGCAGCCGCAGGCCGAGAGCGGCACGCGCGCGGCGCATCCGGCGCACGGTCTGCGGGTGCGGCTGGCCGACCGGACGTCCGGCACGGCCAATCCGGTGCTGGCGGTGCTGGCGGATCTGTTCGGGCTGGCCGACGGCCGGGTGAGCGTCACCGAGGTGCTGGATCTCGCTGCGGCCGAACCGGTCCGGCTGCGGTGCGGATTCGATGACGACGATATCGAGCGGCTACGCGAATGGGCGGCCGAGACCGGGGCGCGGTGGGGGATCGGGCAGCGGCAGCGGCAGGCGTTCGGGCTCGGCGACTTCGCGCAGAACACGCTGAACGCCGCGGTCGATCGCATCCTGCTCGGTGTCGCCGCGGGCGAATCCTCCGAGGACTGGCTGGATCTGGTGCTGCCGCTGGAGGATGTCGACTCCGGCGACGTGGATCTGGCCGGGCGGTTCGCGGAGTTCACCGACCGGCTCGCGGTGTGCGTGCGCGACCTGCGCGGCCCGACCCCGGCCGAGCCGGCGGGCTCGGGCCGCCCGGCGCACGAGTGGGTCCAGGTGCTGGTCCGTGCGCTGGATCTGCTCACCGACGTCACCTACGCGCAGACCTGGCAGGCGGTGCAGGCGCGCCGCGAGCTGACCTCGGCGCTCGAGTACGCCGGCGATATTTCGTTGCGGCTCAGCGATATTGCCGCGCTGTTGCAGTCGCGGATCGCGGGCCGGTCGACGCGCGTGAACTTCCGCACCGGCGAGCTGACCGTCTGCGCGCTGTCGCCGCTGCGGTCGGTGCCGCATCGGGTGGTGGTGCTGCTCGGCCTCGACGACGACGTCTTCCCGCGCCCGGGCGGTGTCGACGGCGACGACGTCCTGGCGCGCGAGCCCCGGGTGGGCGAGCGGGACGCGCGCAGCGAGGACCGGCAGCTGCTGCTCGACGCCATCATGGCGGCCGGGGAGAAGCTGGTGGTGCTGCACACCGGCGCCGACCCGGTGACGGGCGCGTACCGGCCGCCGGCGATTCCGGTCGCCGAACTGCTGGACGTGCTGCGCGCGCACGCGGGCGGGCTGGACGCGGTGGTGACCCGGCATCCGTTGCAGGCCTTCGACAGTCGAAACTTCGAACCCGCGCGGCCGTTCAGCTTCGACGCGGTGGCGCTGGCGGGCGCGCGGGCGTCGGCACGCCCGGCGCGCGAACAGGCCGCCTTCCTGCCCGGACCGCTGCCCGCCGCGGCGCGAACGGATGTCGCACTGGCGGAACTGGTGTCGTTCGCCGAACATCCGGTGCGCGCGTTCCTGTGGCAGCGCCTGGGCATCCGGGTGCCGGAGGAAGAGGACGAGATCGACGAGCGGCTGCCGATCGAACTCGACGGCCTCACCAAGTGGAATATGGGCGAGCGGATGCTGGCGGCACGGTTGACCGGCGCCGACCCGGCCGCGCTGCGGGCCGCGGAGTGGCGGCGCGGCACGCTGCCGGCGTTCGGTCTGGGCGCGGCGGTGCTGACCGAGGTGGAGGACACCGTCGACCGGCTGGTACGAGTGGCCCGCCCGATCCACGAGGTGCCCTCGTGGACCATGGATGTCGCGGTGGATCTGGGTGACGGCCGATTGCTCAGCGGGACGGTCGCCGACGTGCACGACGACGCCGTGGTGCGCACGACCTTCTCGCGGCTGGCCCCGAAACACCGGATCGCGGCGTGGGTGCGGGTGCTGGCGCTGGCGGCGACCGAGCGCACCCGCGGCTGGCAGGCGGTGAGCATCGGCCGCGGCAAGTTCGGCCGTCCCACCTGGCGTTCGACGCTGACCGCGCCCGACGCCGCCACGGCACAGGCGCTGCTGCGCGATCTGGCGGAACTGCGCGACACCGGCCTGGCCGAACCGCTGCCGGTCGCCCCGACGGCCTCGGCGGTCTACGCCGAACGCCGCTGCCAGGGTGCGAGCCTCGACGACGCGCGACTGGCCGCGGAACAGGAATTTCTCGGCGGGCCGAACGGTCCCAAGGCATTCGGCGACCACACCGACCGCTACCTGCGCTATGTCTGGGGTTCGGCCCCCCGCCTGGAGGACCTGGAAACCCCGCTGTCCGACCCCGACCCGTCCGGCGAGACGACCCGCTTCGGCGCCCTGGCCCGCCGCCTGTGGAACCCGTTGCTGGCCACCGAATCCCAGGGGCAGCCATGACCGACGAACTGTTCTCCCTCACCGACCTGGAGCCCGCCCCGCGCCCGCGCCGCCGCCCCCGCACGGCCCCCGCGGAGCGACACGACCCGCCCTCGGCCGAAACCGCCGATCTTTTCGACCCCGGTTCCCTCGCCCCACCGGCCCCTCCGAATGCCCCGGACGCCGGCTCGCGCGATACGAACACCGAACCGGACGACAATCGCGCCCGCGCGGCCGATGGGCCCGTTTCGGCCGCGGGCGCGGCGAGCGCATCCGAGCCACGATCGGCCGGCGAACCGGCCGATGCCGCCGAAACTGTTGCACTCGTGGCAGATTCGCCGGAATCCGATGACGCGGAACTCACGGCCGGCGATCGCGAACACGGCCCGAGCGACGATGGTGGTACGGCGGTGCGCGATTCGTCCGGTGATGCGGACTCGGTCTGCACGCCGCCGACCGGCCCGCACACTGTGCCCTCGCGTCCGGACGAGCCGGGAGTATCGGAGCGGGGTGCCACCGATGGCTGCCCGGCCGGCGCACCTGGTGTGCCCGAAATCGGTGCGCCGGTGCGGGATTCCCGCCCGGATGATGCCGCTGTCGTGGCATCCGATACCGGTGGGAGACTGGATTTTCCGGACTCGCCCGCCCGTTCGGATGGGCCGGAGTCCGCTGCGGGACGTTCCTCCGGCGCCGCCGGAACGCCGACGGCCGACCACACGGAGGAGGGGTGCGCGACGCGTGCAACCGCCCGCGCCGTGTCCGAGATCTCGACGCCGGCGCGGGAACGCGCCGGTCGTCCCGGGGCCGATGCTGCGGCGGTAGCCGCCGACGTGGCGGCAACAGCGGGCTCGGAAGCGAGCCTCGGAGCGCCCTCGATGCCGGAAGCTGTTGTGTCCGTGGACGACCCGGATATCGCAGCGGATTCGGTTCGCGCGTCCGGCGTCGGTTCGCACACTCCGGCGGCGGTCCTGCCGGAGGCGCAGGGGCACGCGCGGGCGGTCGGAAGCGAGGGTGACGCCGCACGATCCGGCGATGCGGGGGAGCGGTTCGAGCTGTGCGGGCCGTTGCCGGCCGGGACCACGGTGCTGGAGGCTAGTGCGGGAACCGGGAAGACCTACGCCATCGTCGGGCTGGCGGTGCGGTTCGTGGCCGAGGCGGGGGTCGATGTCTCGCAGTTGCTGCTGGTGACGTTCAGCCGGGCGGCGACGCAGGAGCTGCGGGAGCGGACGCGGGACAAGTTCGTCGCGGTGGCGGCGGCGCTGGCGGACCCGGCGGTGGCGCGCGACAGCGACGACGAGCTGATCCGGCATCTGGCGGCGGGCGATCCGGCGGAGGCCGGGCGCCGGCGGGCGCGGCTGCTGTCGGCGCTGTCGGATTTCGACTCCGGCACCATCGCCACCACGCACAGCTTCTGCCAGCGCATGCTCGACGAGCTGGGCCTGGCCGGCGAACGCGATCCGCGGGTGCGCCTGGTGGAGAACGTCGACGATCTGGTTGCCACCGTCGCCGACGACCTGTTCCTGGCCCGGTACGCGCGCGGCGGCCCGCCGTTCTCGGTGAAGGAGGCGCATCGGCTGGCCATCGCGGCGGTCAACGACCGGCACGCGCGGCTGGCGCCCGACGAGGAGATCGGTGACGACCCGGCCGCCGAGCGGGTCGCGTTCGCCGCGGCCGTGCGGGCGGAAACCGAACGGCGCAAACGCCTCTCGGGCATCCGCGACTTCGACGATCTGCTGGTGCTGCTGCACGACGTGCTCGCCGACCCGGCACACGGCGAGCGGGCCCGCCGCCGGATCCGGGAACGCTACCGGGTGGCGCTGGTGGACGAGTTCCAGGACACCGACCCGTTGCAGTGGGACATCCTGCGGCGGGTGTTCCACGGCCACACCACGCTCGTCCTGGTCGGCGATCCGAAGCAGGCCATCTACGCCTTCCGCGGCGCCGAGGTGCTGAGCTACCTGGACGCGGTGGCGCACGCGGACACCCGCCGCGAGCTGACCACGAATCGGCGCAGCGACGCCGGACTGCTGGGCGCGCTGGAACATGTGCTGGGCGGTGCGGCCCTGGGACACAAGGAGATCACGGTTCCGCCGGTGGCGGCGGTGCGTCCGCACACTCGGCTGTCCGGGACCGTCGACGAGCCGATTCCGTTGCGGCTGCGGTGTTTCGAGCGCACCGGTGCGGGACCGCGCAACGGCGCGGGCTTCCCGGCGGTCGGCCGTCAGCGGGCCCGGGTCGCCGACGACGTGGCCGCCGATATCGCGAGCCTGCTCGAATCGGGCACCCACATCGACGACACGCCGGTGGGCCCCGGCGATGTCGCCGTCCTGGTCCGCACCCGCTCGCAGATCGACGTGGTGCGCGCCGCCCTCGACCGGGTCGGCGTGGCGTCGGTGCTGGCCGGCGGCGCAAGCGTGTTCGGCACCCGCAGCGCTGTCGACTGGCTGTGGCTGCTGCGGGCGCTGGAGCAACCGCACCGCGCCGACCGGGTCCGGCTGGCGGCCTGCACGCCGTTGCTCGGGCTGTCGGCGGCCGAGATCGACACCGGCGGAGCGGATCTGGTCGGGCGGACCAGCACCCAGCTGCGCGAGGCCGCCCGGCTGTTCGGCCGCGCCGGATTCGCCGCGGTGTTCGAAAAGCTCGCGGCCGAAACGGAACTCGCGCCGCGGCTGCTCGCGGTGGCGGGCGGCGAACGACAGCTCACCGACCTGCGCCACATCGCGCAGCTGCTGGATCGGGTGGCGCTGCGGGAGTCGCTCGGCCTGACCGCCCTGACCCGGTGGCTGGCCGATCGGGTGCGAGATCCGGCGTCGGGCGCGGTATCCGACCGCAGCCGCCGGCTGGACCGCGACGCGGCGGCGGTCCAGATCGCCACGGTGCATGCCAGTAAGGGACTGGAGTTCCCGGTGGTGTACCTGCCGTTCGCGTGGGACAACGCGAAGAATCCGTATCCGGTGACGCTGCTGTTCCACGACGGCGACGAGCGGGTCCTCGACGTCGGCGGTCCGGACGCGCCCGGGTACGGCGAGCGCAAGCGCCGCAGCGAGGCCGAGGAGTCCGGGGAGGAACTGCGGCTGCTGTACGTCGCGCTGACCCGGGCGCAATGCCAGGTGGTGGCGTGGTGGGCGCCCACCTACGGCACGGCCTTCGCGCCCCTGCACCGGATGGTCATGGGCCGGTTGCCGGGCAGTGCCGAGGTGCCCGGCAAGAGCGAGGTGCCGACGGACGAGGCCGTGCGGGAACAGCTTTCGGCCTGGGCGGCGTCGGCGGGCCCGGGGCTGATCGGCGTGGAGCCGGTGCGGCGGATACCCGAGGTCCGGCCGCGGTGGGATCGCGCCGAGGCCGGGTCCGGCGAACTGGCGGCCGCCGTCTTCGATCGGGCGGTGGACGCCGACTGGCGGCGCACGTCGTACTCGGCGCTCACCGCGGCCGCGCACGACCTCCACGTGGTCCCCGGCGAAACGCCCGGGGGCTCCGACGAACCGGAGACACCGGCCGTCCTCGAGGGCAGCGACACCGCCGACACCGCCGACGGCGGCGCGGCGCCGTCGCTGATGAACGATCTGCCCTACGGTGCGGACTTCGGCACCCTGGTGCACGGCGTCCTGGAGACGGTGGACACCGACGCGCCCGATCTGGGCGCCGAGGTGCGCGCGCGCTGCGCCCACGCCATCGACGAGCTGATGGCGGATATCGATCCGGACGCGCTGGCGACGGCGCTGCTGGCGGTGCTGCGCACGCCGATCGGAGACGGTTGCCTCGCCGACGTCGCCGGCCGCGACCGGCTCAACGAACTGGATTTCGAACTGCCCCTCGCCGGCGGCGACACCCCCCGCGCCGGCCGGGTCGGCCTGCGCGCGGTGGCCGGGCTGCTGCGCCGCCACCTGCCCGCCGGCGACCCGTTCGCCGGATACGCCGACCAGCTCGAGGCGCTCGACGATACGGTGCTGCGAGGCTATCTCACCGGCAGTATCGACGCCGTCCTGCGCCTTCCGGGCCCGCGTTTCGTCGTCGTCGACTACAAGACCAACCGGCTGGGCACCGACGAACTCACCGTCGCCCACTACACCCGCGACCGGATGGCGGCCGAGATGATGCGCTCGCACTATCCGCTGCAGGCCCTGCTGTATGCCGCTGCCCTGCACCGCTTCCTGCGCTGGCGCCTGCCGGGCTATGCCCCCGAACGGCATCTGGGCGGCATCGGCTACCTGTTCGTGCGCGGCATGATCGGACCGGACACCCCGCCCGGCTGCGGCGTGTTCGACTGGGATCCGCCGGTCGCGCTGATCGAGGAGCTGTCGCTGCTGCTGGCCGGGGAGCAGCGATGACCGCCATCCAGTCGGCGCAGCGGGCGACCGGGCTGCTGCGCACGTTCAACGACGCCGGGGTGCTGTCGGCGGCCGACGTGCACGTCGCGCTGCGGCTGGGCCGGCTGGGCCGGGAGGAGGCGGAGCCGGTGCTGCTGGCCGCGGCGCTCGCGGTGCGGGCCGTGCGCTCCGGTTCGGTATGCCTCGAGCTGCGTCGGATGCACGAGATCGGCGTGGACGGTGAGGGATTCGACACCACGGATCCGGAGGCGATCGATCCGGCGACGCTGCCGTGGCCCGAGGTCGATGCGGTGCTGGGCGCGCTGCGGGACAGCCCGCTGGTGCAGGGCGGCCCCGCGGGACCGCTGCGGCCGCTGCGACTCGTCGAACCGGACGGCTCCGGCCCGCTGCTGTACCTCGACCGGTACTACCGGCAGGAGCAGACCATCCGCCGCGTGCTCACCGAGCGCGCCGCGAGCCATCCGCTCGTCGACCCGGAAACCGTTCGGCGGCAACTGGATCGGCTGTTCCCGCACACGGCGGGACCGGACGACCCGCCGGACCGGCAGCGGGTGGCCGCGGCGCTGGCGGCCACGCACTGGACGACCGTGGTGGCCGGCGGCCCGGGAACGGGTAAGACGCACACCATCGCCCGCATCCTGGCGCTGCTGGAGGCCCATCAGCGGGCCGCCCCCGGTGCGCCCGCGCTGCGGATCGCGCTCGCCGCGCCGACCGGCAAGGCCGCTGCGCGCCTGCAGGAATCGGTGCGCGAGCAGGCCGCCGACCTGGACCTGCCGGAACTGACCGCCGCCACGCTGCACCGGCTGCTGGGCTGGCAGCGCGGCGGCGCCACCCGCTTCCGCCATCACGAGTTCAACCGGCTCCCGTACGACATCGTCGTCGTCGACGAGACCTCGATGGTGTCGCTGACGATGATGAGCCGCCTGCTCCCGGCGCTGCGCCCGGACACCCGGCTGGTCCTGGTCGGCGATCCGGACCAGCTGGCCTCGGTGGATGCCGGCGCCGTGCTCGCCGATCTGGTCGCGGGACCCGTGGTGGCGGAACCGAATCCGATGCTGGACCGCATCCTCGCCGGTGCCGAGGGCGCCGCCGGTGCCGGCGGTGTCACAGGTGTCGACGGTGTCACTGGTGGCGACGGTGTCGCCGGTGTCACTGGTGTCGCCGGTGCGCGGCCGGACGGAAACCGCGCCGACGCGCCCGCCCACCCCGATGTGCTCACCGCCCGCGAGCGGGACCGCCTGCGCGGCGGCATCGTCCGGCTCACCCGTGGCCGCCGGTTCGGGGGCCGGATCGCGGAGCTCGCGGTCGCGGTCCGGGCCGGCGATGCGGAGACGGCGCTGGCGCTGCTGTCCGACGGTGGCGACGAGCTGTCGCTGCGGGCCCCCGACGACACCGCCGAGGTGCGCGGCGACGTGGTCCGCGCGGCACGGGAGGCGACGGCGGCGGCCGAACACGGGGAGGCGGCGGGAGCGCTGGCGGCGATGGAATCGCATCGCCTGCTGTGTGCCCATCGCCAGGGGCAGTTCGGCGTGGAGCGCTGGGACCGGCTGGCGGCGGGCTGGGTGGCCGCCGCCGGAATCGGCACCGAACCGGGTGTGGGCCAGTGGTTTCCGGGGCAGCCGCTGCTGATCACCGCGAACGATCACGAGGCCCGCATCTACAACGGCGATACGGGGGTGATCGTCCGGGCGTCCGACGGGGCGCTGCGCGCGGCCCTGCAGCGCGGCGCCGAACCGTACCTGGTGCACCCCACCCAGTTCCCGGGCGTCACCACCGTCTACGCCATGACCATCCACCGCAGCCAGGGCAGCCAGTACGGCACGGTGTCGGTGGTGCTGCCCGGACCCGAATCCACGCTGCTCACCCGGGAACTGCTGTACACCGCGATCACCCGGGCCCGCCACCACGCCCGCATCATCGGCACCGAGGAGGCCATCCGGGCGGGGATCGCGCGTCGCGTGCTGCGCGCCAGCGGCCTGCGGGCATAACGGGCGACGGAGCCCTCCGGCATGTGATAGCCGATGGGCATAGTTTAGGGTACGGATCCTCGAACGGACGAGTTTCCAAGGGCCGCTGCGTAATCGAGAGAGAATTCGTACCACTGCTGCTAACCTGAAGCGGCCGTCCGGTCCTTTTCCGGCGGGTGTAGTTTTGTCGATCAGGCAGGCTTCGTGCGGATCCGCGCGAAGCCTGTTGTGCTGCAATGGTTGTGAGGTGAATTCTGCAGTGCCGTCCGGCCCGCAGGCTGTCCCGACCGGAAGGTATTCGGTCCAGGGGTCTCCCATCGATTCCGACGAACCACGCGCCCTGCTGGACACTCCCGAGTTCGCCGCGGATCCGCACGGTTTCTACCGCGCGATGCGCAGGCAGCACGGCTCGATGGTGCCCATCGAACTGTCGCCCGGGGTGCCCGCGACGCTGGTGATCGGGTACCGCACGGCGCTGCGAATCCTCAACGACCCCGACCATTTCCCGGCCGATCCGCGGTCCTGGCAGGAGACCGTGCCGGAGGACTGCCCGGTGCGGCCGATGATGCAGTGGTACCCCAACGCCCTGCGCAACTCCGGCTCCGTCCATGCCCGGTACCGGCAGGCCTACGTCACGGCCATCGACGGCATCGACCTGCACGCGCTGCACACCACGGTGGAACAGATCGCGGTGCCGCTGATCAACGGCTTCTGCGAGTCGGGTTCGGCGGATCTGGTGTCGCAGTACGCGTTTCCGCTCGTCTTCGAGGCGCTGAACCGGATGGTCGGCTGCTCGACCGAGCTCGGGCAGCGGGTCGCCGCCGGGATGGCCGCGCTGTTCGACACGGTCAACGCGGCCTGGGGCATGCAGCACCTGTCCGAGGCGCTGATGGAGCTGGTCGCCATGCGGCGCGCCGACCACAGCGACGACGTGACCTCGCGGCTGGCCCACCATCGGGCCGAGCTGACCGACGAGGAGATGCTCTACAACCTGATCAGCTTCTACGGCGCGGGCCTCGAGCCGATGCAGAACCTCATCGCCAACACGCTGCTGCTGATGCTGACCGACGACCGGTTCGCCGGCGACATGCTCGGCGGCAGCATGTCCACCCGCGACGCGCTCGACGAGGTCTTGTTCAACGACCCGCCGATGGCGAACTTCTCCATCACCTTCCCGCGCCAGCCGATCCTGATCGACAACGTGTGGCTGCCCGCGCACCGCCCCGTCGTGATCAGCCTCGCGGGGTGCAACAACGACCCGGCCATCGCCGGGGGCGATCGCACCGGCAATCGCTCGCACCTGGCCTGGAGTGCCGGGCCGCACGCCTGCCCCGCGAAGTCGGTGGCCTACCTGGTCGCCCAGGACGCCATCGATCAGCTACTCGACGCCCTACCCGAGCTCCGGCTATCCGGAACCCGCGGTGACATCGTCTGGCGCCCGGGTCCGTTCCACCGGGCCATGACGGCGCTTCCGGTCGTCTTCCCGGCATCACCTCCGTTGAACCTGGCGTAAAGGAGTATCCGATGGCGCACGATCCGATCGTTCTGGACCTGACCGGTACCGATATCCAGGGCGAATCGGCCCGGATCCGGGAGCGGGGGCCCGTGGTGGAGGTGCTCATGCCCGGCGGCGTGCCCGCGTGGTCGGTCACCGATCAGGCGGTGCTGCGGAGCCTGCTGGCCGACCCCCGGGTGTCGAAGGATCCGCGGCAGCACTGGGCGGCGTTCGGCAACGGCGAGATCACCGAGTCGTGGCCGCTGCTGCCGTGGGTGGCCGTGGACAACATGTTCACCGCCTACGGCAAGGAACATCGGCGGCTGCGCAAGCTGGTGTCGCCGGCGTTCACCCACCGCCGCACCGCCGCGCTGCGGCCGCGGATCGAGGAGCTCATCACCGAACTGCTCGACGACCTGGCGGCGCTGCCGCCCGGCGAGGTGGCCGACCTGCGTACCCGGTACGCCTACCCGGTCCCGATCCGGGCGATCACCGAACTGATGGGCGTGCCGGAGCATCTCGGCGCGCCGATGCACAAGTGCGTGGACGGCTTCTTCGACACCTCGTTCACCCCCGAGCAGGCGCAGGCGAACCATGCCGAAATGTTCCGGCTGGTCAGCGAACTCGTCGACTATCGGCGCGGGCACCCCGGTGACGACGTGACCAGCGTGCTGATCACCACCCGCGCCGAGGACGACGGCTCGCAGCTGACCGAGAAGGAACTGGTCGACACGCTGATGCTGGTGATCAACGCCGGCCACGAGACCACGGTGAACCTGCTCGACCAGGCGATCACCGCCCTGCTGACCCACCCCGAGCAGCGCGCCGCCGTCGTGTCCGGCGAGGTGCCCTGGGCTGATGTGGTGGACGAGTCGCTGCGCTACCAGGCGCCGGTCGCGCACCTGCCGCTGCGCTACGCCGTCGAGGACATCGAGATCGACGGCGGCCACCGGATCCCCAAGGGCGACGCGATTCTCGCCTCCTACGCCGGTGCCAGCCGGGACCCGAAGATCCACGGCGACACCACCGATCAGTTCGATGTGCGTCGCAAGACCAAGGACCAGCACGTCGCGTTCGGCTACGGCGCGCATCACTGCATCGGCGCGCCGCTGGCCCGGATGGAGGCCTCGATCGCGCTCCCGGAGCTGTTCGAGCGGTTCCCGAACCTGCGCTTCGCCACGGATCCGAAGGATCTGGTGCCGGTCGGCAGCTTCATCTCCAACGGCCACACGGCGCTGCCGGTGCTGCTGAACTAGGTGGCGGGGGTTCGGCGGCGGCTGCCCGGTTCGACGATGAATTCTCCGGGCGCCGAGGGGGATTCGGAATGGACCGGTACGCGGTCGGTGGGGGCCTTCCGGCGCGCCCGAGGGTAGGTCGTGCGGGCGAGCCGCACCGGCACTGCCCGGATGGCATAGTGTGCGACGAAAGATCTTGTGAGACGGCGCGTGCGGAGAGGCATGATGACGGTGATGATGAGGCGAGCGATGGCGGTCGCGGCGGCGGCCGTTCCGGCGATGTTCCTGGTCCCGGCGGTCGGCTCCGCGCAGGCGCCGATCTGCGCGGCCGACATGCTGAACGCGACCACCCGGCAGGACGCGGCGCCGAACCCCGACGGCCAGAACGAACTGTCGATCGTCCTCACCAACACCTCGCCGCAGCCGTGCCTGGTGCAGGGCTTCCCGGGCGTGGACCTGGTCGGCCCCGACGACCCGGCCTTCGGACCCACCTACTCCCTGCCCCGTCAGGAGACCGGTTTCGCACCCGTGTCGGTGGCGCCCGGCCACGCCGTGAGCAGCGTCGTCACCTACCTGGCACAGGGCTCGCAGGGCTGGACGCCGGAAAAGATCGTGGTCACCCCGCCGGACACCACCACCCAGCTCGAGGTGCCGTGGACGCCGGGCCTGAGCGTGCAGCGCCAGGACGCGGCCACCCACCCGGGCACCTTCGTCGGCCCGCTGCGCCCGGCCTGACCGGCGAACCGGGTGCACCGCCTCGTTCCGGGGGCAGCTCGAAGGATCTGAAGAACAGGCCCCTGCACACCGGCGTGCAGGGGCCTGTTCGCGTCGGTCCGGCGGGTGGCGGTCTCGCGAGGGATGCCTCGACGAGGGGGACGACGGGATCTCGGTGGCAGATCAGAGGTCTCGACGCCGCATGCCGATGACGGCGGTGGCGTAGAGCGCTTCGGATTCCCTGACGAAAGCCGTAAGTCCGTGGCGGGCAAAAATTTCCATGGCGCTATCGGCCTGTTCCTCGCTCGACTCGACCAGGACGCTGCCGCCCGGCGCGAGCCATGCGGCGGCCTCGGTGGCCACTCGGCGGACGATGTCGAGACCGTCGGGACCGCCGTCCAGGGCGTACCGGGGTTCGTGGTCGCGGGCCTCGGGCGGCATTCGAGCGATCATAGGGGTGGGCACGTAGGGGGTGTTGGCGATCAGAATGTCCACGTGCCCGGCCAGTGCGGCGGGGAGGGGGTCGAAAAGGTCGCCCTGGTAGACGTGGGCGGACAGCGGTGCGAGATTGCGGCGGGCACAGGCGACGGCGGCGGGCTCGATATCGCTCGCCGTCAGGTGCACGCGAATTCCGTTCCGCGCCAACTCCGTCGCCGCGGCGAGCCCGAGCGCTCCGCACCCGCAGCACAGGTCGACCACGACCCGGGTGCCGCCGGAACCGCTGCGGCCCAGGCGAACCGCTTGCTCGACGAGGAATCCGGTGCGCTGCCGGGGCACGAACACCCCCGGTCCCACCGCCACCCGCAGCCCGCGGAACTCCGCCCAGCCCAACAGGTGTTCCAGCGGTATGCCGGAGATCCGTTGCGCCACCAGCAATTCGAGTTCCGCGGGGGAGGAGGCCGCGCCGGTGAGCAGCGCGGCCTCCTCCTCGGCGAAGACGCAGCCGGCGCCGCGCAGCGCGGTGACGACGGTGTCGAGGTCGATTTCGATCACTTGCCCATTGTGCGGTGGGCGGTCGAGCGGTTATCGCCCGGTCACGGGGTTCACCGGGAGGTCGGTAGCAGGAACGTGCGGGTGGCGTCGAGGTAGATGCCGCGCTGCGCGGCCCGGTTCGGCGGCGGTAGCTGGGACACCAGCTGATCGGTCGAGGTCATCGCGCCGACCACCGGGAGTCCCGCGACCATGAAATCGGCGACCGCGCGGCGGATGTGGTTCGGCGAGGTCACCACCACCGTGCTGGTGGCGCCGGCGTCGCGCAGCATCCGCGTGCTGAACAGCGCGTTCTGCACCGTCGATCCGGCCCTGTCCTCCACCAGCACCCGGTTGGCGGGAATGCCGTGGCCGATCAGCCAGCCCGCCATCGCGACCGCCTCGGGAACGCCGTTCTGCGGGTTGCCGCCGGTGACCACGATCGGCGACGCGGGCGCGGCGATCGCCTGCAGCCAGGCCGCCGTCAGCCGGTCCACCAGCTCGGGCCGCAGTGAACCGTCCGGCAGCAGGCCGTAGCCGAGCACCGCGATCCCGGTTTGCGGGCCGACCAGCGCCGGCAGCGGATTCGGCAGCGTGCCGACCGCGGCGGTGACGGCCCCCAGCAGGTTCCGGGTGCCCTGGGCCATGCCGCCGTCGATGGCGCCCAGCCGGTTCAGCGCGGCCTCCCGGGTGACCAGGTCGCCGGCGTAGTCCGACCAGATGGCCTGCAGCGCGAGCGCCTGGCCGTCGTCGGGCGTGTCGTCGAGTAGTTGCCGCAGGTCACCGAGGCCGGCGGCCTCGTTGCCGTTGGAGAAGTTGGATTGGGCGGAGTTGTAGAGGGCCGGGCCGTCGGCGGCGGTCGCCGTGGTCACGGCGGGTCCGGCGAGTATGAGAGCGGCCGCCGATGTGGCGACGGCGAACCGGAGACGCCTTGCGATTGTCACTGCAGTCGACACCTTTCCGAGCGAATGGGTCACGCACGTGGTTTGCTGGCAATTGTCTAGAGCGCGGTCGAGCCCACAATACGGTCGGCCACCGCACCCGGCGAGGATTTCCGGGTGTGACAATTCTGGATGTAACACGGAGGCGCGAGCGGCGAATCGGAGCGGACGGCACATATGTGCCGACGGGTATCGGACGGGGCCCGCTCGGGGTGATCCGTTTCCGCCGGTAGGCCATTTCTCGAGCGAACGACCGCGGCGGATCGGCCCGTCGGCCGGGACGGTGCAGCCGGTCGGCGCGGGCAGGGCCGTGACGCGAACAGGACGCCCGGTGGATGCGGGATGGTGGATGTGCCTGCCGCGCGGCGCCCGGTCCGGCGACCGTTAAGGTGGGAGGCCGTGGACACGACTTCGCTGACCGGTAAGGAAACCGCCGCCGCCCTGAACGCCGACACCGAACGGCGCGTCGGCGCGCTCACCGAGAAGAGCGCCGCGCCGCGCCTGGTGCTGGTGGTCGCCAACGACGATCCGGCCAGCGGCTGGTATGTGAAGTCACTTCGCCGGGCCGCGCAGCGGCTCGGAATCGACTGCGACACCGTCGATCTGGGCGCGGATGCCGCCGCCGACACGATTCGCGCGGAGCTGGCCCGGCTGAGCGCCGACGCGGCCGTCGACGCCGTGATGCTGCAGACCCCGCTGCCGTCCGGCGTGGAGCTGAACGACGTCAGCGTCGCCATCGCCGCGGCGAAGGATGTCGACGGAGTGAGCCCGCTGTCGCTGGGCCTGCTCGGCGCCGGCCTGCCCGGATTCCCGCCGGCCACGGCGGAGGCCGTCGTGGCGCTGGCGAAGCATCACGACATTCCGCTGGCCGGTCGGCATGTCGCAATCGTGGGCCGCTCGAACGTGGTGGGCAAGCCGCTGGCCCAGCTGATGCTGGCGGAGAACGCGACCGTGACCGTATGTCATTCGCGCACGGCCGACCTGCCGGCCGTGACCGCGGCCGCCGACGTCGTGGTCGCGGCGGTGGGCCGCGCGAGACTGATCACCGGTGCGCACGTCCGCGAGGGCGCGGTGGTCTTCGATGTCGGCACCAACGAGGGCCCGGACGGCGGCATCGTCGGCGACGTGGACCCGGAGTCGGTGCGCGGGAAGGCCGCGGCGCTGAGCCCGGTGCCGGGCGGCGTCGGCCCGGTGACCACCGCACTGCTGATGCGGCACGTCGTGCTGGCGGCGGAGGCCGCCCGCTCGGCGTAACTCCCGCCGGTCATCGCGCAGGTCCCCGGCGGGTGCCGGTCACCGGCCGGTATCCGCGGAGATCACCAGTGCACCGTCACCGGATCCCCGACGCTGACGTTGTCGTAGTACCACGCGGCGTCGTCCGGGGGCAGATTGATGCAGCCGTGGCTGACATTCTCGTAGCCCTGCGAATCGACCGACCACGGCGCGGAGTGCACGAATACCCCGCCCCAGGTCAGCCGCTCGGCGTATTCGCCGTCGAGCAGATAGCCCTCCGGATCGCTGAGCGGAATGCCGATGGTGCGGGAATCGAACGTGATGCTCCGATCCTTCTCGATCACCGGGAACGTGCCGACCGGAGTCTCGCGGCCGGGCTTACCCATCGACGCCGGGATCACCCGCGAGCCCTCACCCGGGACGTTCACGGTGAAGGTGTGCGCGGACATGTCGGCGTCGGCGGTGGTGCCGCCGTTGGTGCGGAAATCCGAGTGGACGTTGCCCACGGTGACCGTCAGCGGTGTGTCGGCGGGCAGGAATCCGGTGGGCTGCCATACCAATTCGCTGTCGCCGTGCCAGCTGAACGTGCCGTTCAGGTCGCCGACGGAGACCGACCGCTCGGCCCGGGCCCGGTCGGCGACCGGTGCGGCGAACCGGACGGTCACCGGGTGGGCGATGCCGACGAGTGCGCCGCCGGCCGGCGAGATCGACTGTACGGGCAGGGGCCGCGGTGCCACCGTCACCGCTGCCGCCGTACCAGATGTGACCGCGGCGAGCGTCGCGATCACCAATGCCAGGAACAAATGCCGAATCGTGTTCCGCATGGCTCCACCCCCTTCGAGGCGGTGTGGTTTGTGAGATGTCAGAACTTCATGATCATCCACGTCGCCGGATGGTGCTCGGTTCGTAATCAAAATGCGGCCTGTCGCAATGTCTCCGGTGGCGGTTGGTCTGTTAAGCGTATACCCGGTACGGCCGGGGGTAACCGGACATACCGGGCATCCCGGTGCGCGCTCCGGCCGGGCTGTCCGTAGCATCGGGGATCGTGTTGCCGGGTGCGCGGGAGACGGATGCTGTCACGGAGATCGTCGAGCCCGAGCCTCGGCCGAGGTCACGGTGGTCACCGATCCGGATCCCGCTGCTGGCGCTCGCGGCGCTGCTCGGGATCTACACGATGCTCGCCCAGCTGCTCGCCCTGATGCCGGTGTCCTGGACGGTTCCGGTGCTCCGGATGGGCTTCGTGCAACTCGTGGTGCTCGGCGTGGGCTGGGTTCGCGACTGGCTCGGTTCCTGGAATGTGGTGCTGGCCGGCGCCGCGGTGGTCGCGGCGCTGTTCGCGGTGCGGGTCCGGGGCAGCTGGCCGTCCGGTTCGGTGGTGTCGATGACCGCGGTCGGATTGGTGATGTGCGTGGTCACCAGCGTGGGCCTGGCGGTGTCGGCGCACGACGCGACCGGCACCTGGCTGCCGTTCGCGCCGCTGCCGCTGGTGGCGGCGGGCAGATCGCCGGATCAGACCGTCACCTACGCCACGATCGAGGGGCAGCCGCTACGGGCCGACCTGTATCTGCCACCGGCCGGCCCGGACCCCGCACCCCTGGTGGTGCGGATCCACGGCGGCGGCTTCTCCGCCGGAAGCCGGGGCCCGACGCCGTACAACCACTGGCTGGCCGGGCACGGCTACGCGGTGCTCGACGTGGACTACCGGCTCGCGGACGCCGACCATCCGCGCTGGAACACCGAGGACGCCGATATCGGCTGCGCGCTGACCTGGGCGACGGCACATGCCGGGAAATATCACTGGGATCCGAACCGCGTCGCCACCTTCGGCGGCTCGGCGGGCGGCAACCTCGCGATCAACGTGGCGTACAAGGCGAATGCCGGGCGCCTGCGGCCCAGCTGCGGCGACGTCGCGGCGGTGCCGAAGATCCGGGCGGTGGTGGCGGTCTACCCGGTGGTGAACCTGACGGCCTCGGCGGGCGACAGCATCGATGGCGAGCGCATCGCCCGCACCTACCTGGGCGGTCCGGTGGCGGACCATCCGGATCGATACGCCGCGACCGATTCGGCGCGCCAGGTGACGCCCGCGGCCCCGCCGACGCTGCTGTTCCACGGTGGCGGCGATCACCTCGTCTTCGCCTCGCGCACGGCCGAATTCGCCGACACCCTGACCGCCGCCGGAATCACCAACCGCTACGTCGAACTCCCGTACCTGGACCACGGATTCGATGCGGAGGTGCTGAACACGGGCACCCGGGTCGGCCGCGAGATCACCCTGGACTGGCTCGAACGCCACGACAAGCCCTGAGCGACAGCACGATCCCGCCGAGCGCCGGGGCGTGGGAGTCCGGGTGGACCAGCTCACTCGCGGCCCCTGTCCGGTGACAACCATGACGCCGACCGGTGCCGGCCACGACCGCAGCTCTGCGTCGGTGGTGACCGCAGTCGGCGACCCGTGGTCGCAGCCGGTGCGGTTGCCCTGGGAGTAGGGCAGTGTCGTCCGCCCAGGACCGGTGGCGAGCGCGGGCTCAGCCGGTGACGGCCGCGACGACGTCGGCGTGCAGGGCGTCGGCGCGGGCGATGATCTCCTCGACGGTGCGCAGCGCGGGGGCGAACTCCGCGCCGTGGTTCTCGCCGAGCGAGGCCACGTTGATCGCGATATTGAGCTGTGAGCTGGTGGCGGCGGCGCGGGCGGCGTCGGCGGCGGCGCCGATGTCGGTGACCACGTTGGGATTGCCGATCGGCAGCAGATCCGTTGCCAGGGTGAGGATCTCGTCGGCCTCCGCTACCACGGCGGCCGGCACCCGGGCGGCCTGCAGCAGGGCGGCGGTGATGGCCTCGCCGCGCGCGGCGCTCTCGGCGTCGGTCGACTTGGGCAGCTTGTAGGCGGCGCCGACGGCGGTGAAGGCGGCGGCGTCCGCATCGGCCAGCGCCGCGGCGCGGTCACGGGCGGCGTCGGCGGCGGCGATGATCCGATCGATCACCGGGCGGTTGTCGGCGTCCTTGGCGCGGGTGGTGTAGCGCGCCACCATGGCCACCAGGGCGGCGCCCTGCGCGGCGTGCAGCGCGGCCACCGCGCCGCCGCCGGGGGCCGGGATCTTGGCGGCCAGATCGTCCAGGTACCGGCCGATCGGCGACTCCGCGAACGTGGTGCTGTCCTGCGTCGGCGCGGCGTCCTCGGACATGCTGCGGGGCCTCCCGTTTCGGTGATCGGCGTACGGTACGGCGACAACCGTACCGCCCGGGCCGGTGCGGGCCCGGCAGGAGGTCGGGTGCCGTCGCCCCGGGCGGTCGCGCGGGCACGAATATCGGTAGGTTCGGGTCCATGCGTATCGGACTGGGCATCAACTATGCGGGCGGGTTCAAAGAGGTGGCGGCGGAGGTCGCCGACCTGGAACGGGCGGGCCTGGACATCGCCTTCGTGCCCGAGGCGTACTCCTACGATGCCGTCAGCGGCCTGGGTTATCTGGCCGCCAAGACCGAACGCGTGCAGCTGGCCTCGGGCATCCTGCAGCTCTACACCCGCACGCCCACGCTGACCGCGATGACGGCGGCGGGCCTGGACTACGTCTCCGACGGCCGCTTCCTGCTGGGGCTGGGCGCCTCCGGGCCGCAGGTGATCGAGGGCTTCCACGGCGTGGCCTACGACGCGCCGATCGGCCGCACCCGCGAGGTCATCGAGATCTGCCGCAAGGTGTGGCGGCGCGAGCGCCTGGAATTCGACGGCAAGTACTACACGATCCCGCTGCCCGCCGAGCGGGGCACCGGGCTCGGCAAGCCGCTCAAGCTGATCAATCATCCGGTCCGCGAGCGCATTCCGGTGCTGCTGGCCGCGCTGGGCCCGAAGAACGTCGAGCTGGCGGCCGAACTCGCCGAGGGCTGGCAGCCGATCTTCTTCCTGCCCGAGCGGGCCGGCGACATCTGGGGCGAGGCGCTGGCGGCCGGGCAGGCCCGGCGCGATCCGTCGCTCGGCGAGCTGGACATCTACGCCGGACCGGCGCTGGCCATCGGCGACGACGTCGAGGGCCTGCGCGAGTTCGTCAAGCCGCACCTGGCGCTGTACATCGGCGGCATGGGCGCGAAGGGCAAGAACTTCTATCACACCCTCGCGACCAGGTACGGCTACGGCGCCGAGGCCGACCGGATCCAGGAGCTGTACCTGGCCGGGGAGAAGGAGGCCGCGGCCACGGTGGTGCCCGACGAGCTGGTGCGCGATGTCTCGCTGATCGGCTCGGCCGGCTTCGTGAAGGAACGCATCGCGGCGTTCCGCGAGGCCGGGGTCACGGTGCTGAACGTGGTCCCGATGGCGGCGACGCCGGCCGAACGCGTCGCACTGATCGAGCAGCTGCGCGAACTGGTCTGAGCCTCCGCTTCGCCCGTCATGCCGGCGCGCGTTCGGCCGGGGTCTCGCCGTGGATTCCGGCCGAACGCACGTCGGAACGGCGGGGGCGCTGTGCCGGGCAGGCCGGGCGGGTTTCCGGTGCCGCCGGCGCGCGGGGGCGGGCCCGGGTCCTACTGCCCGCGCAGGTCGGTCAGCGCCTCGTCGAGGGTCGGGTGCAGTGCGAACACCTGGTCCAGATTGGTCATCTTGAGCTGGCGTCCCGTCGCCGGGCCGTCGGCGACGACCGCGATGCGGGTCGCCTGCCCGGCTCGCTGGTGTGCGCCGACGAGCGCCGCCATGCCGGCGGAGGCGAGGAAGGTCACCTGCGACAGATCGATGATCAAGGCCGCGGGCTTGCCGCCCAGCGTCGCCTCGATCGCGTTCTCCAACGCGGGGGCGGTCGCCAGGTCGACCTCACCGGCCACCGTGAGGACGGTCGCTTCGTCGTGCACCGAGACCGAGGTGGTCATGGCGTCGGCGAGGGGATACGCGTCTCCGGAAGAGTTGGTCACATCAAGACAATCTGCCATGAACCCGCCGTCCGTGCCGCATCGTCGGCGAATCGGTCCGCGTTTCGCACGCTCGGCGATACCGAAAAATGCGGGTATACCGGCGGATCCGAGGGTTGCCGGTGGATCGCTGGCAGATTTGTGCCGGAGTGTCACCTGTGCGCCGGGGCACCGGCCGCGGAGTCAGACGCGGCTGGCCGCCGAGAACGCGACCGCGGGCAGCGTGACGATCATCTGCACGTGAGTTCCCGCGCCGGTGTGATCGATGATCAGCTCGTCGGTCAGCGCGCGCATCATGGCGAGGCCGCGGCCGCGCGGGCCCGGATCATCGGGCAGCGGGCGCCACACGCCGGTGTCGGCGACCTCGATCGTCACCCGGTCCATGGAGCTGTCGGCGGTCAGCACCATGTGGCCCGCGACCGTGCCGAGGTAGGCGTGCTCGATGCTGTTGCTGCACGCCTCGTTGGCGGCCGCGACCAGATCGGCGGCGAGTTCCTGCGGCACGGCGGCGGTGGTGAGCCACTCGGACAGTTCGCGCCGGACCCCGGCGAGCCGGCCGGCCTCGGCGGGCACGTCCACCCGCAGCGGCCGGGGCTGCTGCCGGTAGACGACCATGGCGACGTCGTCGTCGTACCCGGCCGCGGGGCGCAGCCGCGACAGCACCGCGTCGGCCACCTCGCGCGGCAGATGGGTGGCGGCGCCGGACAATTCGTCGGCCAGCTCGTCGAACCGGTTATCGATATCGATCCCGCGCTGCTCCACCAGTCCGTCGGTGAACAGCACCAGGGTCGACCCGGGCTCGAGGGGGGTGGTGGCCTCCGGCCGCCGCGGCGGATCGAAGGTGGCCAGCGGCACCGCGCGGCCGCCCTCGAGCAGTCGCCCCTTGCCGCCCGGCGCGGCGAGGACCGGCGGCATGTGCCCGGCGCTGGAGTAGCGGACCAGGCCGCGGACCGGATCCAGGATCGCGGCGCACACCGTCGTGCACATCGCGCCCGGGATCCGGGCGGCGACGGTGTCCAGCTCGGCCAGCAGCTGCGCCGGGCCCGCGCCACGCAGCAGCAGAGCCCGTGCGGCCGTGCGCAATTGGCCCATCACGACCGCCGCGGACAGGCCGCGGCCGACGCAGTCGCCGACCACGACGCCGATCGTGCCGTCGCGCAGCTGCACCACGTCGTACCAGTCACCGCCGATCTCCAGCGGCGGCAGCGCGGGTTCGTAGTGCACGGAGAACCGCGGCGGCAGCTCGATCGGGCCGAGCATGGCGCGCTGCAGCGTCAGCGAGGTGGAGCGGGCCTGATCGAAGTTGCGGGCGCGCTGCACGGCCAGGCTCAGATGCCCGACCAGTAGCGAGAACAGCGCCCAGTCGCCGGAGCTGATGGCCCGCGGCGCGGCGAAGCGCAGCCACAGCGCGGCGTCGCCGGTCTCGCCGAGCGGCGCGACTATGCCCTCGGAGGTGGACGCGCCCTCGGGGATCGCGAACATCGTCCGCCCGGGCCGCATCCGGGCCCGGTCGAGCAGGGCGCGTGCCCGCGCGTCGAGCACCTGGCGGGCGACCGCGGCACCGGATTCGCCCCGCTCGGTGCTCGGTGAATCCGCGGATTCCGCAGCGGTGTCCGAGGCACCGAGGTCCGCTGCCGCCGAGGAGGCACCGATGCCTGTTGTCGCGGAGGAGGCACCGAGATCCGCTGCCGCGGAAGATGAACCGATGTCCGCTGTCGCGGAGGATGGTCCGGTTCTCGCTGTCGCGGCGGAGGAACGGGTTTCCGCTGTTGCGGAGGAATGCCCGGTACCCGCCGTGGTGGGGGAGGAACCGGTCTTCGTTGCCGCGGAGCGGGATTCCGCCGTCGCGCCGGCGTCGCCGGTGCTGGTGCTCGACACCGGCCCGGAGACGTACAGTTCCGGCCCGGTCTGGCGGTTCGGCCACACCGACACCACCGCGGTCTCGGCGCCGATCGCGCGCCGCAGTTCCTCGAGCCCGACCGCCAGCACCTCGACCACGCTGGTGGCGGCGCCGACGGCGGTGGCCAGCCGGGATACGGCCTGGTCTCGGGTCTGGGCGTCGTGCTCGGCGGTGACGTCGCGGATGGTGCCGACGAAGATGCGCTCGTCGTCCTCCGGGCGGATCAGCGACGAGGTGCTGACCGCCAGCCACAGCCGCCGCCCGTCGCGGTGGCGCACCGGCATCACGAACCGTGCCGCTTCGGTGCCGAGATCCGGATACTGCGCGCCGTCGTCGGTCGCCCACGGATGCGGCAGCGGATAGGGCACCCCGGCGGGGCCGTAGCCGGTGAGGGCGCCGAAGGCGGAGTTGACCTCGGTGATGGTGCCGCGCGAATCGGCGACGAAGAATCCGTCCTGCAACGATTCGACCAGCGCGGTGCGGAAGGCGTCGCGCCCCTCCAGATCCTCCGTGCGCAGCCGCTGCAGCTCGTAGCTGCGGTTGATGTCGAGGAAGCCGCGGGTGGCCACGTCCAGCGCGGCGAGGGTCTGCAGCAGGAATTCCAGCGCGGCCTCGGAGCGGTCGCCGGTGTCGCTCCCCGGCGTGGCGTCGACCAGGCCGGCGCGCTCGAGCAGCCGGAAGTGGTGCTCGGTGAGATCGAGGATGCTCACGCCCTCCACGAGGGCGCGGCGACCCAGTTCGTAGCCCTCGGCGAGGGTGGTCTGGGTGGGTGAGTACAGGTGCAGGCGAAGGGCATTCGCGTACGCGTCGCGGAATGCCGCGAGCACCGTACTCATGGCACGGGGTCCGTACGACCACGGTGCCGGGCCGCCAGCACGAGCGCGTCGTCGGTGTCCTTCGCGTGCCGGTCGAGAATGCCACCCGCGATGTCGGCGGCCGATGTCGCCAGGTCGATGCCGTCGACGAAATCGTCGACGATGCCGTCGGTGGACATCAGCAGCAGATCGCCCGGCCGCACCGACACCGTCTGGGTCTGCAGGTTGGGCGGGAGCAGATAGCCCACGATGCCGCCGGTCAGCAGCGCGGTGGCGCGCACCACGAGCTTGCCCGGGCCGGCCGTCACGACCCGCGACTCCACATTGCCCACGCCGAGCCAGTGCAGCTGGTCCTCGGAACTGAACAGGGCCAGCGCCACCGCGGCACCGCGGGTGTCGGACATGGCCCGATGGCACAGCACCATCAGCACGTCGAGCGGCTCCGCGCGATTCTCCGAGAGCACCTGGGTGGCCCGATCGGCGGCCTCACCGGCCGCGGACCCGTGCCCCAGGCCGTCCAGCACCGCGAACAGCACCGCGCCGCCCCCGGCGTCGAGCACCATCGACCGATCGCCGGACACCTTCTGCCCGGGTAGTGCGCGTCCGGCCACGGCCCACTCCACGGCGCCGATGTACCCGTCGTCACGCACCGGGGGGCACCCACTTCCACATCTCCACCAGCGTGCCGTTGCCGGGCGCGGACTCGACGAGCAGCCCGTCCATCAGGCGCCGCGCGCCGGGCAGGCCGAGACCCAGGCCGCGCCCGGTCGAGAAGCCGTCCTCGAGCGCCCGCGCGATGTCCCGGATTCCGGGGCCCTGGTCCTGGGCCTGCACCACGAGGGCGCGCCGCCCCTCGCGATCCTCCACGGTCACCCGGATCTCGCCGGTGCCCGCGTAACTGGTGATGTTGCGGGCGACCTCGGAGATGGCCGTGGAGATCATGGTGATGTCGGTCAGCGTGAAGCCGAGCTTGGCCGCCAGCTCTCGCCCGGCCTGCCGCGCGGTCACGATGTCACCGGACATCTTCACCGCGATCACCACGTTGTCGGCCGTCACGGTCACGAACCATCTCGCTGGTGGCGGGCGGAGAACTTCCTGTTGAGCCAGGCCAACCCTTCCTCGAGATCCAGCGCGGTGTGCATGTCTTCGAATGTCAGACCCAATTGCACCATCGCGAAGGCGACCTCCGGCTGTAGGCCCACGATGACCGTCTGAGCGCCCCGCAGCTTGGTCATGTGCACGATCGTGCGCAGCGAGCGTGCGGCGAACGAGTCCATCACGTCGATCGCGGTGACGTCGACGATGATGCCCTGCGCGCGATATCTACTGACGTACTTCATCAGGTCGTCCTGCAGCCGCTCGGTGTCGGCGTCGGTCAGCGCCGACTGCACGGACGCGATGAGGTAGGTGCCCTGTTTGAGAATGGGTACCGGCATGTGTGCGCCCCGGCCTCAGCGTCCGTCGCGATCGGTCACGCGAGAGACTTCGTAGCCGAGTAGCCGCTCCGCCTCTTCGATGCCGCCCTGCAGGTCGCCGACCGCCGTGATCTTCGACAGATCCAGGCCGATGGTCACCAGGATCAGCGCGATCTCCGAGGACAGGCCGGTGATGATCACGCTGGCGCCCATCAGGCCGGACGCGTCGACCGTCTGCACCAGGTGGTTGGCGACCGTGGAGTCTATCGACGGCACACCGGTGATATCGATGACGACCACCTTGGCGCGATTGGCGCGGATCGCCCGCAGCAGTTGCTCGGTGAGCTGCCGAGCGCGCTGGCTGTCCAGCATGCCGATGATCGGCAGGATGAGCAGTTGCTCGCGCACCTGCAGGACCGGCGTGGACAGCTCCCGGATGGCCTCCTGCTGCTGCCGGATGACGCGCTCGCGCTCCTGCACGAAGCTGATGGCCACCGTGTTGGCGATCCGGTTGGCCGCCGGTTCGTAGGCGTCGAGGACCCGCTTGAGCAGATCGAAGTCGGATTGGTATTTCTCGAACAGGCTGCGCGCCAGCACATCGCGCAGCAGCAGCACGATGCCGATGACCTCGTCGGTCTCGACGCCTCGCGGAATGATGCGCTCGGACAGGTCGCGGGCGTAGGCCTGCAGGGCCTCGACGCTACCGGTCTGCAGCGCCTCGACGTAGTTGTCGTAGATCGAGGTGGCCTCGGAGAAGATCTCCTCCGGGGTCATCGCCGTCAGCAGTTGGGCGTCGCCGATGCGCCGGGCCCATTCCTCTCGCAGCTCCGTGCGGTTCTGCCGCAGATGTTCGACCAGCTGCGGGAGCAGGTTGTCGACCGGGCCGGCCGGCAGCGAATCCGGCGAGAGGCCGATGGACACGTCGGACATGGAAACTCCTGCCCCTTTCGTAAGGGTAGGTCGGTTGCTCGGGTGGCTCGCGCACGGCTGCTCATCACTTGCCGCTACGAGCCTAGTCCTACCCGATACCCGATGGGGGACAAACCAAACGCAGTTGCTCGTCGACCCGGCGAACTCCCGGCCGTGGCCGTCGGCGATCCGGGCGCCGGGGCGGCGGAAAAACGGGTGACCGGCGGGTTCAGCTGTCATGCCGGACCCGGGTGGCGTGGTGCGGATCACCCGCGCGCCGGTGATGAGCGAGCAGGGTGTCGTAGATGTCGGCGAGGGCGGCGAGCTGCTCGCGATCGAGTACGTCGATCATGTTCCGGCGCACGCTGTCGACGTGGGCCGGCGCGGCGGTGTCGAGCACCTCGGCGCCCTTGGGCGTCAGCACGGCGGCGGTGCGGCGGGCGTCGTCGGGAATCGATTCGCGCGCGACCAGCCCGCGCTTCTCCATCCGGGTGATCTGATGCGACAGCCTGCTCTGCGACCATTCCAGCACGGCGGCCAGTTCGGCGAAGCTGCGCCGATGGTCGGGGGCGTCGGCCAGGCGGGCGAGCACGGTGTACTCGACGTAGGTGAGGTTGGCGATGCGTAGCGAGTCGCGGCCGACGGCGGCGGCGATGAGATCGCGCGTGAAGACGAAGCCGAGCCAGGCGCGCATCTCGAGATCGTCGAGCCAACGGGGTTCGGTCACGATTCCTCTCCAGGTCCCTGATGCGTCATGCTATTGCCTTGCCGTCGCGGTCACCACCGCTGTGCGGGCGCCGGCCCGCACGTCGGAGACGATCGGCCACCGCGTCAAAGACGAGAGGTACACGGACAATGTTGAAGGTGCAACCTTTAGTCGACCATGAGATTAGGCTTGCCTGAACCGGGCCGGACACCGGGTCCTGGCTAGAGTCGGTTCGCTTGGATTCACCCGGCTGCCCGTGCGCCCTGCGCCGCAGCCCCTCGTCGAGGAGTGTGCGAAACATGTCCGCGCCTGACTTCCTGTACTCGGATCTGCTCCCCACCGGCGCCGACGAGACGCCGTACCGGCTGGTCACCACGGAGGGCGTGAGCACATTCGAGGCGGGCGGACGGACCTTCCTGCGGGTGCAGCCGGAGACGCTGCGGCTGCTGACCGCGGAGGCCATGCACGACATCAGCCACTACCTGCGCCCCGCCCATCTGGCGCAATTGCGCAAGATCATCGACGACCCGGAGTCGTCGGGTAACGACCGGTTCGTGGCGCTGGACCTGCTGAAGAACGTCAACATCTCCGCGGGCGGCATCCTGCCGATGTGCCAGGACACCGGGACGGCCATCGTGATGGGCAAGAAGTCCGAGGGCGTGCTGACCGGCGTCGACGACGCGGAGTGGATCAGCCGGGGCGTGTACGACGCCTACACGAAGCTGAACCTGCGCTACTCGCAGCTGGCCCCGCTGACCATGTGGGACGAGAAGAACACCGGATCGAACCTGCCCGCGCAGGTCGAGTTGTATTCCGCGCCGGGCGATCCCGCACATCCGGCCTACAAGTTCCTGTACATGGCCAAGGGCGGCGGCTCGGCGAACAAGTCGTTCCTGTTCCAGGAGACGAAGGCGATCCTGAACCCGGAGCGGATGCTGGAATTCCTCGACGAGAAGATCCGCTCGCTGGGCACCGCGGCCTGTCCGCCCTACCACCTGGCGGTCGTGATCGGCGGCACCAGTGCGGAATTCGCGCTGAAGACCGCGAAATACGCCTCCGCCCACTACCTCGACACGATGCCGACCGAGGGGTCCATGGCGGCGCACGGCTTCCGGGACGTGGCGCTGGAGAAGGAGGTCTTCGAGCTGACCCAGTCGTTCGGGATCGGGGCGCAGTTCGGCGGCAAGTACTTCTGCCACGACGTGCGGGTGATCCGGCTGCCGCGGCACGGAGCCAGCTGCCCGGTGGCGATCGCGGTGTCGTGCTCGGCCGACCGGCAGGCGCTCGCGAAGATCACCCCCGAGGGTGTGTTCCTGGAGCAGTTGGAACGCGAACCGGCCCAGTACCTTCCGGAGCAGACCGACGAGATCCTCGGCGGGGACGTCGTCCAGATCGATCTGCACCGGCCGATGTCGGAGATCCGGGCCGAGCTGTCGAAATACCCGGTGAAGACCCGGCTCTCGCTGACCGGCCCGCTGGTCGTGGCGCGCGATATCGCGCACGCGAAGATCAAGGAGCGGCTGGACGCGGGCGAGCCGATGCCGCAGTACATGCGCGATATGGCGGTCTACTACGCCGGACCGGCCAAGACTCCCGACGGGTACGCGTCCGGGTCGTTCGGCCCGACGACGGCCGGGCGGATGGACTCCTACGTCGACCAGTTCCAGGCCGCGGGCGGCTCGTTCGTCATGCTGGCCAAGGGAAATCGCTCGGCGCAGGTCGGCCGGGCGTGCCAGGAGTACGGCGGGTTCTACCTCGGCTCGATCGGCGGGCCGGCAGCGCGGCTGGCGCTGGACTGCATCAGGTCCGTGGAGGTCCTCGAGTATCCGGAGCTGGGCATGGAGGCCGTGTGGAAGATCGAGGTGGAGAACTTCCCGGCCTTCATCGTCGTCGACGACAAGGGCAACGACTTCTTTGCCGAGACTCGGAAGCCGATCGCGCTGCGGGTGCGCACGCGGTCCAAGGAACGGGTCTGAGCAAGGGGCCGAGGGGTTTCGGCGTGCGCGGTTGTCGCTGCCGGGTGGACCGAGTAGGGGCAGACGGTGTTCGCCCCGCGTGGGGTACGCGCCGGTCGTCGCCGCCGTAGGGGCGGTCTCTGTATGGAGCGGACGGTGATTCGGCGTCCGGCCCCGATTGTCGCTCGACCCGATCCGCGCCGGGCTCGTACCGAGCGGGTGCGGCCGGACGAGGACGTCAGGGTGTCGTCCGCAGGCCGGTCCGTAGCCGGCCGCCGGGGTCTACCGCGCGGCGCAGGGTGTGCAGGCGGGGCGCGTTCGTTCCGTAGCAGCGCGCCGGGGTGTTGTCGGGCTCGGCGTAGTTGACGTATCCGCCGGACGTGGCCGCGCCCAGGGCGGTGTGCGCGTCGCGGATCCAGTCGCGGGCCTCGTCGGTGTCCTCGGGGGCCTCCACGATCCACTGCAGGCAGGCGGCGTGGCTGCGCCACGGGAAGGCGGTGGCGTCGGCGGGCAGGTCGCGGACCGCGCCGTCGAGCGGATCCACCAGGACGTAACCCGTTGCCCCGCTGCGGGCCCGGCCGGCGATCGTGCCGACGATGGCGTCGGCGGTGGCGGGCGACAGCTGGGCCAGGATGTCGGAACCGGCGACCTTGGCCGAGCGCGGTGTGGTCTCGCCGCCGCCGAGGTGGCGCGCCGCGGCCATCGGGTCGAGCGTGCGTTGTTCGGTCGATTCGGGGACCACACCGGCCGCGGCGGCCAATGCGGTTGCCGCCCCGGCGCCTTCGCCCGCCGGAGCGACCACGACCGCCGCGCAGCCGAGGCCGTCGCCTGCTGTCGACACCTCGACAGTGGCCCAGACCGTGTGCGCGGCCGCGGGCATCCATCGTGCCCAGCCGGTGAGGACGCGGGCCGCCGCGCGGCCCGGGAAGGTCAGCCGCACAATGTCTCTGGCGACCGCCGGGTGCGCGCGGTAGGTCAGCGAGGTCACGATCCCGATCGTGCCGCCCGCTCCGCGCAGCGCCCAGAACAGCCCGGCCAGTTCGCCGGCCGAGGTCCGGGCGGTCGCGCCGTTGGGCAAGACCACTTCCGCGCCGAGGAGGCGATCACAGGTCAGGCCGTAGCGGCGCGAGTCCACACCGATCCCGCCGCCGAGCGTCAGACCCGCCAGCCCGACGGTGGGGCAACTGCCGACCGGCAGCGCCTGTCCGGAGCGCGCCAGCTCGGACAGCGCCCGGAAGGTCGTCACGCCGGCGCCGACGGTCACCAGGTCGGCGTCCACGGTGATGTCCCGCAGTCCGCGCACGTCGACGACCAGCGCCCCGGGACTCGCCGAGGCGCCCACGTAGGAATGCCCGCCCGCCCGGACCGCCAGAGGCATCTCGTGCTCCCGGGCGAAGCCGGCGGCGGCCCGGACATCGCCGGCGGTGGCGGCCGCGACCACCCCGGCCGGTGCGAACTCGTCGAACCGCGGATCGAACAGTGCCTTGGCCGAACCGAATTCGGGCTCACCGGGCAACGCCAGCGATCCCCGCAGCCGTCCCCGCAACCCGGCCCAGTCGACGGCCTGCGCGGCGGCCGGCCCCGCGCCGGCCAGCCCGGCCGCCAGCGCACCGGCGCCGAGGAGCAGCCCACGGCGCGGCAGGCCGGGCGGCTCGGTTCGTTCGACTCGGGTGTTCGCCATCGGGTTTCATCATGCCGGGCCCGATCGGCGAGCGCCGTGCGCCCCGCCGTGAGACTCGTGCTACACGATGACCGTGCCCGCCCGGCGGGTGGCGCGGGCACCGAGGGTGTCGCCCCGGGTGGGTGTCCGGCAGATCGGTCACGCGGGTCCGGTTCGGAGGGCGTTGTTTCGGAGGAGCGTTGTCCGGACGGGACGGTCGCTCGACGGCGCCGGAGGGGAAAGTTGTTGCGGGCGAGGGTCGTTGGCCCCGAGATTGTGACGTTCGACGAGATTCGTGTCGCGAATCGGCATTGGCGCACCGGTGACATACGATCGTTCGCATGGTGCGAGGCGTGGCGGAGTCGGTGCTGGCCGTGGGGCTGGCCCTCGGGGGATGGTCGTGGGGTGCCGGGGTGGGCGGTGCCGCCGAATCCGCGTCCGGCACCGGCGGACTCGATCCGGCGCTGACGGCGGCCTACACCCTGGCCGAACAGCAGGCGCATGCCGAGGGTGTGCCGCTGTCGATCACCTCCGGTTACCGCACGCCCGAGCAGCAGGAGGAGCTGTGGCAGGACGGGCTGGCCACCTACGGCGGCCCGGACGAGGCGCGGCGCTGGGTGCTGCCGCCGGAGGAGTCGACGCACGTCCATGGCCGCGCCATCGATGTCGGTCCCGAAGAGGGAGCACAGTGGCTGGAGGTCAACGGCAACCGCTGGGGCCTGTGCCGGACGTTCGACAACGAGTACTGGCACTTCGAGCTGGCCACCGCGCCCGGCGGCGAGTGCCCGCCGCGGGTGCCCAACGCGGCCGAACGCTGATCGAACGGCCGGTACGAGACCGGTCGGTCGCGTGGCAGCTAATGCCCGGACATCCGCGGACATTTCGATTGTCCTGTGCATTCCCGGCGTGGCGGCCGCATCGATCGGTCATTGTGAGCAGTCGGCGGCGTCCCGGCAAACCGCGGGGCGTCCGCAACGGCACGAATTGATGGAGGTGTGGTGACACGGCGGGTACACGGGGCAGGCTGTTGGTCGGTGCCGACGGAGCGGGCGGGGCGCCCCCGGGCCGCTCATCCGGTACTGGACTACCCGCCGAGCTGGCTGTTCCTGGATCTGCCGACCGCGGTGCTGCTGGCCGTCTTCGTGGGCACCGGTTGGCTGGGCTACGCGTGGCCGAACGACGCCGAGACCGACCCGCCGATGTCGGTGGTGGTCGTCCCGGCCGAGAACGCGGCCCCGCCACCGGCGACGGTCCCGCGCTGACCGATCGACGAGCCGCCGGAGTCCGGTGCGCGGCACGGGAAGTGATGACCTGCCCCGGCCGCGCCGCCCGGGCCGCGTGCGGGCGCGAGCGATGAGACGGCGTTCGGCTCGCCGCCGCCCGCGCGGTCCGGCCCGTCGCGAGTGGGACCGATCACCGCTCAGGCGTCGAGGATCTTCCCCGGATTGAGCAGTCCGAGCGGATCCAGGGCCTGCTTGAGCGCCACCATGACGTCCACGGCCGCCTCGTGTTCCTCGCGCAGGTACTTCTTCTTGGCCAGCCCGATGCCGTGCTCACCGGAGGCGGTGCCACCGACGGCGAGGGCGTGGCGCACCATCCGGTCGGAGAAGTGCTGCGCCGCTTCGTATGTCGAGTCGGTGTAGGGAACGACGACATGCACGTTCCCGTCGCCGATGTGCCCGGCGACGCTGACGTCGAGACCGAGTTCGGCGCCGAGCCGGGTGGCGGCGCCGACCGCGCCGGCGATGCGCGAGAACGCGACGGCGGTATCGGTGACGAGGAAGCGATGGCCGGGGCTGCGGGCCTTGAGCGCGAAGAACAGCAGATGACGGTCCTCCCACAGCGCGTGCCGCTCGGTATGCGTGCGGGCCCAGGCGATGTCGACGGCACCGTGCGCCAGGCAGATCCGCCGGAGTTCGGGCGATTCGTCGCCGGCCCGGTCGGAGGCGGCCTCCACATCGATGAACAGCGCGGGCGCCTCGGCGTATCCGGTGCCGCGAAAAGCGTTGACGGCGGCCATACTTCCGGCATCGACGAGTTCGAGCCTGCTCACCGGCAACGCCAGCCCGAGCATCTCCACGGCGGCGTCGACCGCGGCCTCGACGGTCGGGAACGAGACCCGCAGCGAGCACAGGAATTCCGGGATCGGATGCAGCCGCACGGTGAGCTCGGTGATGATGCCGAGCGTCCCCGCGGACCCGATCAGCAGATCCTTCAGCGCATACCCGCTGGCGGACTTGCGCACCGCCCGCCCCAGCCGCGCGTGCGTGCCGTTCGCGAAAACGGCCTGCAGGGCAAGCACATTCGCGCGCATACCGCCGTACCGGACGCTGGTCGTGCCGCTGGCATTGGTGGCCGCCATGCCGCCGAGCGAGGCGTCCGCGCCGGGGTCCACGGTGAACTGCAGCCCGAATTCGGCGGCCGCCGCGTCCAGCCGGGTGCGGGTGACACCCGGTTGCACGGTGGCGGTGAAATCGCCGGGCGAGATGTCCAGGATCGAATCCGCCCGGGACAGATCGAGAACCAGCTCGTCGCCGCGGGCGAGCAGATGTCCCTCCAGGCTGGTGCCCGCACCGCGGGTGATGAGCGGGCAGCGGGCCTCCCGTGCCCACTCCATCACCGCGAGTACGTCGTCGAGACCGGCCGCGTAGGCGACGCCGCGCGGGCGCCGGCCCGGACGGCCGGTCTCGTCGACGGTGAACTGATCGAGCACCGCGGGGCGGATATCGGTGTCGATCGGCGGGCCGGGGAGGGTGGTCACCCGCGCTCCAGGATCGTGGTCACCAGCATGGTGTGATCCTCCATCCGCCGGGTCACCGACCAGCCCAGGGCGGCGAAGGCGTCCTCGTACTCCTGCCGGGTCCACAACCGCACGCCCGTGATCGAGTGGTAGATCTCGTAGGTCGGCGAGAACCAGGGCTGCTGCGTCCAGTGCGGAGCCTCCAGCAGGTATCCGTCGCCGATCACCAGCCGGCGCACATTGGGAAACCAGTCCATCCACCCGCTCAGCACCGTGGCGATGCCGGCGCCGTCGCTGGCGAGCTGGTGCAGCAGGAAGAACGACATCGCGGTGGTGACCGCGTTCCGGTCGACCGCCTCCAGCCAGGCGGGCGGCTGCGGTTCCGGCTGCACGGATCCGGCCAGCAGGGTGACCCGGTCGGCGATGCCCAGCGGCGTGAGTTCGGCGGTGGCGTCGGCGATCACGCCCGCCTCGATATCGACGCCGAGGAACCTCTCCCGCGGCGCCAGGGCCGCCAGCGCTTTGACGCGCCCGGCGTCGGCGCAGCCGAGATCGACCGTGCAGCCCGGCGTGTCGTCGTCGATCGCCCGGCCGATGGTTTCGAAGATCTCGGGCCGCCGGCGGCCGATATCGCTGCATCCGCGGGCGACCTCGCCGGGTTCGGTGGCGGCGGGGATGTGCGGGAGGTGGGGGTTGTCGGACAGCTGCCGGAAGGTGGGCTCCCAGCCGCGCACGGCGACCCGGACGAAGCCGCGATTCTTGGCGACGTCGTGCCCGGTGTGGGTGAGCTCGTACCGGCGCCCGCGCCGGTGCAGGAAGCCGGCCCGGATCAGGCCGTCGGCGACGGTCTGCTGGATTCCGGTGGTCGGCGCGACGGTGTCGCCGGTGAGAAGCGTTGCCCACCAGCCCCAGTCGTCGGCGGCGACGATGAGCTGTCCGGCGGTCTGGCCCTCGATGACATCGCGGATGGTGAAGTCACCGACGGCATTGGGCGCTACGAGCGGAGTAACAGCGGTCATGATCGATCTTCCTGGTGTGCGGCGAACGCGATCGCCTGGATTTCGATGAGCAGCCCGTCGATGGGCAGGGTGGTGACGGTGGTGGTCCGCGCCGGTGCGGCCGTGGCGAAATACTCGGAGAAGGCGGTGTTCCACGCCGGGAACCACCGCCGATCGGACAGATAGCAGTCGAGCTTGAGCACCTGCTCGCGGGTGCTGCCCGCGGCCTTCAGTGCGGTGTCGAGCTGCCGGAACACCTCGGCGGCCTGATCGTCGAACGCGGTCGCCGAGACGGACATGGTGGCGGGGTCGATCGCGGCGAGTCCGGAGGTGAACACCAGTCCGGAACCGCTGCGCGCCAAGGGAAACGAGGGGCCGCTCATCGGAGGAGCCTCGGTGTCGGGGTTTGGGGTGCGGGTCCCCGGCAGGTGCTGCGGTGCTCCGCCGAGGCCGGTCCCGTGTCGCCGTCGTGCCGCAGGGCCGCGGGCGGCTCGGCCGGCGAGGGCAGGGACGGTCCGCCGGGACCGGCCGGTACGGGGCCGTGGACGTCGCGCCTCGGCGGGGCGGGCCGGATCGAGGCCGTCCGGACACGGGTCGCCGGCGTGGTCACGACTCGGCCCGCACGACCCGGTGCCGATCGATATCGGCGAGTGTCTGTGTGCCCGCGAGGATCATCAGCGTGCGCAGCTCCTCGGTGAGCAGTTCCAGCACCCGGTCGACGCCCGCCGTGCCGGCGGCGGCCAGGCCGTAGATGGCCGAACGGCCGATGATCACCGCGTCGGCGCCGAGGGCCAGGGCGAGGAAGATATCGCTGCCCGTGCGGATTCCGCTGTCGAACAGGATCGGCAGCGCGGGCCCGACGGCGGCGCGGACGCCGGGCAGCATGGTGAGGCTGGCGGGGGCCGGATCGACCTGGCGGCCACCGTGATTGGACACCACGATCGCCGCCGCGCCGAGTGCGACGGCCCGTTCGGCGGCGGCGGGGGTGAGCACGCCCTTGGCGATCCACGGCAGCCCGAATCCGGCGGCCGCGTCCGCCAGCTGACTCCAGTCCCACACGGTGCCACCGTGTTTGAGGAGCTGACCGAAAACCTCCGCGACCCCCGGGGCGCCGTTCTCGCCGGTCAGGTTGCCCGCGAAGTACCGCAGGTCGGGGTCGAAGCGGTTACCCATGTTGCGGGTGCGGAATCCGCCCACCGGGCAGTCCACGGTGACGCACAGGGCCTCGAATCCGGCCCGCTGAACCCGCTCGGCCACCGCCCCGGCGTGCGCGAACGGGTGCAGTTGTGCGATGCGGGCGGCGCCGGGCGCGGCGGCGCGCACCTGTTCGTAGGAGAAGCTGCCGGCCTCGGGCACGATCGACAGCGCGCCGCGCCGCTCGGCGGCCCGGGCGACCGCGAGGTGGCCGTCCGGGTGGAACAGCGCGTCGCCGCCGAAAGGCGCGGTGAGGACGGGTGTTTCGAGCGTCATGCCGAGCAGTTCGGTGCGGGTCGAGGGAACGCCGACGCCGCTCATCGGCTCCGGGAGGATGCGCCAGTGGCCGAACGCCGCCCGGTTGTCGCGCAGCGTGACCTCCTGTCCGGCGCCGCCTTCGACGAAGTCCCGGACGTCGTCGGGGAGTGCCGCGGCGGCGGCGCGGTGGATCTCGTCGTGGGTGGCGAAATCGACCCGGGTGGGATAGAAACTGTCCAGCTGTGCGGTCATGCGGTGCCTCCGGTGCTGACGGTGTCGCGGCCGGCGACGGAATGGCGGCGGCCGTAGGTGAGATAGAGCGTGGCGCCGGCGGCGGACCAGATCAGGAAGCGCAGCCAGGTCAGGGCCTCGAACGTGGTGGCAAGCCAGACGCATCCGGCGATGGCGGCGAGCGGGACGAGGGGCATCAGCGGCACCCGGAACGGGCGGGGGCGGTCCGGATCGGTGCGGCGCAGCAGCAGGACGCCGAGGGCCACGATGACGAAGGCGAACAGCGCGCCGATGTTCACCAGCTCGGCCACGGTGTCGATGGGCAGCAGCCCCGCCACCACGGCGACCACCGTGCCGAGCAGCAGGCTCAGGCGCACGGGCACGTTCCGGGAACCGGTGTGCGCCAGCGACTTCGGCATCAGGCCGTCGCGGCTCATGGCGAACACCAGCCGGGTCTGCCCGTAGAACAGCATGAGCAGGCCCTTGGTGAGCGCGATCACCGAGGCGACCAGGATGACCTTGCCGATCCAGCCCGCGCCGATCGCGGCCAGCGCGGTCGCCACCGGGGCGGCGTTGTTCAGGGTGGAATACGGTGCCACGCCGGTCAGGACGGCGCTGACGGCCACGTAGAGAACGGTGGCCACGACGACCGAGCCGATGATCCCCCACGGCAGATCCCGGCGCGGATCGCGGGTCTCCTCGGCGGAGGTGGCGACGATATCGAAACCGAGATAGGCGAAGAACGCGAGCGCCGCACCGGCGGCGACGCCGTTGACACCGAACGGCGCGAACGGGGCCCAATTGCCGGCGTCGAGATGCGGTGCGCCCACGGCGACGACGAGTACGAGAACGCCGATCGTCAACGCCACCAGTATTTTGACGACCGTGGCGGCCACCTTCACCTCGAATACCAGAACCGCGACGAGCGCGGCCACGACGAGAACGGCGGGCAGATTGATTATCCCGCCGGATCCGGGGCCCGCCGTGATCGCTTCCGGAAGGGTCACGCCGAACAGCGAATCCAGTGCGGCGGTGAATAATCCGGACCAGCCGATGGCCACGGCGCCGGCCGCGACGGCGTATTCCAGCAGGAGATTCCAGCCCACCAGGAATGCCGGAACCTCGCCCATGGTGGAGTAGGTGTAGGTGTAGGCGCTGCCGGATACCGGTGTCATCGAGGCCAATTCGCTGTAGCACAGCGCCACCAGCACGCAGATCGCCCCGGCCAGCACGAACGACAGCACGATGGCGGGCCCGGCCTTGGTGGCGGCCGCGACGCCGGTGGTGACGAAGATGCCGGCGCCGACGATGGCGCCGACGCCCATCGCGACGAGGTCGAGCCGTCCCAGGCTGCGTACGAGTGTTCCGTCGGCGGCCGCCGGAGCATCGGCGGTACGCAAGCGGAATGCGGTGGTCCGGCGCAGTGCGGAACCGACCTGTGGTGGTGCTGCCATGATAGGAATCCATTCGCTGGGAATGTATTTCGAGTGGTACGTATTCAGTCAAGCAACGGGATTTTGTGTCCGAATGAACTCGTGTAACGAAACAGTTTCGCGTTGGCGGTGAAATATGTTGTGCCACTGGGTGATACGGGCAGCATAAACGGGTCCGGGTCGATATCCGGACCTGCTGATGCGGGTGTGGGGGCGGTTATTTACTTTTCACGTCGTCCGTAATCCGTCATCCGGTATTCCGTCGTACCGGCATGCTGTCGGACGGATCCGTGCATTCCGGCAGCAGTGCGCCGGAATGGCGGATATCGGCGTCGGTTGTCGTATCGGTTGTCGCGCGGAACCGCCGAAGCGGATCGCGGGACCGGTTGCGGGAGGAGGTTCGGACGGGCCGCCGGCGGTGCGCCGGGGCGAATGTTCAGGGGATCGAGGACGTTTCGCGAAGGGGGGAGGAGTCCGCGGCGCGCGCCGTTGCGCGCCGGCGGACGAGGGCGGTACCGAGGGCGACCGCCACGAGCACGGCCAGTGCGGCGAGCACGGCGTCGCGCATCGACCCGGCGGTGGCGACGGCCCCGAAGCCGACCGTCGCCACGGCGGCGCACAGATAGGCGACCGTCGCGTACCGGGATGCGGCGCGAGCGTGCCCGTCGGGCGGCGTTGCGGCGCTGACGATCCGGAGCCCGGTGCGATAGGCGATGCCCTGGCCGCAGCCGGCGACGACGCCCCCGGCCAGCAGCAGCACCAGATTCGGTACCCACGACACGACGGCGGCCACGGCGACGCCGGCGATGATGATCAGCTGCGCCGAGACCGGTTCGGCGGGTAGCGCATTCGGCGTCAGGACGCGCTGGGCCACCCAGGCACTGACCAGGTAGAGGGTCACCGGCAGCGCCAGCAACGCGAGATTCGCCGTGCCCAGCAGGTCCGCCCCGTAACTCGGCAGCAGCGCCACGACGAGACCGGCGGAGACCCATGCGGCGATCCCGCTGAGATATCCGGCGATCGGGGATTCGGTTCCCGCGGTCGGCGTGCCGGTGGTCTTGGCGGCCGCGGCGGCCGGGCTCGCGTCCCGGTCGGCGAGTACGGCCGCGGCGACGAGAACCAGCAGCGCACCGTGCAGCAGGTAGACGGTCGTGCCGGGCGCGGGAAGGTACTGCGCCACGGAGGCGGCGGCGATGGTGCCCAGTGCGGACCCGAATACCGTTGCGCTGGCCATGGCGGTGCGGCCCCCTTCGCCGCGCCGCTCGAGGATCAGCGCCGCCAGCGACCCGGTGACCAGGCCCACCGACAGCCCGGCGCAGATCCGCGCCAGGCACGCCGGCCAGGCCGAATGTGCCAGGGCCATCGCGATATCCGCGCCGGCGCCGAAGGCGGCGCCGGCGCCGATCCGCCACCACCAGCCCGCCCGGGACGGCGGTGTTCCGAGCACCGACAGGGTCGGTGTCAGGGCGAACAGGTAGGCCGCGAAGATCACGGTGACGAGCAGCGGCGCGAGCGCCCAGGCGTGCCGGTAGTACGGCATCATCCCGGTGGCGAGGTTGGGTTGCGCCATGATCAGCACGAACAGCGCACCCGGAGCGACGGCCCGCATCGCACCCCCTAACTGAGGAGATCTTCTCGACTCGAGGATAGACAATTGAGAAGAACTTCTCTACTCGAATGGCGCACGGACGGGTTCACCGCGTCGGCAGGGTTGCGGATTGCCCTGGTCCGCGGGGTTATTCGCCCCTCTCGCCCCCGGCGGGAACGGTCTGTGCAGGATGGTGAGGTGCCCGTGAACACCCGCAGCGACGCCCAGCGCAGCCGTGTGCTGCTGCTCGACGCGGTCCGCACCCTGTTGCAGTCCGGCCGCGTCGGCTTCTCGATGCCCGAACTGGCCGGCGAGGCCGGCGTCGGCGTGGCGACGGCCTACCGACATTTCCCGACGCCGCAGGATGCCATGCAGGCGTTCCATCGCCGCGCCATCGAGCAGCTGATCGCCGCGCTGGCCGCGGTCGATCCCGGCCCGGATCCGGTGCGGCGCTTCCACGACTGCTGCCGCACCTGGGTGGAGCAGGCCACGCAGTGGGGTCCGGCGGTGCGCTACATCCGCAGCAGCAAGGGTTTCGTGGAACGCCTGTCCGCCGGTGACGAGTCGATCACCGCCCTGCACGATCACCTCGCCGGCGTGCTCGATTCGCTGGCGCGCGACGGCAAGACGGCCGAATACGACCTGACCTACGCGGTCCTGCTGTGGATCACGATCTTCGACGAACGCGTGGTGTACGACCTCACCGAACACCGGCACTGGTCGGTGGCCGAGGTGACCGACCACCTGACCCGGGCGGTGGCCGGCGCGCTGGGCATCGCGGTGTGAGCGGTGTGAGCGGTGTGATCAGCCGGTGGTCTCGAGCGCCTCGTCGAAGGTGATGCCGCCCTCGACGGTGTGCGGGGTGCGGCGGCGGTTCGGCGAACCCAGCGCGGCGGTGAGGTCGGAGCCGTCGTGTTCGGCGAGCAGATCGGCGGAGTCCCAGACCAGCAGCGTGGCGCTGACAGTGTTCTCGGCCGCCGAATGCGCCAGGTCGTAGTGTGCGCACGCGGGCACGTGGTCGTAGGTGATCCACAGGTCGTAGCCGGTCATGAACAGGTCCAGGTCGAAATCGACCGACAGGCCCAGCAACTCGCTGCGGCCGTTGTCGTCGACGCCCGCGAACGCCTCGTCCAGCGCCAGCAGGCGCGGTGCCTGCGGGTCGGCGGAATCGAGCATGACGTGCGCGGCGGCGAACAGCGGCAGGTGCAGCGACACCGACTGCTCACCGCCGGACAGCGCGCTGTGCCGGGCCACCGTCAGCCGGTCCTCGCTGCCGTCGGCGGTGATCAGCGTGAACGAGAACACCCGCCAGGCGCGGTAGTCCAGGGTGGTGGCCAGGATCTCGGGATAGGAGCGTTCCGGGTGCGCCGCCCGGGCGGCCCGGATCTCGGCCGCGAAATGCGCGCGGATGGTGGCGAGATCGTCGGGGGCCAGCTCGGAGGAGTCGCGGTCGAGCAGTTTGCACACCGCACGCGCCGAGTCGGACAGGTTGTCGGCCAGCACCCAGTGCACGCCGATGGTGTTGCCCGAGGACATCCGGCGCTGCTTCATCTCCGCACCCATCCGGGTGATGAGATCGCGGGCGTCACTGGTGCGTTCGTGGATCTGCTGGGCGAGGCCGGTCAGCAGCGCGTCCTCCAGGATGCGGCGCTCGGCGTCGGTGAGCAGCAGCTCCTGGTCCGAGCGTGCCCCGGCGATGCGCTGGGCGAAATCGGCGAGCGCGGTGGCGCCCTGATCGTCGTGCACCTGCACGACGGTGAGCCCGTCGGCGGCATCCCACTGCAGCCGGTAGTCCTGGCGGGCGGCGGCGAGCGCGGCGTCGAACTCCTGCAGCGCGGCGGTGACGGCGCTGCGGGTCGACTTCCGGGTCGCCTCGCTCGCGCGCACGGAAGTCGTTGCGGCGCAGAGGTTGTCGAACAGCTGGTGCACCTCGTCGGGCAGTACTCGCAGCCCGCCGTCGGCGTTCAGGCCGTCGGGGCCGCCGGTCTCGATCCGGTACAGCAGCTGTTCCGCGGTCGACCACGCCGCCTCGCTGCTCGGCCAGCGGCTCTCGGCGGGCGCGCCGAGCAGGCCGAGCAGGTCCGGACGGGCATAGGGTGCAAGGTGTTTCACGTCGGCGAGCAGCTCGGTGAGGGCGGTGCCGAGCGAGTCGTGCGCGGCCCGGTAGGCGCCCTCGGCGGTGCCGACCCCCTCGATGGCATCGGCGGCGGCCTTGCGCGCCGCCTTCTGCTCGGCGCGGGCGGCGTCGATGCGTTCGCGGGCCTGGGCGAGTTCGCGGTCGATGTCGGCGGCGCCCGCGCCCAGCGCCTCGCGCAGGGTCTCCAGCTTGCGCAGCTGCTCCTCGTACCCGGTGCGGGCGGATTCGGCCTCCTCGGCGAATGCCTCGGCCAGATCCCGGGATTCGGTGTGACGGTCCTCGGCCTCGCGGGCGCGTTCGTGCTCGCGCTGATGGTCGCCGCGCAGCCGCAGCAGGGCCGTGCCGGTGTTCTCGAAGTGCCGGATCGCGGCGGCCAGGGCGTCGATGTCGGCGGGATCGCGCGGGGTCCGGTGGGCGGACGCCACCGAGCGGACCTTCTTGTCGGCCGTGCCGTACTCCGCGACGGCCTGATCGAGTTCGCGGTCGGCCTGGGCGGCGGTCTCCGAGCGGGAGCGCAGCATGCCGCCGGCCTCGGACACCGCGCGCAACGCGGTGGTGACGGCATGGGCGCGCGGCAGGGCCTTGGCGGCGGCGGAGATCCGGGTCAACTCCGCGGTGGCGTCCTCGTCGTCGGCGCGGGCCGCCCGCTCGCTCCGTTCGGTCTCGCCGAGCACGGCATCGATTTCGGTCAGCCGCAGTTCGCGGCGGTGGGCGCGGGCGGTGGCCCCGATGAACTCGGCCCGCGGCTTGGTGTGCCGGCCGAGTTGCACGCCCTGGCGGAACCGGCCGTCGGCACCGATCGTCACCCGGCCGTCCGCGTCGGAATCGGTGCCGCTCAGCGCGATCGAGGCGAGAACGCCGGCGACGGTATCGCGGGGGACGGTGATGTCGTCCGAATCATCCTCCGCGACAAGAACATCGGCGAGCGTCCGGCCCGGCGGCCGGGCCGCTTCGGGGAGCGGGACGAGGAATTGGTCCGAATCATGATGCGGCAGCTCGGCCTCGGCGCACACCCAGCCGTCGAGCAGGTCGGCGGCCTGCAACGCGGCCTCGATTCCGGCGGCCCGCCCGGGATCGACCTCGCCGGCGAACCGCACCAGGCGCCACAGCGGCGCGCCCGGCCGGCCGGCGCGGTCGTCCGTGCGCGCCGCGAAAGCCGGTGGGGCGTCGTCGTGTTCGGCGGCCACGCGCTGCCGCTCGGCGCGCAGCGACTCGGCCTGTGCGGCGGCCTGCGCGGCGGCCGTGCGAGCCTGCTGGCGGCGGGCGCGGATCTCCTCGGTCAGCGGCTCGGTGCGTTCGGCCAGCACCTCGGCAAGGGAGGGCGCGTCGTCGGCGCCCGCCTCGCCGAGGGCGGCGTCGAGGGCCTCGAACAGTCCGGAGCGGACGGGGGAGTGCAGGTCGCGGTGCTCGTCCCACCATTCCCGCAGGGCCGCGGCGGTATTCGACCGGGCCAGCGTGACCGCCGCCTCGGCCTCGGCGAGGGCGGCCGCCGCCGCGTCGCGTTGTTCGGCGGCGCGCTGGGCGGCACGCTCGGCGCGGGCGCGGTCGGCGCCGGCGGCGTCCACCAGCGTGAGCGCCTGGCGGACGGCGCGCACATCGGCGTCGCGTTCCTCGGCGTGGCCGCGCACGGTGGCGGTGAGCTGTTCGCCGCGGGCCTGTTCCGGCAGTGCGGTCCAGGTGATTCCCGCCTCCTCGGCGGCGGAGCGCAGCTCGTCCTCGCCCCGGGACAGGGCCGCGGCGGCGGATTCGACGGCGGCGCGGCCGCGTTCGGCCTCGGCGGCGCGCTGGTCCACCGCCTGCTGGGCCTTGGTCGCCTTGTCGCGGTGCACCGCCGCGGACGCCTCCAGGCGGCGCACGGCGTCGGCGAGATCGTCGAGCTGCTGCTTACCCTCGTAGGCGCTGGAACGTTGCAGGTTTTCGCGATCGGCGAGGGCGTGCTCGTAGGCGCGGTCGGCCTCCTCGGCGCGGACCTCGGCGGCCGCGCGCTCGGCCTCGCGGCGCTCGCGCAGCGCCGTGGCGGCGAACAGCGCGGTGGCGGCGTGGGTGACCGCGTCGAGCCGGGTGCCGACCTGGTCCACATCCGACTTCGCCTGCACGCCCAGGTATCTGCGGTAGACGTCGACGAAGGCGCGGGTGGCGGTATCGGCCTGGACCAGGCCCTCCAGGGTGCGGCCGACCTCCTCCATATCGCTGAAGGAGCGGGCCGCGTCGAGGATCATCTGGTCGTCGAGCGGCCGCAGGCCGTCGGTCAGCGCCTGGGACAGCCCGCGCGGATCGAGATTCTTGGCCAGCTGCGGGCGGCGCAGCGTCAGGATCAGGTTGATCAGCTGGTCGTAGCGCTGCAATCCGAGGCCGAACATCCGGGCGTCGATGGCCGCCCGGTAGTCGACGGGACGGTCGGTGATCGCGTCGGTGCCGATCTGATCGGCCAGCTGCTTGCGGGTCAGTGGGCGGTCGTCGGGCCCGATGAGCGAGAAATCGACGCCGACCCGGCCGTCGGCGACGAAATACCAGCGGGTGACCTTGTCGGCGGAGCGCGTCGCGCGCATGCCGATGCCGACGGTGACGACCTCCGGATCCGCCCACCGTCCGCGCGCGAACTCCATCCAGACGTACGAGTACGCCGATTCCTGCTTGCGGTACAGCAGGTTCGACTTCATCGTGCGTTCTTCACCGGCGAACGGATTCAGCCGCCGCGGCTCGATCCGCCCGTCGAACACGAACGGGAACAGCACCTCGAGCGCCTTGGTCTTGCCGGATCCGTTCGGCCCGCGCAGCACCAGCCGCCCGTCCGCGAAGCAGAACTCCTGATCGCGGTAGTCCCACAGATTGACGATCCCCGCCCGGGTGGGAACGAACCGCACGCCACCATGAATGGACTCCATCAGCTACGCCGTCCCCTTCCGTTCGAGATTGCCGTTCGCCCGGACTGCCGGTCCGGTAGCCGCCGCGCCACGCCCCCGCGGGAGATTCTGCGCCACACCGCCCCGTGCCCGTGCGACGTCCTGTGCCTGTGCGACGTCCTGTGCCTGTGCGACGTCCTGTGCCTGTGCGACGTCCTGTGCCTGTGCGACGTCCTGTGCTTGTGCGACACAGTGGGCCACCGATTTCGGGATGGGTGCCGGTGCGTGTCTCGGGGACACCCGGCGCGATGCGCGTGTCCCGGCTCGGAACGCACCGTGTTCCGGACGGCTGGATCGGCCGGACGCACCGAACCGCCCTATGGCGGTGCGACCACCGTGGCCGAGTCCGTCCGGTGATCCGGCGCGGTGCGGCGCACCGGTACGTCTCGCGGTGCGCTCGTCACCGGAGCCGGATTCCGAACGGCATGCGGGGGAAGGTGAGCGGCCCGGGTGAACACGACGTGCGCGAACGCCGCCGGCTCGGTCGTCGGTCGACTCGTGCCGGCCCGCGTGCGCGATGCCGCGACGACGTGTCGGGATCACGAGTCACCGCCCGGAGGCGTGGCGGGTGCGGGCTCTGTCTGCGCGTGGGCGCCGAGTTTCGTTGCGGAGGCGAACAGTTCGGATTCGGCGCGGGTGCGGACCGTGACGACGGCGCCGCGGTAGCGGGCCAGCGCGGGCAGCACGAGCAGGCCGTCGTCGAGCGTCCGCACCAGCCGGAGACGCTCCAGCATGGTGAGGACCTCCCGGGTGAGCCCGGGGACGTCGGCCTGCCACTGCGCGGCGAAGGTGGACCCGTAGCGGTGGGTGAGGGCCTGCACGGTCTCGCGGATCCAGTCGAACTCGACGACCGGATGTTCGGGCACCTCCGGCTCGTCCGCGGGCGGCTCCGAAACCTCCTCCGCGGCCTCATATTCGGAGTCGATGACCATCGGCGCGAAGACGGTCGACTCCGGGATGGCGGCGTCGAGCCGATCGGCCAGCGCGGCACCGGGTTCGGGCAGGCGGCGGCGCGGCAGCGGATGGTCGATGTCGAGCACCCGGTCCGCGATCTCGCCGATGAGCAGCAGCGCCACCTGGGCGAGGGTGCCGGTGCCGGGGAAGCGCATATCGGAGAACCGGCCCGAGACGTCGATCAGCGCGACCCCTTCGGCCCGCCGCTCGGCCCGCAACCCGGTGAGCAGCTCGACCTCGGCGACCACTTTCTCGGAGCCGAGCAGGGCGCGTTCGTCGTCGGGCAGCTGCTCGGCGTACACCACCGGCAGCTCGACCAGGGCGCGGCGCACCCGGCTCGCGGCCGCCGTCCGGGTGCGCCGCGCCGAACCCGGTGCGGCGCCGTCGGACTCGTCGGCCAGCAGCCCGCGCACACTGTGCAGGTGCTGGAGCACGCGGGGCGGCCGGAAGATCGCGAACACCACCGAGCGGTCGATGTCGTAGAGCGCCTCGCCGGCCTCCGGGTCGGCGGCCCAGCCGCCGGCGTCACCGTCGGCGAGGGCCACTGCCCCGCGCGCGGCGAGCCACGCGATCGCGTCCACGAACGCGTCCCGGTCCGCCGCGCGATCGGTGGACAGCTCCAGGCCCTCGACCCGGGTCGTGTACGACGCGACCTGATCGGCCAGCTCGGACAGCGTGATCTGGTCTCCCGCCCGGCCCAGCGCGGCGAGCGCGAGGGCGAGATAGGCGTATCGGCGCCGGTCGAAGACGCGGTCGGCGGGGGTGCGGGCGGGGCGGTCGGCGTCCAGGCGGTCCAGCACGGGGAACAGGCGGGCCGTCGTCTCGGTGACCTCCAGCCGGTAGCCGAACAGCTCCGCCAGATCCTCGCGCAGTTCGGTGGCCCACCGCCGGATCAGCGGCAGCGCGATGCGATCGGGGAAGCCGCGGGTCACCAGGTGGTTGGCCAGGATCACCCGGGCGGCGCGCTGATAGCTGTCCAGCGCGAGCGGGTCGATGCCGCGCGCGTGCATCACGACCGACCGGACTCGGTTGCGGCGCGGGTGTTCTCGCGCACCTCCAGGCGCCGGTTGTTCAGGTGCAGCAGGCCGTGCGCCGTGCGGACGACGGTCGAACCGGCGTGCTCGCGGACCGTCAGCGTGACCCCGCTGTCGGTACCGGTCGTACCGCCCACCCGGCCGCGCACCGGGACCCAGGCCGTGGACGCCGCATCGAGCAGGCGCAGCAGCACCTCGGTCTCCCGGTCGTCGAGTGCGCGCTCGTAGACGTCGGCGGAGGCCAACCCTCGGGCGGCGTCGGCGCGGGCGCGCTGCGCGTCCAGCTGTTCCTGGCGCAAACGCCGGACACCGGCGTCGTTGCGCTGGATCCGCGACGGCGCCCCGGGCGAGGGCGGGCGGCCGGTCTCGGCCAGGGTCCGGGCGATCTCCAGCGGCGGTGCGTCCCACCAGGATCGGATCGCCGGCACCACATCGGCGTCGGGATGCTCCATGGCCAGGTGCCGCGGCCGGCCGAGCCCGAATACGGCGTCGAACAGCGCGTGCGCGCTCTCGGCGGTGGGCGCGGCGGTGAACCAGCCGGCCAGGTGCCGCAGCGCCGATTCGCGGCTCACCCCGCCCTTGCGGGTCTCGGTGACCCGGCGCAGCAGCGACAGCACGGCCGCGATGGCGCTCATCGTGGCCTCCCGCAGCCGCTCGGCCTCCGTGACCGGATTGCCGTCGCCCGCACCGGCATCCGCGGTGGTGGCGACGAACCAGCCGCGCAGGCCCTGCCAGCGGGCCCGCCAGTCGGCCTCCCGCTCGGGCAGGCTCAGCAGCACCCGCTCGTCGCAGGCGCCGGCGCGGGCGATCAGCTCGTCGACCCCGGTGTCCTCGACCTCCGCGATGGCGGCCGTCAGCCGCGGCGCGAACCGGGCCAGATCCATACTGAACTCGCGCATGTGCGCCAGCAGCGCATCCTTGTGGGCGAGAAACGATTCCGGCGTCGCCTCGGTGGTGCGGACCAGATCGCCCAGGGTCAGGTAGAAGTGCGCGGCCCGGTCGGCCAGTTCCGACAGCGCGGTGTCGAGCCGATTGAGGATGCGGTACACCCGCTCCGCGTCGCCGGTGCGGTTCGCGCGCGCGAGCGCGTCGAGATCCGACAGCAGCTCCGGCAGCACCAGCCGGGACAGCGACGCCTCGTCCAGCCGCACGCCGAGGACGTCCGCGACCGCGCGGTAGGCCTGGTAGCCGGCGCGGGAGAACTGATAGACGAAGTGCCGGTTGCGGTATTCGGCGAGGGTGGCCGCGCGGCTGCCGTCGTAGCTGCGCTCCAGCACGCCCCACCGGTGCAGCTGCTCGAGCAGCGGCCCCACCTCGGCTGCGGTGAGCCGGGGCGCCTCGGGGAACCGGGCCAGGGTCTCGGACACGTCGTTGGCGTGCAGTAACACCACGTAGGCGGCGCGCGCGTGATCGAACGCCCGCAGCACCCACAGATATTCGCCGCGCTTCTCGGCGGTGGCGAACGAGAACAGCCGCAGCCGCTCGCCGGCCTCGGATCCCTCGATCGGGACCGGGTCGGCGGAGCCGCCGATACCGACCGGAGCGAACACGGTACGGCCGCGGTCGACGGTCGCGCTGTCGAACAGGGCCGTCGGCGCGGCGGCGGCGTCGGGCAATTCTTCAGCGGACTCGGTCACCGGCACGAGAGTAGTACCGGGATGCGACAAGCCGACGCGGTGCCCGGTCTCGGCGCGCCGCGGTGTCGTGCGCGGGGGCGCGCCCGAGTGCCGCGGTGCCCTCGCCGACCCCGTGAACTGCGGTGCGGGCGACGAACACTCGTGTTCCTCGGGAGGCCGGGGCACGCCGGTTCAGCCGGCGAGCGAGCGCAACCGGTCGAGATAGGTGTGGGTGCGGGGCTCGCCGGGGAAGCGTTCGATCATCTCCCGGGCCGCCTCGCCCGCGATCCACAGCAGCGAGGGCAGCGAACGCCGCCGCCCGTCGAAGGCGCGCATGCCCTCGTCGACGGCCCGCTCCAGTTCACGCGCCCGCACCGCGACCACCGCCAGCGTCAGCTGGGCCTCCGAGACGCGCATCGGCTTGCGCAGCGTGCCGTCGGGTCCGGTGGAGTTGCGGATCACCTGGTGGGCATAGGTTTCCGCGAGCCGGTCGTCGCCGGCGACCCGGCAGCAATCCATGGCGTAGAAGTCGAACTTCTGCGGATCCACCACGAAGTGATGGTCCAGATTGGTCGGATGGTCCATTCGCTCGAGGATCGCCCGGCCCCGCTGCAGCGACGCCTCCATCCGCGCGCGGTCGCCCAGGCGGGCATGCGCCTTGGCCTGCTGGGCGGCGAGCTGGACGCCGACGCCGAGCTGCTGGGCGGTTGCCAGCGCGGTGTCGGCGGATTCGATCGCGCCGCGGTAGTTGCCCTGCGTCAGGGCGAACCAAGCGGCCATTTCGGCTCCCCAGCCGATGATTTCGCCGTGTTCGGCCTCTCGCCCCAGCGACATCGCGGCCCGCCGGGTGGCCTCGGCCGCGGTCCGCCAGCCCAGGTCGTAGTCGACGCAGCCGACCAGCAGGGCCACCCAGCCCGCCAGCACCAGCACCTCCCGGTGCTGCGCGAGTGTGAGCCGACCGTCCAGTAGGGAGGTGATGCGGCGCAGCCACGAGGTGCCCTCGGCGTGCAGTTCGTGCGGGTCGGTGTAGGGGTACTCGCTGCACAGGCGCTCGGCGGTGATGTGAATGGCATCCAGTGTCGCGGACGAGACGTCGGACATCCGCAGCCGGCCGATGAACTCGAGGGTGTCCATGCCCGTCGAGGACAGCAGCTCGTCGTCGCGGTTGGGCCGGGCCTTGGGGAAGAACGCCGCGGTGACCGTGTCGAAGGCGGCCGCGATGATCGGGGCGTAGAAATCGTCCGGCCGCGACTCGCCGGATTCCCAACGGCGCCAGTTACGCAGCAGAGTATTGTCCGTCGGCAGGTTGTGCGAGGACTTGGCGCGCATGGCGCGCACGGCTTCGGCCTGTGACCACCCCCTGGCATCTCGTTCGGAGCGCATCCTGACAGCCCAGACGGGTCGATCGTCACCAGCGGTCACGTATGTAGTATCCCACCAGTTAACGATCGGTGGCCCGAATAGGGCATCCAGATGTCACCGGATTGACATCTGCAATTGCATTTGCGAATGTCGCATCCTCGTAGTGGGCGGTTTGCCGGCCCGGTGCCGACCGATCGGTTTCGGCATCAAGCAGTACCGAAGACGCAGTACCGACAAGAGAACAGCGAATCCCAGTCCACATCCAAACGGAGGTTCGGGTGGAAGCGTTGATCTATGGATACGTGCGTGACGACCTTGCCGATGGCGACGGCGACGAGCTCGAGGATGCGATGTGCGTGCTCGCCGCCAGCGAGGGGCTCTGCTTCGCCGCCACGTTCCATGAATCGACCCAGGGTGACGGCGCCGCGTTCGCGGAGTTGACGGCCGAACTCAAGCGTGCCGAGGCCCACCACGTGGTGGTGCCGTCGCTCGAACACTTTGCCGGCCAGACGATCCCGCGCGAGTTGCTGATCGCGAAGCTGGCGGAGGAGGCGGAGGCGCAGGTGTGGACCATGGAGTGCTGACCCCGCCGCCCGGACCAGGGAAGTAGTCCCGCATCGCGAACGTCCTACATCGAGTACGGAGCGACGGCGTTGGGCAAGGCCCGCTGACCGGGCAGCCGGCCTTCGTCGTTGCCCGGTTCGGCCGCGCCGGAAATCCGTTCGGCCGGACCACAAATCCGCTCGGCGGACCACAAACCCGCTCGGCCCGACCGGAAATCGCTCGGCCGTGCCGGAAGACACCGTGGCCGCTGCCGATTCCCCGCCGGCTTCGCTCAGAGGCTGAAGCCGCCCGGGCCCCGGCGGCGCAGATATTTCTCGAACTCCGCGGCGATGGCGTCGCCGTCGATCTTGGCCATCGCCTCGTTGAGATCGACGGCCGCGTCGCCGCGCTCCTCCAGCGAGCGCACGTACTCGCTGACCTCCTCGTCACCCGCGGTCATCTCGTCGACGGCCGCCTCCCAGTCCTCGGCCTGGGCGGGCAGCTCGCCGAGCGGGACCTCGATGTCGAGCACCTCCTCGACGCGGTGCAGCAGCGAGATGGTGGCCTTCGGATTCGGCGGTTGCGAGACGTAGTGCGGGACGGCGGCCCAGAACGACACGGCCGGAACGCCCGCGCGCACGCAGGCGTCCTGCAGGACGCCGGTGATACCGGTCGGGCCCTCGTAGCGGGTCTGCTCGAGGTCGAACCGCTCGGCCGCCTCCTTGCTGTAGGCGGTGCCGGTGACGGGGACGGGACGGGTGTGCGGGGTGTCGGCGAGCAGGGCACCGAGAATGACCACCGTAGAGACGCGCAACTGCTCGGTGAGTTCCAGGATGTCGCGGCAGAAACTGCGCCAGCGCATATTCGGCTCGATACCGTGCAGCAGCACGATGTCGCGGGTGCTGCCCGGCGGTGAGCACACCGACAGCGTGGTCGACGGCCACTGGATCTCCCGGGTGACACCGTCGACCTGGCGTACGGTCGGCCGGTTCACCTGGTAGTCGTAGTAGTCCTCGGAGTCCAGCTCGGCGAGCGGTTCGGCGTCCCAGATCAGTTCCAGATGCTCGACGGCGCCGCTGGCGGCGTCGGCCGCGTCGTTCCAGCCCTCGAAGGCGGCGACGAGCACCGGGTCGCGGAGCGTCGGCAGTTCCGGATCGGGTGATGCACTGGGGTTCACTCGGTCAGCCTACGGCGTGGGGGCCGTATCGTTCACGGCATATGCGCCAACGCGCGTGTCGGCGGGCCGGTGTGGCACCGATGCTCCCCGTCCGTTGGGAGACCGTCCGCCGAGAAAATTGTGAAACGTATCCAGGTCGATTGGTGGTGGGTTTGCCCGTGCCGCGGGCTTGTCCTCCCACCAGCGCAGACGCGGGATGCCCACGGCCCGCCGGGCGCGGATATAGTGATGTGGGACCGGTCACCGAGGCGCTGCCGTGGCGGTCCTTCGACTAGAACTGTCCGGTCGTCCCACTACTCTGGACGACATGTCTGTCTCAGCTGGCGCCGAATTCGATACCACTTTGTTCGACACACTCGCCCGCCGGGTCGTGGTCGGTGACGGCGGAATGGGCACCATGCTGCAGGCCGCGAACCTCACCCTGGACGACTTCCGCGGCCTGGAAGGGTGCAACGAAATCCTGAACGAGACCCGGCCGGACGTGCTGCGGCACATCCACCGGGCGTACTTCGAGGCCGGGGCCGATGCCGTCGAGACCAATACGTTCGGCTGCAACCTGCCGAACCTGGCCGACTACGACATCGCCGACCGGATCCGGGACCTGTCCGAACAGGGCACCCGGCTGGCCCGCGAGGTGGCCGACGAGATGGGGCCGTCGGCCGACGGCGCGCCCCGCTACGTGCTGGGGTCGATGGGACCGGGGACGAAGCTGCCGACGCTCGGCCACGCCCCGTTCGCCGCGCTGCGTGATGCCTACACCGAGGCGGCGCTGGGCATGCTCGACGGCGGCGCCGACGCGATCCTGGTGGAGACCTGCCAGGACCTGCTGCAGGTGAAGGCCGCGGTCACGGGCAGCCGGCGGGCGATGGCGAAGGCCGGCCGCCGGATTCCGATCATCAACCACGTCACCGTGGAGACCACCGGAACCATGCTGGTGGGCAGCGAGATCGGGGCGGCGCTGACGGCGGTCGAACCGCTCGGCGTCGACATGATCGGCCTCAACTGCGCCACCGGGCCGGACGAGATGAGCGAGCATCTGCGCCACCTGTCCAAGCACGCGCGGGTGCCGGTGTCGGTGATGCCGAACGCGGGCCTGCCGGTGCTGGGCGCCAACGGTGCGGAATATCCGCTGACCCCGGAGGAACTGGCGATCGCGTTGCGCGGCTTCGTGACCGAGTTCGGGCTGGCGCTGGTCGGCGGCTGCTGCGGGACCACGCCCGAGCACATCCGGCAGGTCGCCGAGGCGGTGTCCGAGGTGTCGCCGACCCGGCGCGAGCCGCAGCCGGAGCCGAGCGTGTCGTCGATGTACACGGCGGTGCCGTTCGAGCAGGACGCCTCGGTGCTGATGATCGGCGAGCGCACGAATGCCAACGGCTCCAAGGCCTTCCGCGAGGCGATGCTGGCCGCCGACTGGCAGAAGTGCCTGGACATCGCCAAGGACCAGACCCGCGACGGCGCGCACATGCTGGACCTGTGCGTCGACTACGTGGGCCGCGACGGCACCGCCGACATGTCCGAGCTGGCGAGCCGGCTGGCGACGGCGTCGACCTTGCCGATCATGCTGGACTCCACCGAAACCGCCGTGCTGCAGGCGGGTCTGGAGCACCTCGGCGGCCGCTGCGCGATCAACTCGGTGAACTACGAGGACGGCGACGGTCCGGACTCGCGCTTCCAGCAGACGATGCGGCTGGTGGCCGAGCACGGCGCGGCGGTGGTGGCGCTGACCATCGACGAAGAGGGCCAGGCGCGCACGGCGGAGAAGAAGGTCGAGATCGCCGAGCGGTTGATCGCCGACATCACCGGCAACTGGGGTCTGCGCGAGAGCGACATCATCATCGACTGCCTGACCTTCACGCTGGGCACCGGGCAGGAGGAGTCGCGCCGCGACGGCATCGAAACCATCGAGGGCATCCGGGAACTGAAGCGCCGACATCCGGACGTGCAGACCACGCTCGGCCTGTCGAATATCTCCTTCGGCCTGAATCCGGCGGCGCGGCAGGTGCTGAACTCGGTGTTCATGCACGAATGCGTGCAGGCCGGACTGGATTCGGCGATCGTGCACGCATCGAAGATCCTGCCGATGTCGCGCATCGCCGACGATCAGCGCGAGACGGCGCTGGATCTGGTCTACGACCGCCGCGGCGACGACTACGACCCGCTGCAGAAGCTGATGACGATGTTCGAGGGCGTGTCGACGGCGTCGTCGCGGGAGTCGCGGGCGGAGGAACTGGCCGCGCTGCCGCTGTTCGAGCGGCTGGAGCGCCGCATCGTCGACGGTGAGAAGGCCGGGATGGACGCCGATCTGGACGCGGCGATGGCCGAGGTGCCGCCGCTGCAGATCATCAACGAGACGCTGCTGGCCGGCATGAAGACCGTGGGCGAGCTGTTCGGGTCCGGGCAGATGCAGCTGCCGTTCGTGCTGCAGTCCGCCGAGGTGATGAAGTCGGCCGTGGCGCATCTGGAGCCGCACATGGAGGCCACCGACGATGCGGGCAAGGGCCGGATCGTGCTGGCCACGGTGAAGGGCGACGTGCACGACATCGGCAAGAACCTGGTCGACATCATCCTGTCCAACAACGGATACGAGGTGGTGAACCTCGGCATCAAGCAGCCGATCTCGGCGATCATCGACAGTGCGGTGGACAAGAAGGCCGACGTGATCGGCATGTCCGGGCTGCTGGTGAAGTCGACGGTGGTGATGAAGGAGAACCTCGAGGAGATGAACACCCGGGGTCTGGCCGAGTACCCGGTGCTCCTCGGCGGCGCCGCGCTGACCCGCTCGTACGTGGAGAACGACCTGACCGAGGTGTACCAGGGCGACGTGCACTACGCCCGCGACGCCTTCGAGGGCCTGCGGCTGATGGACGACATCATGACCCGCAAGCGCGGCGGCGACGTGGAGGACGACAGCCCCGAGGCGATCGCGGAGCGGGAGAAGGCCGCCGAACGCAAGGCGCGGCACGAACGTTCGAAGCGGATCGCCGCCGAGCGCAAGGCCGAGGAGGCGCCCGTCGAGATACCCGAACGCTCCGACGTGGCCGCCGATCTGCCGGTCGCGGTGCCGCCGTTCTGGGGCAGCCGGGTGGTGAAGGGTCTTGCGGTGGCCGAGTATTCGGGCCTGCTCGACGAGCGCGCGCTGTTCCTGGGGCAGTGGGGCCTGCGCGGGCAGCGCGGCGGCGACGGGCCCAGCTACGAGGAACTGGTGGAGAGCGACGGGCGGCCGCGGCTGCGCTACTGGCTGGACCGGCTGTCCACCGAGGGCGTGCTGCAACATGCCGCGGTGGTCTACGGCTACTTCCCGGCCGTGTCGGAGGGTGACGATGTCGTCGTGCTCACCGAGCCGGAGCCCGGTGCGCCGGAACGGTTCCGCTTCACCTTCCCGCGCCAGCAGCGCGGCCGCTTCCTGTGCATCGCCGACTTCATCCGGTCCCGCGAGTTCGCGGCGCAGACGGGACAGGTCGACGTGCTGCCGTTCCAGCTGGTGACCATGGGACAGCCGATCGCCGACTTCGCCGACCAGCTGTTCGCGCAGGACAACTACCGCGACTACCTCGAGGTGCACGGCATCGGTGTGCAGCTGACCGAGGCGCTGGCCGAGTACTGGCACCGCCGCATCCGCGAGGAGCTTGTGCTGGAAGGACATTCGGTATCCGAGGAGGATCCCGCCGACGTGCAGGAGTACTTCAAGCTCGGCTACCGCGGCGCCCGCTTCTCGTTCGGCTACGGGGCCTGCCCCGACCTGGAGGACCGTGCGAAACTGGTGTCGCTGTTGGAGTCCGAGCGCATCGGGGTGACGCTGTCGGAGGAGTTGCAGCTGCATCCGGAGCAGTCGACCGATGCCTTCGTCCTGTTGCATTCGGAAGCGAAATACTTCAACGCGTAGACTTTTCGAGGTTTCCGGGCTGCCCGCGCAGAGTGGCAGGGTGGCCCGGCACATGAGCGGACGGGCTCGGTGGTGGCAGCGGGGCGTCACCATGCCGGGCCCGCTCGTGGTCCGGTAGCGACACGGTCGCGCGCGGGGCCCCGCTCATGGCGCGATGGGACACCGTCATGAGCGGTCCGGCCCGGAGGCGGTAGCGGAGCGTCACCACGCAGGGCCCCGCTGATGGCGCGATGGATACTGCGTGCGGGCACTAAGGGGTACAACACCATGACGTCAGACCGGCTCATCGCGGGACGATACCGGCTGGGCGATCCGATCGGGACGGGAGCGATGGGCGTCGTCTGGCGCGCCACCGACGTACGGCTGCGACGCACGGTGGCGGTCAAACAGCTGCTGCTGGCGCCCGGTTTGACGCGGTCGCAGGCGCTCGAGGCCAAGATGCGGGCGATGCGGGAGGGCCGGATCGCCGCCCGGCTGCATCATCAGAACGCGGTCACGGTCTTCGACGTCGCGGAGGAGGACGGCCAGCCGTGGCTGGTCATGGAGTTCGTCGACGCGCAGAGCCTGGCCGCGCTGATGCGGGAGAAGGGGCCGCTGGACCCGCGGGAGGTGGCGCGGATCGGGACCAAGGTGGCCGCCGCGCTGACCGCCGCGCACGACGCGGGGATCGTGCACCGGGACGTGAAACCGGCGAATATCCTGGTGGCCGACAACGGCACCGTGAAGATCACCGACTTCGGCATCTCCCGGGCCGTCGGCGACGTCACCGTCACCTCCACCGGATTCCTCGCCGGCACCCCGGCGTATCTGTCGCCCGAACTGGCCCGCGGCGAGGATCCGGAGCCGGCGTCGGACGTGTTCGCGCTCGGTTCGACGCTGTACGCCGCGGTGGAGGGCAAGCCGCCGTTCGGCGAGGGCGACAATCCACTGGCGGTGCTGCATTCGGTGGCGCGGGCGCAGGTCCCGCCGCCGCGGCGGGCCGCGACGCTGGCCCCGGTGCTGAGCCAGCTGCTGTCCGCCGACGCCGGGATCCGGCCGACGATGCGGGAGGCGCAGGAGTCGCTCGCGGCGGTGGCGGAGGGCCGCTCGGCGCCCGAACCCAAGTCGGCGACCAAGGTGCTGCCCAAGCCCGGAGCCCCGGTGGAGGCCGCCGCGGCGACGGCGGTTCTCGGCGCCGCCGCGGACAACTCGGACGATCCGACCGTGCACGTGCCGACGGACCCGCCGGCGCCCGCCCGCGCGGACACCACGCTCGCGGGTCCGCCTGCGCCGCAACGGAAACCAGCCGCCGGCCGGCGGAACCGGCGCGTCCTGGTGCTGGCGGCGGCCGGTGCGGGGGTGGTGATCGTGATCGCCGGTCTGGTGGCCGCGCTCAACGGCGGCGGCGACGGCGGGAATGTCGCCGGCGGCGATTCGTCCCAGGTGAGCGCCGGGCCGTCGGCGGCGGCCGTACCGCCGCCGGCGCGGAGCGAGCAGCCGGGGAGCGCGGCCACGACGACGAGCGCGAGCCCGTCCGCGTCGTCCACGCCCGCCTCCAGCACGCCCCCGCGCCCGGCCGATGCGCCCGGGTTCGTCTCCAGCTACTACGGCATGCTGCCCGGCAATATCGGCGGCGCGTGGTCGATGCTCTCGCCCGAGTACCAGGCGCAGACCGGTGGGTACGATTCGTACATGCGGTTCTGGGGCGGATTCAGCGCGGTGCGCGTGTCGGACGTGGTGCAGAACGGCGACACCACCACCGCGACCGTGACCTACGTCCACCGGAACGGCGGCTCGGAATCGGAGCGGCGCTGGTTCCGCGTCGCCCCGAGCGGGGGAGGTCTCGTCATCACGGATTCGCAGCGAGGATGACGGGCCGGAACGGCGGTTCGGCGGGTCTCGCGGCCGTGCTGTGGGATATGGACGGCACCCTGCTGGACTCGGAGAAGCTCTGGGATGTCGGCATGCGGGAACTGTCGGTCGAGCTGGGCGGCGAGATGACCGATGCGACGCGGCGCCGGCTGATCGGGGCGTCGGCTCCCGACGCGCTGCGGATCGTGTTCGCCGGTCTCGGCCTGGACCCGGATCCGGCGGCCATGGCCGAGGCGGGGGAGCGGCTGCATCGCCGGGTGGCCGGCCTGATGGCCGGTCCGCTGCCCTGGCGTCCGGGCGCCGAAGAGGCACTGGCGACGGTGCGGGACGCGGGACTGCGCACCGGGCTGGTCACCAACACCACCCGCACGGTCACCGAGTCGTGCCTGGACCGGCTGGGGCGCGACAGTTTCGACATCACCGTCTGTGGCGACGAGGTGGTCCGGGGCAAACCGGCCCCCGACCCGTACCGGCGGGGCGCCGAGCTGCTCGGTGTGCGGCCGGAACAGTGTGTGGCCGTGGAGGATTCGCCGACCGGATCGGAGGCCGCCGCGGCGGCCGGGTGTGCGGTGCTGGTGGTGCCGTGCGAGGTTCCGGTGCCGGAGCGGCCCGGCCTCGTCTTCCGCGACACGCTGGTAGGGCTGACCTCCGACGAACTGTTCGCGGTGCACCGCGCCGTCCGGCCGTAGGCATCACGACCGTTCGGTCTCTTGGCGGTGATCCGCCGCGGCGACGATCGTGTGGCCGATTCGTGCCGAGACCCGGTCGATGGGCCCGGACACGACGGTTCGCGGGAACCTTCCGGACGGCAGTAGCGGAGAGTGTCCCGGGGTGTTGCGGAGTGCCCGCGGACCGGTGGCGTCCTGTCCGAACGAAGGCCGACCGAAGATTGTGCACGGGAATAGCTGTGGCGCACAGCGTTACTCGCCGGTTTGTGAGGTTTACCAGTGATCTTGGTGAATCTCGGGCGTGTTATACCTCGGCAGTACAGAATGGCTGCATGACTTCGACCGGGGAGTGGGCCGATGGACGGGCGAGGGCCGGCGCCGGCTCCGAAACGGCAGGGGCACAGGGCGATCGGGAGGCATTGCCGCGAGCCGTGGATACCGAGCGGTATCCCTTGGATCGGCCCGGCGGCGCCGACTGGAATCGCGTGGTGGACAGGGCGAGAGCGGACCTGGCCGCCGACGGATGTTGTGTCCTACCGGGATTCATCCGCGCGGAGCTGCTGGATACGCTGCGCGCCGAGGGGGATGCGCTGGCCCCGCACGCCTACTACACGGTCGAGAAGGTCAACGCCTACAATATCCCGCTGGATGCCGACCTGCCGTCCGGTCATCCGGGCACCATCGTGCTCGAGCGCGGAAACGCCTTCGTCGCACGCGATCTCATTCCGGCCGACGCGCTGATCGAGGTGCTCTACACCAGCCCGGGCTTCCAGCGCTTCCTCGCCGACTGCTTCGGCCTCGCCGAACTGCACGAATTCGCCGATCCGCTGGCCGGACTGACCCTGAACGTCGTGGCGCCGGGGATGTCGCACCCGTGGCATTTCGATACCAACGCCTTCACCGTCTCGATGCTCACCCGCGCCGCGCAGGCCGGCGGGGTGTTCGAATACTGCCCCGGCATCCGGACCCCGGAGGAAGAGAACCTCGGGGACGTGCGCGCGGTGCTGACCGGCCGGGGCGACGGGCTGATCCGCCGGCTGGAGCTGCGCCCCGGCGATCTCCAGCTGTTCCAGGGCCGGTTCTCGCTGCACCGGGTGTCTCCGGTGGAGGGCACCGCGCAGCGGCACTCGGCGATCTTCGCCTACACCGAGCAGACCGGTGTCGTAGGCAACGTCGAACGCACCCGGCAGCTGTTCGGCCGGGTACTGGACGACCATCTCATCGCGGCGGGCAATACGGTCCGCGGCGACCGACTACTCGACTGAGAGGACGTGCCCGTGCCGGTTTCGTTGCACAGCACCGGAAAAGCGTCGTTCGACGACATCTACGATCGCCCCGATCCCTCCGCGTACTACGACCGGATGGCGGAACTGGACTATTGCATTCCGGAGCTGGCGAAACCGCATTTCGAAAGGGTCATCGCGGACTACCGGACCGCCGTGGGCACGGCACCGACGGTGCTGGACATCGGCTGCTCCTACGGGGTGAACGCCGCGGTGCTGCGGCTGGACACCACGGTCACCGAGCTGGCCGAACACTACCGCGGCGGTGATACCGGCACCTGTGCCGCGCGCGACCGGGCGCGGCTGGCGGCCGCCGATCCGCGGCCGGAGGTCCGGTTCATCGGCACCGACTCGGCCGGTCCGGCGCTGTCCTACGCGCGGGCCGCGGGCCTGGTGCAGGACATCGTGCACGCCGATCTGGAGACCTCGGCCCCCACAGAACCGCAGCGCCGGATACTGGCGTCCGCGGATCTGGTGATCTCCACCGGCTGCGTCGGCTACGTTACCGAGCGCACGTTGCTGCGCGTGGCACGGGCGCACGGTGCCCGGCTGCCGTGGATGGCACACTTCGTGCTGCGGATGTTCGACTTCGAGCCGATCGCGGCGGAGCTGACGGAACTCGGGTACCGGATAGAGCGCATACCCGGCACCCACCGCCAGCGCCGCTTCGCCTCCGAGGCCGAGCAGACCCAGGTGCTGAACACCCTGTCCGCCAACGGGATCGATGCGACCGGCCTGGAGGCCGACGGGTGGCTGCACGCCGAGCTGTATCTCTGCCTGCCCGACGACGACCGACCGACCACAGACGAGGACCGCCCGTGACCGACCGCACCTTCGCCTTCGACGACCAGCTGCCGCGCGTGCCGCTGCCCACCCTGGAGGACAGCTGTGCGCGATTCCTGGAATGGAGCGCGCCGCTGCTGACCGAGGACGAACGCGCCGAGACCGAGCGCACCGTCGCCGATCTGCTCCGGGAAGACGGCCCGGCCCGCATCCTGCACGCCGACCTGCAGCGGTTCGACGCGGAACCGGGCGTGCGCAGCTGGCTCGACGAGTTCTGGCCGGCCCGCTACCTGGGCCGGCGCGACCGAATCGCGTTGAACGCCAACTTCTTCTTCCTGTTCCGCGACGACACCCCGCTCGCCCGCTCGACGTCCGGCCGGCAGGCCGAGCGCGCGGCCGCGATCATCACCGCCGCGGTGAACTACAAGCTGCTGCTCGACGCCGAGGAGATCCCGCCGGCGACGCAGCGCGGGCAGCACCTGTCGATGGCGCAGAACAAGTCCCTGTTCTCCGAGACCAGGATTCCCGGCGACCCACAGGACACGGTCCGGGTGCCCTACAGCGACGAGTGGCCGGGGCCCTCGCGGGCACGCCACATCGTGGTCTTCTTCCGCGGCACCATGTTCCGGATGGACGTGATCGGCGCGGGCGGCGCCCCGCACAGCCAGGAGGATCTCGTCGACGGGTTGCAGTCGGTGCTGAAGGCCGATACCGGCCGGGCCGCGACCGGCACCGCCGCGGGCCATCTGACCACCCTCGCGCGGGCCGAATGGGCCACCGTGCGCGCCGGGCTGCGCGCGGAACCGGTGAACGCCGCCGCCCTCGACACCATCGAGACCGCGCTGTTCTGTGTCTGCCTGGAGGATTTCGCCCCGCACGACGCCCAGCACGCCTGCGATCAGCTGCTGCACGGCGACAGCGGCAACCGCTGGTTCGACAAGGCGGTGTCGTTCGTCGTCTTCGGCGACGGCAGCGCGGGTATCAATGTCGAGCACTGCGGCCTGGACGGCACCACCATCCTGTCTTTCGTGGACGCGCTGCTGGCGACGCCGGTCGCCGACCATGCCGAGCGGTCCGGGGCGCAGGCGCAGGGGTTGCCCGTGGTCGAGCCGATCGAGTTCGCGCTCGATGAGAAGCTGCGTGCCCGGATCACGGACGCGGCCACCGACTTCGCCCGGTTCGCCGCCGACAATGCCACGCGCATCGTCTCGTTCGAGGACTTCGGCGCCGATCGCGCCAAGTCGCTGGGCATGTCGCCGGACGCCTTCGCCCAGCTGAGTTACCAGCTCGCGCATCGGCGCAGCAAGGGGCTGATCGGCGCCACCTACGAGTCCATCGCCACCCGGCAGTTCCGCAACGGCCGCACCGAGGCGATGCGCGTGATCACTCCGCAGATGCTGGAATTCGTTGCGGCGATGGACGATCCGCGGGCCGACGCCGACGAGAAGCGGGCGCGGCTGCGCGCGGCCGCCGAGGCGCACGGGCAGCGCGCGAAGCAGTGCCAGCGCGGCGACGCCCCGGAACAGCACCTGTGGGAACTCCAGCTGATCCAGCGCCGGCGCGGCGAGCGGCTGGGCGCCACCGAGCCGATGCCGTTCTACGACAGCCCGGGCTGGCTCATCACCCGCGACGACTACCTGAGCACCAGCTCGGCGCCCTCGGCGAATATCGAGTACTTCGGTTTCGGGTGCACGAGCCCCAAGTGCATCGGCGTGGCGTACGTGCTGTTGCCCGACCGCTGGAACATCTACCTGGCCACCCCGACATCCGTGGCGGCGCAGATGCACGACTTCGCCGAGCAGCTGCGGATCGCGGTGCGCGAGCTGGCGGAGTTGTTGAGCAGTTAGGCCGGATGCCCGTTCATCCCGCGCCGACGCCGCGAGGCGGCGAGCCCGGCGGCGCTACCGCCGCCGGGCCCTCGGACCGATCAGCGCTGCCCGGGCCGCTGCGCCGCCTGGGGAGCCCTGTCGAAAAGCTCCTGCAGCATGGCCATGATCTCCCGGTGATGCCGCGCCTCGCTGCGTCGTAGGCTTTCGACGGCCATGAACGCCTGCTCTCCAGCGGCACGGGCCTTGGCGACCGGGTCTGCGGGCGTGACGTGGTTCGTCATGGTGCCTTTCGTGTCGGCGAAAGCGGTCGGCTACGGAGTGGACCCGGGTGCTCTGTCGAGGAGCGCCTGGAGCATAGTGGTCGTCGCGGTATGTCGCGCATCGCCTTCGCGCCTGATCTCGGCTACCGACCGTTCCAGGTTCTCTACCGACCGTTCCAGGTTCTCCAGAGACATGGTGTGTTTGGCCAAGACCGCCGTGTGCTCGGTCAGGGTCGCGGTGTGTTCGCGTTGTGTCCCTGTGATTTCCGTGAGTTCGGTGGTGTGCTGGGTGAGTACTGCCGTGTGGTGGTCCTGTGTCGACTTGATTTCCGTGAGTTCGGTGGTGTGCTGGGTGAGTACTGCCGTGTGGTGGTCCTGTGTCGACCTGATATCCGCGAGATCGACGGTGACGTTTCCAGCGAAGGACTCGAGTCCTCGCAGGCGGTTCTCGACCATGGCGTCGTTCATCTGCGTTCCCCCTTCTGGATGCCGGACAAAGGGATATCCCGCCCGGGTGCGGCCGACGGTAGCGGGGCGATAGGAGACTCGCCAAGTACGGCGAAGTTCCCGCACCCCTTCCGGCGTGCCGGAGTCTTCGCCGGGCACGGCGGAGTCCGCCACAGCGCTGTGACCGGTGAAAATGGATATCCGATGCGGCGCGGGACGGCTACCGTGAGCACTCGTGAACGACACGCACACGACGGTGTTCGCGTGGCGGCCGGTCGCCCCGGCCGACTTTCCGCTGCTCGCCACCTGGCTCGCGCAACCTCACGTGCGGCGCTGGTGGAACCACGAGTTCACGCCCGAGGCGGTCGAGCGCGACTTCGGTCCGGCGGCACGCGGTGCGGAACCGGGCGAGGACCTGCTCGTATACGCCGACGGCGAACCGTTCGGTCTGGTGCAGCGGTGCCGCCTGGCGGACTATCCGGAATATCTCGACGAGCTGTCGCCGCTGGTCGAGGTGCCGGCGGGCGCGGCCTCGCTCGATTACCTGGTGGGTGATCCGGACCGGGTCGGCCGCGGGCTGGGTTCGGCGATGCTGCGCGCGGTGGTGGCGGGAACGTGGGTCGAATATCCCGGCACCGGCTGTCTCCTCGTCCCGGTCGCCGCCGCGAATGTGGCGTCGTGGCGGGCGCTGGAGAAGGCCGGAATGCGCCGGATCGCCGAGGGCCACCTCACGCCGGACAATCCGGCCGACGACGGCAACCACTACGTCTACCGCATCGGCCGCCCGGGAGCCGGCACCTGACCGGGCCGGTCGCACGGCCGCCGCACCCTGCCGGGACGGGAACGCCCGATACTCGGTTGCGGGACGTGCGCGGGCATCTGAAAGAATGGCTCCCCGTGAAAACCTTCGAAACCCTGTTCGCCGAGCTGCAGAATCGTGCGGTCGACCGCCCCGAGGGGTCCGGGACCGTGGCGGCATTGGACGCGGGCGTGCATGCGCAGGGCAAGAAGGTGCTGGAGGAGGCCGGCGAGGTGTGGCTGGCCGCCGAACACGAGAGCGACGAGGCGCTGGCCGAGGAGATCTCGCAGCTGTTGTACTGGGTTCAGGTGCTGATGGTGGGCCGCGGGCTGCGGCTCGACGACGTGTACCGACATCTGTGACGGATTGCCCGCCGGATGCCCGGCGGGATACGCAACCCTCCGTCACGAGTCCCGGAAGGACACCCCCATGCTTCGCGTCGCAGTCCCCAACAAAGGAGCACTCTCCGAATCCGCCGTCGAGATCCTCACCGAGGCCGGCTACCGCAGGCGCACCGATTCCCGCGACCTGTCCGTGCTCGACAACGCCAACCAGGTCGAGTTCTTCTTCTTGCGCCCCAAGGACATCGCGATCTACGTGGGTTCGGGCGAGCTGGACCTGGGCCTGACCGGACGGGATCTGGCGCTCGATTCGGGCGCGCCGGTGCAGGAGCGGCTGAGCCTCGGCTTCGGCCGCTCGACCTTCCGCTACGCCGCCCCCGCCGGGCGCGAGTGGAAGGTGCAGGATCTCTACGACAAGCGCATCGCCACCTCGTACCCGAACCTGGTGCTGCGGGATCTGCAGCGGCACGGCGTCGAGGCCGAGGTGATCCGCCTCGACGGCGCCGTGGAGATCTCCATCCAGCTCGGCGTGGCCGACGCCATCGCCGACGTGGTCGGCTCGGGCCGCACGCTGCGCCAGCACAACCTGGTGGCGTTCGGCGACTCGCTGTGCGATTCGGAGGCGGTGCTGATCGAGGGGGCCGGCTCGGACCGCACCGACAAGGCCCGCAACCAGCTGGTCGCCCGCGTGCAGGGCGTCGTGTTCGCCCAGCAGTACCTGATGCTCGACTACGACTGCCCGAGGCGCCTGCTCGACGCCGCGGTCGAGATCACGCCGGGACTGGAGTCGCCGACGATCTCACCGCTGGCCGACGAGGGCTGGGTCGCCGTGCGCGCGCTGGTGCCGCGCGGCCAGGGCAACGAGATGATGGACCGGCTCGCCGAGCTGGGCGCCAAGGCGATCCTGGCGACCGATATCCGGTCCTGCCGGTTCTGATCGGCTACGGCGCCTCGGCCGGGCCGGCGCCGGGCGGCCGTTCGGCGGGTGGTTGCGGGATGATCTCCCACAATCCCTGCGCGCGCAGGAACTCTCGCAGCCGGTCGAGTTCGTGGCGGAGCCATCGGTTCTCCTCGCGCAGCGAGTGCAGCGCCACCTCGGGCGGGGAGGTGGGGACGATCGGTTCCGGGCCCGACCGGGCCGGCGTGGCGGTCACCAGGCGGCGCACCCGGACCAGATCGGCGCCCTTGCGTACCAGCGCCTGTGCCCCGACGCCGTCCTCCTCCCGGATCAGTCCGAGCAGGATGTGTTCGGTGCCGATGTAGTTGTGCCCCAACTGGAGTGCCTCCCGCAGCGAGAGTTCCAGCACCTTCTTGGCGCGCGGCGTGAACGGGAGGTGGCCGCTCGGCATGGCGTCGCCCCGCCCGAGCAGCTGTTCGATCTCGGCGCGCAGGGCATCCGGCTCGATGTCGAGCGTGGACAGCACGCGGGCGGCCGTCCCTTCCCGCTCGGCGGCGAGACCGAGCAGGATGTGCTCCGTCCCGATGTAGTTGTGGTTGAGCAGGCGCGCCTCTTCTTGCGCGAGAACGACAACCCGGCGCGCCCGGTCCGTGAATCGCTCGAACATGACGCCATTGTGCGCGTCTTCCGGCGGCCGAGCCGCCCCTGAACGGGGTGCCACGGCTCGAGGGCGAGCGGTTGAGGCCCCGGGGGCCGATGGTCGTCCACCGGCGGGCCGCCCGGACGCCCCGCGTCCACCGAGCCGGCGAACGGGTACCCGGTGCGTACGGCGCCGCGAAGGGGCTCGCCGCGTGCGGCGTGGATTTCAGCCGGCAAGGGGAGCGGACCGGCCCGGATACGGCGGCGGTGTGCCGCCGAAGGCGGGGCACAGGGGTTGGTAGTCGCAGAACGCACACAACCGGCTGCGGCTGGGCGGGAACTCTCCGGTGCGCATGGCGGCGCCGATCGCGGCCTACAGGGCCGACAGGATGCGCTCGAAGCGCACCAGTTCCGCCTCGGACGGGACGTAGGTGAGGATCTGCCCGTCGGACAGATAGATCAACCGCAGCTGGGCTGCCACGATGCCGCGGGTGCGCAGTACCAGCAGGGCATAGAACTTCAGCTGGAACAGCGCGCGCTGCTCGCCCGCCGGCGCGGGAGAGCGGGCGGTCTTGTAGTCGACCACGCGCAGCTGCCCGGTGGCGGCTACATCGATCCGGTCGATGTAGCCGCGCAGCGGCGCGCCGTCGTCCAGCGACGCCTCGATCAGTGACTCGCAGGATTCCGGGTCGAGCGCGGTCGGATCCTCCAGCCGGTAGTAGGCGCGCACGAGCCGGCGCGCCTCGTCGAGGAATGCGGCCGGATCGGTGTCGGCGAGCACCGTGCCGACCTCCGGGCGTTCCGCCAGCAAACGTTCCCAGGCGGGTGCCACCAGGGCCACCGCGCGCTCCGGAACACGGTCACCGCTCGGTAGCCGGTACAGCGATTCCAGCACCGCGTGCACGACGGTGCCGCGCACCGCATACCGCGACGGCCGTTCCGGAATGCGATCGATGGCACGTAATCGGTATTTCAACGGGCATTGTTTGAAATCCATTGCCCGCGACGGCGACAGCGCCGGCGCCGGCGATGCCGGGGTTGCCGGGGTGGGCGTCGGTGGTGCTGTCATACCTGGCAGGCTATCCGGGGGCACCGACAAATCCGGCACGCCCGCTCGACCACGAAATCCAGGTATCGGAACGGAGATCAATGACGGCCAGACGGACCGGCCCATTCACCACCGGCGACCGCGTGCAGCTGACCGACGCCAAGGGCCGCAGGCACACCGTGGTGCTGGAACCGGGCCGGGAGTTCCACACCCACAAGGGCCCGATCCGGCACGACGACCTGCTCGGCGCCGACGAGGGCACCGTCGTCCGATCCGCCAACGGCACACCGTATCTGGCGTTGCGGCCGCTGCTGGTGGACTATGTGCTGTCGATGCCGCGCGGTGCGGCGGTGATCTATCCGAAGGACGCCGCGCAGATCGTGCACGAGGGCGATATGTTCCCCGGCGCCCGGGTGCTGGAGGCGGGGGCCGGATCGGGCGCGCTGACCTGCTCGCTGCTGCGCGCGGTCGGGCCGCAGGGCCGGGTGATCTCCTACGAGATCCGCGACGACCACGCCGACCACGCCGTCCGCAATGTCGAGACATTCTTCGGCGAACGACCCGCTAACTGGGACCTGACCGTCGGCGATGTCGCCGAGTACGAGGATGCGCAGGTCGATCGCGTGGTGCTGGACATGCTCCGGCCCTGGGACGCGTTGCCCGCGGTGTCGAAGGCGCTCGTCCCGGGCGGCGTGCTCGTGGTCTACGTGGCCACGGTCACCCAGCTGTCGGAGGTCGTCGAGGCGCTGCGCCGGCAGGAATGCTGGACCGAACCGCAGTCCTGGGAGTCGCTGGTGCGTCCGTGGCACGTGGTCGGCCTGGCGGTCCGTCCGGAGCATCGCATGCAGGGCCACACCGCCTTCCTGGTGAGCGCCCGGCGTCTCGCCGACGGTGTGACCGCACCCAAGCCGCAGCGCCGCCCCTCGAAGGGCTGAGCGGCCGCATCCGGACTCGGCCGGTATCCGGGGCTCGGCCGGTGGCGCCGGGCGCCCGCGGGACTCTCCGCCCCGCGGGGCCCTCGGCCGTCACAGAGCGCCGTCACCGAGCAGGGACGTCAGCCCTGGCAGGGCGCCCGGCCCATCGCGAGGATCGTGCACGCCGACTGGTCGGAGATCTGCCAGCCGGTGTCGGAGTGCTGCCAGGTCATGGGCGTGGCGGGGGCCGCACCGTGCGGTGAGGTGACGACGACCTGGGCGGTGGCCGTCTCGCCCTCCGTCTTGATGTCCGAGACCGCGAAGGTGATGGCGCCGTAGTTGGCCAGGCCCTGGGTCATGGTGTCGATGTTGGCGGCCCGCCGCTGCCCGTCGACCACCAGTTTCGCCTTGTCGGCGGTGGGTTTCGCGGGATCGACGAAGCCGTCCAGGGTGGCCTGTAGCTCCTGGGGCGCCGGTGCGGCCACGGTGGAGTGGTCGTGCGCGGAACCGCTGGTGGCGGCCGCGGTGCTGCCCGGCGCGGCCGAGTCCTCCGATGTGTCGGAGCCACATGCTGTGATACCGGTAACGGCGAGGGCCGCGAAGACGGTAGCCGTCACAAGACGAACTCGGGAAACACGAGCGGAGTGTGCGACGTTGCCACTACAACGGGTACCACCGGTGGGAAGGAGCATCGAGTAATACACCTTTCGGCTCGGTCCGGCGACATGTCTCGTCGGAAACGGGTTAGGGCAGGCTAACATGGTTCTCCGGCCGCCGACCGCAGCTGAGATGTGATCACGACGAAACCATGTCGGAAAGCGAGAACGGTTCGCGCCCGGTAGCGTTGATAGACCGGGACTGGGAGGAGCAGCATCATGAGCCCCAACGAGAATTCGGATTCGGCGGCCTGGAGGGAACTCGAGGTAGTACGCGCCGAGGCGGCTGCACTCCGAAGGCAACTCGCCGACTCGCCGGATCGCACAAGGGAATTGGAAGCGCGTATCGATTCGCTGACGATTCGCAACACCAAGCTGATGGACACCCTCAAGGAGGCGCGTCAGCAGCTGGTGGCCCTGCGCGAGGAGGTCGATCGGCTGGGTCAGCCGCCGAGCGGCTACGGCGTTCTGATCGGTGTCTACGACGATCAGACTGTCGACGTGTTCACCTCGGGCCGCAAGATGCGGTTGACGTGTTCGCCCAATATCGAAACATCCACGCTGCACTACGGACAGACCGTCCGGTTGAACGAGGCGCTCACGGTCGTGGAGGCCGCCCAGTTCGATCAGACCGGTGAGATCGGTACGCTGCGCGAGATCCTGGACGACGGCCGCCGGGCGCTCGTGGTCGGGCACGCCGACGAGGAGCGCGTGGTCTGGCTGTCCGGTCCGCTGAGCAAGCTGGTGGATATCGAGGAAGTCGACGATCCCGACCATATGCTGCGCAGGCTGCGGGCGGGTGATTCGCTGCTGGTCGACACCAAGGCCGGCTTCGCCTTCGAGCGCATCCCCAAGGCAGAGGTCGAGGACCTCGTGCTGGAAGAGGTTCCCGATGTCGACTACGAGGACATCGGTGGCCTGTCGCGCCAGATCGAGCAGATTCGCGATGCGGTGGAACTGCCGTTCCTGCACAAGGATCTGTTCCGCGAGTACGCGCTGCGCCCGCCCAAGGGTGTGCTGCTCTACGGCCCGCCCGGTTGCGGTAAGACGCTGATCGCCAAGGCGGTGGCCAACTCGCTGGCGAAGAAGATCGCCGAGGCCCGCGGCGAGGATGCCAAGGAGGCCAAGTCCTACTTCCTCAACATCAAGGGCCCCGAGCTGCTCAACAAGTTCGTGGGCGAGACGGAGCGCCACATCCGCATCATCTTCCAGCGGGCCCGGGAGAAGGCCTCCGAGGGCACCCCGGTGATCGTGTTCTTCGACGAGATGGACTCGATCTTCCGCACCCGCGGTTCGGGCGTCTCGTCCGACGTGGAGACCACCGTCGTCCCGCAGCTGCTGTCGGAGATCGACGGCGTCGAGGGGCTGGAGAACGTCATCGTCATCGGCGCCTCCAACCGTGAGGACATGATCGATCCGGCCATCCTGCGGCCCGGCCGTCTCGACGTGAAGATCAAGATCGAGCGTCCGGACGCGGAGGCGGCCCAGGACATCTTCTCGAAGTACCTGACCGAGGGGCTGCCGCTGCACGCCGACGATGTCGCCGAGTTCGGCGGCGATCACGCCAAGTGCGTGCTGGCGATGATCGAGCGGGTCGTCGACAGGATGTACGCCGAGAGCGAGGACAACCGGTTCCTGGAGGTCACCTACGCCAACGGGGACAAGGAGGTCCTGTACTTCAAGGACTTCAACTCCGGCGCCATGATCCAGAACATCGTGGACCGGTCCAAGAAGTACGCCATCAAGTCGGTGCTCGAGACCGGTAATCCGGGCCTGCGCATCCAGCATCTGTTCGATTCGATAGTGGACGAGTTCTCCGAGAACGAGGACCTGCCCAACACCACGAATCCCGATGACTGGGCCCGCATCTCGGGCAAGAAGGGCGAGCGGATCGTGTACATCCGCACCTTGGTCACCGGCAAGAACGCCAGTGCCAGCCGGGCGATCGATACGGAGTCGAATACGGGTCAGTACCTGTAGAACCGCGACACCGAGGGCCGCGCTTCCGTTGGGGGCGCGGCCCTTTCGCGTGTTCCTGTCGTGCCGGGTGGTCGCCGTCCTGGAGTGGTCATCGTGCACACGTTGGGGGATTGTTGACCGGCTGCGCTAGTATTTGGCCATGCGGCCAGAAAACGGTCCGGGCGGTCAACGCTCGTTCATCGAGGAGGCGCGGCGGCGGCAGATCATCGCCGCCGCGGTCGAGGTGATCTCCGAGGCCGGATATGCGAGCGCGTCGCTGGCGCGGATCGCCCAGCACGCGGGGATCTCCAAGGGCGTCATCTCCTACCACTTCGACGGCAAGGACGATCTGATGACGCAGCTGGTGATCCAGCTGTATGTGGCGGGGGCGGAGCGGGTCGGTCCGGCCGTCGCCGCGGCCACCGGCGCGCGCGAGCAGCTGCTGGCCTACATCGGATCGAATCTGGAGTTCATCGACGCCAATCGGCGTTACGTGGCGGCGCTGACCGATGTGGTGTTCAACCTCCGCGACGCCGAGGGCCGGCCGCGCTTCGCCGGCGCGGACGACGAGGCGGAGATCGTCGGGCCGCTGATCGATCTGCTGCGCGACGGGCAGCGGTCCGGCGAGTTCGGTGAGTTCGATCCGGCGGTGACGGCCCGGCTGATCCGGGACTCCATCGACGGCGCCGCCGGCCGGGCGTCCCGGGAACCGGACTTCGACATGGGCGCGTACGCGGCGCACATGTGCCGGCTGTACGACATGGCCACGCGAAAGGACCAGCAGTGACGACGACGAGGGATGCGGCGGTGCCGCAGGGCGTTTCCGATGGCCGGCCGCCGCCGTTCGCGCTCGGCGCGGTCACGTTCGTCGCGGCGCTGAGCGCGGCGGCGCTGGTGGTCTCCCTCGGGCGGTACGGATTCTTCGGCGACGAGCTGTATTTCGTCTCCGCCGGCCGCCGCCTCGCGGTGAGCTACGCCGACCAAGGGCCGCTGGTTCCGCTGATCGCGCGGGCGATGGACGAGCTGGCCCCGGGATCGCTGGCGGTGCTGCGCATTCCGGCGGCCGTCGTGACGGTCGCGACGGTGTTCGTGAGTGCGCAGATCGCGCGGGAATTCGGCGGCGGCCGGGGCGCGCAGGTGCTGACCGCGCTGGCCTACGCCACGTCGCCGTTCCTGCTGGTGCAGGGGACCCAGCTGGCCACCAACACGATCGATACCGCGCTGTGGGTGCTGATCACCTGGCTGCTCGTGCGGTGGGTCCGGACTCGCCGCGATGTGCTGTTGGTGGGGGCGGGCCTGGTCACCGCACTGGATATGCAGGTCAAGTGGCTGATCCCGTTCTTCTGGATAGCGATCGCCGTCGGCGCGCTGCTCTGCGGGCCCCGGGATCTGCTGCGCCGCCCGGCGCTGTGGGCGGGCGCGGTGCTGACCGTCGTGGCGATGCTGCCCGGTCTGGTCTGGCAGGCCGGGCGCGGGTGGCCGCAACTGGAATTGGGCGCCGTGGTCGCCGCCGAGCAGGAGACGGTCGGCGGGCGGTTCACCTTCGTGCCGCTGGCCGTCGCCGCCGCGGGGCTGCTCGGCGGGGCGCTGCTGGTGGCCGGGACGTGGGTGCTGTTGCGCTGGGATCGGTTGCGGCCGTACCGCTTTCTGGGACTCACCTTGCCGCTGCTGGTGATCGTGTTCGTGATCACCGACGGGCGTCCCTACTACGTGGCCGGGTGTTATGCGGCGGTCTTCGCGGCCGGGGCGGTGTGGTGCACGCGGGCGCCGGTGGCGCGGTGGCGCAAGGTCGTGGTGGTTCCGCTGGTCGCGGTGTCGGCGGCGGTCGCGCTGCTGACGATGCCGTGGCGGCCCGAGAGCGAGATGACGCCGGTCGACGACCCGGAGGCGGCAGGCATGGAACTCGGTACGCTGGGCAAGTTCGGCTGGCCGGAACTGGCCGAGTCGACGGCCGCCGCATACGGCGCGCTGCCCGAGCCGGAACGTGATCGCGCGGTCGTGATCGCCGACTCCTATTGGCAGGCAAGCGCTCTGGACGTCGAACGAGACCGGCTGGGGTTGCCCGCCGTGTACAGCCCCAACCGCGGTTTCGGGTATTTCGGCACGCCGCCCGATACGGCGACGACGGTGATCTGGGTCGGTGGCGACGGTACCGAGCCGCGCGAGCGATGCGGTGCCGTCTCGGCGCTCGGCCGGGCCGACGCCCGCCTCGGATTTCCGGGGCTGACCCGCGACGTCACCCTGTGGCGCTGCGCCGAGCCGCGCGAGCCCTGGTCGCGAGCCTGGCCGGGGATGCTGCGCTTGGATTGATCGCGGAGCCTGCGCACTGCCGAGCGGGAACACCCAGCCGTAGCCGGGCACCAGGGTGTCGTCGGCGTCGCGCAGCTCCAGATGTGAGGTGATCCACTCGTCGTCGCTGCGGGCGGATCGGATGTAGGCGGGGGCGGCGACGCCGTAGCCGGGATGCCCGGAGTTCGGCGGCTTCGAGTTTCGGTGGCTTCGGGAAAGCGGCGCCGACCGGGTGCTGCCGCGTCGTGGTCGACGCGGCGGCACGGACGATCCGGGGCGTGGGTCCGCGGGAGTTCGGGCTGTCGGTGCCGGAACCGGTTGCGGCTCAGCTGTGTTGGGCCGTCACCGATTCGAAGACGATATCGGTGGCCGGGGCGCCGTCGGCGGAACCGTCCTTGGTGCCGCCGGCGGCGATGTTCTGCAGCACGTCCATTCCGGCGGTCACCCGGCCGAACGGCGTGTAGTGCGGGGGCAGCGGACTGTCGGAGTACACCAGGAAGAACTGGCTGCCGTTGGTGTCGGGCCCGGCATTCGCCATCGCGACGGTGCCCGCGGGATATGTTGCGCCGGTGAGGTTTTCGTCGGGGAAGCGATAGCCGGGGCCGCCGCTGCCGGTGGCGGTCGGGTCGCCGCACTGCAGGACGAACAGGCCCTCGGTGGTGAGGCGGTGGCAGCGGGTGTGGTCGAAGTACTGCTCACCGGCCAGGAACGCGAACGAGTTGACCGTGCGCGGGGCGTGCGCGGCATCGAGATCGACGGTGATGGCGCCGCAGTTGGTCTGCAGCGTCGCCGCGTAGGGGTACCCCGGATCGATGGACATTCCGGGCTCGGCCGGCCACTGCTTCCCGTTGGGCTGCGGGCCCGAGGGAGCCATGCAGCCCGGTGCCGCCGTATGCGGCCGGGCGGGCGCCGCGACGGACGGCCCGGTGCCGAGGAGCGCGATCGCCACTCCCGCGGCGGCGAACCCGAGCCCGCGCAGGACCTTGCGCTGCTTGCTGATCCGGTGCTTCGATCGGTCTGCTTCGGGCCGTGGGAGTTGCGGAAAGCTGTTCACCGGGGCGGTTCTCCTTGGTGTCGAGGACAGAGGCGATATCGCCCGGCATCATTCCACGACCCGGCGCCGGCCGGGCGGTAAGCGGCGAATCGGTATGCCCCCGGGCGCCGATGCGCGAGGGCCGATTCGGTGCGGCCGGTTCGACTCCCGGGCATCGCGCCGACGAGCGGCGGTGCGCCGGATGCCCGGCCGGGATGCCTGCGGCGGGTGGCCTGACCGGCCCGGCGGGTCGGCGCTCGGCCGGGCATGTCCTCGATCAGCCGAGCATGTCCTCGATCAGTACGCGGGTGTCCGGGACGAACGGCCAGGCCGGATCGTCCAGGTGGGCCCGGAGTTCGGCGTCGGTCCACCACCAGCCGTCGGCGATCTCCTCGGGCTGATGGCGGATCGGCCCGTCGTAGCGCAGTTCGTAGGCGAACAGGTGGCAGCGCATCGGCGCGCCGAGCCATTCGCCGTCCCAGGACGCTTTGGCCAGCGGCAGGGGCGGCTCGTCGCCGGGCTCGAGGACGATGCCGAGTTCCTCGGCCAGTTCGCGGATCGCCGCGCCCGCCGGATCCTCGCCCGGTCCCAGGACGCCGCCGGCCAGACAGTCGTGCATGCCGGCGAACACCGCCTTGGTCTCGGTGCGGCGGTGCACGTAGAGCCGTTCGCCGTCGAGCGAGCGCACCAGCACCCCGGCGCTGGCGTGCCACCGGCCCTCGGCATAGACGACGGACCGCTCGGCACTGCCGATCTCGCGGCCCGCGCGGTCGTAGACGGCGATCGTTTCACCCACGGGTGCCTCGGTCCTCCTGATCGATATCGGCGTAGGCCGCGAGAATCCGGGCCTGCGCGTCGTCCAGATAATCGGCGAGCAGCTGTGCGGCGGTGGCGGCGTCGCCACCGGCGAGGGTGTCGAAAACCTCGTGGTTGCGGCGCAGATACGGCCCGTGGAAGTCGCTCGGGTCGGCCACCACGTGGAAGATCAGCCGCAGCTCGTTCCAGACGCCGGCCATCAGCGCGTCGAGCAGGCGGCTGCCGTTGAGCGCGGTGACGGCGCGGTGGAACGCGACATCGGCGGTGCCGACGCCGGTCCAATCACCCTGTGCCGCACGGCGGTCCGCGTGCGCTAGGGCCTCGCGCACGGGTCCGAGGTCGGCGGGGGCGCTCGGCGGGTCGCGCAGGGCGGCGCATTCGACGATGCGGCGGCACCGGTAGACCTCGGCGACCTCCTCCGCGCTCGGGACCCGCACGAACACACCGCGATTGAGCCGGTGTACCGCGAGGCGCTCCTCGATCAGTGTGCGGAACGCCTCGCGCAGGGTGTTGCGCGAGACGGTCAGCGCGGCACAGATGTCGGGCTCCGACAGCCGGGCGCCGGGGCGGAACGTGCCGTCCAGGATGCCGGCGCGCACGATATCGGCCACCTGCGCGCTGCGGCCGGCGCGCTCGAGCCGGCCGCGATGCGCGACGAGCGACGCATAGGACCCGGGGGTGGCGCCGAAGGGCGCTCCGGCAGACGCGGACGTCATCGAAGCCTCCCTGTTCCTCCGGGCCGGATGTGCCGGACCGAGATTACCTGCCCGTCCGGAAGGGCACGGAACGATCCACTCGCAATATTGCAGGATCGTTCAACGATTTTTACGATGGAGCTCGTGCCGCACTTCCGGCGTCCGTGCCCCGGCCGCTTGCTCCGCGTCCATACTTGGCGTGTGCCCCGGCGAACGTCGTCGTCCCCGGCGGGGTCGCTGTCCCACCGCGGCGTGGTCCGGCTTCCGGCCCCGACGGCACGTGGCCGGGCGGACACGTCCGGCCCGCCATCGCGGCGCGATCGGTGCCGCGGTGACCGATGCGGCCGTGAACGGTTGTGCGGTTCGAGATTTCGAGAGGCTGGTGACTGTCATGATCGATCTGAACAGTGATCTCGGCGAGGCCTTCGGCGCCTGGTCGATGGGTGACGACGCGGCCCTGCTCGAGATCGTCACCAGCGCCAATATCGCCTGCGGATTCCATGCGGGCGATCCCGTGGTGATGCGCCGGACCTGCGAGCTGGCGGTCGCGCGCGGGGTGCGGATCGGCGCCCACATCTCCTACCGGGATCTGGCCGGATTCGGCCGCCGTGCGATGTCGGTGCCGCCGCGGGAACTGCTGGACGAATGCCTGTACCAGATCGGGGCGCTGGACGCGTTCGCGCGCGCGGCGGGGGAGCGGGTCCGATACGTGAAGCCGCACGGGGCGCTGTATCACGCGGCGGCCGCCGATCCGGCGGTGGCCGAGGCGGTGGCGGCCGCGACGGCCCGCTACGGCGGGCTCGACCTGCTGGGACTGCCCGGAACGGAGCTGTCGCACGCCGCGGCCGCCGCCGGAATCGCCTTCCACGCGGAGGGATTCGCCGACCGCGCCTACGCGCCGGCGGGCACCCTGGTCTCGCGCGAGGCGCCCGGCAGCGTGCTGGACGAGGAATCGGCACTGGCGCAGGCGGTCTCGATCGCCGTCGACGGTGCGACCCGGGACGTGGACGGCGCGCCGGTGGCGGTGCCGGCGCGCAGCCTGTGCGTGCACGGCGATTCGCCCGGCGCGGTGGCGATGGCCCGGGCGATCCGGGACACCTTGGCGGACAAGGGTATCGAGGTGACGGCGTTCTCGTGAGCGAGCTTGCGAGTGAACCGGCAACACAGCGCGCCTCGCGCACGGCGGCGGCGAGCGTCGGCGAGGTGATGCTGTGAGTGAGCTTGCGAGTGAACCGGCAACACAGCGCGCCTCGCGCACGGCGGCGGCGGGCGTCGGCGAGGTGATGCTGTGAGTGAGCTTGCGAGTGAACCGGCGACACAGCGCGCTTCGCGCACGGCGGCGGCGAGCGTCAGCGAGGCGATGCCGTGAGCGACCTGGATATCCGGCCCGCCGGGGACCGGGCGCTGCTGCTGGTCCCGGCCGAGGCCGGGACGGTGGCGGCGGTCGTGGCCGAACTGCGTCGCCGACCGGTCGCCGGGGTGCGCGACACCCTGCCCGCCGCGCGCACCGTGCTGGTGACGCTGGAACCGGGAGCCCGCCCGGAGCTGGTCGAGGCGCGACTGCGGGAAGCGGTGGAAGCGGCGGCGGCTCGGCGCGGCGAGCTCGCCGACGAGGCCGATCCGTGGGAGATCCCGGTGCGGTACGACGGCGCGGATCTGACGGAAACCGCCTCGCTGCTGGATATGTCGGAGGACGAGCTGATCGCGCGGCACACCGGGGCGGTCTGGAGATGCGCATTCGTCGGTTTCGCGCCGGGTTTCGGTTATCTGGAATCGCCGCGGGCCGGGCTTTCGGTCGCGCGCCGGGACCGGTCGCGCACGGCGGTGCCCGCCGGATCGGTCGCCCTGGCCGGCGGCTACAGCGCGGTGTATCCGCGCAGCACACCGGGCGGCTGGCGGATCATCGGCACCACCCGGATGCGGATGTGGGATCCCGATCGCCGCGAGCCCGCGGTGGTGCGGCCCGGCACGCGGGTGCGGTTCGTCCGGGCGGAAGACGGATGAAAGGCGGTGCGGCAGTGCGTGCATCGATGCTGCGCGTCGTGGCGCCCGGCCTGCTGAGCACGATCCAGGATCTCGGCCGCCCCGGCTGGTTCCACGCCGGGGTCGGGGTGTCCGGGGCGGCGGACCGGCGGTCGTTCACCTTGGCGAACCGGCTGGTCGGCAACCCGGAATCGGCCGCGGCGATCGAATGCGCGCTGGGCGGGCTGCGCCTGGAGTTTCCGGCCGGGGCGATCGCCGCGGTCACCGGCGCGTCGGCGCCGATCAGCGTCGACGGCCGCCCGGAAGCGCCGGCGTCGGTGCTCTACCTCACCGGCCCGAGCTACCTGGAACTCGGTATCGCCGCGTCCGGATTGCGCTGTTACGTCGCCGTGCGCGGCGGTATCGACGTGCCTGCGGTGCTCGGATCGCGCAGCCGCGACACGCTGGCGGGGCTGGGACCCGAGCCGCTGGCCGCCGGGGACGCGCTGGGGATCGGACGGCCGCCGCGCGAGTGGCCGTCGGTCGAGGTCGCGCCGGTTGCCGCCCCGACGGCCGATCTCGTGACGGTCCGGGTCCGGCTCGGCCCCCGGGACGACTGGTTCCGCCGCCCGGCGGATCTGTTCATCGGATCGTGGCAGGCCGGCACCGATTCCGACCGCGTCGGCCTGCGGCTGGACCGGATCGACGGCCCGCCGCTGACGCGCAGAACCCACGGTGAACTGCCGACGGAGGGCATGCCGCTGGGCGCGATTCAGGTCCCGCCCTCCGGCCAGCCCGTGGTCTTCCTCGCCGACCACCCGATCACCGGCGGTTATCCGGTGGTGGGCACCGTGATCGACGCCGACGTGGACCGCCTGGCCCAGGTCCGTCCGGGCCAGCGGTTGAGATTCCGCGCCTGGATGCCGTAGGGCGTGGCCCCGGCGCCGACGGAGGCCGACCGGAGCGGGCGGCCTCGGGCCCGCGGGGGAGCCGCGCGAGCCGAGGACGAGTTGCCACATCCGGCGAACGGAACCTACCGGCCGCGGGTGACGGCGGGAGTGTCGTCGAAGGCGCCGGAGAATCGGCCGACCTCGTCGATGCGGACGGTGGCGGTCGCCTCGTGCGCGGCCAGGCCCTCGAACGCCGAGATCCGCTCGACCGCGGGGGCGAGGGCGGCCGTGGCCTCCCGGCGCGCTCGCTGGTAGGTGAGTGGCTTGAGGAACCGCGAGACCGAGAGGCCGGCGTTGTACCTCGCCGTCTTCCCCGTCGGCAGAACGTGGTTGGTGCCCGCGATGCCCTTGTCGGAGTAGGCGACCGTGCTCCACGGTCCCAGGAACAGCGAACCGTAGTTGCGCAGCTCCTTCAGATAGAAGTCGTCGTCGCCGGTGTGGACCTCCAGATGTTCGGGGCCGAGGACATCGGCGATCTCCGCGGCCTGGCCGCTGTCTGCGGCGAGGATCACCGAGCCGAAGTCGCGCCACGCCGCACCGGCGATCTCCCGCGTGGCGAGGGTCTCCAGCTGCCGGTCGATCGCCTCGATCACCCGCCGCCCCACCGTTTCCGAGGTGGTGATCAGCGCGGCCGGTGAGTTCGGGCCGTGCTCGGCCTGCCCGAGCAGGTCGGCGGCCACCCATTCCGGGTCCGCGGTGTCGTCGGCGAGCACCGCGACCTCGGACGGCCCGGCGAGCAGGTCGATGCCCACCCGGCCGAACAGCTGCCGTTTCGCCTCGGTGACGAAGGCGTTGCCGGCGCCGACGAGCATGTCGACCGGCGCCTCACCGAGCAGGCCGAACGCCATCGCGCCCAGGGCCTGGACCCCGCCGATGGCGAAGACGCGGTCGGCCTGCGACAGGTGCGCGCCGTAGAGGACCGCCGGATGGGCGCCGTACTCCCCGGACGGCGGTGTGCAGGCGACCACGGTCGGAACCCCGGCGGCCTTCGCCACGCCGACGGTCATGAAGGCGCTCGCCAGCAGCGGGAACCGGCCGGCCGGCAGATACGCGCCCACCCGGGTGACCGGTATGTACCGCTGGCCCCCGACGACGCCGGGTGCGAGTTCGATCTCGAAATCGGTGAGATGCTCGCGCTGGGCGACGGCGAACCGGTGCGTGCGCTCGTAGCCGAGCTCGAGCGCAGTGCGCACGTCGGCGGGCAGGGAGTCCCCGCTCTTGCGCAGCTCCGCGGCGCCGATCTCCAGTTCGCCGGTCCAACCGTCGAGTTCTCGCGCGTACGAGCGCACCGCGTCCAGGCCGTCGCGCTCGATGGACGACAGCATCTCCGACACCCGCTCGACGACCATCGGGTCGCGCTGGGCCGGCGGCCCGTCGACCGCCGGCTTCTTGAGCCAGGTGAAGGGACCTAGGGCCTGGGCTTCCGCCGTAGTGATCTGCATGCTGTCGCACGGTAGGCCGATTCGGAGCACAGGGCTAGGTGGCCAACTCCTGCGCTTTGCACAGGGTTATCCGATGTTTGATCGGATCGGGCAGTTCAGGGGAGGGATCGGCGACCGTCGAATGCGCGGGCCGCGCAACCGCCGTTATCCGTTGTTAACCCCGCTCCGGTCGCCTCGGCCGGATTCACCGCGTGCGCGCCGCCCGATCGGCGGCACCATGGCGTCCCGGCCGGGCCGGGTGCGCCCGGGCTCGGCGGCGCGCAGCTCCCGGATGGTGTCCTCGGCCAGGCGGGCGAACTCGCGCGTCGCGTTCGACAGCGGCCGGCCGCGGTGCTGGGCGAGCGCGATGGTGTCGTAGAGCGGGTCGGCGAACGGGGCGGTGTGCAGGCCCGAGGGAAACGATGCGCTGTCGACGACCGCGCTGCTCGCGATGGTGTCTCCGACCTTGTTCGCGACGAGCTTGAGCGCCGCCTCGACATGCTCGATCTCGATCTGCGGCTCGATGCGCACGCCGGCGAGCTGAGCCCGTTCGGCCAGCTGCCGCCGCGTGGGGTCCTGCCATCCGTAATGGGCGTCGTACAGAACGAGTTTCGCCTTGGCGAGCCGGGCGATCGTCATCGGTGTGCGGGTGCGTTCGGGGTCGGCGCTGATGTAGAAGACCTCATCGCGCATCAGCGGCCGCACGGTCAGGTTCTCGTCTTCGATCGGCAGGATCACCAGTCCCGCCTCGATCTCGCCGTGCTGGATCGCGGCCGCCGTCTCGGCGGAGTTCTGGCCGACGAGGCGCACCCGCACGGCGGGGTAGCGGGAATGAAAGGTCTGAACCAGGTTCGACAGCAGGTAGTAGTCAGCATTGCGGGGCACCCCGAATGTCGCGGTTCCGCCGCCGAGGGAACCCAGTGACTGCACCGCCTGGGTGCCGCTGTCGGCGGCGTGGATCGCCTGTTGCGCATACGGCAACAGCTCCCGGCCCGCGGCGGTGAGCGACAGCCGGCGCGCACTGCGGATGAACAGTGGCGCACCCAGCTCGTCCTCGAGCCGGCGCACAAGTTCCGAGATCGAGGCCTGCGCGACAACCAGCTCCTCGGCAGCGGCGGTGAACGAGCCGAGCCGTTCGGCCTCGACGAACGCGCGCAGTTGGTTCAGTGTCACGGTCTCCGCTCTCCTGTCGTGCGCCGCTCTCCTGTCGTGCCGGCGCCGGCGGTTAATGCCCGGTTACGATTCGGGGCCGGTCGGAGACCGATACCACGTCCGGTACGAGGCACTATAGGTCGATCCTGCGGATTATCAAGGGAAGTGCCGGGTTGGCCTGTGGTGTGCGGCAGCCTATGTTGACCACCACCGGGTAGCTCATCCTGCGCCTTCGCGCCGCAGTCACAGCCTCCAGCCCGGCTCACACACCCGGACGGCACCTCGGGCCCTTCACGATCAGGAAGTACCGCACATGACCGCCTCAGCGCCACCCGCGAGCAGGAAGTCCAGCATCGCCGGAGCCATCGGCAACTTCATCGAATGGTTCGACTACGGCATCTACGGCTTCATGGCCGTGACGATCGCCGAGGTGTTCTTCGACGACAGCAATCCGACGGCGGCGCTGCTGGCCACGTTCGGTGTCTTCGCGCTGCCGGTGATCACCCGCCCGCTGGGCGGCATCGTCTTCGCCCGATACGGCGATCGGATCGGGCGAAAGAAGACGCTGGCACTGGTGCTTATCCTGATGTCGCTGTCGACCGCCTCGATCGGCATGATCCCCAGCTACGCCTCGATCGGGGTGCTGGCGCCGATCCTGCTCGTCGTGGCCCGGATCGTGCAGGGCTTCTCCGCCGGTGGTGAATACGCGGGCGGCGCCGCGCTGATCGCCGAGTCCGCGCCGCCGCCGCGCCGCGCATTCCTGGTGAGCTGGATGCCGTCGAGCACCGGGTTCGGCCTGCTGGCCGGGTCACTGTTCTCCTTCGCGGTCGCGCATGCGGTGACCCCCGATCAGCTCACGCAGTGGGGCTGGCGGATCGGATTCCTGCTCGCCCTGCCGCTCGGACTGATCGGGCTCTACATCCGGCTGCGGCTCGAGGAGACCCAGGCGTTCCGGCAGCTCGTCGCCGACGACGAGGTGGCCTCCTCGCCGCTGCGCGAAACCCTCCGCACCCAGGGTGCGAACGTGCTGCGCGTCGCGGGTATCGCGCTCGGCCAGACCGTCTGCTACTACGTCGTTCTGGTCTACACCCCGACCTTCCTGCGCACCGAACTCGGCTACAGCCCCGACGATTCGCTGATCACCACCTCGATCGCGATCGTCACCTACGCCGTCGCGATCCCGATCGCGGGCGGTATCTCCGACCGCATCGGCCGCAAGCCCCTGATGTACGTGGGCGCCATTGCCATGCTGGTACTGGTCTTCCCGGCCTTCCTGCTCCTGCCGTCCGGCACGCTGGCGGTCATCGGTGTGCTCCAGGCGGCACTCGGCGGCCTGGCCCTGGGCTGCTACACCGGGCCGCTGGTGTGCACCTGGGTCGAACTGTTCCCGACGCGGGTGCGGTATTCCGGAGTCTCACTGGGATTCAACCTCTCGGTGATCGCGTCGGTCTCCTCACCGTTCATCCTGACCTGGCTGATCGACGTCGCCGGCAGCGACCTGATGCCCGCCTGGTACATCTTCGCCGCCGTCGCGGTCTCGCTGGCCACCTTGTTCACCGTCCCCGAGACCGCGCCCCGCAAAACGGCGACCGATGCCTTCGCCGCACCCGCTACCGGCGCCGAATCCGAACTCCGGCCGGGAGCCTACGCATGACCGCCACCGAACCGACCCCGACGCCTCCGGCCGGCCGGGACTCGGAGTTGACCTGGCAGACCTCCGACGAACTCCGGCGGCTGTACGCGCGCCGGGAAGTGTCGCCGGTCGAGGTGGCCGAAGCCCACCTGTCCCGGATCGAACGGTTGGACCCACAGGTCAATGCCTTCGTGACCGTCACCGCGGAACGGGCTCTCGCCGACGCCCGCGCGGCCGAACGGGTATGGCTGTCGTCGGAGGCCGCCGCCGTCCCGCCGATGACGGGAATTCCCTTCGCGCTCAAGGACCTCGTCCCCACCGCCGGTATCCGGACGACGAAGGGTTCCGACCGGTTCCGCGACTGGATACCGGAGCACAATTCGCCGCTGGCGCAACGGCTGCTGGACTCCGGCGGCATCATGCTCGGCAAGACCACGACCTCCGAAGTGGGGTGGAAGGCGGCCTCCGGCAATCGCGTCAACGGACCGGTCCGCAATCCGTGCTCTCCCGAGCACACCGCCGGGGGCTCGAGCGGTGGCGCCGCGGCGGCGGTCGCCGCCGGGTTCGCCACTGTCACGCAGGGCGGCGACGGGGCCGGCTCGGTCCGCATCCCGGCCGCGTTCTGCGGTGTCGTCGGGATGAAACCCAGCACGGGGGTGATCCCGTACTTCCCACCGACGCCGCTGGGTTCCATGGTCGCCAACGGCACACTCGCACGGACCGTCGCCGACGCCGCCCTGCTCCTCGACACCCTCAGTGGCCCCGACTACCGCGACCCCACCTCGCTGCCGGTCGTCGCGGGCGGATACCGCGCCGCCTGCGACCGTGCACCGCGGCCGCTGCGGATCGCCTACCTGCCGTCGCCCGGCGGTCGCATGCCCGAACGCGACATCGGCGACGCGGTCGCCGCCGCCGTGCGCCGGATGCGGCACGCCGGGCACCGTGTCGAGACCCTCGACGACACCCCCGCGGACCGTTTCGACCTGCTCCACGTGATCTGGACGACCGGATTCGCCTCCCTGTTCCCTGGCGGCGGGGACGATCTCGACCCGGGCCTGGCCGCGGTGATCCGCGACGCCGACCGGTTCACCGGAGCCGACCTGGCCGCCGCGCACCTCGCCCGCCAGCACTACAAGGCCGCCATGAGCGAGTTCCTCGCCCCGTACGACCTGGCCGTCACCGCGACGACCGCGGTTGCGGCGTTCGGCGCCGACGCCGACCATCCGCGCACCGTCGCGGGCGTGGCGGCGAACTATCTCGATTGGGCATGGCCCACTTACGCTTTCAACCTGACCGAACACCCGGCGATCTCGCTGCCGTGTGCCACCACCGGCTCGGGCCTTCCCATCGGCATCCAGCTCGTCGGGCACCACCACCGCGATCATGACCTGCTCGCTGCCGCATCGGCGTTGGCGGAGGTCGTTCGGGTGGAGTGAGCGGCAGAAGGGGTGCGGCGATCCGCCCGTAGCGGGCGAGCCGTGGGGCATGTCGCCGCGGCTGGCACTCCGTAGCGTTTCGGTTGGGGGACAAGGGATACGCCGGTTCGACAGCGGCCAGAGATCACCGCGACGGCCCGCGCTGTGGCGCGAACCGGGCGGGGCGGGCGTACCCTGTGCACCGAAGGCGTACTCGAGAAGGGGGCGTTCATGCCGTTTCCGCGGGCGCTGGCGAAGTTCAACCGGCGGGTCACCAACCGCGTCGCGAATCCGGTCGCCGGCCGGGTTCCCGGGATGGGGATCATCGTGCACACGGGCCGCAGTTCGGGCCGCGTCTACCGGACGCCGATCACGTTGTTCTCGCAGGACGGCGTCTATCGGGTGGCGCTCACCTACGGCCGCGACGTGGACTGGCTGAAGAACATCCTCGCCGCCGGTGAGTTCCAGGTGGAAACCGGCGGCCACACGGTGACCGTGCGGGATCCGGTCGTCCGGCACGACGCAGGGGCGAGCTGGGCCCCGCCCGGATTCCGGCAGGCGTTCGGCGCGTTCGGTGTCGAGTTCTACCTCGAGGGCCACCCCGCCTGAACCGCGCGCCGCTATTCGCTCGCCCGATCGGCGCGGCAGGCGATGTCCGTGGCCGGCAGGGTCCCGGTGGCGTAGTAGCCGTTGATGGTGTCGTTGACGCAGCTGCTCAGGTCGGGCCGGAAGGTCATGTGGATGCGGACGTCCTGCAGCGTCGCGAGCCGGGAGGCGGGCATGGCCCGGTGCAGGGCCAGACCGTGCGAGTAGGGCGTGCGGGGATCGCCGGTCGACTGCACGATCAGCGCGGGCACCGAATTGTGCACGGCCGTGGCGGGTTCCGCCGGACGCGGCCAGAACGCGCACGGCTGAATATTGTTCGCCATCGCCCCGAACACCGGCTGGGCCGGCCGCGCCGCCTCGATGTTGCCCCAATACCAGGCCGGGTCGGCCGGCGCGGGTGCGTCGCCGCACGCGATGTAGGCCAGTTCCGAATTCTCCTCGTCGCGCAGGGATTCCAGCACGGCCTGCAGCCGCGGGCCGTGCGCGGTCGTCGGCGGACCGCCGGCGGCGTCGGCGATTTCGCGCACCGTATCGGCGAGCCCCTCGTTCGACCGGACGTTGTTGAGCAGGTTGTGCAGGACGAACGGCAGCCAGTGGTCGTCGATGCGGAAGCCGTCGATGACGATCGGCTCCCGGGCCGCGGTCCGGAGCAGTTCCTCGATCGCCGCGCGAACGTCCTGCGGCGTGGCGCCGAGGTGGTAGGTCGCGTCCCGGGCGGCCGCCCAGCCCGCCCAGTCGTCCAGCGCGGCCTCGTCCGCCGGGCCCCAATCCTGGACCAGGCCTTCCCAATACCGTCCGGGGTCGATGGCGCTGTCGAACACCATGCGGTCGCTGTGGTCCGGGAACATCTGCGTGTAGACGGCACCGAGATAGGTGCCGTAGGAGACACCGAAATAGCTGATGGACGGCTCGCCGAGCGCGGCCCGGACGACGTCCATGTCCCGGGCGGTGTTGCGGGTGGTGACCTGCCGCGCGGCGGCCGGATCCCGGCCGACGCAGTCGGTGGCCATGGTCGCCGCCTGCCCGACGTCGTGGAGGAAGCCGGACAGCGCGAGGCCCGCACCGTGCACCATCTCGCCGGCGGGCCAGCCGCACGGCCGCGCGCCCTCCGACCGGCCGACGCCGCGCGGGTCCATCCCGATCAGGTCGTACTGCGCCCGCACCGCCGGGCCGAGCACGTCGCCGAGCAGCCCGAGGCTGTCGCGTCCGGCCGCGCCCGGGCCGCCGGGATTGGACAGCAGCACACCCCGCCGCTGCGCCGGATCGGTGGCCGGGACCCGCGAGATGGCCACGGTGAGGGTGCGCCCCAACGGATCCGAATAGTCGAGCGGAACCCGGACGGACGCGCATTCGGTGCCTGCGGTGACCGTCTCGTCACAGGCCCGCCACGCCGGACGCTGATGGTAGAACCAGTCCGGGCGGTCGAGATCCGGTCCGAACCCGGCGCCGGGGAGCGACACCAGGCCCGCCAGTACCGCCACACCCACCACCCACCGAATCAGGTTCGCCAACAACCGTCCTCGCCTCTCACCCGTCCTCTCGCCGCCACGCTAGTCGGTGGCCGACCGTAACGCGGATGCGGGACCGGTGCGCGCCGGGCGGCCGGGGAGATGCGCACCCGGTTCGACCACGTGCAGCCGGTGGGAGCGGTGGACACCCGGCTGGGCTTCCCGGAAACACGCAGGACGTCACGATCCGGGTCTCCTCGGGGCAGCGTGCCCCTGGTCACGGGTGTGGCCGGAGTGGATGCACCTGCGATCGATCCGAGCGCGTCCGGTCCGTCGAGTAGGCGCGGGATGCATGCCGTCATCGGATTCGGCAGCGCCACGACCACCGTCGGCCCGCGCCGCCCGACGAGGGCGGCGCCCGGCCCGCCGCCGTCGTGGGCGGGGCCGGGCAAGGTCGATACGCCGTGCGGGGCCGGGAGCTTGCCCGCGGCCCCGGCGGCTCGCCGTCAGCCGAGGGCCGTCGTGGTGATCCGTGCGGAACCGAACCAGCGGGTGAGTGCCTCGCGCAACCCGTCGTCGCCGGATTCGCCGGTGGCCCAGGCGATATATACGGTGGTGGATGTTTCGGACATGGCGCGGGAAGCCCCCAATCGGTATGGAACTGTGTGGCTGTCGGAACGGTCAGCGACCGGGCTCCGGCAGCCCTGCGGCGAGAGCCGAAAATGTCTGGCGCAGCACCGTTGTGATGGATTCCGGTGGGTCGGATCGGACGTAGATCTCGGTCGCCACGTAGTAGGCGGAGACGATGGTGCCCGCCATCAGGCGGGGATACAGATCGCGGTCCGGGTCGGTGTGGCTGCGCGCGGCGACCGCCGCGGCGAGGCCGTCGTAGGTGGCGCGGGTGATCGCGCCCCGGGTCTCCGGGGCCTCGACCAGCTTGCGGACCTCGACCAGTTGTTCCCGGCTGGGCCGGAAGCCGGTGGCGCCCTCGGCCTCGAACGGCTCCAGCGCGGCCGCCGTCACCGCGTCCCACATCGGCTCCCCGGCGGGGCGGGCGGCCAGCAGTGCGGTGGTGCGGTGGATCCGCTCGATCTGCCGCCAGGCCAGGGCCTCGTACTTGTTGGCGAAGTAGTTGGCGAAGGTCCGCACCGAGACGCCGGCCCGGGCGGCGATGTCCTCGCGGACGACCTCGTCGAGCCCGCGCTCGAAGGTGAGCTCGAGCGCGGCGTCGCTGAGGGCGCGGCGGGTGTCGAGCTTCTTGCGTTCGCGGAGGCCGAGGTCGGCGTCGTCGGGCATGTACCCATCCTGGCAGAAAAATGCCTACTAGGCAAGATTGCCAACAAGGAAAAATTGCCTGAAGGGCATTGTAGCTACCGGCGTATGTCGGTGCGCGTGGCGTCGGCCGATCCCGCGCGTCTGCCCGCTGAGGACGAACGTTTGTGGTGCACAACGCTATTCACGCCACTTCACCCGCAAGACGGAGGAATATCCGCGCAGCACCGGCCTCGCCGACGCCGGCATATTTATTGCCGGTTCAAGAGGCTGCCGGCCGTTGCGCACGATCTGCGGCCGTACAAGTACACCGTGAAGAACACTGCCTGGGAATTCGGTACTTCGACGGGTGGCGCCGGCGGGGACCTGCCTCAGGGCCGGGCGGCGGCGTGCACCAGATCACCCAGGACGTCGAGGAATTCGCCGACAACGTTCCGGGCGACCGCGGTGCCGGGGAATCGGGTGCGCAGCGCGAGCCCGTCGTCGGTGCGGGTGAACCACAGCTGCACATCGTCGACGGGTGTCGCGCGGCTGATCTGAATCGCGTTGCGCGGCAACGGCAGTACGGTATCGCCACGGCTCCCGCCGGGTAGTTGCCGGTAGTCGGCGTAGGACACGCTGAACAGGCCGTGCCGCGCGCCGCGCAGCTGCCCCTGCGCGGCGTCGAGAACCCGGGTGGCGGGCACGCGGGCCAGCCGCCGCCCGGCCCGCACCGCCGCGGCCGCCCCGGGCACCGCGGCGGCGAGATCGCCCTCGACCGGAATGCGGGCCGGCGCGTTGGCCACCAGCCAGCCGAAGGTGTTGTGGTTGCGTGGTTCTCGGCGGATGTGCACCGGGAACACCAGGTCCGTGTGATCGCGCCCGCCGAGCTTGGCGACGGCCTGCGCGACGGCCGCGAGCAGCACGGGGAAGGTGGAATGTCCCGCCGCCCGCGCGGCACGATGCAGCACCGCGATCCCGCCCGCTCCCAGCAGGGTGCGCACGTCGGCGGCCGGCGGGGCCAGGGTGCCGTCGGGTACGCCGAGATCGATCGGGAAGTGCGGCAGGTCGTTTCCGGTCGTGCGCAGGAAGTCCCGCCAGGCGGGTACGAGTGGATCGGTGATCGCCGCGGGCACGGCCGCCTCGCGGGTGCAGTAGGACAGGAAGCTGCCCGCCTCGGGGAGTTCCCCGGCCGCCTCGGCGACCGTGCCGGAGCCGTCCTCGCGGGCCGTGCGGTACAGCCGATCGAGTTCGGTGACCGCGAGCGCGATCGACCAGGCGTCGCATACCGCGTGATCGAATCCGCAGATCACGGTGGAGTTCTCGGCGCGGCTGACGGCCCCGAGGAAATAGGGCGGAAAGCTGAACGGCTCGCAGGCCGCATCGAGCCGGGCGCCGAGCAACTCGCGCAGCGCGTGATCGGTCGCGGCAAGCACCGGGGGCCGGGCGGTGATTCGGAGGTCGCTGTCGGACACCAGGTTCAGGATCGGCGACCCGCCCGGGCCCGGTGCGGAGAACGAGCAGTGCAGCGCGTCGTGGCGGGGCAGCCACGCGCCGAAGGCGGCCTGCAACGCCGCCTCGTCGATCGGGCCGGGTACGTCGAAGGCGGCGGCGAGCCAGGTGGTGGGGCGGCCGCCGGCCAGGTGGATGCACTGGTTCGCGGTCGGTGGAATCGGGCCGGGCGCCGGGCCCGGCTCGGCGCCGACCGACCACTCCAGCAGGATGCCCGGCGGCAACGCGAGCTGGTCGAGAAACAGCAGGTGCATGGCTACGCCCCGGAACGAGTTGCGGCAGAGGCGAAGTCGCCCGTCTCCGCGATCTCGACCAGGACGGTGCGCAGCCGGTCCAGATAGGCGCCGACCGAGGCGTGCGCCCGCTCGGTGTCCGGGAACATCACCGCGACGTGGACGCGGTCGGCCTCGCGATTGAACCACAACGGCGAGGGCTGACCGATCCGCGACCGCGAACCGAGGCCGCGGATGCCGTGCAGCCCGGGCAGCGACCGCTCCAGCTCGGCGCCGGAGATCTGCCGCATATCCATGTACGACACCCACGGCCAGTCCCGCACGGGCGGCAGCGGTCGCCCGGTCAGCTCGGCCGCGCGGTCGAGTGCCGCCGGGAGCGGGATGTCGGCGAGGGGTTTGATCGCGTCGAGCGCGCCGCGGGCCCGGCCGACCACCTCGGTGAAGCGCGCGTGCGTGCCGACGTCGAAGGCGACCGGCAGCAGGTTGATGAACCAGCCGTGGGTGAACCGGAACCGCGGATCGGTGCGTGTTCCGATCACATTGAGCCCGAGATATCGTGTGCGCCCGTCGGATTCGAGTTCGGCCAGGGCGACGGCGGCATAGAGCCCGGCGGTGAAGGTGCCACCACCGTCGGCGCAGGCCGCGGCGAATGCCTCGTACTGCGCACCGGTGAGCAGGTCGGTCCGGCGGCCGGTGCTGTCGCCGACGGCGCCGGGAGCCAGGCCCAGATCCCAGGGCAGCGGCCGGACGTGATCGGCGTTCTCGGCGAGAATGGTTGCCAGCCTGTCCAATTCGGGCGGGCCGCTGTCGACGAGTTCGCGCTCGGCGCGGGCGTGGTCGGTGTACCCGGCGACCGGCGGCAACGGCCGGGGCCGGCGGTCGGTGCGGGCGGTGTAGAGCCGATGGAGTTCGGCGATGGCCGCCACCAGCGACATGCCGTCGGAAAAGGCGTGGTCGATGCTGAAATACACGGTGAACCCGTCGGGTCCGTGGTCGATCGCGCCGCACGCGAACGCCGGCCACACCTCCGGATCCGGTGCCTGGAACCGGGCGGCGAGCCGGTCGCGCAGTTGTTCCCCGGAGGGGAAGGCGCCGGCCGGAACGGTCCGCAGCGCCACCGCGCCGGCGTCGAGAACGTGCCGTGTCATGGTGGTCTCGTGGACGTCGAAACGGCAGCGCAGGCTGTCGTGGCGGCGCAGGAAATCGGTGAACGCCTGTCGCAGCGCCTCGCGGTCCAGGGCAGCGGCGATGCTGAAGCACATCGAGAGCTCGGTGCGCACCGTGGCGGCGACCTCGTCCGGTGCGCACTCGCGGCGGCGGTCGCGCCAGTAGCGGATGTGGAAGTCCTGAATGAACGACGGCGGGACGGGGGAGGCGGGTGCGGCCGCCGCCGCCTCCACCGTGCCGGGTTCGGGAACGAATTCGAGCAGCTCGCCGGGCTTGGGCAGCCATTCGGCGAAGTGGATCATTTCCATGCCGGTGCTCCTTGTCCGATGCCGAGGTCCAGGGGCGCCCGGCGCAGGGGCGCGTCGCCGTGTTCGGCGAATTCGCCGAGCAGTTCGCGCAGCCGCAGCACGTGCCGGTGCACGTCGCGGGTGGCGCGGGTGCCGGCGGGATAGCGCGTGTTGAGCGTGAGCCCGGCCGGGGTGCGCAGGAACCAGAAGAAGAACTCGTCGCCGGCATAGGCGCGGCTGCGCAGCCAGCGGGTCTCCGATTCGATCCAGCGGTCGGCGTGCAGGACGCCGCGAATATCCATGTAGGACACCATGAACGAGATGCGCGGCCGGGTGCCGAGCAGTTCGCAGACCCTGGCGAAGGGCACCGACGCCGCGGCGCGCACGCGGCGCAGCTCCGCTCCGGACGGCGTGATGAGCTCGGCGAGACTGTTCGTGTCGCAGGCGATCCGGTACGGCGCCAGGCCGACGTACCAGCCGAGGCTGCCGGCCCAGCGCGGCTCGTCGCGGGTGTGCACCGGCACCACGGTGCGGAATTCGGGCGCGGCCGCCGGTTCGGTGGCGACCGCCGCGAACGCGGCCAGCAGCGCGGCGGTCGTTCCCTGGCCGTGCTCGCGAGCGGCTGCGGCGGCGCGCTCGGTCGCCCGCGCGTCGAGCAGCTCGACGGCCAGGGCGCGTTGCGGCACCGGTCGCGCGGCGGCGAGCCGCGGCGGGGCGGTGGAAGCCGGGTCGGCGCTCACGGCCGACAGCGTGGCGGCCGGCGTCGTGGGCCCGGCCGCGGCGGCGAGGAAGTCGCGCCAGATCGTCACCGCGGTGTGCGCCGGTCCCGCTGCCTCGGCGCGAGCCCGTTCGGCGTGGCAGAAGTCGAGGTAGCTGGCCGCCTCCGGCAGATCGGCGGGCCGGCCGGCGCGGGCCGCGTCGTAGAGCAGGCGCAGCTCGCCGCCGATCCAGGTGGTCGAATACCCGTCCATCATCGAATGGTCCGCGGCGATGATCGCGGTGAACGAGTCCCGTTCCTCGATCGTCACGCACAGGTGCGCGGGCCAGTCCAGCGGCGACGTCCGCTGGTCGAGCAGCTGTTGCACGAGGCGGTAGGACGACATCGCCGAGGCGGGACGTCCCGCGTCGATCGGGCGCACCCGCACCGCCCCCGCGCCGAGCGTGTAGCGGGCCGCGCGGCCACCCTCGACCGCGACATGGCTGCGCAGCACCTCGTGCCGGTCGACCCAGCTTTCCAGCGCGCTGCGCCAGGCACGCGCGTCCAGCGGGCCGTCGACGCGCAGCACATGACCCAGCCAGCAGTGCCGGCGGTCGCGAACACGGTTGTGCTCCAAGGCATCCCGGAGGTGGGACTCGTGATTGTGGGATATCGCGCGGTGGTCGCGCGGCCAGTCCGCCCAGTGCCGTTCGGCGGTGGGCAGCCACTCGGTCACCCGGCCGGTGGGCAATGGATAGTCGGCGAGTTCGATGAATTCCATGGGTATCCCTCATCCGATGTAGCGAGAAAACTCCGGGCGGGAACGGTTTTCCCGGTCCGGCGCGGGAATTCCGGGCGCGGTCGGCGGGCGCGCCCGATTGTCGGGAATCCGGATGTGACCTCGTTGTTCACCGGAATGGGATGACTCTAAGACATTCGCCCGAGGGGTGCGTCGGTGAACTCGATCACCGTAAAGGAAACGTCCGGAGCATGGATGTGGTTACGAGTCAGTTAATTCCGGACGGTACTATGCCGACCAGTCGTTATGACATGTCATGCATCTGGTTCACAGAGTGTTCGAATTGCCGGTGCGTATTCGTACAACGAGAATTCACTTGCGCTTCTCGCGACTTTTACGGTCCGCGCGGGTCCGTGCGCTGCTGCCCGTGCGCGGCGGCAGGATCGGTTCGGTGGACACGCGGGAGCGGTGCGGCGGCGGGACCGGAAGGGCCGACCGGTCGAACGTCCTCGGTCACGCATGGATCCGGTCCGGCGCGCCGGCCGGTATCGTTCGCCACATGGCAGCAGAGCAGAGGGAGATCTGGCACAACCCGCGGTGCTCGAAGAGCCGCGCCGCGAAGGCCGCCCTGGACGAGGCGGGCATCGCCTACACCGAGCGCCGCTACCTCGACGATCCGCCCGGCGCCGACGAACTCCGGGACGTGCTGGGCGGGCTCGGCCTGGAACCGTGGGACATCACCCGGACCGGCGAGAACGAGGCGAAGGAGCTCGGCATGGCGGAATGGTCGCGCACACCGGCCGATCGCGACCGCTGGATCGAGGCATTGGCGCGGCATCCCAAGCTGATCCAGCGCCCGATCGTCCTGACCGGACCGGGGCGCGCGGTGCTGGCCCGCGACGAACAATCGCTGAAATCCATACTCTGAGCGTGCGTTTCGTCGTGCGGGGGACGGGCATATCGGGGGGCCGCGAACCCGTCGTGACGGTGATCGGCCCGCGGGGACTCTAAGCGGTCCGCTCCCGGGCGAGCACCCGATAACCGGTGTGCCACAACCATTCCACCGGTCCCCGGTCGAAGCGCCGCAACCACAGCGGCGCGAACACCGCCAGGATCGCGGTGACGAGCAGGTAGATCCCCACCGTGAACGGCACCCGCGCGTCGGACGAGACCCGCGCGGCCAAGCCCAGACCCCAGCCGTAACACAGCGCCGACGCCACCAGGTTCTGCAGGATGTAGCAGCTCAGCGCCATCCGTCCGATATCGGCGAAGCGGCGGCCGACGACACCGGCGCGGCCCCGGCCGGCATAGAACTCGGCGGCCAGGGCCAGGATTCCGAGCGCCACCAGCGGGGCGGTGCCGTACCGGGTGAGCAGCACCAGGTTGCCGTTCGACAGGCCGAGCAGCAGATCGAGCGGCGCGGCGATTCCGAGGCCGAGCACCAGCAGCCGTCGCCGGAGCCGCCGCCCGGCCGGTTCGAAGACCCCCGCCCGGAACAGCCGGGCGCCGAGCAGGAACAGCGCGATCGACATCGGGAACACGAACACCGGCTCCAGCCGGAAGAGCGCCATGTGCTCCAGCCGGAACAGCACCAGATCCCAGAACGACCCGCCGGCATACGGATTGGGGTTCAGCGGCCGCGGTCCGCCCGAATCCGATTGCGCGGCAAGGGTCATCGCCAGCCCGATCAGTGTCAGCATCGCCACGTGCACCGCCGCGGCGCCGAGGAGCCAGCGCCGCCGCGCCCGCTCGCTGGTCGCGAGCAGGTAGGCCACCACCGCACCGGTCACCGCATAGCCCATCAGCACGTCGAATTCGGCGACGAGCAGGAAGTTCAGCAGACCGTCGAGGAACAGCAGCGCGGCCCGCCACGGGTAGCGCCCCGGCCAGGGCCGCCCGCTCCGCACCGCCGAACGCTGCTGAATGGCCAGCCCGATCCCGAACATGAGGGTGAGCAGGCCCAGGAACTTCCCCTGCGCGAGCTGCTGCAGCACCCGCTCGGTCCAGCCCCAGGCGTCGGTCGGGCCGCCGCTGTTCCGGAGGTAGCCGAGCAGCCCTCCCGGGTCGGTGATGATCCAGACATTGGTGCCGAGCGTGCCGAGAATGGCGACGCCGCGCAGCACGTCCAGGGCCGGCAACCGTGCCGGACGCGAATCCTCCTGTATTACAGCCGGATTCGCGATATGTGCCGACATTCGGGCGATGGATTCGGACATGGTCGGTAATCTAATACAATCGTATGGACGACCGTATCGGTCGAGCGGGGGACCCGGTGTCGTCCGGAAGTACGACCGCGCAACCGCGCCGTGACCGAAACCTCATGTCGGGTCCTGTGATTGAAACGAGAGGCCGGGTCGGTGCCCGGTGTTGCGGCAGCAACCGGCCTTGTTGGCGGTGGTAGCATCGGCGTCGCAGATGACCTTGTCGACCGCGAGAGGTTTTTCAATCATGGCCAAGTTCTCAGACGACCGGCCTCACCTGTTGAGGTATATGTACTCGCCGTCATCGTCGATTACCGAATTCTTGGCCGAGCACAAGCCCGAGGCGCTGGCGTGGACGCGAGCTGCGAACAACTCGGTACCTGACGGTATCACCCACGGCACCACGATCGTCGCGCTGAAATTCGCCGGCGGCGCGGTCATCGCCGGCGACCGGCAGGCCACCAGCGGAACGTCGGTCGGATATCGATACGCGAGGAAGGTGTATCCCGTCGACGCGACCTCGTGCATCGGTGTGGCCGGCACGTCTGCGCTCGCCTTCGATATGGTGCGGCTGTTTCAGCTCGAGGTCGAACATTACGAAAAGATCGAAGGCAGCTCGCTGTCCCTGGTGGGTCGGGCCAACAAGCTGGCGGGTATGGTCCGGCAGAACCTTCCCATGGCAATGCAGGGTTTGGCGGTTGTCCCCGTGTATGTCGGGTACGACGACGAATCCGATTCCGCGCGAATCTTCAGCTACGACCCGGCCGGGGCCATGACCGAGGAATACGAGGGATATCACTCGATCGGCTCCGGGTCGCTGTTCGCGATGGGCAGCCTGAAGAAGCTCTACGCGGAGGATCTCGGCGAGGACGGCGCGATCGCCGTCGCCCTCGAGGCACTCTACGACGCCGCCGAATCCGACACCGCCACCATGTTGCCCGACCTGGGCCGCGGGATCTTCCCCACGCTGCACGTCGTGACCTCCGACGGTGAACGCGGCCTGACCGACGATGAGATCGCCACCGTGGTCCAGGGCATCCTCGACCGTCGTCGCCGGCAGCCGGACGGGCCGCGCGCCTCCATCACCACGTGACCGGTAGCGCGTCCAAGCCGTAGATGTTGGCGTCGTCCTTGAACGACAGTTCGCCGATCGGGACGGCGAGCCGCAATCCGGGCATACGCCGGAACAACGTGTCGAACACAATGCGAAGCTCCAGGCGGGCCAGGTGCTGGCCGATGCATTGGTGCGGGCCGTATCCGAACGCGATGTGGTGGCGGACGGGCCGTTCGATGTCGAGCTTGTCGGGATCGCTGAACGCGTCCGGGTCGCGGTTGGCCATGCAGTCCAGCGGAACCACGCCCTCACCGGCCCGGATGAGCACGCCGCCGATCTCCACGTCCGCCGTCGCCACCCGGGCGGTGGCGAATTCGGCGACGCTCAGGTAGCGCAGCAGCTCGTCGACCGCGGCCGGCGTCTTGGCCGGGTCCTGTCGAATCTTGGCCAGCTGGTCGGGGTGCGTGAGCAGCGCCACGATACCGGTCGCGATCGTATTGGCCGTCGTCTCGTAGCCGCCGACGAGGATCAGAAATGCCAAGGCGGCCAACGCTTCCCGGTCGACCGCCCCCGCTTCCTCTCGCTGCCGCGTGATCTGCCTGCCGAGCAGGTCGTCGCTGCCGGTACGTTCCTTGCCGGCCACCAGATCGTCGAAGTAGGTACGCAATTCGGTGAAGGCGGTGAACCGTTCCGGCACCGGCGTAGTGCGGCGAACCAGCCGGGCCGTGTGGTCCTGGAAGAACGCGTGATCGGTGTAGGGCACACCGAGCAGTTCGCAGGTGACCAGCGAAGGCACGGGCAGCGCAAGGGTTTCGACCAGGTCCACCGGTTGTGGCAGGCCGAATATGAAATCGAGTTGATCGTCGACGATCTGCTGGATGCGCGATCGCAGCAGGTTGACCCGCCGGACAGTGAACTCCCCGGTCAGCGCGCGGCGGGCGCGCAGATGCTCCGGCTGGTCCATTCCGATCAGTGACGGTGTGAACTCGTGGGCGGCCTGCGCAAGCTCCACCGACAGCGCGGGATAGCCGGGATTGCGGCGGTCGGAGCTGAATCGGGGATCGCTGAGCATCTGGCGAATGTCGGCGTGCCGGGTCAGCGCCCAGGCCGGCGCTCGGGTAGGCAGGACCACCCGGGCCACGGGCTCCTGCTCGCGCAGCGCTCGGTACTCCGGCGGTGGATCGAACGGGTGGGCGCGCGGCCGGGGTACCGACGTGGCGGGCTCGGTGACATCGCTCATGATCGGTTCTCCTCCGCGGGGCGAAGCACGGTGGCGGCCAGCCGCCCGAAATGGGGACCGTCCTGCTCGGCCAGTTGATCGCGCAGGTATGCGACCCGATGGAAGGCGCTGGTGCAGTACACGTCGGCCAGATCGTCGGCGCTCGGATGCCCGTCGGCGACCAGCGTGGCGGCCTTGGCGAGCACCAAGGCCACGGTGAGCAACTCGTTGGCCAGCTCGCTCACCAGAATCAGTGGGCGCTCGTGTGCCGCGAGGGTGGCCGGGTCCGGATGCCGCCGCGCCACCGACAGGCAGATCCGCGACAGCTCCCGGACCGCCCGGGCGGCGGCGCGCAGGTGTTGTTCGTTGCGGTCGGACAGGTCGGTGCCGGTGAGGCCGTCGAACTCCACTCGATTCGCCTCGATCTCGGCGAGATTGTCCGGATCGGGATGGTAGTAGGTGAAGATCGCCTTCTCGGCCGTCCAGTAGTCGAGCTGGAATTCGACGCCGCCGGAGATGCGGAAGTTGCGTACGTCGCGCAGTGCGCGCTCCAGCGGGAACCGGCGGGCGGAGCCCCGCTCGGCCTTGCTCGATGCTGTCTCGTAGCCCTCGCCGGCGAGGATCGACATGGTCCGATCCACGACCCGCCCGGCGATGACCGAGCCGATGTTCTTGGCGGCGTTCTGCTCGAACACCGGATTGCCGCCGTCGGCGAAGGTGGGGGAGAGCAGGCTCCACTCGGCGACCGCCTCGATAGCGAAGACGTCGGCCGCCGACTCCGCGATCCGCCGCTGGATCTCCTCGTACTCCGACAGCGGGCGGCTATCGATCTTGCGTTCGGAGACGAATCGGCACGACCAGTCGACGCACTGGCGGGCGATCGCCAGTGACGGCGCCACGATCATGAACAGCCGACCGGCGACGATCATGGTGGACGCTTCGAGAGTGAGGCGGATATCGTCGCGCGGCGGTGTCCGGACCATCCGCGTTACCGGAACCGCGACGTCGTCGAACCGCACACCGCCGTTGGGAAAGCCCTTGACTCCCATGAACTCGTGTCGCGCGGTGTGGGTCACGCCGGCGCTGTCGGTGTCCACGACGAAGAGCCGCCGATGCTCGCCGTCGTCTTCGCGCACGGTGGCGGACACAATCAGCAGCTCGGCGATAGGGGCGTTGCCGACATGGATCTTCTCGCCATTGATCCGGTATTCGTCACCCACCTGCGTCGCGGTCGTGAACCGTGCCAGGTTGGCCGCGCCTTCCGGTTCGGTGTCGGCTATGCCGGATATCGTTCCTTGTCGCAGCCGCGCGGCGATGAGGTCACGTAGGTCGCCTTCGGGTAGGTACGGCAGCATCGGGCCGACTCCCACCGAATTCTCGATGCCCAGCGTGAGCGCCGCCGGTATCGACACCTGCGCGGCCTGTTCGATCAGCCGGAACATCGTGAACTGAGAGACCGCCAGGCCGCCGAGTTCGGTCGGCACCCGGGCCTTGAGGAAGCCGTGCTCCTGTAGCGCATCGAGCAGGCCGTCGGGCAGCCGGCCGGTCCGGTCGACCGCATCGGAGTCGACCCGCCCGGTGAGCAGTTCCCTCAGCGAGCGGGCAAGGTCGTCGCCGATCTTGCGGTCCGCCTCGTCCTGGCGTGGGAACGGGCGGAGCAGGTCCCAGCGGAAGCGACCGAGGTACAGCTGCTCCAGAAAGCTGACCGTCTCCGGGATGCTCATCGGGTTGCGCGGCTGGCTCATGCATGTGCTCCTGTCGATATCGGGTGCCGGCGTGCCAATGCTGTGCGCAGTTCCTCGGCGACCTGCCTGACGTGCGGTTCCTCCAGCACAGTCCAGTGCCGGCCGCCGACCGGGCGGACTATCACGTCCCCGGCATACAGCGACGCCAGCTCCCGGCGCAGCCAGCGCGCCCGCACCGGATCGAGCCGGGTCTTGAGCACGAGCACCGCGCAGTCGACCGGTCGCGGCCGGTACCGCCACATCGCGCGGATGTTGTCGCTGAAGACCCGGCGCACGTCGGGTGCGTCGCGAACCAGCGCTCCCGCCGCCCCGACCCGCAGGGCGGCGGTCGCCTGATACCACAGCCCGATGCCGTGGAAACCCCGCAGGCTGCGGATCGGCTGCCCGTGGGTGTCGGGCACATACCCGTCGATGCACACCAGCATCTCCACCCGCTCGCCGAGTTCCCGCAGACGGCGGGCGATCTCGTGCGCGACGACGGCCCCGAAGGACCAGCCGCCGAGCAGGTAGGGCCCGTGCGGCCGAACGCGGCGAATGGCCTCGAGGTGGTGGGCAGCGATGTCCTCCACGGTGGTCTCGCCGCGAGCCGTGAGTTCTGGTTCGATGCCGTATACCGGGCGGTCGTCGAGCAGCCCGGCCAGGGCCCGGTAACTGAGCGTGGTCCCGGCTGCCGGGGCGGCGAGAAACAGCGGGGTTCGGGGGCCGCCGTCGCGGAGTACTACCAGATGCGGGTCGCTGCCGGTGGTTTCGGCCGAATCTCCGGCGGACTGCCGGGCCAGGTCGAGCAACCGGCCGAACGTGGGCGCCCGGGTGAAGGTGGCCGTGGGCACGTTGATTCCGGTGCGGGCGCGGATCCGGCCCATGAAGTGCACGGCCATCAGCGATTCCCCACCGAGGGCGAAGAAATCGTCGTCGTCGGTGACCGCGGGCACACCGAGCACGTCGCACCACAGCGCGGTGAGCCGATCACGCAGCGGGTCGTGCGGTGCGGCGGGCGCGGTCGTGGTGACCGGATTCGGCTCCGGTGCGGCGGGCGCCTGCGCCCGGGCCGGTGGTGGTGCGAGCCGGACTGTGCCCGGCAGCCGGTCGTCGGACAGCAGCGCGGGCAGCGCCGCACTCTCGTCCGTGGCCAGTCGTGCCACGCGGACGTGGTGCCACCCGGGGTCGAGCTCGTCGACCGGATCGAGTTCGCGCCGCCACCTCTCGGCGCGCCAGCCGCCGGCCGGATCGTCCTGAGTCACTACGTATCCGCGGCCGGACACGGCGGGCGACCGGAGCAGTTGCGTCCACGTTCGGGCCGCGTCGGGGCCGAGTGGTAGGTAGAGCACGTTGTCGAAGTCGCGTCCCCGGAGCTGTTCGACCGCCCGCTCGACGGGCGGGAGGTGGTCGGTCGCGGGGATCGACCCGATCAATACCGCATGGTCGGCGTCCTCGCCGGACGCGTGCACCGAGACGCCGGTGAACCCGGTCTCGGTCAGTGCGGCTGTCCAGGCAGGACGGGCCAGCATGATCGCGTCCGTCCGATCCGGGCCGAAGTCCCACCATCCCGGGGTGAGCCCCCACAGCACATGAGCCCACCGCGACACCGCGGTCATCTCGATGAAGCACAGCGAACCCCCGGGGCGTAACAGCCCGGCGAGGTGGCCCAGAACTGTGCGGACATCCGGCGCGACATGAACGGCGTTGTAGGCCAGGACGATATCGAAGGTGCCTCCGGGCAACCCCTGCTCCGTCGGGTCCCGAGTCAGGTCGTATCGGGCGAACCGCATCCGATCGGCGAGGCCGAGCTCGTCGGCGCGCTGGGCCGCACGCCGCAGCAGCAGCGGGCTGATATCGGTGAAGTAGTACTCCAGGGCGGTGTCGGTGTCCCAGCCGTCCAGCAGTGGCCAGGTCAATTCGGCGTTGCCCGCGCCTATTTCGAGGATACGCAGCGTCCCCGTGGCGCCGTGTGCCGCCGCGTGGATGGCCCGGCGCACCGTGTCCATGCACACCACGACGTCGCCGGACGGATTGATCCGGTTGTCGGTCAGGCTGTCCCGAAACAAGGTCGGGTCGCCCTCCGGGTAGAGCACCGAGACGCGCTCCATCGTTCCGGAGAAGACCGCTGGGTAGGAGGCCGCGCAGTGGTCGAGAAGGCGCCGTAGCCCGGACAGTTCATCGAGATCGTTTCCCGCGCGCAGGGCGCGATCGACCTGCTCGGCCATGTCCGCGCACATCCGCACACCATTCGATCCCCAAGCCAGCCAACCCTGCTCGGTGAGGACTCGGAGCATGAAGTCGATGAACTTCGGCAGCATGTCCTGCGGATCCAGCCGAGAGCGCAGGACAGCTGCGTCGATCACGCTGCCCGGTTCGACCTTGCCGAACCGCAACACGAAGCGGCCGACCAGGCCCGCGGAGAACAGGTCGAGGTGGTTGCGCAGGTCGGCACGCGCAGACAGCCGGTCGGCCGCGATCTCGGCGCGTGCGGCCCCCGCCATGGCCGTGGGCAGGTGCTCGGCCAGCGGCAGCATCGATGCCGGTGCGTCGGTGTCGGCGTACGCCGACACCGGGACACCGGCCGCGGCAACGGTTTCGGCGATCCGCACCCCGTCGGCGCGGCCGGCGCTGACGATCGCGACCCGACCGGTGCCGGGCCGTGCGGCGCGCTCGGTCGCCACAGGCAGTGCCGTCCACTGCCACCACCGCCCGTCCCGCCGGGCCAGCAGCGCGGTCCGGCCCGCGGGCGCGGGGACGCGATCGGGCGGGGCCTCGGTGCCGAGATCGAGAACGGTGACATCGCCGGGTTTGTCTCGGCGGCACCGTATCCAGGACTCGATCGATGTCGCGACCGCGGCGGCGGTATCGGCGGGGGATATGGCCGTCAGACCGCGTCCGGCCACCATGAGCCGAATCCCGAGGGCGGCGAGCGCGTCGGCCGAGGCGTCGAGCTGGTCCACCGTTGCGTCGGTGGCGTCGGTCGGCAGCATGACCAGAACCGCGGTGGTCGTCTCATCGAGATATTCGCCGATCGCCGAAATCGCCGGGACACAGCGAATTGCGGCGTTCGGGGCGGCCAATGCCGTGACGAGGCCGTCCGATTCGCCGGTGACGACGATCCCGGAGTGCCGCTCGACGGCACCGGTCCGGACCTGGGCCCAGGCGTCGGTGGTCACGCCGGTGGCGGCCACCGACCGGTCCGGGCCGGGCACGGTCGTTCGACGCGGCGGGACCAGGGGCGCGAAGGGCACCGGCGGCAGGGCGCACCGCTGTGGCCGATCGTCGCCGGTGGTCTGCTCCAGCGGGATGTCCAGCCCGCGTTCCCACAGAACGCCCAGCGCGTGCAGCAGGGTCTGCTCGGTCGCGTCGGCCGGCTTGCCGAGCAGCGGCATTGCCAGCCTGTCGGCGCTCCAGTCCGGATGCCGACGCAGCGTCCCGATCATGGAGCTGCCCGGCCCCAGTTCGACGAACGTGTCGCACCGGTCGGCCAGCAGAACACCGACGCCGTCGTCCAGCCGCATCGGGCGCAGCAGGTGCTCAGCCCAGTAGCCGGGGTCACGGAGCCGGTCGGGTCGGGCCCACGTACCGGTCAGGCCGGACACCAGGGGCAGCGTGGGCGTCTCGGTGGGAACGGCGGCGACGGCGGTACGGACCTGGTCGGCGGCCGTCGCCATCAGCGGCGAGTGAAATGCTTGCTCGGTATCCACCGTCCGCACCTGCAGGTCGTCCAGCGCGCCGGAGGTCAGCACGGCATCGATGGCGTCGCGGGCGCCGGACAGCACGGTTGTCCCAGGTCCGCGGACGGCCACCACCACGTCCGCCCGCGATCCGAGCCGCGCCTCGAGATCCGCGGCGGGCGCGGCAACCGCCAGCATCCGGCCGGCCGGGGTGGCCCGCATAGCGGCGGCTCGGCGGTGAATCACGGTGATCGCGTCCGGCAGCGACCACAGCCCGGCCAGGGTTGCGGCGATATATTCACCGATGCTGTTGCCCAGCATGGCCGCCGGTGTGACAGCCCACTCGCGAAACTGACAGCCCAGGCCATACCCGAGAGCGAACAACCCGAGCTGCTGGTTCACGGTGTCGCGGAACCAGCCGGGATCGGCGCCCTCGGTCACCAGCGGTGACAGATCGACAGCGTGATCGCGCCGGGCCGTGGCGGCGGTCTCGTCGAAGTAGTGGCGGAAACTCGGCAGTCTGCGGTAGGCGGCCACGGCAGCCCCGGCCGCAAGCGTGCTCTGGCCCGGGAAGAGGAATGCCACCCGCGGTGTTTCGACGATCTGCGTGGGCACGCGGTCGGCGCGCAACCGGTCGGTGAGACGCGCACGGTCGTGGGCGACGACGGCGATCCGGTGAGTGAGTCGGCGGCGTCCCGCGAGCGTCGCCGACACGTCGTCCAGCCGCGGGCAAGGCGCGGATTCCAGCCTGTCGGCGACCGCGTCGCGCAAACCGGCCAGCGCCTCGGATGTCTTGGTGGACAGCACGAACAGTCGCGGTCGCGACTGTTCGGCGGCGCGATCCCGGTCCGGCGGAGCCGCCAAGACGGCGTGCACGTTGGTACCGCCGATGCCGAACGAGCTGATCCCGGCCAGGCGCGCGGCCCGCTCGGGCCACGGCTGGTGCTCGGCAGCGATCCGGAATGGTGTGTCGTCCAGGGCCAGAAGCGGATTCGGCTGTCGGAAGTGCACGGTCGGGGCGATCTCACCGTGCTCCAGCTGTAGTGCGGCCTTGATCAGCCCGGCGATGCCGGCCGCCGCGCCTGCGTGCCCGATATTGCTCTTCACCGATCCGAGCAGGCAGTAGCGCCGGGCCGGAGTGGACTCGCGGAACGCCTCGGTCAGCGCCTGCACCTCCACGGGATCCCCGATCCTGGTGGCGGTGCCGTGCGCCTCCACGTATCCCAGGTCGGCGGGGTCGATCTCGGCCTGTGCCAGGGCCAGCCGAATCACATCGCGTTGGCCGGTCACCGACGGCGCCGTGTAACCGATCTTGTCCGAGCCGTCGTTGTTGATCGCCGAGCCGCGCACCACGGCCACGATCCGGTCGCCGTCGGTCAGCGCGTCGGACAGCCGCTTGAGCACGACGATGCCGGCGCCTTCGCTGGCGACGGTGCCGTCGGCCTCGGCGTCGAACGGTCGACATCGCCCGTCCCGGGACAGGATGCCGCCCTCCTGATGGAAGTAGCCGCGCTGCTGCGGGAGCGAGACCGCGACACCACCTGCCAGTGCGACGTCGCATTCGTAGCCGAGCAGGCTCTGACAGGCACTGTGCACTGCGGTGAGTGCCGTCGAACATGCGGACTGGACCGTCACCGCAGGCCCCCGCAGCCCGAGCTTGTAGGCGATCCGAGTGGCCAGGTAGTCCTTGTCGCGGCCGAGTACCTGCGCCATCACGTCCGTGTCGCCGTCGAGGTCGAGCAGTACTGGGTCGCTGCCGGCGAAGACGCCGATCCAGCCGGGAAACCGGCGGGGATCGACGCCCGCGTCGTCGACCGCCTCCGACGCGCATTCCAGCAGTACCCGCTGCTGCGGATCGATGAGTGCGGCCTCGGCCGGGCTGTAGCCGAAGAACTGCCAGTCGAACTGGTCGCCGCCGGGCAGGACACCCCGGGCGGGCACGTAATCCGGGTGTCGGGCGGCCGCCGGGTCGGCGAGTTCGTCGGGCCGGAACCGGTGTACGGTGTCCGCTCCGGCGCGCAGGTTGGCCCAGAATCGGCCGACGTTCGGTGCACCCGGGAATCGTGCAGCCATCCCTACGATTGCGATGGAGCCTTCGGTCGACATGAATCACCTCGTTCTCGGCCGAGGGCGCGCCGCCCTGGCGCGCCTGGCATGCTGGGCCCGTTCGGCTACGTCGGCGATATCGATGCCGGGCCGATCCGGGTCGTCGGCCAGCCACTGGGCCAGCAGACGGACGGTGGGGAATTCGAACAGCCGCCGGATGGGCAGGTCCGTGGCCAACTCGGCACACAATCGGGTGTGCAGCGTCGACAGTAGGAGCGAGTGGCCTCCGAGATCGAAGAAGTTGTCGTGCACGCCGACCGTGTCGACGCCGAGCACCGACGACCACACCCGGGCGATGCGTGTCTCCAGATCGCTGTCGGGGGCGGCGTACGGCAGCGACCCGACCAGATCCGCGCGATGCGGTCGGGGCAACGCGGCGACATCGATCTTGCCGTTGACCGACAGCGGGATTCGATCCAGCCACACGACGGCGTCCGGGACGAGATAGGACGGCAACCGGATCTTCAGCCGGGCCAGGACGGCCGCGGTATCGCGGTCGGCCTCGGGCACCACGTAGGCGACCAGGGCGGGCACCTCGGCCGGTCGGCCGATAACAACCGCCGTCGCGACCAGCGGGTCGTCCCGTAGCGCGCTCTCGACCTCGCCGGGTTCGACCCGGAATCCGCGGATCTTGATCTGACGGTCGCGGCGGCCGAGATACTCCAGGGTGCCGTCGGGCAGCCAGCGGCCGAGATCGCCGGTGCGATATACGGGACCGCTGTCGTCGTCGGGGCCGTGGTCCAGGAATCGCTCCGAGGTCAACTCGGGACGACGCCAATATCCTTGCGCCACACCGGATCCGGAGATGTATATCTCACCGGCGACGCCGACCGGGCAGCGCTGTCCTGCCTCGTCGAGCACGTGGATCCGGGTTCCGGAGGTCGGCCGTCCGACGCAGTCGAGTGGCGCCGAGCCGGCGGGATCGATCAGGTGGAAGGTGGCGAAGATGGTCGTCTCGGTCGGCCCGTATCCGTTGGCGAGCCGGCCGGCCAGCGCCGCCGGCGGCCATCCGGCCAGCGCCGCGCCGCCGAAGATGAGCCACCGCACCGAATCCGGCACCCCCTCCTGCGTCCAGAGCGCCTCGGCCAGCGGTGTCGCCGCACTCAGCACGGTGATCGCGTTGTCGTCGAGCCAGCGCGACAGCTCGGGAACGAGGATCGGCCGTTCGTACGGCAACAGCCGGGCGCCCGCGCACAACGCCGACCAGATTTCCGCCTGCGCCACATCGAACGATACGTTCACCACCTGGCTGACTCGATCGTTGCGGCTCATCCCGAAGGTGTCGATGTGGCCGCGCACGAGCTGGGCCAGATTGGCGTGGCCGACCGCGACCCCTTTGGGGGTGCCGGTGGTTCCCGACGTGTAGAGCACGTACGCAACGGTGTCGGGACTCACCCGCGCCGGCGGTGCCACAGCGCCGCGCATTGTTGTCGCATGGTCGATCTCGGACAGGGCGACGACACGAACACCGTCCGGTGGCGTCCGGGGGTGTTCGGTCACGAGCACGTGCGCGCCGACATCGCGGAGAATCTGCTCCGCCCGCGAGCCGGGATGATCGGGATCGAGGGGGCAGAATCCGCAGCCGGCGTACCAGGCGGCGAGCATGCCGACCACGAAGTGCTCGCCCCGGCCCACCGCGAGTGCGACGATCGGTGTGCCATCGCCATGGTCGTCGTCCGGTCGCAGTCGGGTGGCCAGGATGCGGGCCTTCCGGTCGAGCGTGCGGTAATCCAGCTCGCCCCGCGACGAGTGGATCGCGATGGCGTCCGGACGCTCGGCGATCCGCGCGGCCAGCAGGTCCGGCACGGTGGCCGGCGGCAGCGCGGGCGCACCGGATTCGAAGCCGCGCACGAGATCTCGCTCGCCCTCGTCGAGCAGGTCGAGGGTGGCGATCCGCGCGTCCCGGTCGCCGGTCACGGCGTCGAGCAGTCGAGCCAGCAGCCCTGCCAGCCGCGTCGCGCCGTCGAGGTCGAAGCGATCGCCTCGATAGGTGAGCGCGATGCTCGGCTCGCGTCCGGTGGCCGAGATCGCAACGCCCAGCGCGAACTTGCCGATGCCCGCGAACTCGATACCGGGATCGGTCACCGGGCGCAGGCCGAGCCCGCCGATGCGTGGGAGCGCGGCCGGTGCGGTGTTCATGACGAGGCTGACGTCGACGTACGGCGTGGATCCAGGCCGCCGCGGCGGGTTGAGCACCCGGACCACCTCTTCGAAGGGGACGGCCTGGTCGTCCAGTGCGTCGAGGATGCCGCCGCGGACCGCGTCCAGCAGGTCACCGACCGTGGTGTCGGCGGTGCATGTTGATCGCACCACGACCGTGTTCATGCACGGGCCGATGACGTCGGTGAACTCACCGTCGCGGTTGAGGACGGGGAAACCGAGGGTGACATCGTCGCGTGCGGTCCAGCGGTGCAGCACGCCCGCCAACGCCGCCGCCACCACCATGAACCAGGACATGCCCCGCTCGGCCTGTATCCGCGTGATCCGCTCCGGCAGATGCCGCGGCAGCGGAACCGGTACCACCCCGTGCGGGCCGGGCGTGGCCGGGACGGGGAACGGCAGGTAGCTGGGTGCGTTCCGGAGCCGCTGCACAGACCTGGCCAGTGCCGCCCGGTCCACTCGGCCGCGCGCGGCGACGAAGTCGCGGTACTGCGCCCCGGTGGCACGATTATCGATCCGTGCCCCGGTGGCGGGGAGGATCTCGCGCAGCGGCGCGTCTTCGTCGGCGGGAATCCGATCCAGCAGGCGTACGACGTCCTCGGCCAGACGCTCGGCGTCCGTGCGGGAGAACCGGTCGCCGCGATAGGACAGCGTGGCACGTAACCGCCCGTTGTTCTCGAGCACCGTGAGGGTCAGGCCGAACTTGATCTCGGTCTCCCACAACGATTCCAGGATCAGTGGACGCAGTTCGGCATCACCCAGGGAGGCGGGCCGGGCGGGTAGCACATTGAGCGTCAGTGCGGCATCGGCGTAGGGGGTGCAGCCGAGGCGCCGGGGTGGGGCCAGGGCCTCGATCACCGCCTCGAACGGGACAGACTGGTCCTCCAGCGCGGCGAGCACGGTGTCACGGGTTGTGGTCAGCAGGTCGGCGACGGTGCTGTCGGGGGTGCATCGTGACCGCATGACGACCGTGTTCATGCAGGGGCCGATGACATCGTCGAATTCGTTGTCGCGGTTGGAGATCGGGAAGCCGAAGGTGACGTCGTCACGTCCGGTCCAGCGGTGCAGCACAGCCGACCACGCCGCGGCCATCACCATGAACCAGGACAAGCCGCGCTCATTCCGGAGGCGTTCGATCCGGTCCGGGAGGTCGGCGGGCAGGTCCAGGGGCACGACGCCGTGCGGTTCAGGCCGCTCGGGCGGCGTGAACGGCAGGTAGGCCGGTGCGCCACGCAGCCGGCGTATCCAGCGGTCGAGCCCGGCCTCGTCCGCCCGGCGTTGCGCGGCCGTGAAATCCAGGTATTGACTGCCCGGTGGAAGTGGCTCGGCGCCGCGGTACGCGCGTTCCAGATCGGCCAGGAACGTGGGCAGCGACGCCCCGTCGAAAACGAGGTGATGGATTGTGATGGCGAGGATTTGGTGGTCGGGGAGGTTCAGGAGGTGGGTGCGGAGTAGTGGTCCGGTGTCGAGGTTGAAGGGGTGGGTGGCTTCGGTGTGGAGCCAGTCGGTGAGTTCGGTTTCGGTGAGGGTGTGGTGGGTGATGGTGGGTGTGTAGGGGGGTTGGATGTGTTGGCGGAGTTGTCCGTTGTGTTCGGTGAAGGTGCTGCGGAGTGCTTCGTGTCGGTGGATGACGTGGGTGAGTGCGGTGGTGAGTGTGGTGGTGTCGAGGTGTCCGGTGATGTGCCAGGCGAGGGGGATGTTGTAGAGGCCGGTGTCGGGTTCGACCTGTTCGGCCAGCCAGATCCGCTCCTGCACGCCGGAGACCGGATGGAATCCGGCCTCGTCGGAAACATTCCGCGCCGGCTCGTGGTCGGCGACCGCTCGATCGATCCGCTCGGCGAAGTCGCGCAGGACGGGACTGTCGAACAACGTCCTCAGCCGCAGCTCGACGCCGAACGCGGTGTGCACCTCGGCCAGCAGCGTCCCGCCGAGCAGGGAGTGCCCGCCCAGTTCGAAGAACGACGCGTCCCCGGAGACCACGTCGACGCCCAGAAGTCGCGACCAGATGGCGGCAAGCCGGACCATGGTGGGAGAGTCGAGGTTGTCCACCTGAAGGGTGTCCCACCGTCGACCCGTTTTCCAGAGGGTGGTGTCGTCGCGTTTGCCGTTGGCGGTGAGCGGGATCCGGTCGATCCGGCGGAATTCGGCCGGAATCATGTATTGCGGTAGCCGATCCGTCAGGAATGTGCGTAGTGGATCCGGGGCGGCCGTGGTGCCCACGACGAATGCGACCAGCCGGTCGTCGCGGGCGAGGACGGCGGCTTCGGTCACGTCCGGGTGCTCTGCGATTGTGGACTCGATCTCGCCCGGTTCGATGCGGTAGCCGCGGATCTTGATCTGGGTGTCGGCTCGTCCGACGTATTCGAGTGATCCGTCCGGCAGGTAGCGGGCCAGGTCGCCGCTGCGGAACAGTCGGCCTTGGCCGAATGGGTTGTCCACGAACCGTTGCGCGTCCAGGTCGGGCCGTTCGAGGTATCCCGATGCCACGCCGGCTCCGCCGATATAGATTTCCCCGACAGCGCCCGACGGCAGCGGCCGCCGCCTCTCGTCGAGCAGATGGATCTCGGTGTGGGGCAGCGGCGTGCCGATGACGCTGACGTCGGTGTCGGTATCGGCGACCGTCAGAACGCGGATCGTCGAATGCACGGTCGTCTCGGTGATGCCGTACATGTTCACCATGCGCACCGACGGTTTGGTACGCATCCAGCCGCCGAGCCGCCTGGGCTGGAGTTTCTCCCCGCCGAAGATGACGTAGCGGAGGTGGTTGAGGGTGTCGGGCTGGTTTTTCCAGGTCTGCAGGAGTTGGGTGAATGCGCTCGGTGTCTGGTTGAGGACGGTGACGTGTTCGCGTTCGAGTATCGGGTGGAACAGGGCGGGGTCGCGGGCGGTGTCGTCGTCGACGATGACGAGTCGGCCGCCGTGGGTGAGGCAGCAGAATAGTTCCCAGACCGAGAAGTCGAAGGCGTAGGAGTGGAACAGGGTCCAGACGTCGTCGGGTCCGAAGTCGAAGGGGAAGCGGTCGCCTGTGATCAGCCGTGTGACGTTGCGATGGCTGATGATCACGCCTTTGGGCCGGCCGGTGGTGCCGGAGGTGTAGATGCAGTAGGCGACCGAATCTGCTTTTACCGGAGGTAGTTCGGCTGTCTGTTCGTCGTCGAGTTCGGCGGGGTGGAGGACGGTGCCGTGGTATCCGGCCAGTCCTGGTGTGGCGGGGTCGTCGGTGAGTGTCCACCGGGCCTCGCAGTCGGACAGGATGAATGCCATCCGTTGGGCGGGTGCTCCGGGGTCGATCGGTACGTACCCGGCGCCGGCGAACAGTACTCCGAGGATCGCTTCGACCTGGGCCAAGCCGCGGCTCATGACGAGTGCGACCCATTCGCCGGGTTGGATCCCGCGGGCGGTCAGGCGGCCGGCGAGTGTTTCGGCTCGTTGTAGTAGTTCTCGGTACGACCATCGCGTTATGGCGTCGCCGACTGCGATCGCATCCGGTCGCTGCGTCGCGGCCTGCCGGATCGACTCCACCAACGACAGCTCCGCGGAATCGGCTCCGGCATCCGCCCGCGTCATGTGTTGTGTAGCGCGAAGCGGCGTGTGGTTCAACGGATATGCCTCGGCCAGGTCGTGGAGGAAGACCCGCGCCGACTCCATATCCCAGACCAGATGGTGCACGGTGATGGCGAGGATTTGGTGGTCGGGGAGGTTCAGGAGGTGGGTGCGGAGTAGTGGTCCGGTGTCGAGGTTGAAGGGGTGGGTGGCTTCGGTGTGGAGCCAGTCGGTGAGTTCGGTTTCGGTGAGGGTGTGGTGGGTGATGGTGGGTGTGTAGGGGGGTTGGATGTGTTGGCGGAGTTGTCCGTTGTGTTCGGTGAAGGTGCTGCGGAGTGCTTCGTGTCGGTGGATGACGTGGGTGAGTGCGGTGGTGAGTGTGGTGGTGTCGAGGTGTCCGGTGATGTGCCAGGCGAGGGGGATGTTGTAGAGGCCGGTGTCGGGTTCGACCTGTTCGGCCAGCCAGACCCGTTCCTGGAAGCTCGACGCGGGCCAGGACCGATCCCCTGTCTCGGTCGCGGTGGTCCGGATCGGATCCGCCTCGGCGGGACCGGTATTCGCCTCGACGAGCGCGGCGAAATCCAGCAACCGAGGCGTGTCGAACAGGGCGCGCACCGGCAGGTCGACACCGAGTTCGTCACGGATAGCGGCCACGACCTTCGTGGCCACCAGCGAATGCCCGCCCAGTTCGAAGAACGATGCCGCACCGGAGACGACCTCGCGGTCGAGCATCCGTGCCCACACCTCGGCGACCTGCCGGGCGACGGGTGAGTCGATGCCGGCGGTGATCCCTTGCGGCAGTGAAGTGCCCGTTTTCCAGAGGGTGGTGTCGTCGCGTTTGCCGTTGGCGGTGAGCGGGATCCGGTCGATCCGGCGGAATTCGGCCGGAATCATGTATTGCGGTAGCCGATCCGTCAGGAATGTGCGTAGTGGATCCGGGGCGGCCGTGGTGCCCACGACGAATGCGACCAGCCGGTCGTCGCGGGCGAGGACGGCGGCTTCGGTCACGTCCGGGTGCTCTGCGATTGTGGACTCGATCTCGCCCGGTTCGATGCGGTAGCCGCGGATCTTGATCTGGGTGTCGGCTCGTCCGACGTATTCGAGTGATCCGTCCGGCAGGTAGCGGGCCAGGTCGCCGCTGCGGAACAGTCGGCCTTGGCCGAATGGGTTGTCCACGAACCGTTGCGCGTCCAGGTCGGGCCGTTCGAGGTATCCCGATGCCACGCCGGCTCCGCCGATATAGATTTCCCCGACAGCGCCCGACGGCACTGATCGCCGATGCCCGCGGACATCGAGAACATGGACGGTGTCGGCCGGGAACGGCCGCCCGATTCCGCCGATTCCGCGGTCGAGGTCATCGGTGGTCAGACGCTTCCACGTGGTGAAAATACCGGCCTCGGTGATGCCGTAGCCGTTGATTGTGTGGACTTCGGGCCTGGCACGCAGCCAGTCGGCGATCAGCCCGGGCCGCACCGGCTCCCCGCCGAAGATGACGTAGCGGAGGTGGTTGAGGGTGTCGGGCTGGTTTTTCCAGGTCTGCAGGAGTTGGGTGAATGCGCTCGGTGTCTGGTTGAGGACGGTGACGTGTTCGCGTTCGAGTATCGGGTGGAACAGGGCGGGGTCGCGGGCGGTGTCGTCGTCGACGATGACGAGTCGGCCGCCGTGGGTGAGGCAGCAGAATAGTTCCCAGACCGAGAAGTCGAAGGCGTAGGAGTGGAACAGGGTCCAGACGTCGTCGGGTCCGAAGTCGAAGGGGAAGCGGTCGCCTGTGATCAGCCGTGTGACGTTGCGATGGCTGATGATCACGCCTTTGGGCCGGCCGGTGGTGCCGGAGGTGTAGATGCAGTAGGCGACCGAATCTGCTTTTACCGGAGGTAGTTCGGCTGTCTGTTCGTCGTCGAGTTCGGCGGGGTGGAGGACGGTGCCGTGGTATCCGGCCAGTCCTGGTGTGGCGGGGTCGTCGGTGAGTGTCCACCGGGCCTCGCAGTCGGACAGGATGAATGCCATCCGTTGGGCGGGTGCTCCGGGGTCGATCGGTACGTACCCGGCGCCGGCGAACAGTACTCCGAGGATCGCTTCGACCTGGGCCAAGCCGCGGCTCATGACGAGTGCGACCCATTCGCCGGGTTGGATCCCGCGGGCGGTCAGGCGGCCGGCGAGTGTTTCGGCTCGTTGTAGTAGTTCTCGGTACGACCATCGCGTTATGGCGTCGCCGACTGCGATCGCATCCGGTCGCTGCGTCGCGGCCTGCCGGATCGACTCCACCAACGACAGCTCCGCAGCAGACTCCGCCTCGGCACCGGAACGCACCCGCCGCTCCCGCTCCGTCAACGGTTCCAACTCGCCCATCGCCAAGTCGGGATCCGCGACCACGATTTCCAGTGCCCGCACCAGATGTGCGACGAACAGCCGAGCGCTACGTTCGTCCACCCGGGTCTCGTCGAAGATCAACCGACCGTCCTCCTCGGTCAGCTGCAACGACAGGTCGTGCCCGGTCGCCCGGTCGCCCTTCGCCTCCGGCGGGCTGCCCTCGCGGTATTCGAAACCCACCCGGTAGACATTGCTACGTGATCGCTCGGCGGGCACCGCTTCGGCGACGGTGTCGACCAGGGTGCGAAAACCCTCCGCGGCAACGACATTCAGCCGCAGCTCGCTGTCGTCCACGGTCACCGCGACATCATCTCGTCCGCAATACCAGGACAGCACCGCACACACACCGGCAAGAACGACCGTCTCCACGCCGACAGCCTCGCGTGTCGCGAATCCAGCGAGATCCAGGCTCGACGGGAACGCGACTCGAACCGATCGCGAGACGGCAGCAGCCGAGCGGGCGGAGACGGTCCCGTCCGAGACCTCCGCTGTCTCGGCCGGAGCCTCGGCCAGGGCAGCCGCAGCGGGGACAGCTGCGGTGAGTTCCTCGATCGTCCGATGCGGTTCGGCACCCGCCGCCCGCAACAGCCGAACGAACGCCACCGTTATCGCCGTGGCGGTCTCCCGGGTGAACAGATCCGTACTGAATTCCAGGAAGGCATCTATACCGCCCGGCCGTTGCTCGCCGTCGCGCCGCTCATAGCAGATGAAGGCGAGATCGAACCGGGATGCGCCCGCGCCCGCGGTCTCCAGCCGGATATTCAGCCCGGGTATGTCGACCAGGTTGTCCGGGGCGGTGAAGAACGACAACGCTACCTGGAACAGCGGATGGCGTCCGCTTACCCGCGGCGGATTGAGCCGTTCCACAAGGTATTCGAATGGCAGGTCCTGATTCTGAAATGCGGCCAGAGCCGTGGTGCGTACCCGGGCCAACAGCTCGGTGAAACTCGGGTCGCCCGACGTATCGTTGCGCAGCACAAGCGTATTGACGAAACATCCGATCAAATCGTCGAGCGCGTGATCGAGCCGCCCCGCTACGGGGGCGCCGATCGGAATATCGTCACCACTGCCGAGGCCGGTCAAGAGGGCCGCGACCCCGGCCTGCAACACCATGTAGACGGTCGTCCCGGTGCGCTGTGCCACCTCTGCCAGCACGCCGTGCAGTTCGGCGTCGATGCCGAACTGCACCGCCTCCCCCCTATAGCTGGCCGTGGCGGGGCGCGGATGGTCGGTCGGGAGCCGTAGTTCCTGCGGCAACTCGGCCAGCGTCTCGGTCCAGTACTTCAGCTGGGTATTCAGCACGCTGCCGGCATCATCGGGTTCGCCGAGCACCTCGCGCTCCCAGCGGGCGTAGTCGGCGTATTGCACGGGCAGCGGCGCCGGATCCCATGCTCGCCCGTTCCGCCGTGCCCGATAGGCGGCGGACAGATCCGCACCCAGCGGTCGCAGCGACCAGCCGTCGGAGGCGATGTGGTGCAACACGATCAGCAGCACGTGCTCGTCGGGGCCGAGCGCGAACAGCGTTGCCCGCAGCGGTGGCTCCGAGGCCAGCTCGAAGCCGTATCCTGTGGCGGCGGCGAGCGCGGCGGGCAGGGCCCGCTCGTCGAGCGCGATGTCCGCGACCTCCGGCTCTACCGCGCCCGGATCGAGAATGCGCTGGTACGGGACGCCCGCCGCATCCGGGACGAGCGTTCGCAGCGTCTCGTGCCGGGCAACGATATCCGAGATCGCGGCGCGCAATGCCGAAGGGTCCAGAGGCCCCCGAATCCGGAGGGTGAGCGGAATATTGTAGGTCCGGCTCGGCCCCTCCAGCCGGTACAGGAACCACAGGCGCTGCTGGGCATACGACAGCGGGACAACCTCCGGCCGCGGTCGCGCCACCAGCGGCGGCCTGGCTTCGCGTGCCGTGGCGACTCGCGCGGCGAACCCGGCGACGGTCGGGGATTCGAACAACTCACTGATCGTGACCTCGGTGCCGAGCTCCGACCGGAGCCGGTTGACCAGCCGGGTGGCCAGGAGCGAATGGCCTCCGAGGGTGAAGAAATTATCGTCGGCGCGTATCACGGGCAGGCCGAGCAGGTCCGCGAAGAGGTCGGCGACGAACCGCTCCATCGGGGTTCCGGGTTCGCGTCCGCTGTCACCGGACACGGTGCGTGGCGCGGGTAGCGCGGCGCGGTCGATCTTTCCGTTGGCATTGAGCGGAAGCCGGTCCACAATCACGATCGCCGACGGAATCATGTAGTTGGGCAACAGATCCGCCAGATAGGGGCCCAGCGATCGGGCTAGCGCGCCGAGCCGGTGCGAACTCGCCGGATTGTTCGTGTAGGTGGCCGGCGGGGCGTCCGTCGCCCCTCGCTCGGTGACCGGATCGGCCATATGGTCACCAGCTCCGAACGTATAGTCCAGGCAATGCTCGGCGTCGGCCGACCACTGCGCCCGCACCCGGAAGCCGAGTCGTTCGCCGAGTTCGTATATTTCCTCGGGGTCGATGCCTCCGTCGCCGATCGCAAGAGCGGTGGCCACATCGTCGCCCTGTTCCAGCGCTCGTGTCGCGGCAGTTTCCCACCACACCCGGCGGTTGGGCACTTTCAGCAGGCGCACTGTGATCTCGCCGATCGGGCGCTCGGATGCCTCGGCCAGGTGCGTGGACAACCGGGCCGGATCAGCTACGTCCGTTCCCCACCGCAGGGTGAGTGGCTCGCGCTCGTCCCCACGCCGCCGCGGCCCTTTGAAGAGCACGGCCTGATACCGGTACCGGGTCAGCTCGTTGTGTGCCCGGCCCCGCTTGACTTCGACGGCGACAGCGTCGATGCCCGGGAGACGGGCCGCGATCGTGGTGAAGAAGTCGGGGTCGACGAGCAGCTCGGTGTCCAGCAGTACGCCGCGGCGGGCCGCGTGCAGTAGGGCGCTCGCGCTCGCACCGGCCGTGGACCGGCGCAGCTCTATCGCGGTGCGGAAGCAGCGGTGCAGGCGCGCATTGCGGACATCGCCCACGAATACCGCACCACCGGGGGCGAGCAGCCCGGTCACGGCGCGTAGCACATCCACGAGATAGTCGGCGTTGGGGAAGTACTGTACGACCGAGTTGAGGATGACGGTGTCGAAGAATCCTGCCGGTAGCCCATTGGCGGAATGGGCGGGCCGGCAGAGCAGGTGCACTCGATCGGCCAGCTCGGGCAGGGTGTCGAGCTGGGTCTGCAATCCGTCGATCGCCTCGGCGGAAAAGTCCGTGGCCCAATATGTTTCGCAATCCGGCGCCAGCCCGGCCAGCAACAGGCCCGAACCCACCCCGATCTCCAGCACCCGCCGGGGACGCAGGCGCGCGATGGCGGCCACGGTCGCGTCGCGCCACTCACGCATATCGGGTAGCGGAATCGGGCGGCCGTCGTAGCTCGAGTTCCAGCCGACGAAGTTCTCCGCGAACGGGACCTCCCCGGCGCTGCGGTAGAGCGAGGCGTAGATCTCCCGCCATTCGGCCAATTGCTGATCCGGATCGGCTACCGCCGGACCGTTTTCGGCGGGTACGACATAGGCGGCGAGCTGTTTGCCGGCCGATGGGTTGTCATGGACCACCGTGACGGCCTGGGACACTTCGGGATGCCGGGTCAAGACGGCCTCGATCTCGCCGAGTTCGATCCGAAAACCACGCAGCTTGACCTGCGTGTCGATCCGCCCGACGAACTCCAGGTCGGCACGCCAGCGAACGAGATCGCCTGTCGCGTACATGCGTTGTCCCGCAGGCCCGAACGGATCCGGAACGAAACGTGTCGCGGTGTGCCCCGGCCGGGCCTGGTAGCCGCGTGAGACACCGGCGCCCGCCAGGTAGAGCTGACCGACCGCACCCTCCGGAATCGGCTCGAGCTTCTCGTCGAGCACATACACGCGCCGGTTGGACATCGGCCGCCCGATCGGGACGGCCTGCTGCGGGCCGAAGTCGCGCGGCAGCGGCACACTGGTGGCGAAAGTCGTTGTCTCCGTGGGCCCGTAGACGCTCACGACGGTGGTATCCGGGCACGCGTCCAGCACACGCCGGATCAGTCGACCCGATCCGGCCTCGCCGCCGGTCCACACCTCACCGACGGCGGCCAGGCAGCCCGGATCATCCTCGGCGAGCGCGCCGAACAGCGCCGTGGTCAAAAAGACGGCGTCTACGCGATGCGAATAGCGGCGCAGCAGTGCCGCATCCACCTCGCCGGTGGCGATCACCACGGTGCCGCCGTGCAACAGGGGCACCCACAGCTCATAGGTCGACGCGTCGAACGCGTGTGGCGAATGCATGAGCACTCGGTGATGGCGGCCGTCTGCCCAGGCTCGGTCGAAGGCGAACTCGACCACGTTGCGGTTGGTGACCTGGACACCCTTGGGAGTTCCGGTGGAACCCGAGGTGAACATGACGTACGCCAGGTCCTCCGGCCCGGTGGGGAGGGGCGGCCGTTCCGCGCTCCGCGGCGCATCGTCGATGTCCACTCGAAGAGTCCGGATGGCCCCGGCGCCCTTGTGATCGTGAGTGACCTCGTCGACGAGCAGCAGCGGCGAGCCCATGTCGGCGAGTACCGCGCGCATACGGGTCAACGGATAGCGCGTGTCCAGCGGTACGTAGATGCCGCCTGCCTTGGCGATCGCGAGGATCGCCACAATCAGATCGGGCGAGCGATCCAGCAGCAGCGCGACCGGTGTTCCCCGGCCCACACCGTGCCTGGCGAGGCGCCCGGCCAGCTTGTCGGCACGGGCGTCGAGGTCGGTGAAACTCAGTGTCGCATCACCGAATTCGACCGCCACCGCGTCCGGTGTGCGGGCGGCCTGCGCCTCGAACAGTAGCGCCGGGATGCCGACCGGGGCCGGATGGGCGGTGGCGTTGCGGCCGACCAGCAACGACCGGCGCTCGGCCGTATCCAGCAGATCCGCGGCGCCGATCGGTTGGTCCGGATTGTGGCCTATGACGGTGAGCAGTCGGCACAGTCGGCGATTGTGCGCCTCGGTCTCGGAGTCGGTGTAGAGGTCGGCATGTGCGTCGGTGTCGATGCGCAGCCCGCCGTCGAGGAGCCGGTAACAAACCAGGGACAGGTCGTCGACCGGCATCGTGGACAGGTTGATCAGCGCGGCCGGGTGACCGGCGAAGAGGTAGTCGGAATCCGGGATGATGTTGACGATCGGGCCGAAGTACTGGCCCGGATGCGCCGCGACGAAGTCTCGGCGCACGTCCTCGCCCCGATACTGCTGGACAGCGGTCACCTCGCGCACCCGGGTCGCGACGTGGTCGATGAGCTCGAGCCAGGTCTGCTCCGGCCGGACCGTCAGGCGCAGCGGCAGCACATTCGAGGCCATTGTGGGCACCCGCCGGGCGAGTCGGCTGGTGCGCCCGCTGACCGCGAGGCTGAGCATGACGTCGGTGTCGCCGCGCATCCGGCCGAGGTATGCGGCGAGGGCTGCGATGGGCGCGATCTGCCACCGGGCTCCGACTCGGCCGGTCGCCGCCGCCAGACGATCCGTGTCGGCCGTGGACAGGATGCCGGTGCGCCGCACCACGTCGCGGGCCAACTCGGCACCGCCGGACAGATAGGTGGGCGCGGGGCGGTCTGCGAGCAGTTCGGCCCAATGCTGCGCGGCGGCAGCGAATTCCGGGCTGTCCGGGTACGCGGTGTCTTCGGCCAGGTAGTCGCCGAACGATCCGAACGGGGATTCGCTCGGTGCCCGGTCGGCCAGCAGCGCCGTGTACATGTCGGCGACCCGTCTGGTGAACAGGGTGATGCCGAAACCATCGACCAGCAGATGATGGAACTTCGAGAACCACAGGGTCTCGGTTGGTGACACAGCCAGCAGCGCGAATTCGAACAGCGGTGCCCGGCTGGTATCGAACGGCTCCCGCAGCCGGGCATGCATCCACTCCTGTGCCGCGGCCCGCGGATCGGCGGCGGCACCGAAGTCGTGTGCCGGAATCTCCCAGGCGTCGGACGGCTCGAGCACCTGTCGGATTCGATTGCCGTCCTCGATGAAACGGACCCGCAGTCCCTCGGCCTCGGCGGTGGCGTGCCGTATCGCCCGCCGCAGGGTCCGCGCGTCGATCGGACCGGAGAACTCCACGCAGGTCGCGATGTGGTACGCCGGGTTGTCGGGGCGGGCGCGGTGTGCGAACCATATCCCGCGCTGGGCGGCGGACAGGGGCCGGAGCAGATCCGGCGGAGGCAGGTGAAACACTGTGCTGGACACGAAGATTCCTCACCCGTGGGCAGCGTCGGCCCGAACGGACAGCGCGTGGCGGAAGATGTTCAGGGGATCGAAGCGATGCTTGACCCGTTGCAGCCGGGCATAGTTGTCGCCGAAGTAGAGCCGATGCCAGGGCACGCCGGAGGCGTTCTCGTTCGGATCGGCGAGATCGCTGTCGGGATAGTTGATGTAGGCGCCGTCGGCCGGATCCGGCACGCCGCCGGTGGCCGCGTACACCTCGCGGTAGAAGTCTCGGATCCAGGCGAGGTGCAGGGCGTCTTCGGCGGGATCGAGCCACGGTGCCGAGTACAGCAGCCGGGCTATGGCGCCGCGGTGTACGGTGGCCGTCGCACCGGGTGCGGGTGTGTTGATCGCCCCGCCGAAGGTGGCAATGCCCAGAGAGCCGCCGATCCCGGGGTAGTCGTCGCGGACGAGTTGGTGAAAGATCGTTGCACTCTGCTCGTCCGTGAAAGGCCGGGTGAGGAAGCCGGATTTGATTTTCAGCCGGTAGTTCTTGGTGTTGTCGGGACCGGCATACACCGAGGCCAGCCAGGGGCGCGGCGTCTTGGTCACGCTCGACGGGGGCGCGACCTGCGCACCGAGCGCGGCGAGATGCTCGTCGAGCAGCCGCTCTGCGTCCGGCCCGCTGGTCTGGCCGATCAGCACATGCTTGCCGAAGGGCTTGCGAACCAGGATGAGTTCGGCGTAGTAGCGGGAGGCGGGTGCGTCGGCCGCGTTGTTGCGCTCGCACCATTCGCCGTGATTGCGCACGAAGGTGATGAATCGCTGCTCGTCCATGCCGTCCCAGGACCACTCGCAGCTGAAGTCGAGCACCGATGCCGGTGGTGTGGGTAGCAGACGGCTCGGATCGCTCGCGGTGACACCGGGTGAACGAAACCAATAGCGGGTAACGATCCCGAAATTCCCGCCACCGGCACCGGTGTGTGCCCACCACAGGTCGCGGTTCGGGTCGGCAGGATCGCGGGTGGCGACTACGGCGCGGGCGCGGCCGTTCAGGCCGACGACGACCACCTCGACGGCATACAGGTGGTCCGCGGCCAGCCCGTGCAGCCGCGAGAGCGTGCCGTACCCACCGCCGGGGATGTGCCCACCGACCCCGACCTTGGGGCACCAGCCTCCCGGGATCGTCACGTTCCAGCCCAGGAAGAGTCGGCGGTAGACCTCCTCCAGTAACGCCCCGCCCTCTGCCACGAACGCGTTGTGCTCGGGGTCGAAGTCCACCGAACTCATGCCGGACAGGTCGATGATCACCTGGATGTCGGGCGTATCGACGAAGTCGTCGAGGCAGTGGCCGCCGCCCCGCACCGCGATCCGCTTGCCCGCCTGCACGGCCTCGTTCACCGCATCGATCACCTGCTCGGTCGATCCGACGATGCGCACGTAGTCGGGGCTGGCGACGAATCGTGGGTGTCCGCGGTGGACGAGGTCCTGATATCGCGGGTCGGAAGGGGCGACGGTCACGGGTCCGAACCGGAAACGGCCGGCTGCGGAGGATGTTTCGACCCCCGCTGATGCATTCTGCTCGGTGGAATTGTCCTGCAATGTGGATCCCCCTGGCCGTTATTGCCGCAAAATGATATCCGAGCGCTGTATTTGCCACCGGTCGGACCGGCGTGGATATCGGATATTCCGCGACTACAGTTCTGGCCATGACTCGAGCCCCGTGACGTAGCGGGCTCACCGACGATACGGGACGGAACTCGAACATCCGGAAACCGGGTGTCAAGAATTCAGGCGAAACAACGCAATATCTGCTTTGCCTCTTGCTGTATTTCAGAAGTCGACTACCCTGGTCGGCCGTGCGCACAGGCGATGTGCGGCATCTCGAGTAGGGAGTTCCACTCTGTCACAACATGAATGGCGACGAATGCGACCACAGTGCTCATCGCATGTTATGGCTATTCGTAATAGTACGACGATGTCGGCGACCGTGGATTTACCACGGCGCACCGGTGTAGTTCGAGCAGTTTAGAACCGGATCCAGATCTCATACGGGAACCCCCCGGAAAGTTGACATTCGAACCAAGACCCTGGCTCGATCCTATCGTGATCTGTTGGCCTCTTCAAGGGGCCTTCGTGCGTCCGAGAGTATTCGGACGCCCATAGAAACGGGGCTTGACGCCATGTCGGTGAACAAATGGCCGATACGTACCACTGCGCCGCCCGCGCCCGAGGGCGTACCTGGGGGCCGTGTCGCACCGGTCCACCTCCTGCCGCAACCCGCAACGGAGATGTTCCGCGGCGCAGATAGGATTCTGGCATGCAGCGCATCATCGGAATCGAGGTCGAGTACGGCATCTCCACGCCCTCCGAGCCGTCGGCCAACCCGATTCTCACGTCCACCCAGGCGGTGCTGGCATACGCGGCAGCGGAGGGTGTGCCGCGTGCCAAGCGCACCCGGTGGGACTACGAGGTGGAGTCGCCGTTGCGTGACGCCCGGGGCTTCGATCTGGGGCGGCTCAACGGGCCCGCCCCGGTGATCGACGCCGATGAGGTGGGTGCGGCGAACATGATCCTCACCAACGGGGCCCGCCTGTACGTCGACCACGCCCACCCGGAGTACTCGGCGCCCGAGGTCACCGACCCGCTGGACGCGGTGATCTGGGACAAGGCGGGGGAGCGGGTGATGGAGGCGGCGGCCCGCTACGCCTCGAGCGTGCCGAACGCGCCGCGCATGCAGCTGTACAAGAACAACGTCGACGGCAAGGGCGCCTCCTACGGCACCCACGAGAACTACCTGATGAGCCGGGAGACGCCGTTCAACCAGATCATCGTCGGCCTCACGCCGTTCTTCGTATCCCGCCAGGTGGTCTGCGGGTCCGGGCGGGTCGGCCTCGGCCAGTCCGGCGATCAGGCCGGTTTCCAGCTGTCCCAGCGGTCGGACTACATCGAGGTCGAGGTCGGCCTGGAGACCACCCTGAAGCGCGGCATCATCAACACCCGCGACGAGCCGCACGCCGACGCCGACAAGTACCGCCGGCTGCACGTCATCGTCGGCGACGCCAACCTGGCGGAATGGGCCACCTACCTGAAGGCCGGCACCTCCGCGCTGGTGCTGGACCTGATCGAGGCGGGCGAGGATCTGTCGGATCTGCAGCTGGCCCGCCCGGTCACCGCCGTGCACACGATCAGCCACGATCCGTCGCTGCGTGCCACGGTGGCGCTGGCCGACGGCCGCGAGCTGACCGGCCTTGCGCTGCAACGGGTTTACCTCGACCGGGTGGAGAAGTTCCACGGCCGGGAGGGCACCGACGACGCGCGGGTCACCGATGTCCTGGAGAAGTGGGCGCACGTGCTGGACCTGCTCGAGCGCGATCCGATGGAGTGCGCCGATCTGTTGGACTGGCCGGCGAAGCTGCGCCTGCTGGAGGGCATGCGCAGCCGCGAGGGCCTCGGCTGGGCCGCCCCGAAGCTGCATCTGATGGACTTGCAGTACTCCGACGTGCGGCTGGACAAGGGCCTGTACAACCGCCTGGTGTCGCGCGGTTCGATGCAGCGGCTGGTCACCGAGCAGCAGGTGGTCGACGCGATGACCACCCCGCCGACCGACACCCGGGCCTACTTCCGCGGCGAGTGCCTGCGCCGGTTCGGCGCCGATATCGCCGCCGCCAGCTGGGACTCGGTGATCTTCGACCTGGGCGGGGACTCGCTGGTCCGGATCCCGACGCTGGAGCCGCGCCGTGGCACGAAGTCGCATGTCGGCAAGCTGCTGGAGGGTGTGGACACCGCCGCCGAACTGGTCGAAAAGCTCACCACCTGACGCTCCGCGGCAGCGAGCGAACTCGACCGGAAGCCTGTGCGGCCGACGTTATTTGCTGTTGCTATCGCACGGGGAGCGGTGTGTCGGACCCGAGTGTCCGGTGAGTAATCGTGCGACTGCCAGCGAGTGAGACCAAAATGGGCACCCGGTACCGGTAGTGTTGAAGCACACGAGCATCGGATTCGCTCCGATGCTCGCCGATATCAGTACGGAGGAGGTCGGCTGCTATGGCACAAGAGCAGACCAAGCGCGCCGGTGGTGGCGACGAGGACGATGACGCGGTCGGTACTGACGCCGCGGGACAGGAGCGTCGCGAGAAGCTGGCGGACGAGACCGACGACCTGCTCGACGAGATCGATGATGTGCTCGAGGAAAACGCGGAGGACTTCGTGCGCGCATACGTTCAGAAAGGCGGCCAGTGACACCAGGCAACCCCTTGCGGCTCCTCATGGGGTTCGCCCTGCCCTCTCGTTCCGAACGCCCCCGGAGGTATGCCCCGGATCCGTTGCCTCGCAGCGATTTCGGTCATGCTCTCGACATCGCCTCACCCGAGGCGGTGTCGTACGGAATGGGCCTTCTCGATGATCGTCGAGGAGTCGGTGTGGAGAAAGGGAGTGTGAACGTATGACGCTGCCGTACTACGCGTCGGCCGAACAGATCATGCGCGACAAGACCGAACTTGCGCGCAAGGGCATCGCACGGGGCCGCAGCGTCGTGGCGTTGGTGTACGAGAAGGGTGTGCTCTTCGTCGCCGAAAACCCCTCGGCGACTCTGCACAAGGTGAGTGAGCTGTACGACCGCGTCGGCTTCGCAGCCGTCGGCAAGTACAACGAGTTCGAAAGCCTGCGGCGCGGCGGGATCGTGCAGGCGGATATACGGGGCTACCAGTACGATCGGCGGGACGTGACAGGGCGGGCGATGGCCAACCTGTACGCGCAGGCGCTCGGCGGGATCTTCACCGATCAGCTCAAACCCTACGAGGTGGAGATCTGCATCGCGGAGGTCGGCTATCCGGAGCGGGACCCGGACGCGGTGCTGTACCGGATCAACTTCGACGGCTCGATCGTGGACGAACGCGATTACGTGGTGATGGGCGGCAACACCGAGCCGATCGTCACCGCGCTGAAGGACACGTACCAGCCCGGCCTGGACCTGCGCGCGGCGATCAAGGTCGCGTTGCAGGCACTGCAGAAGGGCGCCCCGGAGAACGACAAGGACAAGGACAAGCGGGTGCTCGGCGTCGGCACGCTCGAGGTGGCCACCCTGGAGCAGGCTCGGCCGCGGCGGGCGTTCCGCCGCATCTCCAGTGCCGCGTTGCAGGGCCTGCTGGCCGACGACGAGGCGACGAAGGACGGAAAGGCCGCGGAACCGCCGGCCGAGGGCGACGCGCCCGAATCGCCTTCGGCGGGTGATTCTTCCGATTCCTGAGATCCGCGTCCGCGCGGTGACCGATCAGACAGCGACCCCTTGCACTCGGCAGCACCGAGTGCAAGGGGGTCTTGTCATTTGCCGAGTTCGCAGGCTGTGCGCCTGTGCATCGAGTGCGAAATCGTTGCGAACCCGTATGCATCGGCTTGCGCGCACAGCCCATTTCGGACAGGGCATGGCTGTAATGTCGATGGGGTGCAGCGACGAATTATGGGGATCGAGACCGAGTTCGGGGTGACGTGCACGTTCCACGGCCACCGTCGGTTGAGCCCTGACGAGGTGGCCCGGTATCTGTTCCGCCGGGTGGTTTCCTGGGGCCGCAGCTCGAACGTGTTCCTCCGCAACGGTGCCCGGCTCTACCTCGATGTCGGATCCCACCCGGAGTACGCCACGGCCGAATGCGACAGCCTGGTGCAGCTGGTCACCCACGACCGTGCCGGTGAGCGAGTGCTCGAGGAGCTACTCATCGACGCCGAGCAGCGCCTGGCGGAGGAGGGTATCGGCGGGGACATCTACCTGTTCAAGAACAACACCGACTCGGCCGGCAACTCCTACGGCTGCCACGAGAACTTCCTGGTGGTGCGGGCCGGCGAGTTCTCCCGGATCTCCGACGTGCTGCTGCCGTTCCTGGTCACCCGCCAGCTCATCTGCGGCGCGGGCAAGGTGCTGCAGACCCCGAAGGCGGCGACGTTCTGCCTGTCGCAGCGTGCCGAGCACATCTGGGAGGGCGTCTCCTCGGCGACCACCCGCTCGCGCCCGATCATCAACACCCGCGACGAGCCGCACGCCGACGCCGAGAAGTACCGCCGCCTGCACGTGATCGTCGGCGACTCGAACATGTCCGAGACCACCACGATGCTGAAGGTCGGCACCGCGGCGCTGGTGCTGGAGATGGTCGAGGCCGGGGTGTCGTTCCGCGACTTCGCCCTGGACAACCCGATCCGCGCGATCCGCGAGGTGAGCCACGATCTGACCGGCCGCCGCCCGGTGCGGCTGGCCGGCGGCCGGCAGGCGAGCGCGCTGGACATCCAGCGGGAGTACTACGCCCGCGCCGTCGAGCACCTGCGCAACCGCGAGCGCGATCCGCAGGTGGACGCGGTGGTGGACCTGTGGGGCCGCACCCTGGACGCGGTGGAGGCGCAGGATTTCGCCAAGGTCGACACCGAGATCGACTGGGTGATCAAGCGCAAGCTGTTCCAGCGCTATCAGGACCGCTACGGCATGGACCTGTCGGACCCGAAGATCGCCCAGCTCGATCTCGCCTACCACGACATCAAGCGCGGCCGCGGCGTATTCGACGTGCTGCAGAGCAAGGGCCTGGCCAAACGCGTCACCGAGGACGAGGCCGTCGATGCCGCGGTCACCCAGCCCCCGCAGACCACTCGCGCCAAGCTGCGCGGCGATTTCATCACCGCCGCCCAGGAGGCCGGCCGCGACTTCACCGTCGACTGGGTCCACCTGAAACTGAACGACCAGGCCCAGCGCACGGTCCTGTGTAAAGACCCGTTCCGCTCCGTCGACGAACGAGTGGACCGGCTGATCGCGTCGATGTGACGCGACACGAATAGTGCGCCGACGCGCATGCGTCGGGGCGGGCCGATTACTCTGTGTCGCGTGGCGATATCCAAGGTCGAGCGGCTGATGAATCTGGTCATCGCGCTGTTGTCGACCCGGCAGTTCCTGACCGCGGAGCGGATCCGCGACAGCGTGGCCGGATACGAGGACTCCGCCAGCGACGAGGCGTTCAGCCGGATGTTCGAGCGGGACAAGAACGAACTGCGCGATCTGGGCATCCCGCTGGAGGTCGGTCCGGTCGGCCGGTACTCCGGCCAGGAGGGCTACCGCATCGACCGGGCCGATTACGAACTCCCCGATATCGATCTGACCAGCGAGGAGTCCGCCGCGGTGGCGGTGGCCGTGCAGCTGTGGGAGTCTCCCGAGCTGGCGACGGCGGCCGAGGGCGCGCTGCTGAAACTGCGCGCGGCGGGCATCCACGTCGAGCCGGGGGCGGCCCTGGCCTCGGTGCCCGCGGTGCCGGCGCGCACCCGCGGTTCGGATGCGGCGCTTGGCAGGCTGCTGGCCGCGATCGATGCCGGGCGGGCGGTGCGGTTCGAGCACCGGGGCTCGCACAACGCGCCGTATCTGATGCGCGACGTCGAACCGTGGGGCGTGGTGACCCGGCACGGGCGCTGGTATCTGGTGGGGCACGATCGCGACCGCGACGCGGTGCGCACCTTCCGGATCTCCCGCATCGGCGACGACGTGACCGCCTACGGCCCCGAGAACGTCGTGCACAAACCCGGCGACGCGGATCTGCGCAGAATCGTCGACCGGGTGAGCGGGAGCCTGCCGGTGAGCGGTACGGCGACGGTGTGGGTCGCCGAGGGGCGCGGCCAGGACATCCGCCGGCTCGGCGCGGTCGTGGAGGACCGCGAGCTGGGCGGGCGGTCCGGGTCGATCGTCGAGGTTCCGGTGCGCTCGCGCGACTGGCTGGCGCGCCTGATCACCGGGCTGGGCCCGGATGCGCTGGTACTCGCCCCCGCCGAGCTGCGCGAGGATGTGATCGCCCGGCTGCGGTCGGTGCGGGAGCGGACGGAGGTGGGCGCGTCGTGAGCGTGTCGGCGGGTGCCGGGAGCCGTGAGGTGAGGGCGTGAGCAGCCGGCTGTCCACGCGGTTGTCCCGGCTGCTGAATATGGTGCCGTACTTCCTGGCCAATCCCGGAATCAGCGCCGCCGAGGCCGCCGCGGAACTCGGGGTGACCACCAAACAGCTGATGAACGACCTGAACCAGCTGTGGATGTGCGGCCTGCCGGGATACGGGCCGGGCGATCTGATCGATCTGTCGTTCTCCGAGGAGAGCATCGAGGTCACCTTCTCCGCCGGTATCGACCGCCCGCTGCGGCTGACCTCCACCGAGGCGACCGCGATCCTGGTGGGCCTGCGCTCGCTGGCCGATCTGCCGGGCATGGTGGATCCCACGGCCGCGCGCTCGGCGATGGCCAAGATCGAGTCGGCGATCGCCGAGGACGCCGAGCGGGTGACCGGCCCGGAACCGCCCGCTCCGGCGGAGGCCCCGGCGGTCACCACCGTGCGCTCGGCGCTGGCCGCCAACCGCGCGTTGCGGCTGGTGTACTACTCGGCGAGCCGCGACGTGGTGTCCGAGCGGGTGGTCGACCCGATCCGGATAGTGCTGGTGGACAACAACTCCTATCTCCAGGCCTGGTGCCGCCAGGCGGAGGGGGTGCGGTTGTTCCGGTTCGACCGCATCGAGGAGGCGGCCGAACTCGACGAGCCCGCCCGGCCGCCCAGCCACGCCACCGACGAGTCGGCGGCGCTGGACCTGTTCTCCGACGACCCCGCGATACCGCTGGCGCGCTTGCGGATTCACGCCGACTACGGCTGGGTGCTGGACCAGTACCCGATGCACCGGGTGGTGGTGCATCCCGACGGGAGCGCGGAGGCGACGATGCGCTTCGCCACGCTGGACTGGATGGCGCGGCTGCTGCTGGGCTTCGGTTCGGGGGTGACGGTCCTGGCGCCGGCGGAACTGGTGGCCGCCGTGCGGGACCGGTCGGATGCCGCGCTGGCCGCCTACGCCGAGCTGGCGGAGTCCGGTGGCGCGGGCTACGAGGAGACGGTGATCGAGGAGGTCGGGCCCGCTTGACGTTTCGCGTGACGGTGCTCGGCGCCGGCAGCATCGGCCTCTTCGTGGGTGGGAAGCTGGCGGCCGCGGGTGCGGAGGTGACCTTCGTCGGCCGGCCGCGGCTGCTCGACGAGATCACCGCCTCGGGGCTGCGGCTGACCGATCTGGACGGCGGTGACGACCGGGTGGCCGCGCCGGCGTTCCGCGTGGCGACCGCGCCGGACGACGCGGGCGCCGCGGATCTGGTGCTGATGACGGTGAAATCCGCGCAGACCGCGTCCGCCGCCGAACAACTCGCCGACCGGATCCGGCCCGGCACCGTGGTGCTGAGCCTGCAGAACGGGATCGGCAACGACACCGTGATCCGGGAGATCCTGCCGTCGGCCGTGGTGCCGGCCGGCATGGTCATGTTCAATGTCGTGCACCAGGGCGGCGGCCACTTCCATCGCGGCACCGAGGGCGGCCTGGCCGTCGCCGCCGACCCGGCGCTGGAGCGATTCGTCCCCCTCTTCCGCCGCGCCGGGCTCGAGCCGGCACGGCATGCCGACCTGCGTCCGGTGCAATGGGCGAAGCTGCTGCTGAATTTGAACAATCCGATCAACGCGCTGTCGGGGCGGCCGCTGCGCGAGGAGCTGGCCGATCGCGCCTACCGCCGCTGCCTGGCGCTGACCCAGACCGAGGCGCTGGCCGTGATGCGCCGCGCCCGGATCCGCCCGGCCCGCCTGACCCCGGTACCGCCGGGCCTGATGGCGCGGCTGCTGACCGTGCCGGACGCCGTATTCGGCCGGGTGGCGGGCAGCGTGCTGGCGGTGGATCCGATGGCCCGCTCGTCGATGGCCGACGATCTGGCGCGGGGCCGCCGCACCGAGATCCGATGGCTGTCGGGGGAGATCGTGCGGCTGGGCGAGATGGTCGCGGCGCCGACCCCGGTGAACGCCCGCCTGCTGGAGCTGGTCGAGGCCGCCGAGAACGGCGACCCCCGCAGGTGGTCGGGTCCGGAGCTGCTGGCACAGTTGCAGGCGGCGAGTACCGCTCGCGCCCCCGCGAACGGGAGCTGACTAGCGGGTTCGCGTCGCCGGGTCCGGTAATATCGGACCTACCACAGTCTTTGGAGGTAATCGATGGGTTCACTCAGCGCGACGCACTGGTTGATCATCGCCCTGGTGGTGCTGGTGCTCTTCGGTGCCAAGCGGCTGCCGGACGCGGCCCGGGGCCTGGGTCGGTCGCTGCGCATCTTCAAGAGCGAGATGAGCGAGATGCAGTCCGACGGCACCCAGAAGCAGGAGTCGTCGCAGGCCAAGGCCTCGACTCAGGAGCTGCCGCCGGCGCAGTCGGCCGACCCGGCGCCGAAGGCGAATCCGGAAACGCACAAGGCATAGCGGAGTCATCGATCCCGGGATGAGGCGATCATCCCGGGATGAATGCTGTCGCGCGCAGTGGCCGGAGACCGGCGCCGGCGCGCGGCGGGCGGGCGTGTCCACGTATCGGGCCAGGCGATCAGCGAGGCAGTCACATCCATGCGCATACCGTTCGACCCCCGGCGCAGCCGGCGCAGGACGAATCCCGACGGCACCATGCCGTTGGTCGAGCACCTGCGTGAGCTGCGTGCGAGGCTGCTCAAGTCGCTGCTGGCGGTCGCCCTCACCACGATTCTCGGCTTCCTCTGGTACGGGTACGGATTTCTGGGTGTCGAGAGCCTGGGTGACCTCCTGCGCGGCCCGTACTGTTCGCTGCCGGCGTCGTCGCGGGCCGCGCTGAGCCCGGACGGCGCCTGCCGGTTGCTGGCGACCGCGCCGTTCGAGCAGTTCATGTTGCGTCTCAAGGTGGGCCTGACCGCGGGCATCGTGATGGCCTGCCCGGTGTGGCTGTATCAGCTGTGGGCGTTCGTCACGCCGGGGCTGTACGCGAAGGAACGCAAGCATGCGATCGGCTTCGTCGGTGTGGGCGCGGTGCTGTTCGTCGCGGGGGCGGTGCTGGCGTACTGGGTCGTCGCGCACGCGCTGAGCTTCCTGATGGGCATCGGCAGCAACGTGCAGATCACGGCGCTGAGCGGTTCGCAGTACTTCGGTTTCATCATCCAGCTTCTGATCATCTTCGGCGTCAGTTTCGAGACGCCGCTGCTGATCGTGGGGCTGAACATGATCGGCGTGCTGAGCTACGAGAAGCTCAAGAAGTGGCGCCGCGGGCTGATCTTCGGCCTGTTCGTGTTCGCCGCGATCGTCACCCCGCAGGACCCGTTCTCGATGCTGGCGCTGGCGGGGGCGCTGACGGTGCTGTTCGAGGTGGCGGTGCAGATCGCCCGGCTCAACGACAGGCGGCGCGCCCGCAAGCACGAGGACTGGAGTTCGCTGTCCGACGACGAGGCCTCGCCGCTGGACGACCGGCCGGTCGATGTCGGCGGCAGCACGCCGGTCGACGCGCCCGAACCGGTGCCCGCCGCCGGGCCGGTCGGCGCCCGGCCGGAGAAAACGCCGCGCCCGGTGTCGGACTACTCCGATACCCTCTGACAGGTGGCACCTAGGTCGCTGACTGGCGAACTCACGGCATTCGCCGGCGAACTCACCTTCACTCTCGATCCGTTCCAGCGGCAGGCGTGCGAGGCCCTCGAGGGCGGGCACAGTGTCCTGGTGTGCGCACCCACCGGCGCCGGCAAGACCGTGGTCGGCGAGTTCGCGGTGCATCTGGCCCTGGCGGCGGGCGGCAAGTGCTTCTACACCACGCCGATCAAGGCGCTGTCGAATCAGAAGTACGCGGATCTGGTCGAACGCTACGGCCGCGCGTCGGTGGGTTTGCTGACCGGCGACCAGTCGGTGAATCCGGGCGCCTCGGTCGTGGTGATGACCACCGAGGTGCTGCGCAACATGCTGTACGCGAGTTCGGATGCCCTCCAGGGACTTTCGTACGTCGTGATGGACGAGGTGCACTACCTGGCCGACCGCTTCCGCGGCGCGGTGTGGGAGGAGGTCATCCTGCACCTGCCGCCCGACGTGCGGCTGGTCAGCCTGTCGGCGACGGTGAGCAACGCCGAGGAGTTCGGCGCCTGGATGGAGACGGTGCGCGGCGACACCGCGGTGATCGTCGACGAGACCAGGCCGGTTCCGCTGTGGCAGCACGTGCTGGTGGGCCGGCGGATGTTCGATCTGTTCGATCAGAAGTCCAGCGAGCGGAAGGTGGTGGTGGACGAGGATCTGGTCCGCTACATCAAGCACCGCGAGGAAGCCGACCGGATGAACGGCTCGAACGGTGGCCCGCGCGGCCGGGGCGGTCCGCGGCGCTACTACCGCCCGCTGCCGCGCCCGGAGATGCTGGCCGTGCTCGACCGGGAGGGGCTGCTTCCGGCGATCACGTTCATCTTCAGCCGCGCCGGGTGCGACGGGGCGCTGGCGCAGTGCGTGCGGTCGCGCCTGGATCTGAGCCGCGACGGCGACCACGAGGTGATCGACGAGATCATCGACAAGCACACCGGCGATCTGCCGCGCACGGATCTGGAGGTGCTGGGCTTCTGGGAGTGGCGCGAGGCGCTGCACCGCGGGCTGGCCGCGCACCATGCGGGCATGCTGCCCGCCTTCCGGCACACCGTCGAGGACCTGTTCGTGCGCGGAATGGTGCGGTCGGTCTTCGCCACCGAGACGCTGGCCCTGGGCATCAACATGCCCGCGCGCACGGTGGTGCTGGAGCGGCTGGTGAAGTTCAACGGCGAGACCCACGCCGAACTGACCCCCGGCGAGTACACCCAGCTGACCGGCCGGGCGGGGCGGCGCGGAATCGACGTCGAGGGGCATGCGGTGGTGGTCTGGCATCCCGACGTCGACACCAGCGCGGTCGCGGGGCTCGCCTCCACCCGGACCTATCCGCTGCGCAGCTCGTTCCGGCCGGGCTACAACATGTCGATCAACCTGATCGACCGGACGGGCGCACAGGCGTCGCGGGCGCTGCTGGAGCGCTCGTTCGCGCAGTTCCAGGCCGATCGGTCGGTGGTGGGTCTGGTCCGCGGCATCGAGCGCAACGAGGGGCAACTACGCAAGCTGCGCTCGCAGATCGGGGACGAGGGCTTCCTCGAATATCTGTCGCTGCGGGAGCGGGTGAAGCAGCGCGAGCGCGATCTGGAACGGCAGGGGCGGGCCGATCGGAGGGGCGCCGCGGTCGCGTCGCTGACCGCGCTGCGCCGGGGTGATGTGGTGGCCATTCCGTCCGGCCGCCGCCAGGGCCTGGCCGTCATCCTGGAACCCGATGCCTCGCCCGGCGATCCGCGTCCGCTGGTGCTGACCGAGGACAAGTGGGCGGGCCGGGTCTCGGCGGCCGACTTCCCGACCCCGGCGCAGCCGCTGGGGCGGATGCGGCTGCCGCGCCACGTCGACCATCGCACCGCGCGCACCCGCCGCGATCTGGCCTCGGCGTTGCGCAGCACCGGTATCAGCGCGCCGGGCCGGCAGCGCCGCGGTTCCCGTTCCAAGGCGGCCGACGACCGGGAACTGCAGAATCTGCGGCGGGCGCTGCGCTCGCATCCGGCCCACACCCGGCCCGACCGGGAACAGCTGGCGCGCACCGGCGAACGCTACAACCGGCTGGAGCGCGAGACGGAATCCATGCGGCACAAGGTCGCGGCCACCACGAATTCGCTGGCCCGCACCTTCGACCGGATCGTCGGGCTGCTGGAGGAGCGCGGATACGTCGACGGCGGCGAGGTGACCGCCGAGGGCCGGCGTCTCGCGCGCATCTACACCGAGGCCGATCTCGTTGTCGCCGAGAGCCTTCGGCTGGGTCTGTGGCGGGGGCTCGGCGCCGCCGAGCTGGCGGCGGTCGTGTCGACCCTGGTGTACGAGTCCCGGCAGGACACGGGCGGCTATCTCGGCGCGGCCGGGCCCACGGCGCCGATCCGGCGGGCCATCGGGGCGACGGTCGGTGTGTGGAGCGAGCTGCGCACCGACGAGGCACGGCACAAGCTGGTGCCGACCCGCGAACCCGACCTCGGATTCGTTACCGGGGTGTACAAGTGGGCCCGCGGCGACGGGCTGGCGGAATCCCTCCTCGCCAGTGGTGAGCAGGGGGATCCACTGTCGGCGGGCGATTTCGTGCGCTGGTGCCGGCAGGTGATCGACCTGCTCGACCAGATCCATCAGACCGCCGACGACGCGGAGGTCGCCGGCACGGCGGCGAAGGCGGTGAAGGCGATCCGCCGGGGCGTGGTCGCCGTGGATGCCGCGTAGGCCGGAGTATGCGATCCGCCGGTGATGAGGGAGGATCGGCGGACACCTGCGTGAACGACGGCAATCCGGACGGGGCGCGAGCGACTGTGATTGGATGCTTGCAGTACCGACCGTGGTGAGTGCCCTTCTTCTCACGCGGGGGGCAAGTGTGTGTACGACGAGTGCGAGTGGAGGCAGGCAGATGAGCGGCCCGTATGGACCGAGCGACACCCCTGGTCCAGGGGAGGGACGCCCGAACGATCCGACCCAGCAGTGGGGCGGTCAGCCACCGGAGCCGGCCGGTCCCACTCAGCAGTGGGGCGGTCAGCCGCCCGAATCGGCGGGGCCCACTCAGCAGTGGGGCGGCCAGCAGCCCGGTGGTGCCGCACAGCCCACGCAGCAGTGGGGTGGCCAGCAGGGCGGCGGCCAGCAGTGGGGCCAGCCGCCGCAGGGCGGTCAGCAGTGGGGGCAGCCGCAGCAGCCGCAATGGGGCCAGCAGAGCCAGCCGTCGTGGCCGCAGCAGCCGCCGCAGCAGGCCTGGGAGCCTACTCAGCAGCAGTGGAACCAGCCGCCGCAGCCGGGCCAGCCGCAGCCCGGTCAGCAGTGGGGGCAGCCGCAGCCGGGGCAGCAGTGGGGGCAGCCGCAGCAGCCCGGTCAGCAGCAGTGGGGCCAGCAGCCGCTGCAGACCACCGGCGGCGGGAAATCCAAGAAGGGCCTGTTCATCGGCGGTGCCGTGCTGGTGGTCGTGATCGTGGTGGGCGCCGTGCTGGGTTTCGTGTTCCTGTCCAGCGACAAGCTCGACAACAAGGCCGTGCAGGATGGCGTGCAGAAGGTGCTGAAGGATTCCTACGGCATCGATGACGTGCAGAACGTGAGCTGCGCGGGCGACCACAAGGTGGAGGTCGGCAACGCCTTCGATTGCGATCTGAACGTCGGCGGCGAGAAGAAGAAGGTGACGGTCAAGGTCACGAAGGACGACGGCACCTACGAGGTAGGCCGCCCGAACTGAGCGCCGGCCCGCGGGTGCGGGGTGCGCTGCCGTATCCGGATCCGCCGCTGTCCGATGGCGTGGTGCTGCTGCGTCCCTGGCGCGAGTCGGATCTGGGACAGCGGTTCGCGGGTTTCTCGGATCCGCTGTGCCTGCGATTCTCCTGGCCCCTCGTCAGGCCGCTGACGGAGGCGGATGTGGTTGCCCGGTTCGCCGCGGAGGAATTCGCGCGCGAAGGCGGCCACGAACTGTCGCTGGCGGTGGCGGACGCCGGGGACCCCGACCGGGTGTGGGGCGGAACCTCGGTGTACGACACGGGTTTCGACGAGGGCCGCGCGGGGATCGGTTACTGGCTGACGGCGGCGGCGCGTGGCCGTGGTGTGGCAAGCCGCACGGTCCGGCTGCTGGCGGGATGGTCGTTCGCTCGGTTGTCGGTGCAGCGGCTGGAGCTGACCTGTGCGCCGGACAATACGGCGTCCCAGCGCGTCGCCGAGCGGTGCGGATTCGTCCGGGAAGGTGTACTGCGCGCGCACCTGCCCTTCCGGGGTAGGCGCCGAGATTCGGTGCTGTACAGCCTGCTACCGGGCGATCCAGTCTGACGCGGGCTGCCCGCGTGTTGTTTCGACGGGGGTGCGCGAAGGGGCTCGGCGAGACATGTCGACGTGGTGACAGAGCGAATCCTGTGCTCGCGCTTGCCCTCTCGATTTCCGGCGCGGCGCGCTGCCGGTGCGCACGCGACGGTCCGGCTGCCGGCGGGATGGTGGGCGGCCGATGGCGGGGCGCCGTCGGTGCTGCGAGCGGGTGCTCCTCTGCGAACCGGCGCCCTCATATGGGTCTCACGCCCCCTGGGGGCGCTCGGCGGGTTCGGTGTTGCGGGACGTGGCGAGCGGGTGCTCCTCTGAGGTCGGCGCCGTCATGTCGGTCTGATACCCCAGGGCAGTCGGCGGGGCTGCCGTGTCGCGGGAAGCGGCGCGCGTGATGGTGGGCACCACGTTCGTAACCTGCCTGAGGAGGGGCCGACGGGGCTCACCGGCCTTGGGATCACCGGTGGTCACACGGGCCGACAGGGCTCGTGCGATGTTCGGTGGTCAGGTGCGGGCGGATCCCAGGGCGGAAATCAGGCGCTTGACGGGGCTTTCGGCGTTGTAGGCGGCGGCGAGAGCGTGCAGGCCGTCCGGGTCGGCCGGGACCGCGGGGAGCAGGTCGGGGCGGGACAGGTGGACGTCGGCGTCGCGGACGACCCGGACGACCGGGGCGGCGGCCTTCAGGTAGTCGTCGGCGGCGCGGAGCTTGGCCCGAACGCCCTGGGCCAGATCGGAATTCGGGTCGTGCACGGCGGCGACGAGGGCTTCCAGGCTGCCGAAGCGGGAGATCAGGGTCGCGGCGGACTTGTCGCCGATGCCCGCGACACCGGGCAGGCCGTCGGAGGCGTCGCCGCGCAGCGTGGCCATGTCGGCATAGGCGGCGCCCGCGTTTTGTTGCGGCACACCGTATTTGGCCGACACCTCGGCCGGGCCGAACAACTCGGCCTTGGCGAGGCCGCGGCCCACGTAGAAGACCCGCACCGGCGGTGCCGGCTCGTCGCGGACCAGTTGCAGCAGATCGCGATCGCCGCTCACGACGATCGTTTCGTGCGTGCTCTCCCGCGTGGCGAGGGTGCCGAGGACGTCGTCGGCCTCCAGGCCCTCGGCGCCCGCGGTCGCGATGCCCGCCGCCGCCAGCAGCGACAAGATCATGTCCACCTGGGGAGTCAGCGTGTCGGGGACCTCCTCGGTGTCCGGTTCGCCGGCCGCACCGGCGGGGCCCGATCCCGCCGCGCCCGCATCGGCCAGGCGATGGGCCTTGTAGGACGGCACCAGCTGCACACGGAACCGCGGCCGCCAATCCAGATCGAGGCAGACCACCAGCCGCTCCGGGGCGTGCCGGGTGATCAGCGACGAGACCATGTCGGTGAACCCGCGCAGCGCGTTGACCGGTTGCCCGTCGGGCGCGGTGATCTTCTCGGGGATGGCATGGAAGGCCCGGAACCACAGGCTGGCCCCGTCGAGCAGCAGCAGGGGACCGGCGGCAGGTGAGCTCATGACCGAGACGCTAGCCGATCCGCCCGACAGATCCGCCGCGATGCCGCCGGAGTGCCGCCCCGGCGGCGGGACGCCGTCGGGGCGCTGCCGTACGGTACGGCCCCCGACCGGTGCCGTACGGTACGGCCCCCGACCGGTGCCGCACGGTACGGCCCCCGACCGGTGCCGCACGGTGACTGCCTCTGGAACGGTGCCGCACGGCACGGCCGCCGGAACAGTGGCGCACGGCATCATGGCCCCGGGTAACGTCGGAACCATGAACGCGCACTCGGAGGAACGGTTCACGGCGGAGGTCTACGGCAAGCGGCTGGAGCGTGCGGCGGAACTGACCCGGGCGGCCAAGCTGGACGCCCTGCTGATCACGCCGGGGCCCGATCTGCGGTATCTGATCGGCTCCGGGGCGCAATCGTTCGAGCGATTGACCTGCCTGGTGATCCCGGCCAGCGGCGAGACCGCGTCGGTGGTGATCCCGAAACTGGAGCTGGCCTCGCTGTCCGGTTCGGCGGCGGGCGAACTGGGCCTGCAGGTGCTCGACTGGACCGACGGCGTGAACCCGTACCGGGTCGTGAAGTCGGCGCTGAACGCCGGAGCCCGGGTGGCGGTGGACGACGCCATGCCCGCGCTGCACCTGCTGCCGATCGCCGACACGCTCAACGCGCTGCCGGTCTCGGCCACCCCGGTGCTACGGCAACTGCGAATGATCAAGGACGCCAGCGAGATCGAGGCGCTGCGCCGCGCCGGCGCCGCGATCGACCGCGTGCACGCGCGGGTGGGCGAGTGGCTGCGTCCGGGCCGGACGGAGGCCGATGTCGCCGCCGATATCGAAGCGGCGATCGTCGAGGAGGGGCACACGGACGCCGCGTTCGTCATCGTGGGCAGCGGCCCGAACGGCGCCTCTCCGCACCACGAGAAATCGGAGCGCCGCCTCGAGACCGGTGACGTGGTGGTCGTCGACATCGGCGGCCCGGTGGAGCCGGGGTACTACTCCGACTCGACCCGCACCTATGTGCTGGGCGAGCCGGATCCGGAGATCGCCTCCCGCTACGCCGAACTCGAGCGGGCCCAGGCGGCCGCCGTGGCCGCCGTGCGTCCGGGCGCGACGGCGGAATCCGTCGATGCCGCCGCGCGAGAGCCATTGAGCCGGGCCGGTTTCGGCGACAACTTCATCCACCGCACGGGTCACGGGATCGGCCTGTCGGTGCACGAGGAGCCGTACATCATGACGGGCAGCGATCTGGTGCTGGAGCCGGGCATGGCGTTCAGCATCGAACCCGGCCTCTACTTCGGCGGCGAGTGGGGAGCCAGGATCGAAGACATCGTCGTCGTCACCGAGGACGGCTGCGAATCCATGAACCACCGCCCGCACGGCCTCGCGGTGGTGTGATCGCGGACCGGCCGGTGCCCTCGCCACCGGGGGAGCAGTGGTCGGCGGAAAGAGGTATCCGCCTCGACAGGCGACTGCCGGGTAACCGCGGCGAGTCCGTGCGCCCGCCCGGAGCTGCCAGGTGTCCGCCGGCCGGGCTGCCGGAACGGGCGGGACACCGGTGTGATGAGCGGCCGGGCGATATGCTTCGGCGGCGTGCAGCGGCCGTAGCGATGACCGCGATTCACGAACCGGTTTCGCTTCGTGATTCGACGGCGGTGCCCCATGCTCTCGATCTCGGGCGGACCGGCGTCGGACTCGTGATTTGCGTCAAGGCCGATCCCGCCGTGCTGCGGGTCCCGTCGGCACGGGTCGAATGCGCCGATGGGCGACTGTGGAGTCGCACTGGAGTGCGCCCGTGCGAGCGTGGTGTGGTGACGATTTGTGTGCGACGCCGGACGGGGCCTCCGAGGAGTGTCGGCGCCGACCGACCGGGTGTCTGGTTGGATCCAGCTGGGGCCTTCCGACGGGAGGATGGCCACACGCACGGCTGTCGGGTCGGCCGGCCTGCCGGATAGCGCGGCAACGACGCGATGCGCCGGTCAGTCGCGCAGCCTGCTGCTGGTGAGGGCGCGGGCTACGTGGATCGCGATGACGACGCGGCGGGGGTTCTCGCGCGGGGTGCGGTAGCGGGCGGCGTAGCGGGCCTCGGCGTCGGCGACGTCGGCCGGATCGGTGCGGACCTCGGCGGGGCCCTCCAGGGTGAGCCAGCGCGCACCGTCCACCTGGCTGACGGCCGCGTAGCCGCGGCGGCCCGCGTTGCGGGCCTTGACGGTGTCGCCGGAGGTGATGATGCGGGCGATCCCGGCGTCGGGATCCCAGGTGAAACCGACCGCGACCACGTGGGGCGTGCCGTTCGCGCGCAACGTGGTGAGTGTGGCCAGGTGCCGCTCGGCCACGAACTCCAGCGCGGCGGGGGACAGTTCGATCCGAGTGTCGGCGCTCGTCATGACCGCGACGGTAGCAAGCGGCGTCGCCGGTCGCGGCGGGCGGTTTGGCAGACTGTGCGCCATGGGTGTGCGCGGACGCGACGTCGACGAGGGTGCGATTCTCCTGCTGGGCGGGCGCAGCGAGATGGGGGTGGAGATCGCCGAGCGGCTGGCCGCCGGGCGCACGGTGATCCTGGCCGCGCGGCGCGGCGGCGATCTGTCCGCGTCCCGGGCCCGGCTGGAACGGGCGGGCGCGGCCGCGGTGCACTCCGCCGAGTTCGACGCCGACGACCTGCCGAGCCACGGCCCGCTGCTGGAGAAGATCGCCGCCGAGCACGGCCGCATCGGTGTCGCCGTGGTGGCCTTCGGCATCCTCGGTGACCAGGCCGCGGCGGAGCGCGACCCGGCCGCCGCGATCGCGGTGGTGCAGACCGACTACGTGGCGCAGGTCAGTGTGCTCACCACGCTGGCGAATCTGCTGCGGGCGCAGGGCAGCGGGCAGCTGGTGGTGTTCAGTTCGGTGGCCGGGATCCGGGTGCGACGGGCCAACTACGTGTACGGGTCGGCGAAGGCCGGCCTGGACGGTTTCGCGAGCGGACTGTCGGATGCGTTGCACGGCAGCGGCGTTCACCTGCTGCTGGTCCGTTCGGGGTTCGTCGTCGGCGCGATGACGGCGGGCATGAAGCCGGCACCGTTCCCCGCCACGCCGCCGCGGGTGGCCGAGGCCGTCGTGGCCGGCCTGCGCCGCCGCTCGGATCGCCTCTGGGTACCGGGTGTGCTGCGCGCCCTGTACTTCGTCGCCCGCTTCGTGCCGCAGGCGATCTGGCGCCGGTTGCCCCGATGAGTTCCGCGGCACGGCCGGACGGCCTTCCGATGGCCGAGGAGCGGACCGAGGACGAGGGTACCGGTGCGGTCCGGCGGAGTGGGTCGATGAGCGCGGGCCCGCAGCCGGGTCGGCCGGCCGACCGGCCGATCGCGGTGGTCGGGATCGGGGCCGACGGGTGGGGTGGTCTGGGCGAGACGAGCAGGAACGCGATCGCGGACGCGGAGGTCGTCTTCGGCTCGGCGCGGCAGCTGGGGCTGGTGCCGGCGGAGGTGACCGGTCCGCGGCGGGTGGGCTGGCCCACGCCGCTGCTGCCGGCCCTGCCGGAACTGCTGGGGGCACACCGTGATTCGCGGCTGTGCGTGCTGGCCAGCGGCGATCCGATGTACTACGGGATCGGTGTGACCCTGGCGAAACTGCTGGGGCCGCAGGCGCTTCGGGTGCTGCCGCAGCCCTCCTCGGTCTCGCTGGCGTGCGCGCGGCTGGGCTGGGGGCTGGCCGATACCCCGGTGGTCAGCCTGGTGGGCCGGCCGCCGGAGACGGTTCTTCCGGAACTGGCGGACCGGCGGCGGATCCTGGTGCTGTCGGCCGACGAGGGCACCCCGGCGCGGCTGGCGGAGCTCTTGGCGCGCAACGGGTTCGGCGGATCCGGCCTGACCGTTCTGGAACAGCTCGGCGGCCCCGGTGAGCGAATGTATGGCGGGGTCGCCGGGACCTGGTCGGCACCGCCCGGCGACCCGCTCAACATCGTCGCCGTCGACGGTGCCGCCGATCCGGAGTCCGTGCGGCTGACCCGGATCCCGGGCCTGCCCGACACGGCATACGGCGGCGACGGTCAGCTGACGAAGGCGGAGGTGCGCGCGCTGGCGCTGTCGGCCCTGGCCCCCGCGCCCGGTGAACTGCTGTGGGACGTCGGCGGCGGTTCGGGGACGATCGCCATCGAGTGGTGCCGCACGCATCCGTCGTGTCGCGCGGTCGTTTTCGAGCGGTCCGAGGCCCGGCGCCGCCAGATCGCCGAGAACGCGGCGGCTTTGGGAGTACCCGGCATCGACGTGCGTGGCGAGGTCCTCACCGCGCTGCGCGCCGCCGAATCCCGGGCCGGCGAATCCTCGGCTCCCGACGCGATCTTTCTCGGCGGCGGGCTGACCCAGCCCGGGGTGTTCGAAACCTGTTGGGCGCGGCTGCGATCCGGCGGGCGGCTGGTCGCGGACGCGGTCACCGCGGAATCCGAGGCGATGCTGCTGGGCTGGGCAGCGGCACACGGCGGCGCGTTGCGCAGGATCCAGATCCACCGCGCGGAGCCGCTGGGCGGCTTCACTACCTGGCGTCCGCATCTGCCGGTGGCGCAGTGGTCGGTCACGAAGTAGGCGGGTGCCCGGCGCAATTCCGGTCCTGCGGATGAACGGTCAACCGATCTCCGGGTATGGTCTGTCCGGTATGCCGAATTGTTATCGGCGTGACATTGTCCTGACCGGGGAGATAGATGAAATACAAGAAGTTCGCCGCCACCTCGCTGCTCGCCATCGCGGCCACCGGGGTCGCGGCCGGAACCAGCTACGCGCAGCCCGCCGCTCCGGCGGAGCCGGGCCAGGTGCAGCAGGCCGCGCCGTCGGTGCACGGCGAGGACCGGGGCATCGCCTACACCACGCAGATCGACGCCGCGGGCAAGTCGGTGGTGACCACGGTGACCGGCGGCGCGTTCAGCCTCGACACGGCCGCGCAGTCGGTCAGTCTGCGCAACGACGCCGGCGACGTCGTCATGCAGTATCCGCTGGCGGTCGTGTCGGGCGGCCAGCGCGGTGAGGTGGCCGCGTCGGTCGCCGCCGACGGCCGCACCCTGACGATGACGCCGCAGGGCGGTGTCGTGGCCCAGGTGCAGAACATCTCCGCGCAGGAGTGGTTCTTCGCCGAACTGCAGCGGTCCTCGCTGGGCGCGGGCGTCGGCGCCGCGATCGGCGCCCTGGTCGGCTTCTTCTTCCTGGGAGTCGGCCTGATCCCGGGTGCGCTGATCGGTGCGGTCATCGGCCTGCTGGTGGCGGGTGGCCCGTCGCTGCTGGCCGCGGGCCAGGCCTACTTCAGCGGGCAACCCTGAAAATTCTGATTCTCGGCGGCACCGGGGAAGCCCGGGAACTGGCCGAGATCGTCGCCGGCGAGCGGGGAGTCGAGATCGTCTCCTCGCTCGCCGGACGCGTACGCGCACCCGTGCTGCCGGCCGGTGCGGTGCGTGTGGGGGGCTTCGGGGGAGTCGAGGGTCTGCGGGACTGGTTGTCGGACAACGATATCGACGCCGTGGTGGACGCGACCCATCCGTTCGCGGGCGTCATGTCCGCCCACGCGGCGGCGGCCGGGACGAGCCTCGGAATTCCGGTGCTGCATCTGCGGCGGCCGGGCTGGCGAGAAGGCCCGGGCGACCGCTGGATTCGCGTGCCGGATACGGCGGCTGCCGCGCGAACCGTTGCCGGACTGGGCGATCGGGTGTTCCTCAGCATCGGGCGACAGGGCGTGAGCGCCTTCGCGCACCTGGATCGGCAGTGGTTTCTGATTCGCGCCATCGACCCGCCGACCGGCGGTCTGCCGCCGGCGCACGAGATCGTGCTGGCCCGGGGGCCGTTCACGATCGCGGACGAGACGCGACTGCTGATCGATCGGCGCATCGAGACGCTGGTGACCAAGGACAGCGGGGGCGAGTCCACCGCGGCCAAACTCGCCGCCGCGCGGGCGCGCGCGCTACCGGTGGTGGTGATCGATCGCCCGCCACTGCCGCCGGGGGCGACGACCGTGGACACCGCCGGGGCGGCCCGGGAGTGGTTGCGCCGCCGGATATGACCCGGTGTTCAGGCGCGATCGGGGACCGGCAGGCCGAGCAGTTCGGGCAGCCGATCGAACCATTCCAGGACGGCACGCTCGTACCGGATTCCGAAATCCAGGGTGGCCCCGTCGTAGCGTGACTTCTCCCCGCCGCATTCGTCCAGGTAGCCGGCCAGCCGCTGCTCGTGGATCTCCCGGTTGGCCGCGATGATCCGGCGCAGGCGCGCCGGCTCGACGAACTGCCCGAACGACAGCGTGAGCAGCAGCGGTACCCGGATGGTCTCGGGCCCGGGATCGCGGGCGATCCACTCCGCGAACGCCTCTCGCCCGGCGTCGGTGAGATGATACGGCGTGCGGTCCCGCGCCCCTGGTTCGCCCCGGTCGAGCAGGCCGGCCCGGTTCATCGCCGACAGTTCCCGATAGACCTGGCTCTGCGTGACCGTCCAGAAATCCCCGATCCGGTCGTCGGCGACGTTCACCAGATCCCATCCGGACATCGGACCCTCGTGCAGAAACCCCAGCAGCGACGCCGCCGTCGAGTTGAGTTCGCGTTTCGACGAGTCCTCGGCCACACCGGCCCCTTCCCACGACAACCCTCTACAGTGGAATATTAGTGGTGCGCGGGCCGGATCGCAGTACGTGCCGCGCACTGCGTGTGCGGGTACCCACTGCGCTCCCTTGATAGTCGCGGTATCCGCGGCGGCTCAGGGGACGGCGTAGCGGCGGGCGGTGTAGACCCGGGGGCCGGCCGGGGTGTCGAAGGTTTCGGTGGTGGAGGCGCCGACGATGAGCAGGGTGCGCATGTCGACCTCGGCGGGATCGAGGTCGGCGAGGGTGCCGACGCGCACCGATTCGCTGGGCCCGCCCACGTCGCGGCCGAGGATCACGGGGGTGTCGGGCTTGCGGTGCTCGAGCAGCAGGTCGCGCATGGCCGTCACCTGCCAGGTGCGCTGCGAGGAGGCCGGGTTGTACACGGCGACGGCCATATCGGCCGCGGCCACCGCCGACAGCCGCCGCGCCACCACCTCCCACGGCTTGAGCCGGTCCGACAGCGAGATCATCGCGAAGTCGTGGCCGAGCGGTGCACCCAGGCGGGCCGCGACCGCGCTCGCCGCCGTGACACCGGGCAGCACCCGGACCGGAACCTCGCGCCACCGCGGATCGGCGGATTCCTCGATCACCGCCGCCGCCATGGCGAAGACGCCGGGATCGCCCGAGGAGACGACCACCACCCGGCCGCCGCGCCGGGCGAGATCCAGCGCCATCGCGGCGCGTTCGGACTCGACGCGGTTGTCGCTGGCATGCCGCCGCTGTCCGGGCCGATGCGGCACCCGGTCGATATATGTCGCGTAGCCGACGAGATCGGTCGCCTCCGCCAGCGCGCGGCCGACCTCGGGCGTGGTCCAGTCCGCCGCACCGGGGCCCAGGCCGACGACGACGACCTCGCCGATCCCGGGAACATCCCGGGCCGCAACAGGTTCGGCGGCCGGTGCGGGAGCGTCGCCGGTGCGGGTGTGTCGATCTGTTCCGGCACCGTCCGAAATACCGTGTGCTGATGCCGGATCGGCGGCACCGGCTGTCGCCGCGTCCGGCACCGGCGCGGTCGTGGACGCGTCCGGTGGGAGCGCGGTCGCGGTGTGGGCGAGTGCGGGCGCCGCTGTTGCGGGCGCGGCCGACTTGTGCCCGGTGCGGGCGGGTGCGTTCGGGGTGAGCGGGATGTCGGTGGTCGGCGCGGGCCCCGGCACCACGGCGATCGCGAAGTACGGCACGCTCGCGTCGTCGACGTCGGCGGCGCGCAGGACGCGCTGGCGGCCGGTGCTGGCGCGTTCCACGTAGTACGCCTCGCCGAGCCGGCCGGAGTCCGACAGGGCCTGCCGCACACCGGGATACGTGCGGCCCAGCTTCATCACGACGGCGGCGTCGGCCGCGGTGAGCCGGCGGGACAGCTCGTCGGGCGGCAGGGTGCCGGGCAGCACCGTGAGCACCTGCTCGCCCTCGACCAGCGGGGTGCCCAGCGCGGCCGAGGCGGCGCTGACCGAGGTGATGCCCGGGACGATCTCGGCCTCGAACCGGTCGGCCAGGCGGCGGTGCATATGCATGTAGGAGCTGTAGAACAGCGGATCACCGGCGGCGAGCAGGGCCACCGTGCGGCCGGCGGCGAGGTGGGCGGCGAGCGTGGCGGCCGACCGCTCGTAGAACTCGTCGATGGCGCCCTGGTAGCCGCCCGGATGGTCGGTGGTCTCGGTGGTGACCGGATAGATCAGGTGCTCCTCGAGCTGTCCCGGCCGCATGTAGGGCGCCGCGATACCGCGCGAGATGCTGCGCCCGTGCCGGGCGCTGTGGAAGGCGATCACGTCGGCCTCGCCGATCAGGCGCGCGGCCTTGACCGTCACCAGTTCCGGGTCGCCGGGCCCCAACCCGATGCCCCACAGCTTGCCCGTCACTCCGTATCCCTTCCGCGATCGATACCGCTCACTACTGCGTGAGCGCTCATTTCACTACTGCGCGAGCGTGGTCAGCGGTGCGCCACCTACAGCGGCACCAGCGCCGCCCCGGGGCCACCGGGTCCTGCCCGCCCGCGATCAGTGGTGCCGGTGCCGGCGCGGTGAGTCGGACCGTATCCGACCACTGCGCCGACGCGGATTCGACCAGCGTGTGAACACTCATTCCCGTTCGCTCGCAATCGCGTTGAGCGCCGCGGCGGTGATGGCGCTGCCGCCGCGGCGGCCGTGCACGGTCAGGTATTCGACGCCGCCGTACTCGGCGAGCGCCTGCTTGGATTCGGCGGCGCCGACGAATCCGACCGGGACGCCGAGGACCGCGGCGGGCCGGGGCGCGTCGGCGTCGAGCATGTCGAGCAGGTGGAACAGCGCCGTGGGCGCGTTGCCGACCGCTACCACCGCGCCGTCGAGCCGGTCGCGCCACAGTTCCAGGGCGGCAGCCGAGCGCGTGGTGTTCATCCGCTGCGCGAGGCCGGGCACGCGGGGATCGGCGAGCAGGCAGAGCACCTCGTTGTCGGCGGGCAGGCGCTTGCGGGTCACTCCCGAGGCGACCATGGTGGCGTCGCACAGAATCGGGGCACCGGCGCGCAGCGCGGCGCGGGCCTTCGCGACGACGTCGGGGCTGTGGGCGAAGTCGGCGGCGAGGTCGACCTGCCCGCAGGCGTGGATCATCCGCACCACGACCTGCGCGACATCGGCGGGAAACCGGGTCAGGTCCGCCTCGGCCCGGATGGTCGCGAACGAGCGCCGGTAGATCTCGGCCCCGTCGGTGAGGTAGCCGGTGCGTGCGTCGGACATGGCGTCCACCCTAGCCGGGCCCGGTCGCGGCGATCCCGGGGTGCCGACCCCGAGTGCGGATGCCCCGTGCGGGCGGCCGCGGCGCGGGCGACGGCGCGTTCACTGTTCGGCGCGGCGCCGCCAGGTCGACATCTGTGCCTGCGGTCCCTCGCACGGCAGGCGACCTTCCGTGGTGACACGGGCAGCGCCGGGGTTTTACCGAGAGTCCGCCGGCGTGGTCGTCGAGGATCGAGCGGCGCCGTCCGGCGGGGTGACGCGGTAGCCGCCGGGCTCGGCCACGATGTCCGTCACGGCACCGCGCGGACGGCCGCAGCGACGGTCACAGCCGGACCAGTGCTGACGGCCCCGGGCTCCGGCATCCTCGGCCGCGAGGCCGGCGCCGGGCCGGGACGAGGCGCCGGGCAGGATCCTGCCGTCGGCGACCGCGGCGGCGACATCGGCGCGAATGTCGGTGTGCGACTTGGCACATCCGGGCTTTCCCGCGCAGGCGGTCACCAGCAGCCACGGGGAGTGCGCGTCGAAGATCAGGTTCTGCGGGGCCAGCACTCGGACCGCCTGGTCGGCGACGGATTCGTCGAGGTCGGCGATCACGAGGCTCCGCCACGGTGTCAGGAACACCGGACGGTCCACGGCGGCAACGAATTCCGCGGTCCGGGCCGGCAGACCGCCCAGCGGCACGCCCGCGCCGAGCGCCACCCGGTCGTCGGCCTGGGGGAACCAGCCGATCGGAATGTCGTGGCGCGCATCGAGTTCGAGAGGTTCGGCGGTGGCGGGCAGGCCGAGCCGCGCGGCCACCCGGGCGGGTCCGTCGTCGATCTCGTGTAACCGCCACCGGTCGCCGCGCAGGTCCTGGAAGGCGCGGGCGGCCGCGAGCAGTACGCCGGCAGCGTCTCGGCCCGGGATCCGGATGCCGGTGTCCTCGCCGCCGAGCAGCAGCGCGTACTCGTTGCGGGCCACCGCGTGGACGCCGATATCGCCGCCGAGGCCGCTGACGTCGCCGCGCCCGTCGTCGAGGGTGAACAGCACCCGTCCCGGGAGTTCGGCCAGCTCGGGGCGCGCCCGCAGCCCCTCGTCCAGGGCCGGAACCAGGGCGTGTACGTCGGACCGGCCGCCGACCCGGCCGGACAGCGGCGAGGCGACGATATTGCGCACCCGCTCGTGGGACGGCGCGGGCAGCAGCCCGGCGGCGTCGAGCCGCGCGGCGAGCGCCGGTGCGTCGCGCACCCGCCGCAGCTGCACGTTCCCGCGCGAGGTGAGTTCGATGTGGCCGTCGCCCAGGTCGCGGGCCGCCGCGGCGAGCGCTCGGAGCTGACCGGGCCGCAGTGCCCCGCCGGGCAGCCGGACGCGGGCCAGCGGGCCGTCCGCGGCGTCGTGCAGCCGCAGCACGCCGGGACAGGAATCGGGCACCGAACGAGTCATGGTCCGTCCAGCCTACGAGTCGCGCCGGAGTCGGCCGGAGCGGCCACTCGTCCAGCAGTCGCGCGGTGGTGCGGTGGTGCGGGAACGCTCGGACGCCGGGTGTCCCCAGTTCTCCTGCGAGTCCGCGACAAGGGGCCGGGGCACCGGATGGTGTGGGGTCGGTGGCGCCCCGGGCGCAGAGCGGGGAGCCGGGGAGCGGGCTCATCGCGGCGGATCTGCCGCGCTGGCCTCGCCACCGGCGAGCGGCTCCGAACGCGCCGCCGTGAGTGTTCGCGACGACGGATCAGCGGCGGTGGCGGGGGTTTGCCCGGATAGGCGCAGGCCGCCGCCCCCGGGAGGGCTCGGCGAACCAGCGGTCGCGGACCAGGCTGGGGATGGCGTGGTGATCGATGTGGTCGCGGTGCACGGTGGTGACGAAGAGCGTGAGACCGACGACCGCGGCGGCGGCACAGACACCGCCCGACAGCATGGCCCAGCCGCGGTGTCCGGATCCGGCGGCTGTGAGTGCCATGGGCAGCGTGGCGAAGACGACCAGCGCGCAGCAGTAGCTCGACCAGGCGACGAAGCGGTTGCGTCGCACCCAGCCCGGCTCGGGCATCGGGCTCAGCGCCCCTTCTCGTCGGCGTCGCGCGCCCGGCGCTTCCATACCGGTGTCGGAACGTAGCTGTCGTCCAGCAGATGCGGCCGTTCGTGGTGATCGGTGCGATCGCGCCGATTGGTCGACTCGAAGACCAGCAGGCCGAAGATCGCGACCGCGGCGCACACACCGGCGGAGATCAGCAGCAGATCGCTCCGATCTCCCGCGGCCGCGGCCAGCGCCATCGCCAGCAAGGCAACGGCAATCATCATGCAAACAATTCCCGACCAGGCGGCGAAGCGGTTCCGCCTGGCCCACCCTGGTGAGTTCGGCATATTCCGAGCGTACGCCGGGGTGACCGGGGCCGACACGGTCGAAGGGCAGGTCGTTGCGGGTTCGATGCATTCGGGTGACCCGGATGCCGACCGGGCCCGTCGGGGCGGCGGGCCCGACGCGATAGCATCCTGATGCTCGCCCAGTACGAGGAAACCGGTGCAAATCCGGTGCGGTCGCGCCACTGTGACAGTCAGACCCTCCTGGCGGGCGCCAACTGACCGATGGGCGCGTCACCCGAGGAAGGCCGAACCGTGATTCTGTTGCTGTCCACGTCCGATACCGATCTGCTGTCCGCGCGTGCGAGCGGGGCCGACTATCGGCTCGGCAACCCCGCGCGGCTGCTGCTCGACGATCTGCCGGCGCTGCTCGACGGCGCCGACCTGGTGGTGGTGCGCATCCTCGGCGGACGGCGGGCCTGGGAGGAGGGCCTGGAGACGGTGCGCGGCGCCGGCGTCCCGGTGGTGGCGCTCGGCGGTGAGATGGCCCCCGACGCGGAGCTGATGGAGTGTTCGACGGTGCCCGGCGGAGTCGCCGCCGACGCGCACAACTACCTGGCCGCCGGTGGCGCCGAGAACCTGCGGCAACTGCACCGCTTCCTGTCCGATACGGTGCTGCTCACCGGGCACGGCTTCGAACCGCCTGTGCACCTGCCCCATTGGGGTGAGCTGGAGCGGACCGCACGCGCCGTGGACGGCCCGACCGTCGCCGTGCTGTACTACCGCGCCCAGCACCTGGCCGGCAACACGGCCTACGTGGACGCGCTGTGCGCGGCGATCGAGAACGCGGGCGGCCGGCCGCTGCCGCTGTACTGTGCCTCGCTGCGGACCGCCGAGCCGGAGCTGATCGAGGTGCTGCGCGGCGCCGACGCGCTGGTGGTGACCGTGCTGGCGGCCGGTGGGAGCAAGCCCGCGGCGGTGTCGGCGGGCGGCGACGACGAGGCCTGGGATATCGGGGCGCTCGCCGACCTCGACGTGCCGATCCTGCAGGGCCTGTGCCTGACCGGCGGCCGCGCGCAGTGGGAGGCCAACGACGACGGCCTGTCCCCGTTGGACGTGGCCACCCAGGTGGCGGTGCCGGAGTTCGACGGGCGGATCATCACGGTGCCGTTCTCGTTCAAGGAGTTCGACGCCGACGGCCTGGCGGCCTACGTGCCCGATCCGGAGCGCGCGGCGCGGGTGGCCGGGATCGCGGTGCGCCACGCGCGGCTGCGGCACCTTCCGGCCGGGCGGCGGCGAATCGCGCTGATGCTGTCGGCCTACCCCACCAAACACGCCCGCATCGGCAACGCCGTCGGGTTGGACACGCCCGCCTCCGCGATCCGATTGCTGACCGAGATGCGTTCGGCCGGTTATGATCTCGGTGCTCCCGGGGAGATTCCCGGACTGGCCGAGCAGGACGGCGACGCGCTGATCCACGCCGTCATCGCCGCCGGCGGCCAGGATCCGGACTGGCTGAGCGCCGAACAGCTGGAGGGCAACCCGATTCGCATCGGCGCGGACCGGTACACGCAGTGGTTCGAGACGTTGCCGGAGCCGTTGCGCGCGGCCGTCGTCGAGGCGTGGGGGCCGCCGCCGGGTGAGCTGTATGTCGACCGTTCCGCGGACCCCGCCGGCGAGATCGTCATCGCCGCACTGCGTTTCGGCAATATCGTGCTGATGGTGCAGCCGCCCCGCGGCTTCGGGGAGAATCCGGTCGCCATCTACCACGACCCCGATCTCCCGCCCAGCCACCACTATCTGGCGGCCTACCGGTGGCTGGCCGCACCGGCCGATGCCGGTGGGTTCGGCGCCGATGCCATGGTGCATCTGGGCAAGCACGGCAACCTGGAGTGGCTGCCCGGCAAGACGCTGGGCATGTCCGCGGCCTGCGCCACCGACGCGGCGCTCGGCGATCTGCCGCTGATCTACCCCTTCCTGGTCAACGATCCGGGCGAGGGGACGCAGGCCAAGCGCCGGGCGCACGCGACGCTGGTCGACCATCTGATCCCGCCGATGGCGCGGGCCGAGAGCTACGGCGACATCGCGCGATTGGAGCAGCTGCTCGACGAGCACGCGAACATCTCGGCGCTGGATCCCGCCAAGCTGCCCGCCGTCCGCCAGCAGATCTGGACGCTGATGCGGGCGGCGAAGATGGACCACGACCTGGGCCTGACCGAACGGCCGGACGAGGAGTCCTTCGACGATATGCTGCTGCACGTCGACGGCTGGCTGTGCGAGATCAAGGATGTGCAGATCCGGGACGGCCTGCACGTGCTGGGACGGGCGCCGGTGGGGGAGGGCGAGCTGGATCTGGTGCTCGCGATGCTGCGGGCGCGGCAGCTGTGGGGCGGCGAGGTCGCCGTGCCCGGACTGCGAGAGGCGCTGGGGCTCAGCGAATCCGGTGACGAGGCGAAGGATCGGGTGGATGCGGTGGAGGGCCGCGCCCGGGCGTTGCTGGCCGCGCTGCAGTCGGCCGACTGGTCGCCCGGCGCCGTGGACGACGTGCTGGACCGCTCCGTGACGATCGGTGAATTCTCGTCGGCGGCAGTCTCGCCGGGGTCCGGGAGCAGTGCCGCGGCCGCGCCCGGTACGGAAGGCGCTGTGCACGACGTGGATTCGCCGTCGGCCGGCGATGTCGATCCGATCACCGTGCCCGCCGATCGGATCGACACTCTGCGCGCGGTATTGTCCTTCGCCGCAACCGAAGTGGTGCCCCGGCTGCGGCAGACCGGCGTGGAGATCGATCGGATCCTGCACGCCCTCGACGGCGGATTCATTCCGGCCGGGCCGAGCGGGTCGCCGCTGCGCGGGCTGATCAACGTGCTGCCCACCGGCCGCAATTTCTATTCGGTCGATCCGAAGGCGGTCCCGTCGCGGCTGGCCTGGGAGACCGGTCAGGCCATGGCCGAGTCGCTGCTGCAACGCTACCGCGCCGATCACGGCGACTATCCGCGGTCGGTGGGGTTGTCGGTGTGGGGAACGTCGGCCATGCGGACGTCCGGGGACGATATCGCCGAGGTACTGGCGCTGCTGGGCGTGCGGCCGGTCTGGGACGAGGCCAGCCGCCGCGTCACCGGGCTGGAGCCGATCGCGCTCGCCGAACTGGGCCGCCCGCGCATCGACGTCACCGTGCGCATCTCCGGCTTCTTCCGCGACGCGTTCCCGCACGTGCTGGCGCAGCTGGACGACGCGGTGCGGATGGTCGCGGCACTGGACGAGCCGGCAGAATCGAATTACGTTCGCGCGCACGCGGAATCGGATCTTGCCACGCACGGCGACGAACGCCGCGCCACCACCCGCATCTTCGGCTCCAAGCCCGGAACCTACGGCGCGGGGCTGTTGCAGCTGATCGACTCCAAGAGCTGGCGCACCGACGACGATCTGGCGCAGGTGTACACCGCCTGGGGAGGTTTCGCCTACGGCCGGGGTCTGGACGGTGCCCCGGCGGCCGACGATATGCGCACGGCATACCGCCGGATCGCGGTGGCCGCGAAGAACACCGACACCCGGGAACACGACATCGCCGATTCCGACGACTACTTCCAGTACCACGGCGGCATGGTGGCCGCGGTGCGCGCGTTCACCGGCAGCAGTCCGGCGGCCTACATCGGCGACAGCACCCGTCCGGACGCCGTGCGCACCCGCACGCTGTCGGAGGAGACCACGCGGGTGTTCCGGGCGCGGGTGGTGAATCCGCGGTGGCTCGAGGCGATGCGCCGGCACGGGTACAAGGGCGCCTTCGAGATGGCCGCCACCGTCGACTATCTGTTCGGCTACGACGCCACCACGAATGTGGTCGCGGATTGGATGTACGAGAAGCTCTCGGAAAGCTACGTTTTCGACGACGTGAATCGCAAGTTCATGGAGCAGTCGAATCCGTGGGCGTTGCACGGCATTGCCGAACGCCTGCTCGAGGCCGCCGAGCGCAAGCTGTGGGAGCATCCGGGGCCGGATACGCTCGAGCGTCTGCGCCAGGTATACCTGGAGACCGAGGGCGAACTCGAGTAGGGATCGACACGTGCCGAGAGAGCGGCGGACATTGCCGGACAATCGGTTTGCCGGGGCTTCCCGCGTCGGTGCCGAGCGGTGTATATCCGGTCGTCCGGCGCTCCTCCGGTCCGGTGATCTTGCGCAGATGATCCTGTGGCGCTTGGCTTTCCGATGGCCCCGGAGTGCCCCATGAAACCGGGGGCTTGGTCCGTGCCCGTCCTGAGGGGACCATAAGAAATGTTGCGACGTCCGCCCGGGGGTTACCGCCGGACGGTGGATAGCGTTATCCGCAGAACAATTCGACCACGAATCGGATTCGCCGGACGGGCGAGTTCTACGATCATGCTCGGAATATCGTGCGGCCGTCCGGAAATCGGTTCTCCAGGCACAGGAATTGATCATGAGAATTGCAAAATTCGCCGCCACTGCCGCGCTGTCCGCCGCCGCGCTGGGCATCACGGGGGCCACCGCGCACGGTGAGGCCGGTATCGCCGGTCCGTCGATCAACGGGGCGGATCAGGGCGTCGCCTACACGACGACGCTGGCCGAGGACCGCTCGGCGGTCAGCACCACGCTGGCCGACGGCCGGTTCGAGCTGACTCCCGACGCCGCGGCCGTTGCCGTGTTCGCGCCGAACGGCGCCCAGGTCGGGACGGTGCCGCTGGTGTACGAGGCAGCGGGCCGGACGATGCATGTGACGCCGGAAATCGATGCCGCGGCAAAGACATTGACGGTGCGTCCGGACAGCCCTGCCGATATCAGCGCCCCGACGCCGCAGACGCAGGCGCTGCAGGACATCGGCAGCCAGGAGCAGATCCTGGGCGGCGCGGCACTCGGCTGCGTGATCGGTATCGTCATCGGCATCTGGTTCTTCGGGGTCGGCGCGATCATCGGCTGCGTCGTCGGTGGCCTCATCGGCGCCGCGATCGGGGCGAACCAGCCGTGACGGGCTGACCTTTCCCGCACACGAGTCGACCGCCGGCGCCGCGCAGGCCGGCGGTCGACCTTCCCGGCTACGCCCGCAAACGTAGCGGTTTCTGCGCCCCGGGACGGATGTGGCCGGGGCCGCACCGCCGTACTGTCTCCACATGACCTGGAATGATCTCGCGCAATCCAAATACGCGCTGCTGACGACCTACAAGAAGGACGGCACCGCGGTCGGCGCACCCGTCTGGGTGGCGCCGGACGGCGACCGCATCGTGGTGTGGACCAACCCCAAGACCTGGAAGGTGAAGCGGATCCGCCGCAATCCGTCGGTCACGCTGGAGGTGTGCGACAACCGCGGTCGCACCCGGGGCGGGGAGACCGTCGCGGGCACCGCCGAGGTGCTCGACGAGGCGGGTACGGATCGGGTGCGGGGCGTGATCGGCCGCAAGTACGGCGTGATCGGGACGCTCGCGGTGCAGGGGCACAAGCTGATCCTGGGCAAGGACCGCTCGGTCGGCCTGTCGATCACCCGGCAGGTCCCGGGGGAGTAGCGCGCCCGGCCCGGCTTCGGCGGACTACCCGTCGCGAGGGCCGGGCATGTGGCGAATGCTCAACTCCCGGCGGTGATTTCGATGCCGACGGTGCCGCGCCGCCCGCGCCGCAGCACGCTGCCGGTGACGACCAGCCGGCCCTGCACCGGGTACTTGCGCTTGATCAGCCGGCGCACCCGCTCGCTGCCCTCGTCGTCCAGAATGCTTGCGCTGCCCTCGATCGCGGCGCCGTGGGGGGTGCCGGTGGCACTGCACGGTTGCAGTGTCACGGCGGGGTTGCGCCTGATCCGCTTCACCTTCCAGCTGTCGGCGACCGTCCAGACATAGAGTCTGCCGTCGTCGAGCACCGCCCACAGCGGTGTCCCGACCGGAGTGCCGTCCTTGCGGAACGTGGTCAGCAGAACGTAGTCGGCGGTGCCTGCGGGGCCGAAGGGATTGTCCACTCGGGCAGCCTAACCGGCCGCGTCCGGCGCCGCGTCGTGCGGCGTGTTGTCGGCCGAGCGCTACTCGCCTGCCTCGAGCTGCCACCGCAGCCGGTCGGGCCGGACGGTGGAGTTGTCGAAGACGCCGCACCGCAGCTCCAGCAGATCGGGGAGTACGGCGCGTCGTAGCGACTGGGAAACACGGGCATCCCGCGCGAACAGGTCGTCGCGGACCTCGGCGACGGCCCGGCGTTGCCGGCCGATAGGCATTCGGGCGCAGGCGATGTCGAGCGAGTGGCCCGGACGGCGGCGGGAACTCGCCGCGCTGGAGTTGTCGTCCGGCGATCTCGGCACACTCCGCGGCGAGTATCCGGGCGCGCTCGACGCACGGGGGAACCGAGGGTCTCAGGCCGCCAGGGTGAGTACGCGGGGGCCGTCGTCGGTGACGGCGATGGTGTGTTCGGAGTGGGCCGTGTTGGAGCCGTCGGCCGAGCGCAGGGTCCAGCCGTCGGGGTCGACGACGATGCGGTCGGTGCCGCGGGCGAACCACGGCTCCAGCGCGATGGTCAGGCCCGGGCGCAGGCGCAGGCCGCGACCTGGACGGCCGTCGTTGGCCACGTGCGGATCCTCGTGCATGGTGCGGCCCAGGCCGTGGCCGCCGAACTCGGTGTTGATCGGGTAGCCGTAACCGTGCGCGACCTCGGCGATGGTGGCGGAGATGTCGCCGATCCGGTTGCCGGGCACCGCCACCTCGATGGCGGCGGCCAGCGCCTCCTCGGTCGCGCGGACCAGCCGCCGGTCCTGCTCGTCGGCCGTCCCGACGATGACGGTGGTCGCCGAATCGGCCACCCAGCCGTCGATGTCCACCGCGAGGTCCATGGTGAGGACGTCGCCGTCGCGCAGCGAGTAATCGAACGGAAGGCCGTGCAGGACGGCGTCGTTCACCGACAGGCAGACGGTGTTGCGGAACGGGCCGCGGCCGAACGAGGGGGCGTAGTCCCAGTAGCACGAGGTGGCGCCGCGTTCGCGGATGCGCTGGCGGACATGGTGTTCCAGATCCAGCAGATTGACTCCCACCCGGGCGCGTTCGCGCAGTTCGGCCAGCACCTCGGCCACGAACCGCCCGGTCACGGCCATCCGATCGATCTCGTCCGGCGTTTTCAGTTCGACCACGAGCTTCCTCCTGTTGGTATTTAAATACCAACATAGCGTTTGCGGTATTTGAATACCAACCGTAGTCTGGCCGCATGGTTCGCCTGCCCCTCACGCCCGCTCAGGTCGAGGCCGGTCGCCGCCTCGGTGCGCATCTGCGTGCCGTACGGGCCGAGCGCGATCTCGCCGTGGTGGCTCGCGATGCCGGCATATCGCCGGAGACGCTGCGCAAGATCGAGTCGGGGAGGTTGCCCAGCCCGGCGTTCGGTACGGTCGTCGGTCTGAGCCGGGCTCTGGATGTCCCGCTGGAGGATCTGGCCGATATCTGGCAGTCGGTGCCGGTGGCCGAATCCGCCCGGGCGACAGCGTAGTTCGGTCCGTTACCCGGGTAGTTCGGTCCGTTACCCGGCGGTGAGTTCCGTGGGTGCCGCGATCACGTCGACCATCGCACCGTTGCGCAGCACCGTCACCGGCAGCGAGCGGCCGATGGCGTCGGCGAACAGGTGGCGCTGAATGCCCTGGGCGTCGCGGATCTCCGCGCGGTCGACGGTGAGAATCAGGTCGCCGCGGCGCAGCCCCGCACGCTCGGCCGGTCCGCCGCGCACCACCTCGACGATGCGCAGGGCGGCCCGGTGGCCGATCCGGGCGGCGACGTCGGCCGGAAGCGGAGCCGGGGTGCCGACGACCCCGAGATAGGCGCGGCGCACGCGCCCCTCGGCGAGCAGGGCGCCGACGATGCGGCGGGTGGTGGCATTGATCGGGATCGCCAGGCCGAGCCCGATCCCGGCGACCGCGGTGTTCACCCCGACCACCCGTCCGGACGAATCCGCCAGCGCCCCACCGGAATTGCCGGGGTTCAGCGCCGCATCGGTCTGAATGACGTCCTCGATCACCCGCGCCGTGCGGCGATCGCCGACCGGCACGGAACGGCCCAGTGCGCTCACCACGCCCGCGGTGACCGATCCGGCCAGCCCGAGCGGACTGCCCACCGCAACCACCAGCTGTCCCACGGCCAGCTCGTCGGCATCGCCGAGCGCCGCCGCCGTCGGTGTGGTCCCGTGTGCCCGCAGGACCGCCAGATCCGACAGCGGATCCACCCCGATCGCGTCGAACCGCGCCTCGGCACCGTCGGCGAACACGACGGTCCCGGTGCGCGCCGAGCCGACCACATGGGCGTTGGTGAGCAGGAACCCGTCGTCGGTGAAGACCACCGCCGACCCGCCGCCGCGCCGGGTCTGCACGCTGGCGACATGTGGTGTGAGTTCGCGCGCCACCGTGATCACCGTCCGCGAATAGGCATCCAGCGCCGCCCCGTCCGCCGCCGGTTCCCCGATGCCGGGCCGCTGTGGATCGGCGTCCGGCCCGTGTCCTTCGGCAGGATCGGAGTCGTCGCCCAGGATCCGGGCACTCACGTCGTCGTCCACGGCGAACACCTCCGCGCTTATCTGATTACAGTGCCGTATTTCCAGCATCCGCCGGATCTGCCGTATTTCCAGCATCCGCCGGATCTGCCGGACCGCCGGCATGTTTCGCCGTCGGCGCAACTCGGGAGTGGTCGCGGGACGGCCGGGCCGCCGTCGAACCGAAGCGCTTCGAGTCTGCGGACGTTCGGCTCGGTCCGGTCAGCGGAGAGTTGCCGGAACGGCTCCGGATCGGTTATCTGCCGAGTTTCTGCTGGGCGGGCGTACCGGTTCGCGCCGCCGGTTGTGCGGAGTCGAACCGGCAGCGGGTTCTGACGGTCTCACATCGCCTGAACAGGCTTCTCGCGTTCACGGATCCGCCGGCACCGCAACGTCTCCGGTCTCTGCGCCACCGCAGCAGGACAGGGCTACTGACCGGAGGGATCGGATCGCCGGAATACAGCGACCGGCCGGCACCAGGCGGGAACGGCTCCGATGTTCACCGATGTCGCGTTCGATACCAGGATCGGCCGCCGGGCCCGCCGCGTCGCCCTTCCGGAAAGCAGGCTCAGCGTTGTTCGAGCCGACCGGACGTGTAGTGGTCGCCGGAAGGGCGGGCCCTCCGTGCGCGGCGATATCGAGCGTTCGCACCAGCCGCTGCGCTGGGGCCCGCCGGAGAACCCGGAACGGAATCCGACGAACCGGATGCGTTGCGGGCGTTGAAGGGTGCCGGCGAACCAGTCGAGAACTACCGGCCGGCGGCTCGGTGGGTTCCGGCGTCGGACCTGAGGTGCCGGAGCGGTCCAGCTGCCGTCCGCGCCGGGCCACAGAGTCTGTTCGCTACGTCGACCGGATCCGGCCGTCGATCGGGCGACTGGTCGAGCGCGCCCACTCCGCGGGGCACTGCGGCCCCGGCGTCGAGTCGCCGGACTTCTTCGCGATCATCAACATGGTCGTCGAGTCGAATCGCCCGGCGCGTGACGGGTCCGGTATCCGGTGGGTCAGGGCGGGCCCAGGGGGCGCAGGCTGGGGGCGGCGTGGCCGTCGGGGACGGGCTGATGGGTGAGGCGGCCGAGATCCTCTGCGTAGTCGCGGAATTCGAGGAGGGCGTGGTCGAGCAGGCGGGTGGTGGCGTCCCGGACGGCGGCGCTGTCGGCGGGGCGGACGGTGATGGTGCGGCTACCGGTCTCCATATAGCGGCCGTCCTCCTCGATGTCGTACCAGCGTACGGTGCCGACCTTGCGGGGCGGGTGCAGGCCCTGACGCCGCGGGCCCCGGAAGACGGTGATCACCCCGGCGCCGGTGGCGGGCCGGCGTACCAATCGGCGGTAGCGCTCCAGCGGCGTCGTCTCACCGGTGTACCGGAGTATCGGCTGCCGTTCGGGATACAGGTCGGCGGCGACGAATGCCTGGGCCCGTTCGCTGCCGGGGGAGAGTTCCGGGAGCAACATGGCGAGCCGGTCGGGGAGCCGGTCGGCGGCGGTGACGGACAGTTCGATACGTTCCTCCCGGCGGGTGAACTGCATGGCGAGCGCGGCGTGCCGGTCGTGCCGGGCGGCCGCCACCCGGATCGGCCCGGCCTGATCGGACACCCCGTGAACCTCCGCCCAGACCTCGGGTTCGGTGAGCACGGTGAAGGCGCGGCGGAGCAGATCGGCCTCGTTCCAGCTCAGCCGGCCGCGCTCGGAGTACTCGTGGCGTGCCTGCGTCCAGAACCGGTCGCGCTCGTTGACATGGCTGAATCGGGAGAGGTAGTCGAGGGGATACAGCATGCGGTCGTTGGCCGGCCCGTACCACAGGGCCGCGAATTCCTCCGTATCGAGCGACCAGGACGCCATTATTCACCAATCACGGGCGGAACGTTGCGGTATTTGTCCGGACTGTCGTCGAGGCCCGATCCGGCACTGCCGGCACGCGTTTCGGCCCTGTCGTCGTTCGATGGGTCGCCGCCGGGGGTGGCGTCGGCGGTTTCGGTCTCGCCCTCCGGGGCGGTGTCGTCGTGCGCCGACCCGGCGCCCCCCGGATCGTCGCGCCCGTCCGGATCGGCCGACTCGGCCTGCGGAGTTGCCGCCGAATCGGTGTCGCCGCCGATGATCTCGGGTGCGCGGGGATCGTCGCCGGTATTGGGGGCTGCGCTGCCGAGGACCGCGCTGCCGAGGACCGCGCTGCCGAGGACCGCGCTGCCGAGGACCGCGCTGCCGAGGACCGCGCTGCCGAGGACCGCGCTGCCGAGGACCGCGCTGTCGGGGAGCGCGGCGTCGGCGCGGCCCTCATCGATGGTGGTGGAGTCGGCGGTGCTCTCGTCGGCGGTGCTGTCGTCGGTGGTGCTGTCGTCGGTGGTAGTGGTGTCGGTCGGTGTGTCGGCGTCGTCGTCGAGAGTGTGCTTGTGCCGGTCGAACCGCATGCCCCTGCGGTCCACATCGCCCTGGTATCCGACCCGGATGCGGGGCGTGCGGGCCGGGCCGTCGGGAGTGTCGGAGAGGGCGTGGGCGGCGGCGCCGGTGACTGCCGCGCCGCCCGCCGTGGTGTAGGGCGTGAGATCCGGAGCCGAGGGCGTGAATACCGGCATCCTCGGTGCCGGTGCACTCGGATTCGGTGCCGGTGCAGGCGGATTCGGTGCCGGTGGCGGTGGCGCCGGCGGCAACGGCTTCGGTACGGGTGCGCCGGGAGCGGGCACGTGCGGGGCCGGTGTGTACGGCGTCGGGGTGTGTCCGAGCGGTGCCGGACTCGGCGGCAGCGGGACCGCCGGTGCGCTGGGCGAGGGTGCCGGGACGCTGGGACCCGGGGGTGCCGGCAGGGTTGCGGCGGGCGGGGGGACCGGCGCCGGTGCGGGGCCCGGAGCCACCGGTGGCGGAGGTGCGACAGGTGCCGGACTCGCGGGCGGGGCACTGGGTGCGGGTACCGACGGCTGCGGTGCGGGCGCCGTCGAATGTGGCGCGGGCGCAGGCGTATTGGCGGGCCCTGGCTGAGTGGTCGCGGGCGAACCCGATCCCGCCGTCCCGGCGTTCCCGGCGTGCGACTCCGACCAGAGCTGGGAATCCGACCACCCCGACGGGTTGGTGAGGGCCGGCTGGGCGGTCGTCTGCGGGGCGACCGTCGAGATGTCCGGGTCGTAGCGGGGTGAATCGGGGACGGCGTGGCTCGAATTCGATCCAGCCGAGAGGGACGGCGCCGAATGTTCGGACGGAGCCGGGTACGGATTGCCGGCGGCGGACTGGTCGGACCGGTGCCTCGGAGTGTCGGTGGACGACTGTTCGGCTCCGTGCCCCGGAGTGTCGTGTGCGCTGTCACCGGTGCTGCTCGTCGTGCCGGGCGTGTGCCCGCCGGGGGAGGTCGCGGCGGGCCGGTATCCGGACGGCGTGGTGTGCCCCGGCCGGGTCGGCTTCGACGTCGAGCCGCCGAATACCGAGGAGCTGGAATCCGTCTCGGTGCCGGTCGTGCCCGGCAGGCCGCCGAACAGGGTGCTGCCGGGCGACCCCGTCCCGAACGGATGGGAGTTGCCGTTGGCCGAAGCGGTGGTGGTCGCGGCGGGCTCGTCGGTCGGCAGGCCGCCGGTGCCGGACAGGAATCCGTCGGTGCCCGACATCAGGCCGCTCAGCGGTCCGGCGGCCGGCGAGCCGGACATCAGGCCGTCGGAGACCGGGGACGCGGCGGGCGGGAAGTGCGGCAGCCGGGCGTCCTGATCGAGCAGCGGGATCAGATAGCGCTGCTGCATGACCAGGCGGGCGTCGTCCTGGGCCTGCTGGGCGGCGCGGGACTGGCCGTCGTAGCCGGTGGGGTCCTTGGTCTGGTCGGCCGTCACCGGAACCGGTTTCGGCACATACGCTTTCGTCGTCACGGCGGCCAGCGCCGTATCGGCGACCACCTGTCCGGTCTGCTGGAACAGATCGGACAGCTGTCCGGCCTGCGTGCCGTAGTCGGACAGCGCTTGCACCGCCGCATCGGCGGATGCGCCGCTCCAGCGGCCGTCGACCGCGGTGCGGACGGCCTGCACCATCTGCGTCGTCGACTCCCGCCATTGGGTGCCCGCCTGCTGCCATGCCGTGACGACCTCGGAGGTGTGGTCGTCGACGGTCTGGAAGGCGTCGTAGATCTGCTGATGGGTCAGCGCGTCGACGTTCTCCGGGTTGGTGATTCCCGGCTGGTCGTATCCGTTTCGCCTCACTGGGCCCCTCCCGCGGCCGGTCCGGACGCGATCGCCTGGAAGCGGGCGGCGAACTCGCTGTCGGTCTGCTCCAGGCGCTCGCGGATCGTGCGGAACAGGTTCTGCACCTCGTCGGCGACCTGCCAGTGGCCCTCCAGCGCATCGAAGGCACTGGCGTCGGTGCCGGCGCCCTTGCCGCGGAAGCGCTGCACGATGGCCTGCGCGGAGGTGAGAACGGCGGACTGCTCGCCCAGGCCCCACGATTCGTGCTGGTTGACCTGCTGTACGACCTGCTGGATGGCGCGGATCTCGGTCTTGCGTCTCTCCATCGCCTGATCCAGCGCCACGAACGCCTGCGGGTCCGCCTGCAGCGACACCCCACCGGTTCGGGCCTGCTCGATCAGCGGGCCGAAGACCTCGTGACCGCTGTCATCTACCATGCTGCCCCCGTACGACTTCGTGCGTATCCGTTATCGATTCGACGCAACCACTCTCGTCCGGGTTCCCTCGAGCCCGAAAAAGTTTCCGGCGGTCGATCACGAACTTCTCCGGTGCCCGGCGGTGCGGCGGCCGGTCGTGACGGCGGCGAAGGCGTGGGGATCGGCCGTGCCGGTGGAGCGATTCTGCCACACCGGCGTCGAGAACGGGGGAGTAGTAGACGCCCGCGGACCGGCGGCCTCCCCGGCCGCCGGCTCACGAGGGTGCCGCGCTATGTCGCCCGGCTCACCGACGACATGTGAAAATCCGGAATTCGCAACGGCGGCATGGCGGCCCGGCTGAACCAGTCCTTCCACTCGCGGGGGAGGGTCGGCTCGGTGGCGCCCGCCTCGGCGACCCGGCGCAGCAGGTCCAAGGGGCTCTCGTTGAACCGGAAGTTGTTGACCGCCGCGGTCACCCGGCCGTCCTCCACCAGGTACACGCCGTCCCGGGTGAGGCCGGTGAGCAGCAGCGTCGCCGGATCCACCTCGCGGATGTACCACAGGCAGGTGAGCAACAGGCCGCGTTCGGTGCGCGCGATCATCTCGCCGAGCGTGGCGTCGGATCCGCCCGTCATGAGGAGGTTCTCGCCCGGAAGCGTGACCGGGGCATCGTATTCGACGGCGGTGGCGCGCGGGTAGATCAGCGATTCGACGACACCCTCCCGCACCCAGTCGGCGCGGTGCGCGGTGAGCCCGTTGTCGAACACCGACAGCGCCTCCGAGGAGGCGGGGGTGGCGACGAACGGGCGGTACTCGAGCCCCGCGGCGCTCGGGTCGGAATACAGCGTGAGCGGAACGTCGGTGAGCCGCTCGCCGATTCGCGTGCCGCCCGCGCGGGCGAACGCGGTGTGACCCTCGTGCGCGCCGCGGCCCTCCATCGTCCACATCATGTAGATCATCAGATCGGCGACGGCCGACGGCGGCAGCAGCGTCTCGTAGCGTCCGGCGGGCAGGTCGACCCGGTGCGCGGACCAGTCCAGGCGGCGCGACAGCTCGGCCAGCAGCGCGGGCACGTCGACATCGGCGAAATCGGTGGTGCCCGTGCCGACCCAGGCGCTGGCCTGCTGCGTGCCGGTCTCGCGTTTGCCGTTGATCTCCACCGATCCGGTGGGCTGCACCCAGCGCCGGCGCACGCCGGTCGAGGTGCCCAGCCAGGTGGAGTGCAACTGGTGGTGGGCGAAGCCGTAGAGCCGGTCCGCACCGTCGAATCCGGTGGCCAGATCGCGCGCGAGACCGGTGAATACGCCGATGTCGGTGGTGCCCGGTCCGCCGTCCCAGGGGAGGTCGCGGTCCGGGCGGTCCGGGCCGAGGGCGCCCGGATCCGGCAGCGGCACGGCATCTTCGGCAGGTTCGGCGGTGCGCGCGGCGTCCTCGGCGGCCCGCACCACGGCCTCGATGTCATCGGGGTCGACGCTGGTGGAGGCGATACTGCCGACCCGGGCGGTCGCCGGCCCGTCGCGGAAGATCGAGACCACCGCCCAGTCCCGCGACACCGACGACCCGTTGGTGGTCATGGAGTTGCCGGCCCAGCGCAGCGAGGCGTCGTGGGCGTCGGTGACGAGGACGATCGTCTCGTCCGCGCGGGCGGCCCGCAACGCGCGCTCGACGACCTCGGGAGCGGGAAACACCTCGGTCACTGTCCGGCCTCCGTGCGGGTGTTGAGGATGTTGACCCCGCGCACCAGGACCGGCGGGCAGCCGTGGCTGACCGCCGCCACCTGGCCGGGCTGGGCCTTGCCGCAGTTGAACGCGCCGCCGAGCACCCAGGTCGACGGTCCGCCGACCGCCTCCATCGCACCCCAGAACTCCGTGGTGGTGGCCTGGTAGGCGACATCGCGCAGCTGACCGGCCAGGCGGCCGTTGCGGATCCGGAAGAAGCGCTGCCCGGTGAACTGGAAGTTGTAGCGCTGCATATCGATCGACCAGGACTTGTCGCCGACGATGTAGATGCCGTCGTCGACCCCGGCGATCAGGTCCTCGGTCGTGGTGTCGCGCTCGGGGTCGGGCTGCAGGGAGACGTTCGCCATGCGCTGGATCGGCACGTGGTGCGGCGAATCGGCGTAGGAGCAGCCGTTCGAGCGGTCCAGGCCCAGCCGCGGCGCGAAGGCGCGGTCGAGCTGGTAGCCGGTCAGGATGCCGTCGCGGACCAGATCCCAGCGCTGGCCCGCGACGCCCTCGTCGTCGTAGCCGACCGTCGCCAGGCCGTGTTCCTGGGTGCGATCGCCGGTCACGTGCATCACCGGGGTGCCGTAGCGCAGCGTGCCGAGCTGGTCGGGAGTGGCGAAGGAGGTTCCGGCGTAGGCGGATTCGTAGCCGATGGCGCGGTCGTACTCGGTGGCGTGACCGATCGACTCGTGGATGGTCAGCCACAGGTTCGTCGGATCGATGACGAGGTCGGCCGGGCCCGGCGTGACGCCGGGCGCCTTGACCTTCTCGGCCAGCAACTCCGGCATCCGCGCGAGTTCGCCGTCCCAGTCCCATATTCCGTCGCCGCCGGTGACGTATTCCCAGCCGCGGCCGACCGGCGCGGCGAGCGTGCGCATCGTCTCGAACGCGCCGGCGGCCGGGTCGACCGTGACGGCCTCGAGCTCCGGGTGCAGGCGGACGCGCTGCTGAGTGATCGCCGAGCCGGTGCTGTCGGCGTAGAAGGTCTGCTCCTTGACCTGCAGCACCGAGGCGGTCACGTGGTCGACACCGTCGGCGGCGGCCAGGCGCCCCGAATAGTCCTGCAGCAGGGCCACCTTGTCCGGCGTGGGGACCGCGAACGGATCGATGTCGTAGGCCGAGACCCAGGCGGCGTCGCGGTAGATCGGTTCGGCGGCCAGTTCGACGCGCTCGCGGTTCAGCGCCCGCAGCGTGGTCGCGACCGTCACCGCCCGCCGCGCCACCTCGGCGGCGGTCTCGGGAGACAGCTCCGCGTGCGAGGCGAACCCCCAGGTGCCGTCGACGATCACCCGGACCGCGAAGCCGAGATCGGTGGCGTTGCCGATGGATTCGACCCGGCCGTCGCGCAGCCGGATCGACTGCGTCACCAGCCGGTGCACGCGCAGGTCGGCGTGGCTCGCGCCGGCGGCCCGGGCCGCGGTGAGCGCGGCATCGGCCAGCGCGGCGAGCGGCAGGGCGCGGAACTGCTCGTCCACCGCCCGGGTCGGAATAGTCACGGCGGACACGCTAATCGGTTGCGGACCGCTCGTTCAACAGCATTCGGCCCGCGCCCCCGGGGAAGGCCGTGTCCCCGGAAGGTATTGCCGCCCACCGTGACACGCCGTGCGTCCCCGCGTGCGACGCAAACATGCACGAGATGCCGAACGGTACACCGTGAAAAGCACGCGCCGACACACGCCTTGCCGGGTGTTTCGTGATCAATGCCGTACCGTGTGCCCGCGTGCCGCCATCCGCTCTCCGTGACCGCAAGCGTGAACGCACCCGCCGTGCCCTCCTCGAGGCCGCCGTCGAAATGTTCGAAAGCCGTGGCTACGAGGCGACCACCGTCGCCGACATCGCCGCGGCGGCCGAGGTGGGCACGAGAACGTTCTTCAACTATTTCGAGAGCAAGGAGGAGCTGCTCTTCCCGGAGCCGGACGAGCGGGTGCGTGCCGCCGTGCACGCCATCGCCACCCGGCGCCCGGGCGAGCGCCCCGTCGACGTGCTGTTACGGGCGTTACGCGCGGCCGGCGACAACCCCGGCGACCACCTCGGCGACGACCTGGCGGCCCGGATCTCGGTGCTGCGCGCGCAGGTGTCGCGCACGGTGCCGGCGGTGAGCGGCCGGGCCGCGCACGCTCAGCTGGCCGCCCAGCAGGAGATCGCGCGCCAGCTGCGCGGGGCGTTCCCGGAGGAACTGGACGAGGTGGGCGCCGCGGCCCTGGTCGGTGCCGTCGTGGGCGCGGTGTCGGGCGCGCTGACCGTGCTGTTCTCCGGCCGCCACGCCGTCGAGGACGGCGAGCGCCTGCACCACAAGATCCGCGAGACCACCTCGAAGGTGCTGGCCCCCTGGCTGGCCGAACCGCCGCCGGAACCGCCCGAGCCCACCCGCCCGATCCGTCACATGATGGCCGAGGCGCGCTGCTGAGATCCGGCTCACCCGAACTGCTGCCAGCCCAGCCGGATCACCATGCCGACCACCACGACCAGCAGCACGACGCGGACGAATCCGGCCCCGCGGGCGAGCGCCATGCGCGAACCGACCACCGCGCCGACGATGTTGGCCGCCGCCATGGCCAGGCCCAGGCCCCAGAGGACGTGGCCGGTCGCGCCGAGGAACAGCAGCGAGCCGAGGTTGGAGCCGCAGTTGATCACCTTGGCCATGGCCGCCGCGCGGACGAACTCGGTGCCCAGCAGCGTGGCGAAGGTGATGATGAGGAAGGTGCCGGTACCGGGCCCGAGCAGCCCGTCGTAGCAGCCGATCAGACCCGCGGCCAGCCCGACCACCAGGATGGTCTTGCGCCGGGTGGGCGGATGGGTGGCCATGGTGACACCGATCGACGGCCGCGCGGTGACGAAGACCGCGACGCCGATCAGCACCGCCATCACGATCGGGATGAAGTAGTCGCGGTCGATCAGCGCCACCGCCGCCGACCCCGCCGCGGCGGTCGCCGCGGCGATCACGGCTCCCGGCAGCAGCAGCCGCCAGCGCATCGGCACCTTGCGCGCGAAGGTGAGCACGGCGGCGCTGGTGCCGGAGAAGGCGGCGATCTTGTTGGTGCCCAGGGCCGTTTGCGGCGCGATACCCGGCGCCACCAGAAACAGCGTCGGCAGAATGATCAGCCCGCCGCCACCCACGACGGCGTCCACCCAGCCCGCCGCGGTCGCGGCCGTGAGCAGCGTCGCCCAGTCCGTCGGATCCACCGGAAGAGCCAAGCAGACATGGGATGATCGGGCAAATACATTCCGTGTACATTCCGTGCCGACACCGCCCGCCGCGCCCGGACCGCACCGCGGCACGAGCGACCTAGGCTGAGCGCGTGCGTCGATTCAGTCTCTGGCTGCGTGGCAAGCCAATCGTGGCGGATTCGATGCTGGCCGCGGTACTGCTGCTGGTCGACCTGCTGACGATCCCGGGAAAGCAACCGTCGGCCACCTACCTGATCCTGGCGGTGGCGGTCCCGATCCCGGTGGTGTGGCGGCGGGTGTACCCGCGCGCGAGCGCGGCGGCGCTGCTGGCGATCGTGATCATCGACACCACGCTGAGCTACCTCACCGGCAAGGACCTCCAGCCGCCGGCGCTACTGGCCGTGGGCATCATGCTCTACACCCTGGTCGCCTATGTCGGCCGCCGCGAAGGGCTGCTGTATCTGGCCGTGCTCGTCGTCGACGACGTGCTGGCGATCAGGGTGCTCGACGAACCGGTCTGGGCGGCCGTCGGTTTTCTCGGCATGTACTACGCGCTGTGCTGGACCCTGGCCGAATTCCTCGGCGCCCGGCACGCCTACGACAGCGAGGTCGCCGCCCGCCTGGCCGTCGCCGACTACGACCGCGACCGCAGCGCGCACGAGGCCGTCTCGCTCGAACGCACCCGCATCGCCCGGGAACTGCACGACGTGGTCGCGCACGCGGTGAGCGTGATCATCGTGCAGGCCGACGGCGCACGGTACGCGCTGCGCCGGGACCCGGACGCGGCCGAACAGGCGCTGAACACGATCTCCGGCACCGGCCGGGAGGCGCTGCGCGAACTGCGCCGCACCGTCGCGCTGCTGCGCACCGAGCACGCGCCCGAGCAGCTGCCCCAGCACGGCACCGCGGGACTGGCCAGGGTGGTGGACATGATGCGCAGCGCGGGCCTGCCGGTCGAACTGGAACTGACCGGCCGGCTCGACGACGTGACCCCGGAGGTGAGCCTCGGCATGCACCGCATCGTCCAGGAGGCGCTGACCAACACCTTCCGGCACGCCGGACCCGATCCGAAGGCCTGGGTGCGGGTGCGCCGCCGCGACGCCGACGTGCTGGTGGAGGTCGACGACCTCGGGCACGCGGCCGAGGCCGCCCCGGCCGCTCCTCCGGGTGCGCGGAACGACATCGTCGGCAGCGGCCTGGGCCTGGTCGGCATGCGCGAGCGCGTCGCGGTGCTCGGCGGCACCCTCGCGGCCGGCCGCCGGCCCGAGGGCGGCTGGCGGGTGCGGGCCACCATTCCGCTGGATCGGGAGGCGGCGGAGTAGCGGGGCACGTCCGGGTGCCACGCCGTGTGCCGCCTCGGCACGGACGACCGCCCCGTTAGATTGGGGTCGTGCCGATCAGCGTTCTCGTCGTCGACGACCAGGAGCTCATGCGTGCCGGGCTGAAGATGGTGCTCGGCGCCCACCCCGACGTGCAGGTGGTCGGGGAGGCCGGCAACGGCGCCGCCGCCGTGACCGCGGCGCGCGAACTGCGGCCCGACGTGGTGCTGATGGACGTGCGGATGCCGGTGGTCGACGGCGTCACCGCCACCGGGCAGATCCTCGAATCGGACTGCGGCAGCAGGGTTCTGGTGATGACCACCTTCGACCTCGACGAACACGCGCTGGGCGCGCTGCGGGCCGGGGCCAGCGGGTTCCTGCTCAAGGACACCCCGCCCGAGGATCTGATCTCGGCCATCCGCAGCGTCGCCGCGGGCGACGCGGTGGTCTCGCCGAAGGTGACCAAGCGGCTGCTGGACCGGCTGATCGCCGACGATCCGGCCCACATGCGCGACCCGTCGGTGCTCGACGTGCTGACGGTGCGGGAGCGGGAGGTGCTCGAGCAGATCGCCGCCGGGCGCTCGAACGCGGAGATCGCCGGCGAGCTGTACCTGTCGGAGGCGACGGTGAAGACCCACGTCGGCCGGGTGCTCACCAAGCTGGACCTGCGCGACCGGGTGCAGGCGGTCGTGCTGGCCTACGAGACGGGCCTGGTGCGGCCGGGGGCCTGAGGCCCGGCGTGGTGCGGGATCGGCCCCGGGTCCGGTGCAGGGCGTGAGCCCGGGGGCGACGCAGAACGGGAGCCCTGGTGGAGGGCGGGCGTGCGGCCGATTCCGGATTTCTCGGCGGTTCCGGGAGAAAATCGGGCGTCTCGGACGTTGGACGGGTAGATCGTTTTCGAAAGGATCGCCATGCCCGCCCTGTTGTTCGCTCTCTACCTGGTCGTCGAGATCGCCGCGCTGGTCGTGGTCGGTCACCTGATCGGTGCCGTGCCGACGATCCTGCTGCTCATCGCCGGATCCGGCCTGGGCCTGATCCTGGTGCGGTCGCAGGGGCGCCGGGTGTTCGACCAGTTCCGCCGCGCCGGCCGGGGCGAGATCGAGCCCGGCACCGCGGTGGCCGACGGCGCGCTCGTCGCGCTCGGCGCCGTGCTGATGTTCGTTCCCGGCCTGGTCACCTCGCTGGCCGGCCTGCTCCTGCTGCTGCCCACCCGCGCCCTGCTGCGGCCGCTGGTGTCGGCCTTCGCCACCCGCCGCATCGACCGGTTGTCGATGGCGACCGGCTACCACGGTGTGGTCGTCGAGCCGACCGGCGACGTCGTCGACGGAGTCGTGGTGCACGAGCACTACGACGACGGCCAGGGCAATTCCCGCCCGATGCTCGACGGACGCTGACACCGGGCCCGCCCGTCGGCTCCGGGCCCGCACCGGGCGCACCGGCCGATAACCCGGCCGGATATCACGGACGCGCCTGCGCCGACCGCGGGGCGGCGTCGGCGGGCGGTGCCGTGGCGCTGACGGCGAAGCGGCGGGCAACCCGGTCGGGCGCCGGGCGGGGGATACGGCACACTGGACTGCCGTGAGTACCCAGTTGCTGGTCGGCGGTCGCATCTACAGTTCCAGTTCCCCCGACGCGACGGCGATGGCGGTGACCGACGGAACCGTGGTGTGGCTGGGTGCCGATCGGCCGGGGCGGGCGCTGCACCCCGACGCCGAGATCATCGCGCTGGACGGGGCGTTCGTGGCTCCGGCGTTCGTGGATCCGCATGTGCACGTGACCGCGCTGGGCCTGCAGCTGACCGGACTGGACCTGTCGCGGTCCACCTCGCTGGCGCACTGCCTGGAGCTGGTGCGCGACTTCGCCCTGGCCCATCCCGGCGCGGTCCTCGGCGACGGCTGGGACGAGACCCGGTGGCCGGAGGGCCGACCGCCGACCGTCGAGGAGATCGATGCGGCGGCCGGCCCGGGACGTGCGGTGTATCTCGTTCGGGTGGACGCGCATTCGGCGGTGGCGTCCTCGGCGCTGCTGGACTCCGTGCCGGAGGCGCGCGCGGCGGCCGGATTCACCCCGGGCGAACCGCTGCGCGCCGAAGCCCACCATCTGGTCCGCGCCGCCGCGCTGAACGGATTGGACCGCACCCAGCGCGACCGCGCCCGCCGCGCCGCGCTGGACCATGCGGCGGCGACAGGCGTTGTCGCCGTGCACGAATGCGCCGGGCCACAGATCTCCGGCCGGGCCGACGTGACCGAACTGCTCGAATTCGCGCACGGGGTGGAGGTGCGCGCCTACTGGGGCGAGGCGGTGCGCAGCGCGGACGAAGCCCGCTGCCTGATCGAGGAACTCGGCGTGCACGGCCTCGCGGGCGACCTGTTCGCGGACGGGTCGATCGGTTCGCACACCGCCGCGCTGCGCGCCCCGTACACCGACGGCACCGGCACCGGCGTCGGCTATCTCGACGCCGACACCGTCGCGGCCCACGTGCGCGCCTGCACCGAGGCCGGGATCCAGGCGGGTTTCCACGCCATCGGCGACGCCGCGCTCGACGCCGTGGCCGGCGGATTCTCCCGCGTCGCCGCCGACCTCGGCCGGCCGGCGGTCGCGGCGTGCGGGCACCGTGTCGAGCACGCCGAACTGATCGACGCCGAGCAGATCTCGGTCCTGGCCGCCTGCGGCGTGATCGCCAGCGTGCAACCGGGATTCGACGCCGAATGGGGCGGGCCGGACGGCATGTACGCGACCCGCCTGGGCGCCGGCCGTGCCGCCGCCCTGAACCCGTTCTCCGCGATGGCCGCGGCCGGCGTCTCCCTGGCGATCGGCTCCGACGCGCCGGTCACGGCCCTGAACCCGTGGGAGGCCGTGCGCGCGGCCGCCCACCACCGGACACCCGGGCACGGGATCTCGCCGCGGGCCGCGTTCGCCGCGGCGACCCGCGGCGCCTGGCGTGCCGGTGGCGTCCGCGACGGCATCGCCGGAACCCTTGTCCCCGGCGCGCCCGCCTCGTACGCGGTATGGGACGCCGCCGATCTGGTGGTCGCGGCGGCCTCGGATTCGGTCCAGCGCTGGTCCACGGATCCGCGCTCGCGCGTGCCCGGCCTGCCCCCGCTCGACCCCGGCACCGCTCCGCCCCGCTGCCTGCGCACCGTGCGCCGGGGCACCACCCTCTACGAGGCGTGAATCGCGATGACCCGTGCGCGCCGCCGCCGTACCGCGACCTCGATTCGACCGGGGTCCCCGTGTGCCCGCCCATCGTCGTCCGGCATGCCCGTGGGGGAGGCCGGCGACGATGAATGAGGAAGCCTCGCCCCGGCGTTCGGGCCACGCCACGGCGGCCGGTGCGGACGCCCGGCGCGATGATGCGGCCGGGATCCGGCCGGCGGATCCGGCCGCGGCACCCGGTCCACGGGACACGACCGGTGCGGGCCGTCCGGCCGCAGAGGGTGGCGTGGCCTCTCGTATCCGCGGTCTGGCGGAGCGATATCCCGGATGGTGCCGGTTCGTCGGCGCCGTCGTCGCGGGCCTGCTGATCTACGCGAGTTTCCCGCCGCGCACCTGCTGGTACCTCGCGCCGCTGGGAATCGCGGTGCTGACCCTGGTAACGCGCGGAAACGGCAGGCTGCGCAGCGGTTTCGGGTACGGAGTCGTCGCGGGGCTGGCGATGTTCGTGCCGCTGCTGCCGTGGACCGGAATCTACGTCGGCCCGGTGCCGTGGCTGGCGCTCTCGGCGGCGTGCGCGGTGTACGTCGGCCTGTTCGGGCTGCTGACGCGGCTGGTCGGCGGGGCGCCCGGCTGGCCGCTGTGGGTGGCGGCGATGTGGACGCTCACCGAATGGGGCCGATCCAGCTTCCCGTTCGGCGGGTTCCCGTGGGGGAGACTGGCATTCGGGCAGGCCGACGGCTGGTATCTGCCGATCGCGGCGATCGCCGGCGCGCCCGGCGTGAGTTTCGCGGTGGCGCTGACCGGCACCGCGCTGGCGGCCCTGCTGCTACGCCTCGGTGACCGGCGAACCCGCAGGTGGCTACCCGGGATTATCGCTGTCGCAAGCCTTGTGGCTATCATTCCGGGTACCGGAGTGATCCTCCGGACCACGCTGCCCGCCCCGGACGACGGTGACCGGCCGATCACGGTTGCCGCGATCCAGGGCAGCGTGCCGCGGCTGGGCCTGGACTTCAACGCCCAGCGCCGCGCCGTCCTCGACAATCACGTCCGCCGCACCGAGGAACTGGCCCGGGAGGTCGCGGCCGGGCGGGCCGCCCAGCCGGATGTCGTGATCTGGCCGGAGAATTCGTCCGATATCGATCCGCTGCGCAATGCCGACGCCGCCGAGGAGATCGGCGCGGCGTCGGCCGCGGTGCACGCGCCGATCCTGGTCGGCGCGGTGCTGGTGAACTCCGATCGCACCACCACGAACTCGGTGATCGTCTGGAACGGCACCGCCGGACCGGGGGAGCGGCACGACAAGAAGATCATCCAGCCGTTCGGCGAGTACCTGCCGATGCGCGGATTCTTCCGGCATTTCTCGCAATACGCCGACCGCGCAGGCTACTTCGTGCCCGGCCGGGGCGACGGCGTGGTGCACGTGCGGCCGGCGGGCGGCGGCCCGGAGATCGGGATCGGCGTCGCCACCTGCTGGGAGGTGGCGTTCGATCGTGCCTTCGAGGATTCGCTGCGTGCCGGTGCGCAGCTGCTGACCGTGCCGACCAACAACGCCACGTTCGGCGACAGCGAGATGACCTACCAGCAGCTGGCGATGTCGCGGGTGCGGGCCGTGGAACACGGGCGCGCCCTGGTGGTGGCCGCGACCAGCGGGGTCAGCGCGATCCTCACCGCCGACGGCGCCGTCGCCGAGCAGACGCCGAAATTCGTTCCGGCCGCGCTGGAGACGACGGTGCCGCTGCGCGGTGAGACGACGCTCGCGACCCGGCTGGGCCCGCTGCCGGAGCGAGCCGTCTGTGTTCTCGCCGCGGCCGTCATCGTCGCGGTGGCTATCCGGCGGCGAACCCGTCGGTCGGGGACATCGGCCGATCCGGGTGCCGCCGGCGGGTGAGGGTCCGATCCGCCGCCGCGGCGGCGGTCCGTGTGTGCAGGAGTCCCGTGCCCGTGCGTGCGGCCACGGGCGGCGGACCGGACGTCTCGATCGCGGGCGGGTAGCCGGTCCGCGCGGCACAGGGCCGTTCGACGCCACCGCGCGATGTTCGCCGAAACCCTGCGAAACCTGTTGTAGCCTCCTTGCGGTAGCGGCATTCAACTGCATTTCCGGTGTGATATCGGGCACTGCTGTGCGATTTGCGAGTCGGTAGCCAGCTAAAACCTCGCGCCGCCAACAGCGTTCGAAGTGAAACATCTCGAGATCGCTACCGATCCGCCCGACTCGATGCTCCGAATCATAGAGCGTGGATCACGTCCTGCGGCGGACGCGTACGCGCGCCCGCCGCTGACTCGTTCTCGAGAGCTCGGGGAGTTGCGTCAACAGCGGCAGAACGGAGTGATTGATGAGGTCATTGGCCACCGACAGGGTCGACCGATGCACTTCCGGCGAATTCTCAGCGAAACCCTTCGATCTGTCACCCGCGCAGACCGCCATCTGGTATGCCCAGCGCATCCGGCCGGACATCCCGCTGACCGTCGCGCAGTATGTGGAGATCCGCGGCGACCTGGACGTCGGACGGCTGCTGTACGCGATCGAGCGGTTCGGTGCCGAGACCGAGGTCGGCCAGGTCCGGCTGACGGAGATCGACGGCGTGCCCCAGCAGATCGTCGATCCGGCGGGACGGCCCGGCTGGGCGCGCATAGATCTGCGCCATGAGTCCGATCCGCGGGCGGCCGCGCAGCGCTGGATGGACGAGCACGCCGCCGCCCCGCTCGACCTGGAACACGACCCGCTGACCACCAATGCCGTGCTGCGCACGGGTGATCACGACTACATCTGGTATTCGCGCGGCCACCACATCGTGATCGACGGCTACGGCGCCATGAACGCCCTGACCCGCACCGCGGAAATCTATACGGCCCTGGAGAATCGCGCCGAGCCGGTGACCTCCCGCGCCACCCCGCTGGCCGAGATCTACGCGGGCGAATCGACCTACCGTGACACCAGCCGTTTCGGTGCCGACCGCGAGTACTGGGCAGAGCAGCTGTCCGGCGTCGGCGCGCCGGTGAGCCTGGCCGGCAACGGAATCGGCGCCGCGATGCCCGACGGCGGGCGCCGCACCGCGGCCGCGGTACTGGACTCCGCGGCCACGGCCGAGCTGGCCGGCGCCACCGAGGCGTTCGGCGCCCAGCACTCCACGCTGTTCGTCGCCGCGCTGGCCTGCTACGTGCGCGCGGCCACGGGCAATTCCGATGTGGTGCTGAGCCTGCCGGTGTCCGCGCGCACCACCGTGGCGCTGCGGCGCTCGGCGGGCGTGGTGTCGAACGTGGTGCCGATCCGGATCCGGTTCGACGCCGCGACCACGGTGCGCGACGTGATGAAGGCGGCCGAGCTGCAGATCACCGGCGCGCTGCGGCACCAGCGGTACCGGCACGACGACATCCGGCGCGACTGCGGCTACTCCCGCGACTCCCGGGGCTTCTTCGGCCCGATGGTCAACATCATGCTGTTCCACAGCGAGTTGCGCTTCGGCAGCCTCACCGGCTCGCTGAACGTGCTGTCCACCGGCCCCGTCGAAGATCTGTCGATCAACCTCTACAACGGCGCGGGCAACCGCATCCACATCGACTTCGAGGCCAATCCCCAGCTGTACACCGAGGCGGAGCTGGATCGCCACCACGCCCGCTTCCTCGAATTCCTGCCCCGGCTGCTGACCGCCGGCCCGGACACCCCGGCCACCGCGGTGCCGGTGATCACCGAGGCCGAGCGCGATCTGGTGCTGCGCCAGTGGAATTCGACGGCGGTACCGCACGGGGGTGGCACGCTGGCCGGGATGTTCGCGGCGCGGGCCGCGCGGTGCCCGGGAGAGATCGCACTGGAATTCGACGGCGAGACGCTGACCTACGCCGAACTGCACGAGCGCGCCGCGCGGCTGGCGCGCCTGCTGATCGCGCGCGGCGCCGGCCCGGACACGGTGGTCGGGCTGGCGATCCGGCGCAGTCTCGACCTGCTGATCGGCATGTACGCGATCGTGCAGGCCGGCGCCGCGTACCTGCCGATCGATCCGGAACATCCGGCCGATCGCATCGGGCATGTTCTCGCACAGGCGCGCCCGCTGTGCGTACTCACCACCGCCCGCGACGGATCGGATCTTCCGCCGGATGCGGAGCGGCTCGACATCGACGCGGCCGACCTGTCCGGATTCTCCGCCGAACCGCTCACCGACGCCGACCGGCGCGCGCCCCTGCGGCCCGGCCACCTGGCCTACGTGCTGTTCACCTCCGGCTCCACCGGCCGGCCCAAGGGCGTCGGCATCTCGCATGCCGCGATCGTCAACCGGCTGCGCTGGATGCAGCACGAGTACCCGCTCGACCCCGCCGACGTCGTCCTGCAGAAGACGCCCGCGACGTTCGACGTCTCGGTCTGGGAATTCTTCTGGCCCTTGCAGATCGGCGCGCGGCTGCTGATCGCCGCCCCCGACGGCCACCGCGACCCGGCCTACCTGGCCGCGCTGATCGCCGAGAAGGGCGTCACCACGGCGCATTTCGTGCCGTCGATGCTGTCGGTGTTCGTCACCGAGACCGAGGTGCGCGGCTGCACCGGACTGCGCCGGGTGTTCTGCAGCGGTGAGGCGCTGCCCGCCGCCGTGGTGCGCGATTTCCATGCGGCGCTGGGCGATCGGGCGCCGGCGCTGCACAACCTCTACGGGCCCACCGAGGCGGCCGTCGACGTGACGGCCTGGCGGTGCGCACCGGCGGAGGCGACCGTGCCGATCGGCGCACCGGTGTGGAACACCCGGACCTATGTGCTCGACGAGCGGCTGCGTCCCGTACCGCCCGGCGTGGCCGGCGAGCTGTACCTGGCGGGTGTGCAGCTGGCGCGCGGGTACGTGGATCGCCCGGGCCTGAGCGCCGAACGATTCGTGGCCGATCCGTTCGCGGCCGATGCGGCCGCGCCGGGCCGGATGTACCGCACCGGCGATCTGGTGCGCTGGCGCGCCGAGGGCGACACCGGCGTGCTGGAATATCTGGGCCGCAGCGACTTCCAGGTCAAGATCCGCGGCCTGCGCATCGAACTCGGCGAGATCGAGGCGGCGCTGCTGGCCGACGCGCGGGTCGCGCGTGCGGTCTGCGTGGCGCACACCGCACCCGGCGGTGACGAGTTGGCCGCGTACGCGGTGGCGGCCCCCGGCGCCGCGATCGACACCGGCGAGTTGCTCGACGGCCTGCGCCGCACGCTGCCCGGGTATATGGCGCCCGCGCACGTGATCGCGCTGGACGAGCTGCCGCTGAGCCCGAACGGCAAGGTGGACCGAAAGGCCTTGCCCGCACCGCAATCCGGGCCGGACCGCGGCACGCGGTCCGTCACGGGGCCGCGCACGGAGGTGGAGCGGCGGCTGGCGGGCATCTTCGGCGACGTGCTCGGCCGCGCCGATATCGGCGTCGGCGACAGCTTCTTCGACCTCGGCGGCAATTCCCTGTCCGCGGCCCGGGTGGTGGCCCGGGTGAACGGCGCCCTCGGCGCCGCGCTGACCATCCGGGACCTGTTCGAGTCGGCGACCGTGGCCGCCCTGGCCGCCCGGTTCGACAGCCACGACCCGGACGACGCGTCCCCGAAACTCGTTGCCGCGCAACGCCCCGCGCGGATCCCGCTGTCGCTGGCGCAGCAGCGGCTGTGGATCCTGAACCGGGTCGGCGAACACGCCGCGGCGTACAACATGCCGCTGGCCGTCGAACTCACCGGCCCGCTGGATATCGCCGCCCTGCGCGCCGGGCTGGTCGACGTGCTGGAACGGCACGAGAGCCTGCGCACCACATTCCCGGATGCGCCGGCGGGGGGCCCGCACCGGCCGGCGGTATCCGGTCCCGGCGAGCCGGCGGTGGGCGAGACATCGCGGCCGAGCGCGCCGGCCTCCGCCGAAGCCGAGCCCGGCGCATCCCCCACGGTCCCTCGGCCCGAGTTCGTCCGGGGGCCGGTCCAGGTCGTGCATCCCGCCGCGGAGATCCCGCTCGCCCTGGACCCGATCGATGCCGACGGCGCCGACACGATGGCCCTGGCCGCCGAGTACGCCCGGTACGGCTTCGACCTGCGCAGCCAGGCCCCGATCCGGGTGGCGCTGTACGCCACCGGCCCGGACACCTATGTGTTCCTCGTGGTGCTGCACCACATCTGCGGCGACGGCTGGTCGGTGCTGCCGCTGGCCCGCGACCTGATGGCGGCGGTCGCCGCCCGGGCCGCCGGGGCGGCGCCGCGGTGGACACCGTTGCCGGTGCAGTACGCCGATTTCGCGCTGTGGCAGCGCCAGGTACTGGGCGACGAGAACGATCCGGCCAGCCCGCTGTCCCGCCAGCTGGCGTACTGGCGCGCCGCACTGGCCGATCTGCCGGACCAGCTGGACCTGCCGATGGACCGGCCACGGCCGCAGCGGCGCACCGCCGAGGGCGCGAGGGTCGAGTTCACCATTCCCGCCGCCACCCGGCGGGCGGTCACAGGACTGGCCGCCGACCGCGGCGTGAGCACCTTCATGGTGCTGCACGCGGCACTGGCCACGCTGCTGGCGCGGCTGTGCAACACCACCGACATCCCGATCGGCACCCCGATCGCCGGCCGCTCGGACCCGGCACTCGACGAGCTGGTCGGCATGTTCGTCAACACGCTGGTGCTGCGCACGGCGGTCGACCCGAGCGCGGGATTCGACCGCGTGCTGGACCGGGTGCGCGAGACGGATCTGGACGCTTTCGCCAACTCCGACGTCCCGTTCGAGCGGCTGGTCGAGGTGGTCAACCCGGCCCGCGACGCCGGCCGGCACCCGCTGTTCCAGGTGATGCTGTCCTACGAGAACACCCCCGAACTGCGCATCGATCTGCCCGGCGTCTCGGCCCGGGTACTGCCGATGGACGTCGGCGTGGCCAAGTTCGACCTGCAGCTGACGGTGCACGAGCCGACCGGCGAGGACGGCCCGCTGACCGCCGAATTCGGTTACGCCACCGATGTTTTCGACGAGGCGACGGTGAGCGCCATGGCACGGCGCTTCACCCGCCTGCTGACCGCCGCGGTAGCCGACCCGGGCATGCCGATCGGCGATCTGAACGTGCTGGACACCCGCGAGACCGGCAGGCTGGTGCCGATCCAGGGCGCGCCGGGGGTTCCGCCGATCACCCTGGCCCGGTTGTTCACCGAGACCGCCGAGCGGCTGCCCGACGCGGTCGCGGTCCGCAGCCTCGGCCGGGACACCACCTATCGCGAACTGGACGAGGCGTCGAATCGCCTGGCCCGCGTGCTGATCGAGCACGGCGCCGGACCCGAGGTGGTGGTGGCGATCGCGCTGCCGCGCGGGCTCGACTCGATCACCGCGATCTGGGCCGTCGCCAAGACGGGCGCGGCCTACGTGCCGGTCGACCCGGACTATCCGGCCGACCGGATCGCGCACATGCTCGCCGACTCCGGCGCGATGCTGGGATTGACCGACGCGACATGCCGTGCGGCCATGCCGGATTGGCCGGGCCGCCGCGGCCGGCACCGCAAGCAGGACGTCGACTGGCTGCTGCTCGGCTCGGCGGAGCTGGAAGCGGCGGTCGCGCGTTTCCCGGGCACCGCCGTCACCGACGCCGACCGCCACCACCCGCTGCGCGTCGCGCACCCGGCCTACCTGATCTACACCTCCGGATCGACGGGCACACCGAAGGCGGTAGTGGTCACACACGCCGGGCTGGCCTCGCTCGCGCACGAGCAGATGCATCTGTTCGGCGTCACCGATGCGGCACGCACCCTGCATTTCTCGTCGCCGTCGTTCGACGCCTCGGTGCTGGAGCTGCTACTCGGATTCGCCGCCGGCGCCACCCTCGTGATCGCACCCGCGGGCCTCTACGGCGGCGCCGAACTGGCGGAACTGCTGCGCACCGAACGGGTGACACACGCCTTCGTCACGCCGGCCGCCCTGGCCACCGTGCCGCCGGAGGGGCTCGACGAGCTGGAGGCGATCATCGTCGGCGGCGACGCCTGCCCCGACGAACTGGTGCGGGCGTGGGCCGGAGGCGATGACGGCACGCGCGGGTCGTCCGCGGCGGCGCGAGCCGCCGGCTCCGGGGCCGCCGCGCGCGCCGCGACCGGGCGCCGCATGCACAACATGTACGGCCCGTCGGAGGGGACGGTCGCCGCCACGGCGACCGGCCCGATGGTCGCGGGTGAGCCGGTGCCGATCGGCCTGCCGGTGCGCGGCATGCGGCTGTTCGTCCTCGATGGCCGGCTGCGCCCGGTGCCGCCCGGCGTTCCGGGCGAGCTGTATCTGTCCGGGCCCGGACTGGCGCGCGGCTATCTGGGCCGCCGGGGACTGACCGCGCTGCGGTTCCCCGCCAATCCGCACGGCCGCCGCGGCGAGCGCATGTACCGCACCGGCGATCTGGTGGTGGCGGAAGCGGGCGGGCGGCTGCGCTTCCTCGGCCGCGCCGACGATCAGGTGAAGATCCGCGGCTTCCGGATCGAGCTGCGCGAGATCGACCATGTGCTGCGCGAGCATCCGGGCGTCCGGTTCGCTCTGACCGTCGTGCACCACGCCGAGGACGGAAACGCCCGGCTCGCTTCGTATCTCACCGCCGACACCGAGACCGGGATCGATACGGTCGCGGTGCTGGCGACCGCCCGGCAGCGGCTGCCCGGCTACATGGTGCCGGCCGCGATCACGGTGCTCGACGAGGTGCCGATCGGCCCGTCCGGCAAGCTCGACCGCAAGTCGCTGCCGGAACCGGAATTCGGTGTCGCGGGCCCGTCCCGGGCGCCCGAATCCGGCCTCGAGCAGCAGGTCGCCGAGGTGTTCGCCGCGGTGCTGGGCCATCCGGTCCCGGGTGCGGAGGACAGCTTCTTCGACGCGGGCGGCAACTCCCTGCTCGCCACCCGTCTCACCGCCGCGCTGCATGCCGAGTTCGGCGCCGAACTCCCGGTGCGCGAGATCTTCGAGGCGCCGACCGTGGCCGGTGTGGCCGCGCGCCTGGCACAGACACCCCGGACCCGCCGGGTGCCGTTGATCGCACCCGACCCGCGCCCGCAACGCCTTCCGCTGTCGCTGCCGCAGCAGCGCGTGTGGTTCCTGAACCGGTACGCGCCCGAATCCAGCGCCTACAACATCGCGTTCGCACTCCGGATCGAGGGCGACCCCGACGTCGGCGCGCTGCGCGCCGCGCTCGGCGACCTGGTCGCGCGGCACGAGGTGCTGCGCACCGTGTACCCCGAGGACGAGAACGGCGCCTACCAGCGGGTGCTGGATATCGACCACTGCCCGCCGCTGGTGCCGGAGCCGATCGACACGGACGCGGAGGGAGCCCGGGCGGCGCTGCGCAAGCTGGCGCGGCGCGGCTTCGACCTGACCCGCGACACTCCGCTGCGAACGACGTTGCTGCGCACCGGTTCACGCCGGCATCTGCTCGGCGTCGTCCTGCACCACATCGCCGCCGACGGCTGGTCGCTGGCCCCGCTGACGCGGGATCTGGCGGTCGCCTACGCGGCTCGTCAGGGCGGGGCCGCGCCGGCCTGGACGCCGCTGCCGATCCAGTACGCCGATTTCGGCCTGTGGCAACGCGCATGCCTCGGCGACGTCTCCGATCCGGCCAGCCCCGCCGCCGCCCAGCTGCGGTTCTGGCGCGAGACGCTGGCCGAGCTGCCCGACGAACTGCCGCTGCCCTACGACCGGCCGCGGCCGGAACGGCCCACCCAGCGCGCCGGCACCGCCGCCGTCGAGGTGTCCGCGGAGCTGCAGCGGGGCCTGGAGGCGCTGGCCCGCGCCCAGGGCGTGAGCCTGTTCATGGTGCTGCGCTCGGCGCTGGCGGTGCTGCTGCGCATCGTCACCGGCGGCCGCGACGTCGTCGTCGGCACCCCGGTCGCCGGGCGCACCGACACCCGGCTCGACGATCTGGTCGGCATGTTCGTCAACACCCTGATGCTGCGCTCGGACGTGGACCCCGACCGCGTCTTCACCGAACAGCTACAGCTCGACCGCGACGGCGAGCTGGCCGCGATGGGGCACGCCGAGCTGCCCTTCGAGCGCATCGTGCAGGAACTGTCGCGCACCGATCACACCACCCCGGCACAGGGCGGCCGGTCGGCGGCCGGTGCCGTCGCGCGCCCGCTGCTGCAGGTGGCGCTGACCGTCGAGGACACGCCGGCGCCGCCGCTGGAGCTGCCCGGTGTGCGGCTGCGTGCCGAGGAACTCGATATCGCGACCGCCAAGTTCGATCTGGAACTGCGCGTCCTGCCGGGCGAGGAGACCGGCCGGCGCTTCGAATTCGTCTATGCCGCCGAGCTTTTCGATGCCGAAACGGTGGCCACCCTGGCCGACCGGCTGGGCCTGGTGCTGTCCGCCGTCGTCGCCGATCCGCGGGTGCGGGTGCGCGATATCGACGCCCGCACGGCCGCCGAGCGCACCTTCCTCGCCCCGGCGTACGGCCCGCCGCCCACCCCGCAGTGCAGCCTGGCGAACTACTTCACCGCGACCGCGCACCTGCATCCGGAGCGCGTCGCGCTGCGCTCCGGCGACACCGAACTCACCTATGCCGAGGCGCACGAGTATTCGAACCGGCTGGCGCGGGTGCTGATCCGCCGCGGCCTCGGCGCGGGCGACCGGGTGGCGATGGGCCTGACCCGCTCGCTCGAATCGGTGCTGACGATGCTGGCCGTGGCCAAGTCGGGCGCGGCGTTCGTTCCCGTCGACCCGAACTATCCGACCGACCGGGTGCGGCACATGCTCACCGATGCGGACTGCCGGACCGGCATCACGCTGTCCGAGCACCGGGACCGACTGCGGCAGGCGGCGGTCGACGGCCGCGACACCCGCTGGCTGCTGCTCGACGATCCGGACCTCGCGGCCGAGATCGAGAGCCTGGACGAGACCACGGTCACCGATGCCGACCGGATCCGCACCGTCTGGACCACCGATCTGGCTTACCTGGTCTACACCTCCGGCTCCACCGGCAAGCCCAAGGGCGTGGCCGTCACGCACGCCGGCCTGTCCAACTTCGCCGACGAGATCCGCGACCGGATGCGCGTCGAACGCGACTCGCGCACACTGCATTTCGCGACGCCGAGCTTCGACGCGGCGATCTTCGATCTGCTGCTGGCCGTCGGTGCGGGCGCCACCATGATCATCTGCCCGGCCGGCGTGTACGGCGGCGACGAGCTGGCCGAGCTCATGGACCGCGAACGGGTCAGCCACACCTTCATGACCCCCGCCGCACTGGCCACCATCGATCACGAGCGCTGGCCGCTGCCGCACCTGACGGCACTGATGGCCGGCGGCGAGGCGCTGGGCGCCGAACTGGTGTCGCGGTGGGGCCCCGGCCGGATGCTGTTCAACGGCTACGGCCCCACCGAGACGACCGTGGTGATCACGATCGCCGGCCCGCTGGCCGTGGACGAACCGATCACGATCGGCACGCTGGTGCGCGGTGCGCGCGCCCTGGTCCTCGACGAGCGGCTGCGACCCGTGCCGGTGGGCGTGCCCGGCGAGCTGTACCTGGGCGGACAGGGCCTGGCCCGCGGCTATCTCGACCGCTTCGGGCTCACCGCGGCGCGTTTCGTCGCCGATCCGCTCGGGCCCGAGGGCGCCCGGATGTACCGCACCGGCGACGTGGTGCGCTGGAACGACCGCGGTGAGATCGTGTATCTGGGCCGCACCGACCACCAGGTCAAGATGCGCGGATTCCGCATCGAACTCGGCGAGATCAGCGCGGTGCTCACCGCGCATCCAGCGGTCCGGTTCGCGCACACCGAAGTCCGCGACATCGCGGGAACCGACCGCATCGTGTCCTACGTGCAACCGTCCGACGCGGCCGCCGGGGTCGACCTCGAGCAGCTCCGTGACCATGTCGCCGACCACCTTCCGGCGCATATGGTTCCCGGCAGCCTCACGATGCTCGACACCATCCCGCTGACCCCGGTCGGCAAGCTGGACCGGGCCGCGCTGCCGCAGCCGCAGCCGATGGCGACCACCGCGCGAGAACCGGAGACCGAGACCGAGCGGCTGGTCGCCCGGGTGATGGCGGACCTGGTCGGGGCCGGCGGACTGGGCCTCGACGACGGCTTCTTCGACGTCGGCGGCAATTCGCTGCTGGCAACCCAGTTGGTGGCCCGGCTGGCCGCGGCCACCGGCACCCGGCTCGAGGTGCGCGCGGTCTTCGCGGCGCCCACGGTCGCCGCGCTGGCGGCCCGGCTGGACGCGAGCGGCCCGTCCGACAGCACACCGGAGCTGTCACGGCGGACCAGGCCGCGGCGGGTGCCGCTGTCGGCGGCGCAGCGGCGGCTGTGGTTCCTCAACCGGTTCAACGAATCCGGCGGCGACGAGGTCGCGGGCGCCTACAACGTCCCGGTGGCGCTGCGGCTGCGCGGCCGGCTCGACGTCGACGCGCTGCGGGCGGCCCTGCACGCGGTGCAGGGCCGGCACGAGACGCTGCGCACGGTGTTCCCCGAACTGGAGGGCGAACCGTTCCAGTGGGTGCTCGGCCCGGCCGACGCGGCGATCCGGCTCGCCGTCACCGACATCGCCGAGGACGAGCTCGAGGCTGCGATACACCGAACCGCCGCAACGGGATTCGACCTGACCGCGACGGCTCCGATCCGCGCCGAACTGCTGCGGATCGACACCGGCGACCACGTGCTGGTGCTGGTCGTGCACCACATCGCGACCGACGGCTGGTCGCTGGAACCGCTCGCCGCCGACGTCGCCACCGCGTACCGCGCGCACCACGCCGGCGAGGCCCCGCAGTGGTCCGAACTGCCGGTGCAGTACGCGGATTACACGCTGTGGCAGCGCGACATGCTCGGCAGCGAGGACGATCCGGACTCCGCTGCCGCCCGGCAGCTCGAGTACTGGCGCCGGACCCTCGACGGCATCCCCGAACTGCTGTCGGTTCCGGCCGACCGGCCGCGGCCGCCGGTGCCGACCCATCGCGGCGGCACGGTCGACTGCACCCTCGACGCGCGGACGCACCGCGAACTGCAGGCGGTGGCGGCCCGGCACGGCGTCACCATGTTCATGGTCCTGCACGCCGCGCTGGCGGCGCTGCTGCATCGGCTCACCGCGGGCGAGGACATCACCGTCGGCACCCCGGTCGCCGGGCGCGGGCATCCGGCGCTGGACCCGATGGTCGGCATGTTCGTCGGCACCCTGGTGCTGCGCACCCGGATCGACGGCGGTACACCCTTCGCCGAGCTGCTGAACACGGTGCGCGATACGGACCTGGAGGCGTTCGCACACGCCGATGTGCCGTTCGAACGGCTGGTCGAGGTGCTCGATCCGGCCCGCTCGCAGTCGCACCACCCGATGTTCCAGGTGATGCTGTCGGTGCGGAACCAGCCGGTGCGCGAACTCGAGCTGCCCGGGCTGCGCATCGAGGCCGCCGCCGCGGATCCGGGCATCGCCAAATTCGACCTGCAGTTCACGCTGACCGAATCCTGGAACGCGGCTGCCGGCGGCGATCGGAAACCCGCGGGAATCACGGTCTCGGTGAACTTCGCCCGCGACCTGTTCGACGAACGGACCGCGGCCGGGCTCGGCCGCCGGCTGGTACGCGTGCTCACCGCGGCGGCCGCGAATCCGACGCTGCCCGTGGGCGATCTGGAACTGCTGGACGCCGCGGAATGGTCGAGCCTGGCCCCGGTGCGCGGCGCGGCCGCCGATCGGCCCGCCACCTTCCCGGAGGTGTTCGCGGCCGCGGTGGCGGTGAACCCGCGCGCGGTGGCGGTGCGCTCGGGCGACACCCAGGTCACCTATGGCGCCCTGGACCGCTGGACCAACCGGCTGGCCCGGGTGCTGATCTCGCTCGGTGCCGGCCCGGAGACGCTGGTGGCCCTGGGCATCCCGCGGTCGGTGGAATCGGTGGCGGTGACCCTGGCCGTGGCGAAGGCGGGCGCGGCGTTCGTCCCGGTCGACCCGAACTATCCCGAACACCGCATCCGGCACATGCTCACCGATTCCGGTGCGGCACTGGGCATCACCCTCACGGACCACCGGGAGCGGATGCCCGGCGGCGTCGACTGGACGGTGCTCGACGCGCCGGCGTTCCGGCGGCGGGTCCTGCGCACCTCCGACGCGCCGATCACCGCGGCCGAGCGCCCGAGCGAGCTGCGCACCGAGAACCCGGCCTACGTCATCTACACGTCCGGATCCACCGGCACCCCGAAGGGCGTGGTCGTCACCCACGGCGGCCTGTCGAACTTCGCCGCCGAGACGGCACGGCGGTTCGAGGTGCGGCCGGACTGCCGCGTCCTGCACTTCGCCACACCGAGTTTCGATGCCGCGATGCTCGACCTCCTGCTCGCGCTGGGCGGCGCGGCCACCCTGGTGGTCACCCCGCCGGGCGTGTACGGCGGCACCGACCTGACCCGGGTGCTGATCGAGGAGCGCATTACGCACGCCTTCATCACTACCTCGGCCCTCGGTACCGCGGATCCGGCCGGCGTCACCGAACTGCGGCACGTGCTGGCGGGCGGCGAGGCACTGCCACCGGAGCTGGTGCACCGCTGGGCCACCGAACCCGGCCGCGCACTGCACAACGTGTACGGCCCGACGGAAACCACCATCGTCACGATCATCTCGGGACCGATGGCGCCCGGCGCCCCGATCACCATCGGCGGCCCGATCCGCGGCGTCGCGGCCGTCGTGCTGGATTCGCGCCTGCATCCGGCGCCGGTCGGCGTGACCGGCGAGCTGTATCTGGCGGGCCCGGCACTGGCCCGCGGATATCTGGGCCGGCCCGGCCTGAGCGCGCAACGCTTCGTCGCCAACCCGTTCGGCAAGCCGGGCGAACGGCTCTACCGCACGGGCGATCTGGTGCGCTGGGTCGACCGAGAGGGCGGTCGCGAGCTGGAATACGTCGGCCGCACCGACCACCAGGTGAAGATCCGCGGCTTCCGGATCGAACTCGGCGAGATCGACGCGGCACTGACCCGGCACCCGGCGGTGGAATTCGCCACCACGATCGGCCACCGCACCCCGGCGGGAGCGACGGCACTGGTGTCGTACGTGAAGCCGCACAGCGAGGCCGCGCCGACGACCACCGACCTGCGCACCCACCTGGCCGAGCTGGTGCCGAACTACATGGTGCCGCAGGCGATCATGCTGCTGGACGAACTGCCGCTCACCGCCGTCGGCAAACTGGACCGCAGGGCCCTGCCGGAACCGGTGTTCGGCGACCGGTCCGGCTACCGGGCCCCGGCCACACCGGTGGAGGCAGCGCTGTGCGCGGCCTTCGCGGAGGCGCTGGGCGTCGACACCGTGGGCGCCGAGGACGGATTCTTCGAACTGGGCGGCAACTCGCTGCTGGCCACCAAGGTGGTGGCGCACGTCCGGGCCGCCGGCATCGAACTGCCCGTGCAGCTGATGTTCGGCGAATCCACACCCGCCGCCATCGCCCGCCGCCTGGCGGTCTCGGCCGAGGACGCGCTGGCGCTGGCGCTGGAACCGGTGCTGCCGATCCGGCCGGCCACCGACTCCGGGGTGCCGCCGCTGTTCTGCGTGCATCCGGCGATCGGGCTGTCGTGGTGCTATTCGGGCCTGCTGGCCCAGCTGCCCGCCGACCGGCCGGTCTACGGGCTGCAGGCGCCGCACGTGAGCGGCGGCGACGACGACAACTCGATCGTGGACGCCGCGAAACAGTATGTGGCGCACATGAGATCGGTGCAGCCGCACGGCCCCTACCACTTACTCGGCTGGTCCCTGGGCGGCCTGATCGCCCAGGAGATCGCGGTGCAGCTGCAGCACGCGGGGGAGCGGGTGGCCCTGCTGGCGATGATGGACAGCTACCGGCTGTCCGACGAATGGCTCGAATACGCGATCCCCGGGGTCGCCGACATCATCGGCGAGTTCGGCAGCGACCTGCTCGGCGGCGACCACCCGGTGGATCCGCGGCTGACCCTGCGGGACGCGGCCGATCTGCTGCGCAACCGGCCGGGCCCGTTCGCGGCGCTGACCGTCGAACACCTGGAGCGGCTGTACAACGGCTACGCCAACGGCACCGTGCTGGCACACGGCTTCCGGCCGCGCGTCTTCGACGGCGACCTGCTGTTCTTCACCGCCGCCGACGACGAGATCAACCGCGCCGACCCGACCCGGTGCGCGGCGGCCTGGCGGCCGCACGTGACCGGCACGATCCACGATCAGAAGGTCCGCTGCCGGCACTCCGGCATGACCACACCGGAGGCGCTCGCCGTGATCGGCCCGGTACTGCGAGAACACCTGGGCGGCACCGCGATCGGTGCCGCCGGAGAGCTGCCGGTGTCCGAGGGAGCCGGCGACGCGAAGGAGACGCGGACATGAGTCTGGCGGTGGAGGTCGGCGGCCTGGTGAAGCACTACGGCCGCGTGCGCGTGCTCGACGGAATGGATATGGAGGTACCGTCCGGCACCGTGATGGGCCTGCTGGGCCCGAACGGCGCCGGCAAGACCACGACCGTCCGGATCGTCACCACGCTGCTGCGGCCCACGCGGGGCGCGGTGCGGGTGGCGGGGATCGACGTGCTGGACGATCCGGCGCGCGCCCGCAAGCGCATCGGGCTGTCGGGGCAGTACGCGGCCGTGGACGCCAACCTGTCCGGCTTCGAGAACCTGCGCATGGTGGCGCGGCTGTACGGGATGGACCCGCGGCGGGCGTCCACCCGCGCCACCGAACTGCTGTCGGCGCTGGGCCTCGACCACGCGGCGGGCCGGCGCGCGGGCACCTACTCGGGCGGTATGGCGCGGCGGCTGGACCTCGCGGGCGCGCTGGTGGCCCGGCCGGCGGTGGTGGTGCTGGACGAGCCGACCACCGGCCTGGATCCGCGTGGGCGCCAGGACATGTGGCGGGTGATCGGCGACCTGGTCGACGACGGCACCACGGTGCTGCTCACCACGCAGTACCTGGAGGAGGCCGACCTGCTCGCCGACCGGATCACGGTCATCGACCGCGGCCGGGTCATCGCGCGCGGCTCGGCCGACGAGCTGAAGACCTCCATCGGCGGCGACCGGCTCACCGTCACCCTGGCCTCCGGGCAGGATCCGCGGCAGGCCACGTCGGTGCTGGCGCAGGTCGGTGTCGGCGAGCCCGCGCACGAGGCGGGCACCGACGAGGTGTCGGTCGTGGTCGGCGACGGCACGCGCACCATGGTCGAGGCGCTGCGCCGGCTCGACGACGCCGGCGTGTGCGTGGTGGACGCGACGGTGCACCGGCCCAGCCTCGACGACGTATTCCTGTCGCTGACCGGAACACCCACTCCCGCAGCCGAATCCGAAGAGCAAGACGTAGCAGAGGAGATCATGTCGTGAAGACCGCCGAACGTGCGGCCGCGGATCCGGCTGCGGCGCGGGGTATCCCGGCGCCGGAACGGACATCGGGCGGGGCGGGGCCGAATTCCGGGGCGGCTGCCGATATCGCGGCGCCGGTGCGGGTGTTCCGCGACAGCGCCATCGTCGCCTACCGCAATCTGCTGACCATCCTGCGGGTGCCGACGCTGCTGGTGACGGCGACCATCCAGCCGCTGATGTTCGTGTTCCTGTTCGCCTACATCTTCGGTGCGTCGCTGGGCGGCGGGCAGTACCGGGAGTTCCTGCTGGCCGGCATCTTCACCCAGACGGTGGCCTTCAACGCCGCATTCACCACGGTCGGCCTGGCCAACGACCTGCAGAAGGGCATCATCGACCGGATGCGCACGCTGCCGATGTCCCGGATGGCGGTGCTGCTGGGCCGCACGTTGTCCGACCTGGTGGTGAACGTGCTGTCGCTGGCGGTGATGGTCGCCTGCGGCTATCTGGTCGGCTGGCGTATCCACGGCGGAATCGGCGAGGCGGCACTGGCTTTCGCCATCATCCTGCTGTTCGCGTTCGCGATGTCGTGGGTGGGCGCGCTGACCGGTCTGCTGTCACCCAGCGTGGAGGTGGCCCAGAGCGCCGGCCTGATCTGGATGTTCCCCCTGGCCTTCATCTCCTCGGCGTTCATCTCGAGCGAGACGCTGCCGGGACCGTTGCGCACCATCGCGGCCTGGAATCCGATCACCGCCGTGTCCGCGGCCGGCCGCACGCTGTTCGACAACGGCGCCCCGCCGTCGTTCACCCCGCCACAGGGGTGGGCCGCCGACCACTGCGTGGAATATGCCGTGGGCTGTTCCCTGGTGATCCTGGCGGTCGTGGTGCCCCTGGCCCTGTTGCAGTACCGCAAGGTGGCCAGTCACTAGCAGCGGTTGCCGCGGGCCACGGCCCGGACATGCGCAGGCCCCCTCCCGCACGGGAGGGGGCCTGCGGTGTACCGTCCGGCGCGGCTACCGGCCGCGGCGGGTCTTGAGCAGTTCCAGGCGCTCCTGCAGCAGCTCCTCGAGCTCGTCCTTGGACCGCCGCTCCAGCAGCATGTCCCAGTGCGTGCGCGGGGGCTTGGTCTTCTTCGGCTCCTGGGACGTGCCCTCGATCAGGATGCCCTCCTGCCCGTTGCGGCACAGCCACGTGGGCGGGATCTCGGCGTCGTCGGCGAACGGAACCTCGAATTCCTCGCCGTTGTCTGTCCGGTACCGCGCCATCCGACGCGGCGCCAGGTCGTGGTCGCGGTCGGTCTCGTAGCTCACCGCTCCGAGCCGACTGCCTCGGAGTACGCGATCTGCCATGGTGTGCGGTCCTCTCCAGCCTGTCGGCAACGCTCCAACACAAGGGATAACGCGCGACGGCCTAATTCAGTTCCCGGCGACGGTCAACCCCACCATTCTAGTGGTTTCGGTCATCGCGCGGCGCCGGGGTGTGCGCCGGTCCGATCGGCGGTGTCGCCGCGCCCGGCGCGCGGTGAAATATGACATGTCTTGTCGCGGCCTGGTCGTTTGCGTTCGGCCGCCGCGCCGCTATCGTGTCCGGCGTGCTGTGTTCGCCCTGGTCAGGCCGTAACGTTTCGGACCGCCGCCTGTCCTGCCTATGGTGTGGGCGGGAGATCGCCGATTCCGAGGTGGGTCGCCGCCGCCGGTACTGTCGGCAGTCCTGCCGCCAGCGGGCCTACGAACACCGGAAAAGCCTGGAGGGCACCGGAATTCCGGAGGACTCCGTGGTGCTCAGCGCCCAGGAGGCCGCCGACCTGGCCGACCGCTGGTTCGCCGCCCGCTGCGCCGCCGAGGATGTCGCCACCGCCGTCGCCGAGGGCGCGGACAGCGCGGAACTGGCCCAGTTGACCGACACCCTCGTCGCCCTGACGAAGGACGCCGAGCGGTTGCGCTGAGGCCTGCCGAGAGGCGGGCTCGCCGAAGGCACTGTGAGTTCGCGCGGCATCCGGTGTCACTTGTGCCGATCGCGATGAGGCCGAATCCTTCCCGGGATCCATCGAACGGCGGACCGCCACCTCGGTCCTGCCGCCACCGGGCGGGTGCAGGGACGGGACCGGGCGCGCATCCCTCGACCCCGATGCGGCCGACCGCTCGCGCGGCGGGCCGAACGCGCGCCCGGACCCGTTCCGGCACCTCGTTCCCCCGGCCCGGTGTCGTCCGGCCCCTCGGATTCCGCTCCACGAGGCGGAGCCGAAATCCGGCCCGGCATGGTGAGGCAGCCGTGCGGCAGGTGCCCGCGGTCGACGCGGCCCCGGTGACCGGAATTCGAGTGGTGGCGTATGAGTTTCGACAGCTCGCGGGTGGCAGGTTGCCACGGTCGGAGTGAAGTCGCCCGATAGTGGGCGGTTCGGGCGGAATCAGTAGGACACGTCCCCCAGATCGATACCGCGCGCGGCAAGCCACGGGAGGGGGTCGATCTTGTCGCCGTTTTCCTGGGCCCACACCTCGTAGTGCAGATGCGGTCCGGTGGAGAAGCCGCCGTTGCCGACGGTGGCGATCGTGTCCCCGGCGCGCACCTGCTGCCCCGGGACGACGAGGATGTCGTTGACGTGCCCGTAGACGCCGATGGTGCCGTCGTCCTGCCGCACCCGCACCCACTGCCCGAATCCGGACGCGGGCCCGGCCTCGACCACTTCGCCGTCGGTGACCGAGGCGATCGGGGTGCCCAGCGTCTGGGCGAAGTCGATGCCGCCGTGCAGTGTGCCCCAGCGGGTGCCGAACAGGGAACTGAGCGCACCCGCCACCGGCCGCACGGTCAGCGGCCGCATCTCCTTGGCGGCCTTGGTCGTCGGCCAGATCTCGGGCGGCGGCTCGGGTGCGGCGACGGGCGCGGCCATCGGTGCCGCGGCGGCCGGGGCGGGGGCCATCGGTTGTTGCAGTGCGGCGAGGCCGGGGGCGGGAGTGCCCCCGTGACGGTCGGCGGCGGTGAGCGCGGTGACCGAGGCGCCGACGACGGCGGTGATCGCGAAGGCATGAGCCACGGCCCGGCGGGCGCGGCGAGAAGGTAACGGAACGATCACGGGCATGGCGGGGAAACTACGGCAGATCCGCCGGGGTTCCGTAATCGTGTTGTGACCATCACAGGCGGCAAAGTACCAGTTGAAATACCGCGGATGGCCAGGGACACGCGCCGTGGGCGGCGACGACCGGGGGCGATTCCGCACCGTCCGATCTTGACCACCTCGTGATCGAACGGGCAGTCTCTTTTAGTGGTCACTAATGGAGTCAGGGCATTGAGCGCCCTGGCGGATCCGACTCGTCGATCGATTTTCGAGGCGCTGCCGCAGGCACCCCGGGCGGTCGGAGAGCTGGCCGATGCGGTCGGGGTGAGCAGTTCGGCGGTGTCCCAGCATCTGCGCGTGCTGCGCGAGGCCCGGCTGGTGAGCGTGCGGCACCGCGGCAACCGCCGGCTGTACTCCCTGGACCCGCGCGGACTGGCCGACGCCCGCGACTACCTGGAGCAGTTCTGGCCGAGCGCGCTGGCGGCATACGCGGCCGCGCTGTCGGAGGCGGAGTAGGGCAGTGCCGCCGAGCTGGGCAGTGCCGCCGAGTAAGGCAGGGTGCCGAGTAAAGGGCGGGGCCGGAACTCAGCCGACGCGGCGGTACGCGGCCGGGCGGCGATCGATATTGGTCCCGGGCCACGGCCGCTTCCGCAGCTGCTTGTCGAGCGCGTCGACCACCTCGGCCACGCTGATCTCGAGCAGGCCGGGATCGGGTGTGTCGGCATTGTGGTCGCCGGTGCGGCCGGCCCACAGCACCACGTGCCGGCCCAGCAGATGCGGCGGCGGGCCGCTGTGGCTGGGCGCGGTGGGACCGAACAGCAGGACCGTCCGGGTGCCGAAGGCGGTGGCCAGATGCGCGACCCCGGTATCGCCGCACACCACGAGCCCGGCCTCGGCCACGGTGGCGGACAGCTCGATGAGGTTCTGCTGCCCGGCGAGCACCTGCCGATGTGGCAGGCCCGCCCGGGCTGCGATGTTCAGGGCGATCTCGCGTTCGAATTCGTCGCCCGTCAGCACCACCTCGCGACCCTGCACGAGAAGATGCCGCACGATGGCGGCGAACCGTTCCGGCGGCCAGCGCCGGGCGGGGGAGCCCGCCCCGATGTGCACGACCACGCAGTCGCGGTGGCTGGTGGTGGCCACCGGCGGCACTAGTCCGAGATTGCGGCGATCGGCGGCGATGCCGTCGGATTCCAGCAGGTGGCACCACCGGTCGACGTCGTGCATGTCCTGTTGCCAGTCCGGCCCGTCGAGGTCGGGGAAGGCGGGATTGCGATAGGTGAGGATGCGCCGCGGATCGGTCTTGACCAACTCCACGATGCCCTCGGCGCCGGCGCCGTGCAGATTGACCGCCAGCGCGGGCGCCTCGCCGTCATAGCGCAGACTCTCCGCGTCCGGTGTCGGCACCATCTCGTCGACCGACGCGATCAGATCCACGATCGGCTTCAGCCGATGCGGCGCGGCGAGCGCGATGTGATCATGTGGCCTGGCCCGGCGCAGCGCGCGAAGTGCCGGGACCGCGGTGAGGAGATCACCCAGTCCGCGTGCGCGCAGCACGAGTACAACCGCCACCCTCTTCTCCTAGCCATCCACCAAGCGACCCACGACAACCCGACCCACTTCGCCCCCCGCGCCCGCGAGCACGGCATGGACTTGAGAGAGCCACTTGGAGAGGACTACCCGAGGTATGCCAAGCCGAAACTCGCAATCCGAGCGAGATCCGGCGCGGCCGACGGCGCGGCTCCGGCACCCCGGCGGGCGATCTGCGACGGCACACCGACGCTATCGGCTTCCGGCGAGTTTCGCGAGCCCTCGCGGCCCCGGGCCGAGCAGCGAGAACTTTTCTACTACTTGGTGTCGTTGACCGGCGGTAGGTCAACTAGGCTGTGCTGTCATGACATTCGTCTACAACGTGGTGGTCGTTACACACCTGCTCGGCCTGGCCGCGGTCATCGGGGGATACGCGTCGGGGCAGCCGACGGTGAACGCGGTGATGGTGTGGGGCGCACGGGCGCAGATCATCAGCGGCCTGGTGCTGGTCGGCATGGCCGACGGGATCGACTCCCTGGACAAGGACCTGTCCATGGCCAAGGTGATCGTGAAACTGGTGATCGCGGTCGCGGTGGCCGGATTCGCCGAGGTCGCGCACGCGGATGCCAAGCGCGGCAAGGCCATCGGCTGGATGGCACACGCCGCCGGCGGGCTGGCGATCGCCAACGTGCTCGTCGCCGTGCTGTGGACCTGATCGAGCGGAGCGGCCGGTCCCGGAGTCAGCGCGCGGCGTACCGGGCCGCCAGGGCCGGAATCGCGGCGATCTTGTCGGCGGGCAGCGCATCCCACAGCAGGCCCGCCGGCCGCCGCGGCTCCTCGCAACGGATCACCGACTCCGGTGTGACGATCAGGTCGACCCGGCAGTCGTGCTCGGCCTCGGGCAGTTCGCCGTCGACCACCTGGAGCCGGTGCACGGTGGTGGCGATGGTGGTGTGCTCATCGATCACGCCGGCCTCGAGCAGCAACGCGATCTCGATATCCGAATATCCGGCGCCCTTGCCGAGGCGCACACCCCGGCGGTTCACCGCGACACTGCCCAGCACGATCAGATCGATCGGCTGCAGTTCGTCCACCTCCACATTGCGGGAGACCAGGGGCGCGGTGTCCTTGCGCGCGGCCTGCGCCGCCGGCACCGTCAGGTCCTCGGGGTCCATCAGATAGAACGGCTTCGGTGCCTCGAGCCGGGGACAGGCCATATAGATCAGCAGCCCGGCCTGCAGCGCGCGCCGTCGCACCGGCAGCTGCGCGGTGTCGGGCACGATCGTGACCACCTTCGCGGCCCGCCACTCCGGCAGCGCGGCCAGCAGGCCGGCCGCGGCATCATTGCCCGCGAACTCGGGAATGTTGCGCGGGGCGTCGGGCGGTACGGCGCGCGCCCGCGCCAACAACGCCCAAATACTCTCGCGTACGGCCTGTTTCGCCTGATCGACACTCACTGCGCCACTCCTCGTCTCGTAGCCGTCCGGCATCGGCGTGCCCCGTGGCGGTCCGCCGATCGTCCCGACGACCGGCGCGGCCGAGCGCCGTGCGCTGTCGACCTCGGCCCGGACGGGGGACAGCGGCGCGAAGGCGGCTCAGCCCGCCCGCCGGGCCGAATGTAAGCGGGCCAGCGCCATGCGCGCCTCGGCCCGGGAGATCAATTGGTCGTCGTCGAGTTCGACGATGGCCGCCTCGAGCCATTCGCGCACCAGGGTGGACAGCCCGATACCGCGCTCGGCGGCGAGCTCCTTCAGTCTGGCGTGCAGGCGCAGGGGCAGCCGGATCGAGCTGGTGATCATGATGTCGTCGTCCGGCCGCAGCGGCGGCGGCACCTGCTCCGCGGGCACCGGATCCTCGCCGAAGGTCAGCCGATCCAGGAAGGTCGTCACCTCCTGCGGGGTGGACGGTACGTTCTTCTCACTCATCGCCGGTTCTCCTGTTCCCACTGCTCGAACACCGTCAGCTCGTCGCCGCGCATGTCGCGGGCGCCGATGATCAGCCACATCCAGTCGTCCCGGCGGTGGACGGCAACGATGAGTGGCCGGCCGGCGTCGGTGCGGCCCCACAGCGTGAGCACCGAGAGGGTGCCGTCGTCGGCCTGCCGCGGCCACCGCCGCGTGCTCGCGAGGATCTGCCGAACCTCGGCGGTTTCGATGCCGATCAGGTGCGCCAGCGCCCAATCCGGCCACTCGAAACCCATGAGCCTCATACTACGCGCGTAGTAACCGCAGCTGGCGGCGTTACGAGTGGGAGAACCAGGAATCGGCCACCGTGAGTTCCGTCCGTGCCGCCGTGCAGGCGATGCCGGAATGCGGCCGGTGCCGAACGGCACGAAATGCCGTGCAGAACCGCGGCCGATCCGGCCCGGCGCGCGAACGAGGCCGACAGACCCGGCCCGCAGCGTGTTCGCGGCTCCCGTCCTGCCGGAGAGCGGCTCGGCCGACCGGCACGACGAGGCGGCGTGGCCGGCCCCCGCCGCGAATCAGTCGACGACCGGCAGCAGATCCGGGCGCTTGGGCGTGAGACCGGTCCCCGATGACACCCCGCGCAGGCGACGCCCGATCCACGGGGCCATATGGAATGCGACCCAGCGCAATTCGGCGGCGACGAGTTCGGGCAGGTCGCGCCGCAGCGGAGGAAGCGGCAACCGCCAGTCGCCCTCGGTTCCGGGCAGCCCGAGCGTATCGGCAACGGCGCGGGACACCAGATCATGGCCGAGCGGGCTCAGATGCAACCGGTCCTCCGCCCACACCCGCGGATCGATGGTCGCGGCGACCGGCTCGAAATCCACCAGCGTGACACCGGGCCGCCGCGCCAGCTCCCGCATCCGGGCATTGATCGCCCGAACCCGCGCCGACAGCGGCCGGATGATCGGCGCGATGCCGCCGATATCCGGGAACGTGAACGTCACCACCCGGGCCCCGGCGGCGGTGAGCGCGGCGAACATGGCATCGATGTCGGCGACCACGGTCTCCTGATCGAAACGAGGCCGGATCACGTCGTTCATCCCGGCCACCACCGTCGCCAGATCGGGCTCCAGGGCGAGCGCCGGCGCGAGCTGCTCGGCGCGGATCTCGGCGGCCCGCCGCCCCCGCACCGCCAGGTTGGCGTAGGCCAGCCGCGGATAGCCTCCGGCGAGCCGGTCGGCCAACCGGTCGGCCCAGCCGCGGTGCCCACCGCGGCCGTCGGGGTCCCCGATACCCTCGGTCTGGCTGTCACCGAGCGCGACGAAGCGCCTGATCGGCTGCGCTGCTATGGAATCCGACGTCACCTTCAACCTCCCGCACGCCCTGACGGCGAGCACATAGTACGACGGTTGAGGAAACGAGGAGCATCCACGAGCGGACGTGGTCAGAGCAGTTCCAGCTCCGTCTCCCGGAGATCGTTCGGGAACACGTAGCGGCGCATCGCCCAGAACCGGAACGCCATCGCCAGCAGCACCCCGAGGATCTGCCCGGTCAGGAAGTTGGCCACCGCCTGGGTCGGCGCGGCGACGTGCGGCACCCGGATATCGAAGACGTACAGCGAGATCGCCTGCGGGACCAGCGTGACGCCCATGGACAGCGCACTCACGGCGAAGAACAGCGCCGCCTCGTGATGCCGCTGCCGCCCGCCGCGAGAGCTGAACGACCACTCCCGGTTGAGGATGTAGGACACGATGGTGGCGATCAGGACGCCGAATGCCCGCGCGGTGAGCGGCTTGTCCTGCAGCACGGTCAGTTTCAACGTGTACACGACGCCGGTATCGACGAACCAGGTGAGGGCCCCGACCACCGCGAACTTCATCAGCTCCTGATGCCGGACGAGCACCGCGCGGTAGGCCTCCGGTAGCCGGTCGAGTACGGGCTGCACGAACGACACGGCACCACCATAACCGGGCCCGCCCCCGGCGGCACCCGCGGCGCGAAAACGACCGGGCCGCTAGCGTGTCCCCGACGGTGTCGGCAGACCCACCAGGTTCGCGCAGACCTCGGTCAGCCGGACGCCGAGCGCATCGTCCCGAGCGACCCGCGACGGCGTCCGCACCCGATCCTTCTGGAAGTAGCAGCCCGTCACCGCACCGAGGTCGGGATCTGTCGCCAGCGCGGCCAATCGCCGCCCGCCCTCCTCCGCGGGAACCATGAAGATCCGCTTCGCCGCGGCCATCACCGGTTTCGCGAACCAGGGGGCGAAATCCCAGATCCCCGTCGACACCGCACCCGGATGGAACGCGTTGACCGTCACCCCGGTGCCCGCCAGCCGCCGCGCCAGCTCCCGCATGTAGAGCACGTTCGCCAGCTTCGAGCGGCTGTAGGCCTTCTGCCCGGAATATCCGCGCGCACAGCCGAGATCGTCGAGGTCGAGGGCGGTGCCGTAGTGCATCACCGACGAGGTGAACACGATCCGCGCCGGCGCGCTGTGCACCAGCCGGTCCAGCAGCAGTTCGGTGAGCAGGAACCCGCCCAGGTGATCGGTGGCGAAGGTGGCCTCCACCCCGTCCCCGGTTTCGTCGCGGCGCAGGAAGAACCCGCCGGCGTTGTTCGCCAGCACATCCAGGTGCGAATAGTGCTCCAGCACCGCGCTCGCCAGCCGCCGCACGGCCTCCTGCGACGCGATATCGCACACCTGGGTGTCGACCGCGCCGGCCCCCGACGCGCGCACGTGGTCCGCGGCGCTCGCGAGCCGGTCCGGATCGCGGCCCACCAGGACCAATCGATCGCCCCCCGCGGCGATCCGGCACGCCGCCGCCAACCCGATGCCTGATGTCGCCCCCGTAATCAGGATCGTCTTCATGCTCCTACACCATGCCAGATCAACACGCCGCTGTCCTGCGCACCGGACGATGGCCGGACCTTGTTCACCGGCCGAAATGCCCGCGGGGACCGGGCCGTCCGACCCGCCGTCATTACCTCACGGGTAATCGCCGGACCGCTGCCGCCTCCCTACGATCGAGCTGTGCGAACCCAGACCGCAGGCGACCTGCTCCGGCACTGGCGGGTCACCCGCCGCCTCAGCCAGCTCGAGCTGGCCGGGCGCGCCGAAACCTCGGCCCGCCACCTGAGCTTCATCGAAACCGGCCGCTCCACGCCGAGCAGGCAGCTGATCCTGCACCTGTCCGAGCAGCTGGAAATCCCCCTGCGCGAACGCAATCGGGTGCTGCTGGCCGCCGGCTACGCACCCGTCTACGCCGAACCCGGATTGGACACACCGCAGATGGAACCCGTGCGCGACGCCATGCGGCGGATCCTGGCCGGCCACGACCCGCATCCCGCGCTCGCGGTCGACATGCACTGGAACATGGTCGACGCCAACGCGAGCGCCGGGCTGTTCCTCCAGGACGTCGCGGCCGAGCTGCTGGCGCCGCCGGTCAACGCGTTGCGCCTGAGCCTGCATCCCGACGGCCTGGCTCCGCGCATCCGCAATCTCGCGGAGTGGCGCGGGCACCTGTTCGAGCGCCTGCAACGCCAGATCGAGATCACCGGTTCGGACCACCTCCGCGCGCTGCTGGCCGAGGTGCGCGACTATCCCGGCGGCGAGCATCCACCGGGCCTGCCCGAACCGGAACAGGCGGTGGTCCCGCTTCGCCTGTGCCACAACGGCACCGAACTCGCCTTCCTCAGCGCCATGACCGTTTTCGGTACCCCCATGAACGTCACCGTCGCCGAACTGGCGATCGAGTCGTTCTTCCCCGCCGATCCGGTCACCGCGGCATACCTGCGCGACAGCATGCCCCTCGGATAGCCCGCGCGCCCGTGGCTGGACAATCGAGGCCATGAGCGATGCGGCGGCACGCGTGGAAGAACTCCTCGGCACGCCCGTGCGGGCGATCTCGGATCACGGGCGCAGCCACGCGTGGACGCTGCACCGCGCCGCCGTGGCCGACGGGCACGAGGTCTTCGTGAAAGCCGTTGACGACGACGCGGATCCGGATGCCGGCCGGGCCCTGCACGCCGAGGCGGCCGGGCTGCGCTGGCTGGGGGAGGGCGACGCCCATGGGCTGGTGCCGGCGGTGTCGGGCGCCGATCGGCGGACGCTGGTGCTCCCGTGGCTGGCCGCGGCGGCGCCGAGCGCTGCGGCCGCCGAGGCATTCGGCCGCGGGCTTGCGGCACTGCATCGAGCCGCGCCCGATTCCTACGGAGCGCCGTGGGACGGCTTCATCGCCACTGTCCCGCAGGACAATACGCCGACGACGGGGGAGTGGGGGCCGTGGTACGCCGGTCGGCGGCTGGCGCCGCTGCTCCCGGCGGCCGCACGGGATCTGGGCGGCAGCGGGGTGCGATTGATCGAACGGGTCATAGCCGAGATCGACGCACTGGCCGGCGAACCGGAACCACCCGGTCGTATCCACGGTGACCTGTGGTCCGGCAATCTCCTCTGGACGGACCGCGGGGTCAAGGTGATCGACCCCGCGGCGCACGGGGGCCATCGGGAAACCGATCTGGCCATGCTGGCCCTGTTCGGCACGCCGCACCTGGACCGGATCCTGGCCGCCTATCAGGAGGCCGCCCCGTTGAAACCCGGCTGGCGGCAACGTATCCCGCTGCATCAGCTGTATCCGCTGCTCGTGCACGTGGTGCTGTTCGGGGGCACGTATCGAGGGTCGGCCGTCGCCGCGGCGGAGGCGGCGTTGCGAGCCTGAGTGCCGGCGTCAGCGGGTCCGCTTCGGCCGATAAAAAATATCTAAACGGAAATATGCGCATCTGAGCATGTGGCTCGATCATGTTGCCGCCGACGAACCGACGGCAAAAGAAGCACTGAGGGAGGGGAGTGGCGGGGCCGGCCGTCACGGTGCTCTAGCGTCGGAGGTATGGACCTGCTGCGGATCCATCACACGGCGATCATCGCCTCGGACTACGAGCGGTCGAGGGCGTTCTACGTCGAGATCCTGGGGCTGCGGGTGGTGGACGAGAACTATCGGGCCGAACGGCGTTCGTACAAACTGGATCTCGCGCTTCCGGACGGCGGGCAGGTGGAGCTGTTCTCCTTCCCGGACCCGCCGGTCCGGCCGTCCCGGCCGGAGGCATGCGGGCTGCGGCATCTGGCGTTCGCGGTGCCGGATGTGGCCGCGGCCGTCGCCGAGCTGCGGGGGAGGGGAGTGCGCACCGAGGAGTTGCGGGTGGACGAGTACACGGGGAAGCGGTTCGCATTCTTCTTCGACCCGGACGACCTGCCGCTGGAGTTGTACGAGGCATGACGGTCTCGCGAAAACCGGTGGGCCGCAGTGGGGGAACCGTCCGGATGCTCGGATCGGTGTGGCTGGAGTATTTAAATTAGGACATGGTGACATGCGTATTTATGCATGAAAAATCGACTCACAACAGAACCACACACCGACTCGACCCAACCAACGCACCCGACTCCGACGGATCACCGAAGCCGCTATCCGAGGCGGCGGCCCGCGAGCGAGCCGGCTCCCATACGATGTCCGGATGACCAAAGTGCTGCTGAATACCTCAGCCGGGGACATCACTCTCGAACTGGACGAGTCGAAGGCGCCGAAGACGGTGGCGAACTTCCTGGACTACGTGAAGTCCGGTCATTACGACGGGACCATCTTCCACCGGGTGATTCCGAGCTTCATGGTGCAGGGCGGCGGGCTGACCGCGGACATGCAGCAGAAGCCGGCGCCGAACCGAGTGGAGAACGAGGCGGCCAACGGGCTGCGCAACGACAAGTACACGGTGGCTATGGCGCGCACCTCCGATCCGCATTCGGCGAGCGCGCAGTTCTTCATCAACACCTCGAACAACGATTTCCTGAACTACCCGGGCCAGGACGGCTGGGGCTACGCGGTGTTCGGCCGCGTCGCGGACGGTTCCGATGTGGTGGACTCGATCAACGGTGTGCGGACCGGGTCGCGGGCCGGCCACCAGGACGTGCCGGTCGAGCCGATCACCATCCTGTCGGCTCAGCTGGCCTGACCGATGCGCCGAGCGGAGGCGGCGGCCGGCCGTCGGTGCGGTCGCCGCCTCCCGTACATGCCCTGCGGGGCAGGCGTTCTCACGCCTCGAAGACGTGCGTGTCGCGGGCGGTCACCGGCGGCAGCACCGACCAGGGGAAGTTGATCCAGCGGTCGGTGCGTTTCCACACGTACTCGCAGTCCACCTCCGAACGCGGTTTCTGATAGACCACCGCGCAGCGCACCTCGGCGACCTTGTCGGCGCAGAAGTCGCGCACCAGTTTCAGGGTGGCGCCGGTGTCGGCGACGTCGTCGGCCACCAGCACGCGCGCACCCGCCAGATCGACGGCCTGGGGGACCGGGGGCAGCATGACCGGCAGGTCCAGGCGCTGGTCGACGCCGGTGTAGAACTCGACGTTCATCACGTGCAGGTTCTTCACGTCGAGGGCGTAGCCGAGCGCTCCGGCGACGAATAGGCCGCCGCGGGCGATCGACAGGATCAGGTCGGGGTCGAACCCGTCGCCGGCGACCTGTTCGGCCAGTTCCCGGCTCGCCGAGCCGAACAGCTCCCAGGACAGCTCTTCCCGGTCCGACATGTACGCCCCTTCCGTCTCCGATGGAAGCAACCTAGACCACGCCCGCGGCGGCGCCGGTAGTGGTGTCCGGCCGACGCGGCGGCCTGTTGGGGCCGGCGGGTGATGTCAGGGCTTGTGGGTGACGATGTACCAGAGCACGGCCAGCGTGCCGAGCACGAAAAGCGGTGACAGAATCCAGGTTTCGACCTTGTTGCCGGTGCGGTCGATGATCGGGACGCTGGTGCGCAGCTTCAGCGGCCAGAACAGGCGGCAGCCGCGGTCGGTGAGGCAGTCGCCGATCAGGTGGGCCAGCGCGCCCAGGCCCACCGAGAACGGCAGCCAGGACGGCTTGTCGGAGATCCAGTGGTCCATCGCGAAGGTACCGGCGGCGGCCAGCACGGTGACCGAGAAGTAGGAGCGGAAGCCCTCGCCCGGTGGGCACAGGTTGAGCGCCCGTAGCGCCAGTGCCAGGAGGAAGAACACCAGTCCGAGGGTGAACCACCGGCCGAGCCAGTGTTCGCCGGCCCAGGTGCCGAGGGCGGCCGCGACGACGAAGGCCAGGGAATGGGTGGCGTGGCGGTGCCCACCCGACACGGCGGAGATCAGGCGGCAGGCGGTGTGTGTAATCGGCCCCAGCACATGCGAAATCGTTCCGTTGGGATGGTCGGCGTCCGGGAGCAGCGCGGCGCCCGCGGTGAGGAATGTGCCCATCAGCAGGTCGACGGTGCCGAGTTCGCCGTCCTGGAGCATGGGGTAGGTGAGTACCGAAAGTGGTAGCAGCGCAGCGGCTCCCGCCCACGCCAGCGCGCCACTGGTCGCATGTGAATGTCCTAGCACCCCGGAAGATTAGTCGATCTTGGTGGTCGATCACCAACGGTCATGCGTGGCGGTGCGGGCTCACGATCCGGTCGAGCGCGGTGAGGTCGGATTCCAGGGCGTAGAAGGTGCGCAGGGCGATCATGAACGCGAAAAGTCCGCCGACGCACAGTCCTACGATCGTGCCCAGCACCGCCTGCTGCTGTTGCGGGGACAGGAACATCAGCCCGGCCGGCACCCCGACCAGCGGAACCGAGGCCGCCACACCGAGATACACGCGGCTGCGGCGCACGAGCCGGTGCAGCCGCGCGGCGTCGGCCTCGGTGGTGTGCCCCGCGGCGACGAGGCCCGGGTAATACCACCGCAGCATGAAGAAGGTGACCGGGAAGAAGCTGTAGACGACGGCGACCGCGGCGGCCACCAGGTTCGCGGCGATCAGGTGCACCGCCAGCCCTGTCGGCACCGTGCCGAGGGAGTGCAGTTCGGCCAGGAAGACGCCCATGGCGGCGAGCCATCCGGCGAAGGTCACCACCGCGATGCGGTCGCCGCAGGCGAGGGTATCGCCGCGCGCCTTGGCCAGTACCCGTTCGTCGAACTGCCTGCCTCGCCGCAGCCCGTCGGGGACGAGCAGTACCAGCCGGCACCAGAACAGCAGTACGGCGATGGCCGCCGGGTATCCGATGAGGATGGCGAGGGCACCGAGCCGGGCGATCTGCCCGGCGGCGTCGGCGCCGAGCTCGTGGCGGATCAGGATGAGGTTGTGCGAGGTCAGGTAGAGCCCGCCGAGCAGCTGGCCCAGCAGGCTGGACAGCGTCACCACCGGCATGGGCCGCATCTTGAGGCGGCCACGCAGGCTGTGTTCCGGGGGATCCACCAGGTCGCGGGCGGCCCGGTCCTGGCTCAGTTCGAGCTGTTGGGCCAGGTCGGTGCCGGTGGCGTAGCGGTCGTCGGGTTCGGGGGACAGGCAGGTCAGCAGGGCGTGCCGCAGCACCGTCGGGCAGTCCTCCGGCAGGGTGGCCGTGGTGGCCGGTTCGACGGGGCGGTGGCGGCGCTCGATCATCGCGTGCAGCGATTCCTCGGTCTCGCCGGCGGCGTGGCCGTCGTCGAAGGGGACGCGGCCGGTGAGCAGTTCCCACAGCACGACGGCGAGCGCGTAGAGGTCGCTGCGGGTGTCGAGGTCGGCGGCGGTGGTGTCGCGCTGCGGGTGGCAGGCCTCGAGCTGTTCGGGCGACATGTAGGGCAGCGAGCCGCCGAAGTAGGCGACGGGGTTGGCGCCGGGCAGGTGCCGGCTGAAGCTGATGTTGAAGTCGGCGAGTTTGGGCTGGCCGTCGGCGGTGAGCAGCACGTTGGCGGGTTTGATGTCGCGGTGCAGCACGCCGCGGTGGTTGGCGTAGTCCAGCGCGGTGGCCAGGCGCGCGCCGAGCCAGGCCACGGTTTCCGGCCAGCTGAGCCGCTCCAGTTCGGCGCGGGTGGCCGACGGCTGGGGTGCGAGGACGCCGCCGGTGGTGGCCGCCGCGTCGATGGCCTCCAGCAGCAGCCGTCCGGTGCGCCGCGCGGGGGGCGTGCGGCGCAGTAGCCGCAGCACGCCGAGCAGGGTGCCGCCGGGCACGTACTGCATGTACATGAGTTTGAGGTGCTGGTCGGTGATCTGGCGCTGGTCGAAGACGCGGACGATGTGGTCGTGGTCGAGCTGGGCGAGGGTCTGCGGTTCGCTGCCGCGGTCGTGCGAGATCTTCACGGCGACGAGGCGGCCCAGGGAGCGCTGGCGGGCGAGGAACACGCGCGCGAAGGCGCCGTGCCCGAGCGGCAGCAGCAGGTCGAAGTCGTCGATGGTGGCGCCGGGGTTGATGGTGTCGAGGGCGTCGAGCGCGGTGGGGTCGGCGAGCATGGTGGTGCGCAGGCCGTCCACGTCGAAACCCTCGGTGATGCGGGCCATCTGGGTGGGGTAGTCCTGCTCGTACTCGCTCAGGTCGATCTCGTCGCGGTGGCTGCGGGCCGTGATCTCCTCGTAGATCAGATCCGGGGGGAGCGGGGCCGCGGCCAGTTCCGGGAACTGCGCGCTGTAGTCGGCCAGGCGCAGCGCGCCGTCGCTGCGCTGCCAGCGTTCTTGCAGGTCGACCTTGATCAGTTCGATCAGTGCGGTGCGGCGCAGGGCCGCTTCGGCCGGCAGATGCTCGGACAGGTCGGGCGGATTGTCGCCGGACTGCCATTTTTCGGCAAACAGCGCGACCAGACTCGACAACGCGGTCTGCGTTGCCATGGCGCGGTCGGCCCCGGGATCGGGTGCGGTCGCGCCGAGGTGACCATCCATCGTCGCTCGCTTCGAATTGGAATATTCCGGGCCCGGCCCCGGGAATATTCGATCTTACCCACCCTTCGTCGGCGCTCGGCCGACACCGTTGCGCGGAGTTCGATTGTCGTCCGCAATCATCGGCTCGCAGGTGTGGCCCGCGCAAGCCCATTGTTCCTATGCCCTGGGTCTTTGCCCTGGGTCTTTCCCGCGCCGATGGCTCGAGGTTCTGGCATCAGTGGACGATAGCGAGATATGCTGCGCGCGAGTTCCGTTCTCGGCGAAAGGGGTTGGCCCGTGTCGGTGGCTGCCGCGGTCAAACAGCAGATTCAGGAGATCGGCGGGGGATTCATGTTCTCCCGGGAGACGAAGGCGTTCGGCGACGCGACCGGCGTGGCGGGGTTCCTCGGCCCCTACACCCGCGGTCGCGGCGGGGTGCTGGGCGATGTGGACGCCGACGTGGTGACGGCCGCCTTCGGCTTCTTCCGGCCCGAAACCGTGCGCGCGGCATGGGAATCGGTGCCGATGCCGCCCGGCGATGCCGCCGCGGCGTATCTCGCCGCCTGCCAGGGTTTCGGCCGCCGCAAGCTGGCGGGGTTCGACGAGGCCGGGCGGCTCGCCGAACTGCTGCGGTCGGTCGTCGCGGCGGCCGATGTCGCGGGGCTGCCGCTGTTCGCCGGGTGGCGGGCACTGCCCCTGGCCGACGACGACGCGGCGCGGGCGCTGCAGCTGATCCACGTGGTGCGCGAACTGCGCGGCGGGCTGCACCTGCTGGCGATCCGCGCCGGCGGCGTGACGCCGCGGCAGGCGGTGCTGATCGGGGGATCGCCGCGCAACAGCGGGCCCGATCAGGCCCGGCTGTTCGGCTGGCCGGAACCGTTCGAGGAGATCACGGCGGCGCTGCGGCAGCGCTGGGACGCGGCGGAGGCGCTGACCGACCGGCTCATCGCGCCCGCCTTCGCGGGCCTGGACGAGCGGTCGGGGGACGAGCTGGTGCGGCTGCTGGACCAGGCGCACAAGGTGGTCTTCGGCGGACGGTGAGCCCGCTCCGCATACCGGGTGACGGCGGTGCGATGATCTAGACCTCGGCAACTACGCCACCGCGCCGAGCGGGCGGACACCGGCTTCCCGGTGTTCGAGTTGGCGCTCGCAGCGCCGGTGCCGCCGCGGCGACGACGGGCGGGAACGGAGTTCGGTATGGGTCTCGAGATTTCCGGTGTGCGCGTGGGGCACTGGACCGACACCGCCGGGCAGACCGGCTGCACGGTCGTCACGCTGCCACCGGGCACGGTCGCCTCCTGTGAGGTGCGCGGCGGTGCTCCGGCGTCCCGCGAACTCGACGCGCTGGCGCCGGACAAGACGGTGGTCGAGGTCGACGCCATCGTGCTGACCGGCGGTTCGGCATTCGGCCTCGCCGCGGCCGACGGGGTGATGCGCTACCTCGAGGAGCAGGGTCGCGGCGTGCTTACTCCGGCCGGGCGGGTGCCGATCGCGCCCACCCTGGCGCTGTTCGATCTGAGTGTCGGCGACGCGACCGCCCGGCCCACCGCGGAGTCGGGATATGCCGCGGCCCAGGATGTTTCGGGAGATCAGCGGCTGCACGGGCGGATCGGCGCCGGAGCCGGGGCCTACACCTCGCACTGGCGCGGCCCGGACGGCCGCCGGCCCGGGGGACTGGCGTATGCGCAACGGCGCCTGGGGGATCTGGTGGTGGGTGCGTTGTGCGTCGTGAACGCCTTCGGCGATATCGACGACGGCCGCGGCGAGGTCTCCCTCGACGCGGTCGCGCTGCTGACCCAGCCGTTCGACTTCGCCGAATCCCGCACGCACACCACCATCGGCGCCGTCGTCACGAATGCGCGGCTGGACAAACCGTCGTGCCGGATCGTCGCGCAGGGCGCCCACGACGGCCTCTCGCGGGCGCTCACTCCGCCGCACACGCGTTTCGACGGTGACGGTTTCATCGCCGCCGCGACCGGCGAGGTCGACACGCACGTCGATGTGGTTCGCCTGATGGCCCTGGCCGCGGTCACCGACGTGATCCGGTCGGTCGCCGTCGAATCCTGAACTGTCATATCGTCGCCGGACTTGCTCAGGTCGGACCACGGGTACCGGCCACTCCGCTTCCGCGACGCTCTTCCGCCCCGCCCCGATGCTCGGGTCGCCTCGTCTATCCCTGTGACAGCCCGGTGAGGGATGGCCGTAGTTCGGGATTCCTGTCGACAGCACGGTGCCCCACGAACCGGGTCGGTTCGTGGGGCACTCGGTTCGTGGGGCACCGTGGGCGAAGCTAACGGGAAACGCGGTCCGCGATCACTTCTTCAGGTCGAACCGGTCGAGGTTCATCACCTTGTCCCAGGCGGCGACGAAGTCGTCGACGAACTTGCGCTTGGCGTCGTCGGTCGCGTAGACCTCCGCCACGGCCCGCAGCTGCGAGTTCGAGCCGAAGACCAGATCGACGCGGCTGCCGGTCCACTTGACCTCGCCGGTGGCGCGGTCCTTGCCGACGTAGGTACCGTCGTCGGCCGGCGACGGTTCCCACTTGGTGGCCATGTCGAGCAGGTTCACGAAGAAGTCGTTGGTCAACGACCCGGGGGAGGAGGTGAACACGCCCAGCGGCGCCTGCTGGTAGTTCGCGCCCAGCACGCGCAGGCCGCCGACCAGCACCGTCATCTCGGGGGTGCTGAGTGTCAGCAGGTTGGCCTTGTCGATGAGCAGGTATTCGGCCGCCAGCCGGTTGCCCTTGCCGAGATAGTTGCGGAAGCCGTCGGCCGACGGCTCCAGCGCACTGAACGACTCCACGTCGGTCTGGTCCTGCGTGGCGTCGGCGCGGCCCGGCGTGAACGGCACCGTGACGTCGAATCCGGCGTCCGCGGCGGCCTTTTCGACGGCCGCCACGCCACCGAGGACGACGAGGTCGGCGAACGACACCCGGATGTTGCCGGTCTGCGCGGAGTTGAACGCCTCGGCGATGCCCTCCAGCGTGCGGGTCACCAGGGCGAGCTCGTCGGGCTCGTTGACCTCCCAGCCGCTCTGCGGTTCCAGGCGGAGGCGGCCGCCGTTGGCGCCGCCGCGCTTATCGCTGCCGCGGAACGACGAGGCCGCGGCCCATGCGGCCGAAACCAGTTGCGGCACGGTCGGACCCGACGACAGGATCCGCTGCTTCAGGTCGGCGATCTCGGCGGCGCCGATCAGGTCGTGGCTCACCGCGGGGATCGGGTCCTGCCACAGCAGGGTCTCCTCGGGCACCAGCGGGCCGAGGTAGCGGACCTTCGGACCCATGTCGCGGTGGGTCAGCTTGTACCAGGCCTTGGCGAACTCGTCGGCGAGTTCGTCGGGGTGGTCGAGCCAGCGCCGGGTGATCTGCGCGTAGATCGGGTCCTCCCGCATGGCCAGGTCGGTGGTCAGCATGGTGGGGGTGTGGGTCTTCGACGGATCGTGCGCGTCGGGCACGGTGCCCGCCCCGGCGCCGTCCTTCGGGATCCACTGCCAGGCGCCGGCCGGGCTCTTGGAGATCTCCCACTCGTAGCCGTAGAGGGTTTCCAGGAAGCTGTTGTCCCACTTGGTCGGTGTGGCGGTCCAGATGCCCTCGAGGCCGCTGGTGACCGCGTCGCCGCCGACGCCGGTGCCGTTGGCGTTGCGCCAGCCGAGGCCCTGCTCCTCGAGCGGGGCGGCCTCGGGTTCGGGGCCGACGAGGTCGGGGTTGCCGTTGCCGTGCGTCTTGCCGAAGGTGTGGCCGCCGACGATCAGCGCGGCGGTCTCGACGTCGTTCATCGCCATCCGGCGGAACGTCTCGCGGATGTCGACGGCGGCCCGCTGCGGATCCGGATTGCCGTTGGGGCCTTCGGGATTCACGTAGATCAGGCCCATCTGGACCGCGGCCAGGGGGTTCTCCAGATCACGGTCGCCGCTGTAGCGCTCGTCGTTGAGCCAGATGTGCTCGGGACCCCAGTAGACGTCCTCCTCGGGCTCCCACTGATCGGCGCGGCCGCCGGCGAAGCCGAAGGTCTGGAAGCCCATCGACTCCAGGGCCACGTTGCCGGCGTAGACGATCAGGTCGGCCCACGACAGCGTGCGGCCGTACTTCTGCTTGACCGGCCACAGCAGCCGCCGCGCCTTGTCCAGGCTGCCGTTGTCGGGCCAGCTGTTGAGCGGGGCGAACCGCTGCATGCCGGCGCCGGCGCCGCCGCGGCCGTCGTTGATCCGGTAGGTGCCCGCGGCATGCCAGGCCATCCGGATGAACAGCGGGCCGTAGTGGCCGAAGTCGGCGGGCCACCAGGACTGCGAGGTCGTCATGACCTCTTCGATGTCGCGCTTGACGGCGGACAGGTCGAGGGTGGCGAACTCCTTCGCGTAGTCGAAGTCCGCACCCATGGGGTCGGCGACGGGCGGGTTCTTCTGCAGGATCTTCAGGTTGAGCTGATTGGGCCACCAGTCGCGGTTGCTTCCGCCCTCGGTGGGGTACTTGAGGCGACCGGTCACCACGGGGCAACCGTTCGCGGCCGGCTCCGTGTTGGCCTCTCCGATGGGCGGATGTTCCTCAGACACGGGCATTTCCTTTCGGGACACTGCGTTTATATCGGGCTGTGATCACGGCTGTGATCGCGTCGGGGTGGTCGAGCAGTCGGGGCAGCGGCCCCAGTAGATGACCTCGGCCTCGTCGAGGGCGAAGCCGTTGTCGTTCGAGGCGGTCAGGCAGGGGGCGTCGCCGACGGCGCAGTCGACGTCGGCGATGGCGCCGCAGCCGCGGCATACGACGTGGTGGTGGTTGTCGCCGACCCGCGTCTCGTAGCGCGCCACCGAACCCATCGGCTGGATGCGCCGGATCAGGCCGGCCTCGGTCAGCGCTCGCAGCACGTCGTAGACCGCCTGGTGGGAGACGGTGCCGAGGCTTTCGCGGACCAGGCCGAGGATGGTGTCGGTATCCGAATGCGGGTTGTCGTGCACCACCTCGAGCACGGCCACGCGCGGCGCCGTGACTCGCAGCGCGGTGCCGCGGATCAGGCGCTCGAAGTCCGACTTGCTGGACACGATCCGAAGTATGACTTATTCAAGAGTCCAGTAGGAGTGTTTTCGGTAAACAGATTTTCGATCTTGCCCGACAACGGATGTCCGCCGCTTGCCCTTGCTGCGGAAATAGTATTACTATTTTTGGAGAAGGTCGTTTCCGCAGGCCGAAGTCAACGGCGACAGGCTGCAACGGCGCAGTGGAGGGCCTCGACGGGTGGTATGGCACCGACCCGCCGACGTCGGATCCGACCTCCGCCGAGGGGCGCGACGGATCTGCGCGGTCGCCGCGCTCTCTCGAGAACTTGCGCGCCGGACCGGTTCCGGGATGCCGGGGCCCGGCCCCGTGTGGCGCCGCCGGCGCCGCGGTGGTGCTGTGTCACTCCGCTGATCTGGGGTTTTTGCGCTGGTTGGCGTGGAAGCGCGCCTTCTTCTGGCGATTCCCGCACGTGTTCATGTCACACCATTTGCGGGTGCGACTCTGGCTGGTGTCGAAGAAGGCGGCCCGGCAGGTCGGCGATGCGCACAGGGCCAATTTTCCGTCTCGTTCGCCTGCGATGATGCCGATCGCGTCGGCGGCGATCACGCCCAGGGCATCTTCTACGCAGGAAGCCGAGCTGAGCCGCCATCGCCGATTGCTCTCGGGCGTCAGGACGGCCGCGGCCCGGCCCTGAATGCTGCAGTCGTTGATGACTCGGACGGCAGACGCAGGGAGAGTGTCGTGGATCGCGGCCGCTGTCGCGGCGGCGTGAATCGATTCCCTCAGTTCCCGAGCGAGTTCCAGCTGGGCGGTGGTGCAGGAGTCCACGGCCAGGCCGTTCACTGCCAGCCAGTCGACGAGTCGCTGCGGCGTGGGAATGCGCTCCACAGCGTCGCCACGCCGCTCCGTCAGCGTCGCCGTGAAGCTGGTCGCCAGCACGCTACCGAGGCGAAAGTCGGGGAACCCAGCAGGCATGGAACCACCTTAGCTGGTTGCACGCTGTCGTGAACACATGTTAGAACCGTCTTAGCCGGTTCTCGATGGATCGCAGCCGGTTTCCCGATGACCAGGAGGTCTCATGCCCGCACTCGGCCGCCTCGGCGACAACCGTCCAACCAGCGACGTGGAAGGATTCGAAACCCACGCAACCGAGGCCGACCTCGACGATCTGCGCGCGCGACTGGCCGCGGCGCGGCTGCCGGAGGCCGAGACGGTCCATCGCGCCGCACCCGGCCCTCGCCGATGGGAACAGGGCGTTCCTCTCGCCGACCTCGTCGATGTCGTGAACTACTGGCGCACCGGGTACGACTGGCGGTCGTTCGAAGAGCGCCTCAACCGGATCGGCCAGTTCCGCACGACCATTGACGATCTGGGAATCCACTTCCTGCACCGCCGATCCGCACGCGCGGATGCCACTCCGCTGATCTTGACGCACGGCTGGCCGGACAGCGTTGCCCGGTTCATCGATGTAGTGGACGAGCTGGCAGATCCGACAGAGGCGGACGCGCCGGCGTTCCACGTCGTGGTCCCGTCGCTGCCGGGCTTCGGTTACAGCGACAAGCCGGCCACCACCGGGTGGGGAACCGAAAAGATCGCGGCCGCATGGGTGGAGCTGATGGGAAGGCTCGGCTACGGCAAGTTCGCGGCCCACGGCGGCGACTGGGGAGGAAATATCACCACGGTTCTCGGCGGCAGGTTCCCGGAGCACGTTCTCGGCATCCACACCACGTTCGCGGAGGCGCCGCCCGGGTTGACAACGGACGGGCTAACGGCGGTCGAGCGCAAGTGGACCGAGGAAACCCGCGATTTCTGGCGTCACCGCGCGGCGTACGCGAAGCAGCAGGCGACCCGGCCGCAGACCATCGGCTACTCGCTCGTCGACTCACCGGTCGGGCTTCTCGCCTGGATCCTCGACAAGTTCGCCGAGTGGTCGGATACGGCAGACAGTCCGTTCGAGACGATTTCCAGAGACCGCGTTCTCGACGACGTCACCCTGTACTGGCTGACGCGGACCGGCGCATCGGCGGCCCGCATCTACTACGAAAGCCACAACTCGCTCGACCCCGAACTCCGGGTCGACGTCCCGTCGGCACTCACCATGTATCCCCGCGACGTCGAGAAGTGCCCGCGCCCCTGGGCACAGGAGCGGTACCGGCAGATCGTCCGATGGAGGTCGCCCGAAACCGGGGGACACTTCCCGTCGCTGGAGGTTCCCGAGTATTTCGTCAAGGACCTGCAAGAAGGCCTCGCAGCAGTGCTGGCCGCCAGCCGGTGAACGCGGCTGGGTGCCGGGGACTCGGAGGCGCTACGCAACAGTTGACTTGACATAATGTAGATTATCGGCGTTACAGGAAGAGCTGCCGATAGTGGCGAAGTAGGTTGTGCCGCATCGGGTTTGCTGTCGATGCTCAGTCATTCGGGGCCGAGTGCGCGGTTTGGTTTGTCGCATACGTGGCAGGGTCTTTGCGTCGGCCGCATGTCCGGGCCGCGAATGTTGTGAATCGCCGGGGTGTGCTGCGCCCGGCCTTCAGGGCTCTGATCTCCCTTTATGTGGCTGTCCGCGGCTCGGTGGCCGCAAGGCTCCCGCCCTGGATGAATACGTCACTGTGACGTATTGGTTCCCGGCGGGGGGAGAAAGCAGCGGTTGCCGATGAAGACTGCGGGATGTCGAGTAGCTGGGCGCTTCCCGTCTTGCGACGGGCCGAGTCGGTGTGCGGCTGCCGTTGGACCGCCCCGGGCCGGCATCGAACTCCGGCGCAGCCGACTACGGGTCGACCTGACGTCGTGTGGCGGCGGGCGGCGCCGGGGCCGCGATGTCCGGGGTGGGAAGGAATGTGGAAGGGCCCGCTCCCCTGGGGTGACTCCCTCCGGGTCAAGACATCAAATCGTCACAGTGACGTAATGTCGGGCTTGGGTGGGGGTTGGTGCGTGCTGTCGAGGGTCGACACGACTGCCGCTTGCCGGCGGCCGCGGCACTCGATAACGGGGAGCCAGTCGACCGGCCCCCCGGGAAACCTGGGCCGTGCAGATAGGCGGTCGACCGTCAAGGTGCTGGCATGGGCCCTGAGGTGCATCGGTCGACGGGGAATTCGAGCCGGAGGCTGCGTGTATTCAACCGTGGGACAGCGTGTTTCGGTAGTCGATCAAGGTGTAGCATCTGAGGCGCCCCTAGACACGCAGGTGGAAAAACAAAAGCTCGGGGAGGACTGCTGTGACGGAGCATTCGGTCGTGGAACTGGAGCGCGTCCCTCGGATTCGCGATCTCTACCTGCGGGCGTTGGTGCGGATGTTCCCGCTGTTGAGAAGCGGAGCCGGGCAGATTCCTACCACGACGGTCCGGCTGCCGGAGCTTCGGATCGATCGCGACAATCTCGCCGCCTACACCGAGGTGTGCGGGCTGCCGTCCAATGGTGCGGTGCCGCTGACCTATCCGTTCGTGTCGGCCAACCCCCTCACGATGCAGCTCATGGTGTCGCGGACGTTTCCGTTCGCACTGCCCGGGCTGGTTCACCTGAACAATGTCATCGAGCAGCAGCGTCCCCTCGAGGTGAGCGAAACACTGTCCGTCGCAGTATATCTGGAGAATCTGCGGGATCATCGACGGGGCAAGGTCTTCGATGCGGTGACGGCGGTGTCGGTGGGTGCGGAGCCGGTGTGGAAGCAGACCGCGACGTTTCTGAAACAGCAGGGGAAGCCACCCGGCCGGAAGACGACGGAGCAATCGGCGCAGACCCCGGCCCAGCCGCAGGAGACGATCCGGGTGACGCAGCGAACCATCGACGACTATGCCGCCACCTCGGGCGACCGCAACCCGATTCACGTGTCGACGATCGGGGCCCGCCTACTGGGCTTTCCGAGCACCATCGCGCACGGGATGTGGGAGGCCGCGGCGGTGCTGCGCGCACTGGGGAACGATGTCCCCGAGGCCGCGCGGTACGAGGTCGCGTTCGGCAGACCGCTCCTGCTCCCGGGCACCGTCCACCTGTTCGCCGACCGCCCCGGCGACGGCGGTGACTGGCGTTTGTCGCTGCGAAGCCCGAAGAACGATGCGGTACACCTGACCGCCACCCTGACGGCGAATCCGTCTCAGAGCGAATAGGTTTCGGCGAAGGCTTTGAACTGCTTGCTCGCGGTCTTCGACGTCGCTGTCTGCAGTCCGCGCACCATCAGCCGCGGTGCGCGGAATTTCGCCTCGATCTCCATCGACATGGTCACGTGCGTGCCCGCCGCCTCGGGCCGCAGCGTGTAGGAGCCGCGCTGGGTGGCCAGGTAGGTGCTCGTCAGCACGTTCCAGCTCATCCGCTCGAGGCCGTACCATTCGTACTCGATCAGCTCCGGGTCGGTGAGCGGACCGAACGCCGCATCGACGGACGCGCGGACCGGGCGCCCCTGCGCATCGGCCGACTCGATCCGCACGCTGCGGTGCAGCGACGACCATTCCGGCAGCCGCCGCAGGTCGGCGAGGGCCGCCATCACGGTTTCGGGGCGAGCGTGCACCGTGAACTCGACATCGACGCGTGTGCTATGTGTCATCGCGATCCGATCGTGCGGTGGTCGCCGCCGCCATCGGCGGGGCCGGCCGCTCGGACCGTTGCGCCTCGCGGGCGAGCATCCGGTCGCGCTGCTCCTCGAACCGGGGGATCTTCACCTGTTCCATCTCGGTGAGAAACCGGGCGAGCCCGTCGCGGCTCCGCTCGCCCTCGTCCGTGAAATCGGTGCGCTCGAACACCTTCCAGTGCTTCAGCATCGGCATGACGACCTCTTCCAGGTGCTGTCGCAGATCGTATACGCCATGTTTGGCCATCAGCACGCCGTTGCGGCGGAAGTTCGGCATGCCGGCGCCGGGCATCCGGAAGTTGCGCACGATCGTCGACACCGCCTCGATCATCTGTTCGGGGACCAGGTCGAAGGCGGCGCCGCACAGGTTGCGGTAGAAGATCATGTGCAGGTTCTCGTCGGCGGCTACGCGCTGCAGCATGCGGTCGGCGATCGGGTCCTCGCAGACCTTGCCCGTATTGCGGTGGCTGACCCGGGTGGCCAGCTCCTGGAAGGTCACGTACGCGGCCGAGTGCAGGACGCTGCGGTCCGCGCCGACACCGGCGGACGAGAACCCCGCGGTCATCTGCTCCATCCGCGCCTGTTCCAGGGCGACCGGATCGACACCGCGGCTGACCACCAGATAGTCGCGTATGACGATGGCGTGCCGGTTCTCCTCCGCGGTCCAGCGCCCGACCCAGTGACCCCACGCGCCGTCGCGGGAGAAGTTCTCCGCGATCTCGCGGTGGTAGGAGGGCAGGTTGTCCTCGGTGAGCAGATTCGTGATCATCGCGGCCTTGGCGACCTCGCTCAACCGGGACTGTCCCGGCTCCCAGTCGATTCCGCCCATCGCCGCGAAGTTGCGGCCGTCGTCCCAGGGCACGTAGTCGTGCGGATGCCACGGTTTGGCCAGGGACAGGTGCCGCCGGAGGTTCTCCTCGACGGTCGGTTCCAGCTCGCGGAGCAGCGCGAGTCGGGTCGGGCCGGCAGTCATGTGTTCACCCCTCGGTGCTGCGCAGCCATCGTTCGATGGCCGCGGCGGCGTGCGGCGCGTGCTGTTCGAGGATCGAGAAGTGGTCGGCGTCGATGTCGACCTCGTCGTCGGATGCGGTCCAATGCCGGTGCGGCGCGGTGGGATCGACGGCCCGGGCGGCGTTCACGGCCAGGCTGGGCGTGGTGATCGACGCCGGCTTCCACTCGTCGAACAGGCGCAGGTAGTTGGCCATGGCCAGCAGGTTGGCGTCGGTGACGACGACGCCGTCGGGGTCGCGGGCGAGAATCTGGCGCATCGCCCAGCTGAACGTGTCGTTGCGGCCGCCGGGCTCGGGATCGAAGGTGTCGATCATGACCAGCCCGCGCGGTGGCCGTCCGATGCGCTCGAGGTGTTCGGTCACCGAATGTGCGAGCACACCGCCGATCGAGTGGCCGAGGAGAACGAACGGAGCGTCGCCACAGGTCGCGCCGATCGTCTCGGCGAGGGCGTCGATCGCCACCGGCCACGACGACGGTTGCGCCGTCGCCGCCGCGAAACCCGGCAGGGTCAGCGCGAAGGCGCGCGGTCGTGGCGCGAACGACGTTGCCAGACGGGCGAACTGGTGCGGGCCCGAACCCGCCAGGAACGACGGCACACAGATCAGCACCGGCTCGGTGCCCTCGGAGACGAGGTGGGCGAACCTGCTGTGCGGGAGCCCCTCGGTGGTGTCGAAGGTGGGTTGGTAGCGTGCCGCCGCCGCCAGCATCGTCGCGGCTCCGACCAGGTCATCGGCCATGTCGGCGCGTCGCACGAGCGCGCTGAGGGTTTGGGTGGCGCGGGGTGGCGTCCCGTCCTCCCGGCGGGATGGCACCCGGGGGCCCTGGGCGTCGAGCCAGAATCGCCGCCGTTGGAACGGATGGGTCGGCAGCTCGATCCGGTGATAGGTGTCGCTGCTCGGATACAGTGCCGCCCAGTCGATCCGGGCGCCCGCGGCGTACGCGGTGGCGACGGCGGTCTCGATGTCCCGCGTACCCGCCGGGCCGAACGGTGCGAGCCCGCCGATCACCACCGTGTCGTCGGCGTCATCGATCGTGTCGCCGGTCGGCCCGGGCGGTCCGGAACGAGGTCCCAGCTCGAGGAAGGTACGGTATCCTGCCGTCGCCAGCTCTGCGGCCCGGTTCCCGGAATCGGTGGCGGCCGTCTCCGAAACTACTTCCCGCGCACCGTCTTCCACTGTCGCCGAGCCGTCGATGACCCGGGCGGCCACCGCGCCCGCACCGGAGCCGGCCACCGGGTGGGCGCCGGGAATGTGTGCCTGCCAGACCGCCGCCGACGCGACGGCGAGCGCGAACACCCCCTGTCGCGCGACATCCTCTCGATCGGCGGGTGGCGCCCCGTGTGCGCCGGCCACCACCGCGACGAGGTCCGCTCCCCCGGCGGCGGCGAGTGCCCGCGCGCATGCGTGGAATCGTTCGGCGAAAACCGGTGCGGCAGTGAGCAGGTCGGCCGCGGCGCGGTGCCAGCCCGGGTGGGCGCCGACGAGGAAGGCCACGCGGTGTCCGCCCTTGATGCCCGCCCCGCGGGCGATGCCGTCGTGGTGTTCCGCCCGTGCCGGAGCGGGCCGGCTCGCGACGGTGCCGAGCGCGGCGCGGAGTTCCGCGACGGTCGTGGCGACGACGGCGGCGCGGTGTTCGAGGTGGGCGCGGGCAGTGGCCAGGCCGTGCGCGAGGTCGAGCAGGCGGTCCTGCGGCAGCGTGCCGAGGCGGTCCTCGAGCTGCCGGGCCTGAGCGGACAACGCCCGCGCTGTGCGCGCGGACAGCGGGAAGACGAGCGCGGTGCCCGGTGCGGCGGGTGGCCGGGTCACCGGTTGCGGCGCGGGTGGCTCCTCGACGATGAGGTGGGCGTTGGTGCCGCTGACCCCGAATGCCGACACGGCGGCCCGCCGCGGTGCTTGCGGGCGGGCGGGCCAGGGGTGTTCGGTGGTGAGCAGGGTGAGCGTGCCGGCGCTCCAGTCGACCTTGCTGCTCGGGACGTCGGCGTGGAGCGTGCGGGGAAGGATGTTGTGCCGCAGGGCCATGATGGTCTTGATCAGGCCGCTGGCGCCGGCCGCGCCCTGGGTGTGGCCGATATTGGATTTGACCGAGCCGAGCCGCAGCGGCCGCTCGGGCGGCCGGTGGCGGCCGTAGGTGCCCAGGAGCGCGTTCGCCTCGATGGGGTCGCCGAGGGCGGTGCCGGTGCCGTGTGCCTCGACGGCGTCGATGTCGTCGGGCCGCAGGCCCGCGTCGGCGAGGGCGGCGCGGATGACGCGTTCCTGTGCGGGCCCGCTGGGTGCGGTCAGGCCGTTGCTGGCGCCGTCGGAGTTGATCGCCGATCCGCGCAGCAGGGCATGGATTTCGTGGCCGTTGCGGCGGGCGTCGCCGACCCGCTCCAGCATCACCAGGCCCATGCCTTCCGACCAGCCGGTGCCGTCGGCGTGGTCGGCGAAGGATTTGCACCGCCCGTCGGGTGCCAGGCCGCGCTGCCGGCTGAACTCGATATAGACGGTCGGCGTCGACATCACGGTGACTCCGCCCGCGACCGCCAGGTCGATCTCGCCGCGCCGCAGTGCCTGCATGGCCAGGTGCGTGGATACCAGGGACGACGAGCAGGCGGTGTCGATGGTGAGGGCGGGGCCGTTGAACCCGAACACGTAGGCGACCCGCCCGGAGGCGACGCTGCTCATCATGCCCATGCCCCACCGGCCCAGCAGGGCGTCGGCGTGCCGGGCCGCCAGCCACGTGTAGTCCTGGTACATCAGTCCCGCGAATACGCCGGTTCTGCTGCCGCGCAACGATGCCGGGTCGATTCCGGCGTGCTCGCACAGTTCCCAGGTCCCCTCCAGCAGCAGCCGTTGCTGGGGATCCATCGCGGGCGCCTCCCGCGGGCTGATCCCGAAGAACTGCGGGTCGAAATCGGTGACGCCGGACAGGAATCCGCCGTGGCGGACATAGGAGGTGCCGCGGTGGGCGGGGTCGGGGTGGTAGAGGGCGTCCAGGTCCCAGCCCCGGTCGCCGGGAAAGTCACCGATCGCATCACGACCCTGCGAGACCAGCTCCCACAGCTCGAGCGGCGACCGCACCCCGCCCGGATACCGGCACGCCATCCCCACCACCGCGATCGGTTCGCCTGTGTGGTCGGCGTCCGCGCGCAGCCGCGCGTTCTCCTTCATCGAGGCCCGCAGTGCGCGGACCAGCTCTTCGGTGTCGACGGCCATGGCGGGCAGGTCCTTTCACTCGTCCGACAGCGCCATGCGGACCAGCGTCTCGGCGTCCATGCTGTCCAGTTCGTCCGCGGGCGCGGGGCCGGCCGGCTCCGGTTCGGGCTCCGGCGTCGCGAACAGCCGTTCGTCCAGGTACTGCGCGATCGCTTCGGGGGTGGGGTGGTCGAATACCACCGTGGCCGGAATGGTCACGCCTGCTTCGAAGGTCAAGCGGTTTCGTAGTTCCACGGCGGCCAGCGAGTCGAACCCGAGGTCGGTGAATGCCCGTTCGGGGTCGACCGCGTCCGGAGACGGATAGCGCAGCACGGCGGCGACCTCCGTGCATACCAGGCGCAGGATTTCCGAGAGGCGTTCCGCGCGTGAGCATTCGGTCAGGCGCCGGTGGAGCGCGCCGGTCTCGGGTGCGGCCGGAGCATCCGGGACGAGGTCCGACAGCACGGGTGGGACCGGGATCGGCGCCCGGCGCAGCGCGTCCGGATCGAGGCGGAGGGGGATCACCGCCGGCTCGGTCGCGGTTGCCGTCGCGTCGAACAGCCGCAGGCCGTCGGGCGGATCGAAGGCCAGCACGCCCGAGGCGGTGAGCCGGGCCTTCTGGGGGGTGCCGAGCTGTCCGGTCATGCCGCCGTCCTGTGCCCACAGTCCCCAGGCCATCGACACCGCCGGCAGGCCCTGCCGGCGCCGCCGGGCCGCCAGGGCATCGAGAAAGGCGTTGGCGGCGGCGTAGTTCGCCTGTCCGGGCGCGCCGAGAACACCGGCCGCCGAGGAGAACACGACGAACGCGGCGAGATCCAGGTCGGCGGTCAGCTCGTGCAGATGCCAGGCCGCGTCCACCTTCGGGCGCAGCACTCGGTCGAGTCGCTGCTCGGTCAGTTCCTCGACGACCCCGTCGTCGAGGACGCCGGCCGCGTGCACGATCACGCGCAGCCGGTCGTGGGCACGGATCTTCTCGATCAGCTCGGCGGCTTGCGCCCGGTCGGACACGTCGCAGGCCACGACGTCGATCTCGGCGCCCTGGCGGGTCAGCTCGGCGACGAGTCCGGCGATCCCCTCGGCCCGTGGACCGCGGCGGCTGACCAGCGTCAGCCTCCGGACGCCCTGTGCCACCAGGTGTTCGGCGATCAGCGCGCCGAGACCGCTGGTCCCGCCGGTGATCAGCGCCGTGCCGTCGAGCCCGCGCCAGGGCGGGGGCTCGGCCGGCACGCGCATCGGCCGTAGCCGCGGCACGAGTACGGTGCCGGCCCGGACGGCGAGCTGGGAGATCCCCGAGCCCGCCGCGTGGGCGGCAGCGCCGATATCGTCGTGGTTCCCGATATCGGCGAGGGCGAAGCGGTCGGGGTGTTCGTTCTGGGCGCTGCGCACCAGGCCCCAGACCGCCGCGGCTCGGGGGTCGGGCGCTTCGTCGTCCCGGGCCCGGACCGCGCCGCGGGTGACGAACACCAGCCGCGCGGCGGCGGTTGCGGTGTGCGACAACCACTGCCGGACCAGGTCGAGGGCATGCCGGCTGATCGCGGCCGTCTCCCCCGGCACGTCGGCGGATTCGGCGAACGACGGGAACCGTTCGGCCGGGTCGACGAGTACCAGGTCCGGAGCGGCCGTCCCGGCCTCGATGTCCGGCAGCAGGGCCGCCAGGTCCCGATAGCGCGGTTCACCGTTCGCCGCGGTCCCCAGGGTGACGAACGAAGGCCCGGAAGATGCCGCCGTCGCCGCGATCTCGTTCCACGACCAGCGGTACAGCGCCTCGTCGGTGCCCGCCCGCGCCGCGGCCAGGTGGGCGAGCGACACCGGGCGGGCGAGCACCGCGTCGACGGCGGCGACGACCTCCCCCGACTCGTCGACCGCGGTCATCGCCACGGTGCCGGGTCCCGCCGCCGACAATCGGACCAGCAGCGAGGCCGGCGTTCCCGGCCGGATCCGGGCTCCCGACCAGACGAACGGGAGCCACGCGCTGTCGTCGTCGGACCTGGACAGAAATGCCGCGTGGAAGGCGGCGTCGAGGGTGCCGGGATGGATCAGGAACTCGTCGGCAGGCCCGGGGTCGATGCGGGCGTAGATGTCGTCACCGTGCCGCCACGCCGCGCGCAGCCGCTGGAACCGCGGCCCGTAACCGAGGCCGTTCCCGGCCAGCCGGGCATACAGGCCCGTGATATCGATCTCTTCGGCGTCGGCGGGTGGCTCGCTCGTACCTCGTTGCGCGGCAACCGGTTCGGCGCTCAGGATCGCCGAGGCGTGCCGCCGCCATCCGTCGCCGCCATCGGTGTGCACCGTCAGCGAGCGGCGCGCCCGGTCGAGGGCCGCGATGCGGACCTGCACCGAGACGGTCCGGTCGGGCGGGATCAGCAGCGGTGTCTCCGCGGTCAGCTCGGTCACCGTCGGGAAGCCTGTCAGGCCGCCCAGATGCGCGGCGAGCTCGACCACCGCCGCGCCCGCGACCACGGTGCTGCCGAATACGGTGTGCTCGGCGAGCCACGGCTGCCCGGCCACCGACCACCTGCCCAGGAACACCCGGTCGGCGCTGTCGGGAAGTTCGAGCGATCCGTCGAACAGCGGATGACCGGCCGGGACGACGCCGGGTGCCGCCGAGGCCGCGGGTTCGGGGGCGGCCCAGAATCGCCGATGCTCGAACGGATAGGTCGGCAGCGCGATTCGCTGTCCGCCCGCGGGGAGGGTCGCCGCCACATCGACCGGCAGGCCGCCGACGTGGGCGCGGCTCAGCGCCGTCAGCAGGGTGACCGCCTCGGGACGGCGCGGCCGCAGGGTCGGCACGACCAGCGCGGGGTGGTCGGCCTCGGCCAGGCATTCGCGGGCCGCCACCGACAGCGCGCCGCCGGGGCCGGCTTCCAGGAAGGTGTCGATGCCCGCGTCGGCGAGCCAGCCGATACCGTCCGCGAACCGCACGGTGTCGCGCACGTGCCGGACCCAGTAGTCCGCGGTGCCGAAATCGTCGCACGGGGTGCCGGTCAGGTTGGATACCACCGGGATTCGCGGGGCACCCGGGGTGATCGTGCGGGCGACATCGGCGAACTCGGCGAGCATCGGTTCGGTCAGCGGCGAATGGAAGGCGTGGCTGACGGCGAGCCGTTTGGTGCGCCGGCCTTGCCCGGCCCACCGTTCGGCGACGGCGTCCACCTCGTCGTGTGCGCCCGAGAGCACCACCGCCGCAGGGCCGTTCACCGCGGCCAGTGCCACCCGGCCGCCCGAACCGGTCAGGTCCGGGGTGATCTCTTCCTCGGTCGCCTCCACCGCCACCATCGCCCCGCCCGGTGGCAGCGCCTGCATCAGCCGGGCTCGGGTGGCCACCAGCCGGCACGCGTCGGGCAGGTCCAGCACGTCCGACACGTGGGCTGCCGCCAGCTCCCCGATCGAGTGTCCGATCAGGTAGGCCGGTCGCACACCGAAACTTTCGAGGAGCCGGTACAGCGCCACCTCCACCGCGAACAGGGCCGCCTGGGTGTAGCCGGTCCGGTCCAGCAGGTCCGGATCCCGGTCCCGCGCGGTGCCGTCGATGATCGTCTCGATCGGACGGTCCAGGTGCCGGTCGAGCTCGGCGCACACCTGCCGGTACGTCGTGGCGTACACCGGATACCGGTGGGCCAGTTCGCTACCCATGCCCGGGTACTGGGAGCCCTGTCCCGGAAACATGAGCGCCGCCGCCGACCGGCCGTCCAGGCGGATGCGGCCGGTGGTCACCGAGCCTCCGGCGCGGCCGCCGGCCACGGCCTCGAGCCCGGCGCGCAGTTCGCTGTCGCCGCTGCCGATCACGACGGCTCGATGTTCCAGATGCGCCCGAGTGGTCGCCAGGCTGTGGGCGACGTCGAGCGGGTGGTCGGGGTGTGCGGTGAGCCGCTCGTGCAGCTGCCGGGCCTGCGCCGACAGCGCGCCGGGGGTGCGCGCCGACAGTACCCACAGCAGCGGGGTGTCGCCGTCGCGGTCCGGTGCCGAGGGTGTCGGGCGGTCGTCGGCCGGTGGCTCTTCCACGATGAGGTGGGCGTTGGTGCCGCTGACCCCGAAGCCGGAGATCCCCGCGCGCCGCACTCGCCCGCCGGGATCGGGTGGCCAGGGCTGTGGTTCGGTCAGCAGCGCCACTCCTCCGGTGCTCCAGTCGACGGTGCGGCTGGGCGCGTCCACGTGCAGGGTGCGCGGTAATGTGTTGTGGCGCAGGGCCATGATGGTCTTGATCAGGCCGCTGGCGCCGGCCGCGCCCTGGGTGTGGCCGATATTGGATTTGATCGAGCCGAGCCACAGTGGACGGTCGGCGGGCCGTCCGTGGCCGTAGGTGGCCAGTACGGCGTTGGCCTCGATGGGGTCGCCGAGCGTGGTGCCGGTGCCGTGCGCCTCCACCGCGTCGACATCCGCGGCGGTGAGCCCGCCGTCGGCCAGCGCGGCCCCGATGACCCGCTCCTGGGCCGGGCCGTTCGGTGCGGTCAGGCCGTTGCTGGCGCCGTCGGAGTTGACCGCGGAACCGCGCAGCACGGCGTAGATCTCGTGCCCGTTGCGGCGCGCGTCGCCTACCCGTTCGAGAAGCACCAGGCCCATGCCTTCGGAGAATCCGGTGCCGTCGGCCGCGTCGGCGAAGGACTTGCAGCGGCCGTCGGGGGCGAGCCCGCGCTGCCGGGAGAACTCGATGAACAGGCTGGGTGTCGCGAGCACCTGCACGCCGCCCGCGATCGCCATGCTGCTCTCCCCGCGCCGCAGCGACTGCATCGCCAGATGCACGGCCACCAGCGACGACGAGCACGCGGTGTCGACGGTCAGGGCCGGGCCGGTGAGTCCGAAGGTGTAGGCGACCCGTCCGGAGGCGACGCTGCTCATCATGCCCAGCCCCCAGCGGCCCTCGAGTCCCGCCGCCGGTGGCCGGGTCAGGTAGCTGTAGTCGCTGCCGCAGACGCCCAGAAAGACACCGACCGTGTCGCCGCGCAGCGTGGCCGGGTCGATTCCGGCGTGCTCGCACAGTTCCCAGGTCCCCTCCAGCAGCAGCCGCTGCTGCGGATCGATCGCCACCGCGTCGTGCGGGCTGATGCCGAAGAACTGCGGGTCGAAATCGGCCACGCCGGACAGGAATCCGCCGTGACGCGCGGAACTGGTGCCCGGATGGGCGGGGTCGGGGTGGTAGAGGGCGTCCAGGTCCCAGCCCCGGTCGCCGGGAAAGTCACCGATCGCGTCACGACCCTGCACGACCAGCTCCCACAGCTCGAGCGGCGACCGCACCCCGCCCGGATACCGGCACGCCATCCCCACCACCGCGATGTCCTCGTCACCGGTGCCGGGGACATCCGGATGTTCCTGCGGTGCAGGATCTCCGGCGGTTTCCGAGGAGTCCGCGAGGCCGGCGCCGGTGCGGATTCGCTCGAGCAGGTAGCCGGCCACCGCGGTGGGGTTCGGCTGGTCGAACAGCATGGTCAGCGGCAGATCGATGCCGGATGCCTGCTTCAGCTGCTCGGTCAGCGCCAGCCCGGCCAGCGAGTTGTAGCCGTAGTCGCGGTAGGCCCGGTCCGGCGCCACCTCGCTGGGCGGGCATTCGAGCAGGGCGGCCGTCTCGGTGAGCACCAGGTCCAGGCAGAGCCCGAAGCGGTCGGCCGGCGCCGCGGCGACGACGCGGCGCACGAATCCCGAATCCTGCGCTGTGGTGTCCGGCGAGTCTGTCATCCTCGTGCCCTCTCCCCGATGGAATGTGGTGTCTCCGACGGTCACACGAGTTGCGTGCGGATCAGCCGCGGATGGCGATCCTGCGCGGCGAGTACCGACGAGACCGCACCCGCGCCCAGGAACGCCAGCGGTTCGGGCGGGAACGGTTTCTCCTTGCCGTGCACGAACAGCAGGTTGCTGTAGGAGGTGTCGCGGCCGAGGATCAGGTCGCGCAGGGATTTGCCCGCGGTGTGGGTGAGCGCGATTCCGTTGCCGCAGTAGCCGTGTGCGTAGAATCGCCCGTCGCCCAGCGCGCCGATATGCGGCACGACCTCGCGGGTGATCGCGACGCATCCGCCGTAGGTGTGGGTGAACGGCACATCCCGCCACATCGGGAAGTAGCGGCTCAGCACACCGCGCAGCGCCTCGGTGGCCGCCGGTTTGTCGATGTTGCCGGCGACGTCCATGTTGCGGCGGAAGCGATAGTGGGCGCGGCCGCCGCCGAACAGCAGCCGATTGCCCGCGGTGAGGCGGCCGAACACGATGAAGTTGCCCGCCTCGACGAACCCCTCTCGCTCGGGCCAGTGGACCGCGCCCAGTTCCTCGTCGGTCAGCGGGCGGGTCACCGCGGCGTAGCTCCACACCGGCACCACCTTGCGCCGGAACTCGGCGAACTGGTGCTGGTAGGCGTTGGTCGCGTACAGCAGCTTGCTCGCGGTCACTCGCGCGTGTGGCGTTCGCACCACGTGCCCGGTCGGTGTCGTCTCCACCGTCAGCGCCGGGGTCTGCTCGTGTACCGAGACCCCTGTCGCGGTGACGGCGCGCAACAGTCCGCGGGCCAGCCGATGTGGATTGATCAGTGCCCCGCCGACCTTCACGGCCGCCTCGATGCCGGGAGAACCGATCCGCTCCCGCGCCCGGGTGCGGTCGAGCAGATCCAAGCCGGATTTCGCGCCGAGGCGTGCGGCCAGCTCGAGGTCTCGTTCGAGCAGGCGGATCTGGTCGGTGGTGGCCGCCACCTGGTAGTAGCCGGCGGATTCGAACTCGGCGTCGATGTCCTGCTTGACGCAGAAGCGGTTCAGCTCGAGGATCGACTTGCCCACGGCGGCGTAGGCGAGTTTCGCGCGGTCCGTGCCGAACCGGTGTACCAGGGCGCCGAGGCTGTGCCCGATGGTCGGGGTCACGAAGCCGTCGTTGTGGCCCGACGCGCCGGCGCCGGCGTAGTCCGCCTCCAGAATGTGGATCTCGAGGGACGGATCGGCCTTTCGGAGGAAGTGCGCGGTCCACAGCGCGGTGTAGCCGCCGCCGATGATGCAGACATCGCAGGTGACGTTGTCGCGCAGTGGTGGGCCGGGAACGACGGGTTCGGTTTCCCGCCAATAGATTTCGTGTTTCACCCCGGTGTTCTCGGTGCCGGTACGAGCCGGTGCGATATCTGTCATCGGTGTCCCTCCACTGCCGGATCAGATCAACGGAATCGTGGGCTCGAGCCCGAGCAGGCTACGGCCGTAGGCCTCCGCGCCGACGGACGGTTGCAGCAGCCCGTGATTCGCGAACGCGAGAACGTCGCGGTGGAAACGCTGGAAGTGGTTGCTGGTGCGGATCACCGAACCGCCCGAGGCGGTGTACAGGTCGTCGACCACTTCCCGGGCGAGCTGTACCGCGTAGCCGGCATGCCCGCGGAGGGCGAGTTTCTCGTCGACCGTCGGCTCGGCGCGGGCGTCCGCGCGGTCCTGCAGCAGCGCTGCGCAACGGTCGAGCAGCGCCTCCGCGGCGGCGAGTTTGGCGGCGGCCGTGCCGATCTGGGCGTGTGTGATCGGGTGCTGAGCCTGGTCGAACCAGGTGGTGAAGGTGATCGGCTTGCCCGGTACCCGTTCGAGGAACAGTTCGTAGGCGCCGCGGGCGGTTCCCACGATCGTGGCGGCCGACTCGGCCAGCAGCAGGCCCATGAAGGCGTAGGTGCGGCCCGGCCGGGCGGCGCCGGCGCGGCTCGGGTCGCCGCCGTAGAACATCTGGTCGACGGTGATCACGCGATGGGCCGGAACGAAGACGTCGCCGATGGTGATCGTGCAGCTGCCGGTTCCGGCGGCCGCGCTGACCTGCCAGTCGTCGACGATCACCAGCTCGGTGGTCGGCACGACGCCCAGTAACTGGCCCCAGCTGCCGTCCGCGCGCTGCAGCGCGCCCGCGACGAAGCTCCACTCGGCACCGCGGCATCCGGACGCGAACGGGCATGCGCCGTTGAGTTTGTAACCACCGTCGGTCTCGGTGTACATGCTGGTGGGGGCCACGCTGATGGAGAAGCGGGTGTCGATGTCGGCGAAGATCTCCTCCTGCGCCCGGTCGGGCAGCAGGGAGGCGAGATAGGCGCCTTCGGTCGCGGCGCTGGCGGTCCATGCCGAGGACCCGCATCCGCGGCCCACCTCGGCCAGCACCCGGGCGACCTGAGCCACCGGTAGTTCCAGGCCACCGAATCGCTCGGGCACCGCGACCCGGAACACCCCCGCCTCGGTGAGCAGCCGGATGCTCTCCTCGGGTAGCCAGCGGTCGGCTTCGGCCTGGATGCCGTTGTCGCGCAACGCGGGGACCGCAGCACCTACCGCGGTCAGAACGGAATCGAAATCTGTTGTCAGTGGCGTAGTTTCGTGTGTTGAAGTCAACGGGACTCCTCGTTCACCATGGTGGGGACAGATACGCACGATCCGGTGGGGTGGCAAGAGTGGACATCGTTACGCCGACTTCCTTCGTCGAAACCACGGCCACGGTGACGGCCGAGCAGGTGCGCGCCTATTCCGCCGCGACCCTGCAGGCCGAGCTCGGGGTCGAGCAGAACGGCGCGGCCCCAGCGCTTTTCGCGATCGGCGCGCTGGCCGGCCCGGCGCTCGAGCAGGTACGCCACCGCCATCTCGGTGATCCGGCGCCGACGCTGATCCACGTCGCGCAGGATGTGCGGGTGGGGACGGTGCCGCGGATCGGTGACACGATCGGCATCCGGGCGCGCATCCGCGACGTCGTCGACGTCGGACCGGCCGCCGCGCTGGTGCTCGAGGTGCGTGCCGAGGCGGCCGGTGAGGCGACGACCGGCTCCGCGACCGTGCTGATGCCCGAACAGCCTCGGGTGCACCGTCGTTCGCCGCGCCCGCCCCGCGCCGGACAGGGTGCGCTGATCGCGGAGCGCGTGGTGGAGCTGCCGGCCGAGCTGCCCGCTCGGTACGCCGATGCCACCGACGACCGCAACCCGATCCATCTCGACGCCGCGGTCGCGCGGGCGGCCGGGTTGCCGGGCGTGGTGCTGCACGGCATGGCGACCTACGCGATCGTGTGGGCCGCCGTTCGCGGGGCTCTGGCCGATTCGGGGCGCGAAATCGTCGGTTCGCGAGTACGTTTCGCCCGTCCCGTCGTCCCCGGGCACGCCCTGCGGGTGCGGGTCCTGCGGACCGGCGAGCCGGGCCTGCTGACGGTGTCGGTGGAGCAGCACGGGCGGCAGGTACTGCGCGATACCTATTTCACCCTGGACCGGCCGGTCGACTGATCCGGCCGCGGTCATCCCGACCACCGCACGGCGGCCGCGGAGGCCATATCGCCGGCGTGCGCGAAACCGGCGAACACCACCAGATCGCCGTCGGCGACCGACCCCGCGCGCAGCGCGCGTTCGAAGGTCACCGGGACTCCGGCCGTGTACAGGTTCCCGTAGTCGTCGAAGGAGTCGATGTGCCGCTCGGCGGGGACGCCGAGGGCCTGGCGCCAGTTCTGCAGAAACATCTTGTTCGGCTGGTTGGTGATCAGCACGTCGATATCTTCGGTGGCCACGCCGATCTGCTTGCACACGTCGGTCACCGCCTCGGGGACCAGCCGGTTGCCGCGCTCGATGATGTCGCCGAGCTTGTCGGGCGGGAAGCTCACCATCAGCTCCTCGGTTCCCGGCTCCCAGTACTTCCTGGTTCCCGACAGGCCGAGATCGGGGGCGTACTCCGGTGCGTGAATCACGCTGGCGCCCATCAGCTGCGCACCGCCGGTCGCGCTGAGGTAGGCGACGCCGCAGCCGTCGCCGGCGACCGCCGCGTAGGGGCTCTTGCGGACGTGGGGCTGGGAAAAGAACTGTCCCGCACCGTTTTGCACATTGCACAGCAGCGCGGTGCGCACCGCCCCGCTGCCGATCATGGTGTCGGCCAGCTTCAGCATGTAGCCGAACGACGCGCAGCCGCCGTTGTGCAGGTCGATGATCCAGTGTGGTGTGCAGCCGAGCAGCCGGGCGGTTTCGGCGCCCGAACCGGTGATCGGGTGATCCGGCAGCATGACGTTGGTGATCAGCAGATCGACCGCGCCGGCCGGTTCGGTACCCAGCCGGTCGAACATCGGCCGCGCCGCCGCGGCGATCATGTCCGCGGCGCGTTCGCTTGTCACGTGGTGGCGGGTGGTGGGCGCTTTGAACAGTGGATTGGCGGCGATCGGACTGGCCAGCTCCTCCTCGGTGAAGAAGAAAGTCGCTGGAACGGGTGGGCCGGGCAGATAGCTTCCGAAGTCGTGGATACCTGTGGGCATATCGTCGTCCGTTCTGGGTCTAGCACCGCTGGAAGATGATTCGGGCCAGGCCGGCGTGTCTGTGGCGGAACACCTGGACGGAGACGTCCAGGTAGCGTTCGTAGCGCTCGACCATCTCCGCGCCGACGAGATCGACCGCCTCCGTCCGGTGCGCCCGCAGCTGATCCAGCCAGACACCGCAGGTCCGCGCGTAGTGCGCGGCGTCGTTGCGGACCGACACCACATCGAGCAGGCCCTCGCTCGCCGCGAACACCTCCGCCAGCCAGGGGACCTCCGATTCGGGGAAGATCCAGCGATTGACCCTGATCATCTCGCGCTGGATCGACCAGTCGGCGTTCGTATTGTGGCCGCGCACAATGGTTTGCAGCCCGAGGCGCCCGTCGTCGACCAGCCAGGACCGGCAACGGGTGAAGAACTGCCGGTAGGCCTCGATCTTGTGCTCCCTGCTCATACCGAGATTGGCGAAATGCTCCATCGCGCCGATCGAGACGACCGCGTCGTAGGGCCGGTCGGGGCGGTGCTCGTTCCAGTTCTCCAGCCGCAGATCGCAGCGGTCGTCGGACCACGCGCCGGTGGTGGCCAGCTGGGCCGCGCTGAGGGTCAGCCCGGTGACGTGCTCGACGCCGTGGGTCCCGAGCAGCCGCCGCACCATGGCGCCCCAGCCGAATCCGACGTCGAGCACCCGCGCGGCCCCGGCCGCGCCGGCGGCGGCCGCGAGATAGTCGTGCTTGCGTTGCTGGGCGCGTTCGAGGGTGTCGCCGGGTTCTTCCCACAGCGCGCACGAGTAGGTCATGCTCGGATCGAGCCAGAGCCGGTAGAACTCGTTGCCGGCGTCGTAGTGGTGCTGGATGGCCGAGGCCGACGCCCCCAGATAGCCGGTGCCGGTGGTCATTTCCCACCCCCGCGGGCCGGTGCCGGGCCGGTACGCGCGATGCGTCCCAGCCGTTCCATGCGGGCCGCCAGGGTGATGGTGCCCTCCAGCCGGAACGGCGGCGGCCGTCTCCCGTCGACGTCGTCGAAGCCGTACTTCGCTGCCAGATCACCGACCGACAGTCGCGCGCCGGCGTACGAGGCCAGGTCCGGGTCGGCGCCCAGCGCCGCGACGGCTCGGCCCACGTACTCCGGGGAGTGCGCGATCCGGGCCGGTCCCTCGCCGACGAGATCCCATGCGCCCGCGACCCTTTCGGTGCGGACGAAGCCGGGATGCAGTGCCACCGCCACGACCGGGGTCTTGCGCAGGTCGTAGGTCATCCCCACGACCATGCGGTCGGAGGCGTACTTGCAGATGTCGTAGGGCGTCTGGCCGAGATAGACGTCACCGTCGGTGAACGACACATTCACGATGAGCCCGGCGGGCGCCTGCATCAGCAGCGGGGCCGCCAGGCGGCTGACCGCGAACTGGCCGCGCAGCGATCCGGCGAACAGGTCGTAGCGCCACATCGGCTGCTTCCAGAACGGCGCGTGGAACGGCGCCTCCTCGCTGAACCGTTCGTAGCCGGCCCACGCGTTGTTCACCAGCAGGTCCAACCGGCCGCCTTCGGCGGCGATCGTCTCGACCAGCGCCGCGTTGTCGGCGTCGTCGGTGTGGTCGCAGCGCACCGCGATGCCCTTGCCGCCGCGCAGGCTCACCTGCTCGGCGGCCTCCTCGACGGTGCCCGGGACCCCCTCGGTACTGCCGCCGTCGCGGGTGCTGCGGCCGGTGACGTAGACCGTCGCACCGCAGTCGCCCAGCGCCAGCGCCACGCCCAGCCCCACTCCGCGGCTCGCGCCGGTCACCAGGGCGACCCGGCCGGAGAGGTCCGGTGGTTGCCAGTTTCCGCTCGTCGTCATGGCTCAGGTCCTTTTCGTCAGGTCGCGGAGGCGGATTCGTCCGCCCAGTACTTCAGGCTGTTGCGGTAGGCGTCGCGATCACACGGGAACTCGACGCCGAGCCGTTGCGCCAGTTCGGTTTTCGAGGTGGGCAGGACACCGCCCGCCGCGTAGGTCATCTCGCTGACGTCGATCAGCACCTTGATGAACGACCGGGACAGCGGGTGCAGCTCGGCCAGCGGGACGGGAAGGGGCAGGCGGGGATCGACGATGGTCAGATCCGTGAGCCGGCGGCCCAGCGACGCCGCGTGGTCGAGCAGGATCTCGCGGCCCTCGGGCACCGTCATGGCGTCGCCGCCGTAGGTGAGCCAATAGATCTGCCCCCGCAGATCGTCCGCGTCGACGGCCCGCACGACCGCGTCGACGGTGACGTCGAGGGGAACGAAGTCGAGCAGGTTGGTCGGATGCGCGGGCAGGTAGGGCGCCTTGCCGCGACAGATGAACTCCGACATCACCTGCACGATCTGGCGTTTGCTGCTGGCCCCGGTGCGGGAGTCGCCGACCAGGTTGGTCGGCCGGAAGATCGCATACGGCACTCCGGCGGCGGCGAGCAGCCTTTCCGCCTCGAGCTTGGACCAGACGTAGGGCCGGACCACATTGTCCTCCGCCACGTCGGCCAGGCCGGTGCGTTCGATACCGTGGACGAAACACGTACTCAGGTAGTGCACCGGCGCACCGGCCCGGCGGGCGAACTCGATCACCCGGGCGGTGCCGTCGATGTTGATGTCCTGGTAGCGGGCGCGTTCCAGACCCCACGTGGTCAATGCGCCCGAGTGCACCACCACGTCGGTGCGTTCGGCCAGCTCGTGCCAGCGGGCCTCGGTCAGCCCCAGCCACGGCCGGGCCAGATCCCCGTGCACGACCTCGGCCACCTCCGGCTGCTCGGTGTCGGTGTGCACCAGTCCGGTGACGTGATGGTGCGACAGCTCGGCCGTCAGCGCCCGCCCGATCACGCCGGACGGACCGGTCACCAGGATGTGTCGTTTGCGTTGTGCTGCCACATCTTTCATACGGCCTCCGTCTGTTCGGCCAGTTGCACGCTCGCGACCGGCGCGAATCCCCCTTCGGCAAGCAGCTGACGGCAGCGGTGCCGCTGAATCTTTCCGCTGGGTGTGCGAGGTAAGGCGTTGCGCCGCAGGAAGACACACTCGTCGAGCGGCAGCGCGGCGGCCGACATCGCGGCCGTCGCGGCGCGGCGTGCCACCGCGCCGTGATCCACGCGGGCACCGCCGGTTTCGACCAGCAGCGTCAGCCGGGAGCGTCCGGGCAGGCGGGCGTCGACGACGGTCGAACATCCGAATCGCAGGTCGTTGGCCTCTTCGATGGCCTTTTCGACCTCCCGCAGATAGACGTTGCGGCCGGCGACCGAGATCATGTCGTCGCTGCGGCCTACCGGATACAGGTGGCCGTCGATGACGAAACCGAGATCGCTGGTGTCGAACACGCCGTCGACGAAATGTTCCGCGGTGCGCGTGGGGTCACCGTAGTAGCCGGTCGCCAGCGACTGCGACCGGAACCTGATGGGCGCCAGCCGGTCCCCACCGGGCTCCGGTTCGATCAGTTCCATGCCCCGGCAGACGGGGCCGGCGCTGACCACTCGGGTCGCGGCGGGATCATCCGGTGCGGCTCGCCGCAGCCGACCGGCGGCCAGGGCCACCGAGTCCATGGCGACGAACCGCGGCTCCTCGTCCATCGGTGTGGCGGTGACCGCCAGCGTGCCCTCCGCCAGGCCGTAGGCCGGCATCAGGGCCTGCCGGCGCAGCCCGAAACGGCCGAGGTTGGCCACCGCGTCCTCGAGGACCTCCCAGTGCACCCGTTCGGCGCCGATGATGGCCGCCTTCAGCTGCCCGAGCGAGCCGGGCAGATGTTTGGCGCGCAGCGCGGTCACGCGCGCGGCGACCTGCAGGGCCGTCGGGCTGCCCGCCGTGTAGTGGGCGCCGTAGCGGGCGATGTCCTCGAACCAGGTGCGTGGCGACATCAGGAACCGTTGCGGCGTGGAGTAATACGTGGTGACGTCGTTCCACCAGCCGCTGAGCAGGCCGCCGAACAGTCCCATGTCGTGCGACCACGGCAACCATGTGGCTCCGGTCTCCCCCGGTTCGGCGGCGGTCAGCTGTGCCAGCATGTCCAGCTGCGCCGCGATCGCCCGCGGTGTCAGCATGCAGCCCTTCGGCGTTCCGGTGCTGCCCGAGGAGTACTGGATGAACGCCACATCGTCGTCGCCCGGTGGCGTCGGATCCGCGGCGGTGCCGTCGGCCGGCAACGACTCGAACGAGTACGCCGGCACCGTGTGGTGCAGCGGCTGCGGCAGGGCCGCCAGTGTTGCCGAATCTGCCAGCAGCACAACGGGTTCGAGATGATCGCAGATGGACCGCAGTTGCTCCGCGTAGGCGGCGGCGTCGGTGCCGGCCACGCGCACCGGCAGGGAGGCCACCGCGGCGCCGGCCATCCAGCCCGCGGCGAGCGCCCGGGCCGCGCCCGGGCCGTTCGCCAGGACCACCGCGATGCGCGAGCCCGGGCCCACCCCCAACCGGCGCAGCGCCGGCACCGTCCGCTGTGCCTCGGCGACCAGGTCGCCCCAGGTCGCCGAGACATAGTCGTTGTCGACCCAGAATCTGGCGCATGAATCGTAGGACCGCGCATCGGCGATCAGTTTCTGCCACAGGTTCATTCGACATCCGCCACGCCGATGGGGGCCTGGTCCCTCGTGCTCGCCCGGCCCCGTTCGGCCAGGGGGCGGGACGGCTCGTGCGGTGCCGCACGACCGCTGCCGACCCGGCTGAGCCCGTCGGCGCGCATCTGCAGCTTCACCGGGTCGATGCGAATGACATCCCAGGCCAGCCGCATCTTTTCCAGGGTGTAGATCGTGATCGCGCTCAGATCGATCTCCCACCAGCGCAGCCCGTGCCGCGCCGAGCGCGGGAAGGCGTGGTGGTTGTTGTGCCAGGACTCGCCGAACGAGGGGATCGACAACCAGGACACGTTGCGGGACTCGTCGGCGGTGTCGAACCGCCGACGGCCGAAGTAGTGGCCGACGGAATTGACCGCGTAGGTGACGTGGTTGCCGACGAACATCCGGACCAGGCCGCCCCACAGAATTCCGGTGAGAAAACCCGTGAGCGTGCCGGTGAAGGCGAATCCGAGAATACCCGGAAGGAGTAGCCCGGCCAGCACGACGGGCACGAACCGAATCGACAGGAAGCGAATGTCGGGATCCCGGCAGAGGTCCGGGCAATATCGCACCGGATCCGAGCTGAGGTCCTTGTCGAAAAGCCATCCCAGATGGGAATGCCACAGACCTTTCAGCACACCGCGTAAACCCGCTTGATCATCGAAGTACGGAGAATGCGGATCGCCCGGCTTGTCGGCGACTCGGTGGTGCCGGCGATGATGCGCGACCCAGATGAGTGGCGGGCCCTGACCGGCCATGGCGCCCGCCGTCGCGAAAAAGATCTTGATCGGCCGATACGTCTTGAAGGCGCGGTGCGCGAGCAGGCGATGATAGCCGATGGAAACGCCCAGACCACCGACAACGCTCATGATGACGAATACCGCGACATCCGACGGTCCGACCAGTGAGTTCCACAGCAACACCACAGCGCCGACGACACCGACGAAAGGAAGCATCGAGGCGACGAGAATGTAGATGTAGTGCTCGCGCCCGTTCATCGAGGTACCTCCTCTTCCGAGGGGAACTTCTCGGCGAGGATTTCGTTGGCGAGCGTGATCAGCGCACCCAGCGTGGTCACGTCGGCGGCCCGCGCCGGATCGAACTCGATCTCGTAGTCCTCCTCGATCTCGAACACGATCTCCGCCGTCTGCAGGCTCGACAGGCCCAGATCCTCCAGCGCGGTCGCCTCGGTCAGCACCAGGCCGGCCGGGTAGTTCCCCTTGAGCTTCTTCTTGATCTTGGTCTCGACTTCGTCCAGAGTAATCACTGAGCAGCCCCTTTGAAGGTACGTGAAATATTCGTGAATCGTGACGCACGCCGATATGGCTCGGAGGATTTGCCGACCGCGTTGTCTGCAGACGCGGATGAGAACGATCGCCTCAGTGCAGAGGCCGAACGGGAGATTCGATATCCGCCATTGATTCTCCCCCGGGACAATGTGACGCCGGACGAAAACTACGGTACTGGCGCACGAAAGAACGTGTCAACGCTGGACACGCCACGAGCATCTGCTGTATAACGACGATCTTGTTTTGCCGGTATCTGGAACTTTGCCAGGCGCACGGAACCGGTGATGTGCATCACCTCTCGCGTTCCCCGGGCGCCTGTGAGCGCATTTCGATAGCACCAGAACAAAGTTGTTCACCGGCCTGGGTTCCCCGGGGGTGCCCGAGTTGTTTGCCCGCCAGAAGCTAACGCTGGTAACGTCGCCGGGCACGGTCCGGAAAACAATCTCTGAAGCTGGAATCCGGTGCGGTGAGGTCCAATTTGGACGTATTGTTCGAACGTATAGGCGTATTGTTTAAACGTATAAATTTCACTTAAGAATGAAGCTCGGGCGGCGCGCAGGACCGGTTGACTCCGAACCGATCGGACTGGTTCACTCGTACCGGATGGCGCGAAGGTTCTTCGTTCCACGGACAGATTTCGGGGAGGTCGCTGTTGTCGCCGTCGCCCCCACCCCACAGCCGTCTGATCGTCGTTGTCACCGATCGCAAATCCGTGACCTCTGCCGCCGCGCAGGCACTGCGCGACCTCACCGGATCGGCGGACCGCCGGCCGGCCCCTGACGCACCGGACCACGACGAGTACCGCCAGGTCGTCACGCGGGCCCGCCGGTTCCTGGCGCTGACGACCCCCGACGACGAGTTCCGGCTCGTCACCGCACCCTCGCTCGATGCGGTCCCGCGGTCGGTGGCCGCGGCCGGGCTGCCCGGCCCGTGCGTGCTCACGCTGCTGATCATCGATCACGACGAGCACCGCTATCGGGTCACCGACCCAGCAGCCCTGCAACGGCGGCTGGCCGGGCTCGCGGCCGTCCTGCCCGAGTCGATCGAGTTCGAGCCCTCTCCGACCACTGTGCAGGTCTACACCGACCCGGACGTCGATCCCTTCGTCGCACTGGAACGGTTCACGCCACGGTGGCGGCCCGAGTCGGACTGGGTGATCACCGCCGACATCGTCTGCGCCGTAGTCGATTCGGTACAGGCGCACCGCACCGACAGATTCCGCCCGGATCTGGGATCCAGCGCCGTGGCCGGCGCCTTGGCGCGGTTCCTCGACGACCGGGCCGGCCGGGAATGGGGGCTGCACTACTACACCGGGTCGGTTGTCGCCTCCTTCATCGACGATCTCGCCGAACACGCACGGCGCCAGGGCAACCCGGTCGTACGCGGACCGAGCGAGCACAGTCTGGCCTGCTCCGCGCTGGCACGCTGGTCGCTGGATCGCGCACCCTTCCTCATCGTCACGACGAGTGGTATGCACGACGAGTTCCGTGGCACGCTGGCCAACCTGCAGCGCGCCGCCGCATCCGGGTTCATCGTCTGCGCCGATTCGCGCCCCGGGCAGTGGTATCCGTTCCAGGGGACGATCCATCATCACGAGGACTCGCGGGAAGCGCTGCGGGCCAAGGGGATCGCTCTGGTTCACATCGCGGTCGCCGCCGACGTCCCGCGCGGCCTGGCCGAGGCGTTCGCACACTACCGGGCCGGGCGCGGCCCGGTGATGATCCTCGCCTCCCGCGACGCACTGGGGGTCACCGGTGAGCTCGAGCCGATCGCGACCCCGCCCGCGCAGCCGCACGACCCGGTGGAGGTCCGCCCGAGCGCATTCGAGGATCTCGTGGGCCTACTCAATTCCGCACCCAAGCGGATACTGTGCCAGCCCGCCGAGCTGACCGGCACCGGCCGCGACCTGATGTACGCCCTCGCATCCAGAGCCGGTGTGGCCCTGGCGGACTCGCTGGCGCGCCCCGGAACGGTCTGCGGCTATCACCGAGGGGCGCCGGTGCCCGAGTTCCTCGGCACGATGAGCCTCTACGGATACTCGGCGCGGGTCTACGAGTACCTGCATTCCGACGGACGGGTGCGTCCCGCCGCCGAGCAGGCACTGCTGTTCGTCGACACGCCGATCGCCGAGATCGACACCCCTTTCTCCGAACCGACGCTGCGCCGGCTCGCGCCCGCGCAGATCGTGTCCGACGCGCGCGATCGCGCGCCGTTCGCCGGCACCGTCGTGTCCGGGCACGCCGAAAAGGTGCTGCGCGCCCTGCTGGACCGGCTCGAGGTGGATCCCGCGGTCCTCGACCTGCGCCGGGCCGCCATCGACGCCACGTCCGATTCCCGATCCGACGTGGTCGGGCTGCTGCCGATCCGGCCGATGACGATCAACTACTTCGTCCGCCGGCTCCGCACCGCACTGGTCGAACTCATCGAGAACGACGGATACGACTACGTCGGGGTCTACGACGTCGGCCGCGCGGGCCTGTCGGCGACCTGCAATCTGCCCCGGACCACGGTCGGGTACTCGGGGTGGTTCGGCCGGGCGCTGATGGGCGACGGATTGCAGGCACTGCCGGGCGTGATCACCCGGCGCGGCACCAATGTCCTGGCGTTCATCGGTGACGGCGCGGCCGCGCTGACCGCCGACATCGTGCCGACCCTGATCCAGCAGATCGCGGTCGACGGGTCGCCGTTCCCGCACAACCTGAGCATCTTCCGCTTCGTCAACGGCGGCCATTCGGTGATCCGCACGTATCGCGAGAGCCACCGGCTGTCGGCCGTCGGCACCCAGACCGGCGTCCTCGGTTTCCTCGGCGACAACTGGGAACGATCCATCGGACCGCTCACCGTCGGTCACCGCCGCGTGCTGTCCTTCGACGACATCGACCTCGCCCGGCTGACCCGGCCGCAGAGCATCGATCTGTACAGCGTGGTCCTCGGTCACAACAACGAGGGCGACGGCCTGAGCATGATGTCGGCGTTCAGCTGGCAACGTGACGAACTGTCCAGCCGCGCATTGTCATTGGCCGGAGTACTGCCGAGTGGGAGGTCGCGATGAAGTTCGGTTTTCTGGTTCACCCGGTGTCGGCGCAGCAGCAGAACATGATCCGGGCCGCAACCCTGCTCGCCGCGACGGTCGCCGGGCGCGCCGGGCGCGGGCCCGCCGCGCCGTATCTCCCGGTCCCGTCGTTCGGGCACATCGTCTCCCCGACCGGGGCGAGCTGCTCCGGCGAAGTGCGCTACATCCCGCACACCGCCCCCGACCTGCTCGGCCACGTTTCCGAGTCGGTGTCCTACGTCATCGACCAGGTACGCTCGCTGCACGACAACGGCGCCGCACTGGTCGGGCTCGGCGGGGCCACCTCGATCATCGGCAACCGCGGTCAGCGGATCGCCGACCAGGTCGATATCCCGGTCACCAGCGGCAACTCCCTGACCGCCCATGCGGCGCACCGGCTGCTGCACGAGGTGCTCGACACCCTGGGCGAGGACATCGGCACCGTGCCGATCGGCGTGATCGGCGCTCCGGGCTCGATCGCCACGGCCCTCGCCTCGCTGCTGCTCGAGGACGGCGCCGAGGTCGTGCTCGCCTGCCGTAAGGGCCGGGTCGATCCGCTGCTGGTGCTCGCGGAATTCCCCCAGCGACACCGCGACCGGGTCGAGGTCACCACCGACCTCGCCGACTGCCTGGCCAAGACCACCGTCGTCCTCGCCGCCTCCTCCAGCGGTGCCATCGTCGAGGAGACGGCCCTGCGGCCGGGCACGGTGGTGATCGACGTCGCGCTCCCCCGGGACGTGGTCCACGCGGAGCGCCCCCGCGAGGACGTTCTCATCCTCGACGGCGGACTGATGACGGCCGGCTCGGCACTCGGTTCCGGTTTCGGTCTCAGCGAACAGCTCAACGGGTGCCTCGCCGAGACGATCGTGCTGGCACTGGAGCAACGGCCCGAATCCTATTCGCTCGGACGGCAGCTCGACCCCGCGCGGATCGGCGAGATCGGCGAGCTCGCGGCCCGCCACGGGTTCCGGGTGGCGCGTCCGGCACGGCTGGGCCGGCCACTGCCCGACGGGCGCCTCGCCGGGTTCGCCGCCGTCCGCGGGCGCGCACGCACCGGCGGCGCGGACGAGTCCACGCTGGCCCGGCGACGATTCGCCACACACGTCAACCCCCAGGTCGGCTCGATGTATGCCGTGCACGGCCTCGACCGCGTGTTCACCACCGGCCACGGCGCCGTCCTGGCGACCGCGGACGGCACGGAGTACCTCGACTTCGTCGCCGGCTACGGCTGCCTCAACGTCGGCCACAACCACCCGGCGGTCACCCGCGCCGCGCGGGGATTCCTGACCGGCGGGCAGCCGACCTTCGTGCAGTACACCTCCGTTCCCGCCCGCACCGGCGAGCTCGCCGAGCGACTGTGTCACCTCGCACCCGGCACGATGGAGCGGGTCTTCTTCAGCAACTCGGGCACCGAGGCCGTCGAGGCCGCGCTGAAGATGGCGCGGGCCGCCACCGGGCGGACACGAATCGTATACGCCGACAACAGCTTCCACGGCAAGACACTGGGCGCGCTCTCGGTCACCGGACGCGAGTCGCATCGTGCGCAGTTTCATCCGCTGGTGCCCGACTGCCTCCGCGTGCCCTACGGCGACGAGGACGAGCTCCGCGCAGCCGTCGCGGGCGCGGCCGCCTTCATCGTCGAGCCGGTCCAGGGCGAGGGCGGTGTCGTGGTGGCGCCGCCGGGCTATCTCGCCGCGGCCGCGAACATCTGCCGCGAGGCCGGCGCGCTGTTGATCGTCGACGAGATCCAGACCGGCCTCGGCCGCACCGGCACGATGTTCGCCTGCGAATCCCAGCTGGTCGAGCCGGACATCCTGTGCCTGGCCAAGTCGCTGTCCGGCGGGTTGGTACCGATCGGCGCGACGCTGACCACGGCGGCCGTCTGGGACGCCGCCTACGCCTCGCCGACCCGGTCGATCGCGCACACCTCCACCTTCGGCGGCGGCAACTTCGCCGCGGCCGTCGCGCTGGCCACACTGGACGTGCTCGTGGGAGAGGAACTTTCCACCCGCGCCGACCGGCTCGGTAAACGGCTGCGGGCCGGGCTGGAACGAGTCTGCGCACCGTTCGACTTCATCGCCGAGACCCGCGGTGTGGGCCTGATGAACGCGATCGCGTTCGACCCCGGCTATTTCGCCGGTGCGACCGGCGCCGCGGTGTCCGAGTCGCTGACCCGCCTGCCCGGCGGCCTGTTCGACCTGTCCGACACGCTGCCCGACACCGTGAGCGAGAGCCTGCGGCACGCGGGCACCGCGGTCGAGCAGGCGCTGACCGAGCTGCTGTGCATGCGGTTCGTCTCCGCACTCGGCACTCGGCATCGGATCCTGACGTTCATCACGGCCAACACCAACCAGGTCATGCGCATCCAGCCGCCGCTGGTGGTGGACGAGGCGGACATCGACCGGTTCGTCGAGGCCACCGGCGAGGTCTGCGGCACCCTCCAGCACCGGCTCGGTCACTGACCGGCCGCCACCGGCCCGGTCACCGACCGACATCCACCGGCTCGGTCACCGGTCGGCATCCACCGCAGAATCCCCCCACCCCCTACCGACACGCCCGACCATCGAGGAGGAGCCTTGGATCGCAATCTCATTCGCCAGCGGGTCGTCCGCATGCTCAGCGATACTCTGAGCATGTCGGCTGACGAACTCGACGACGAACGGATCGATCTACGCGACGATCTGGGTATGGACTCCATCGACTTCGTCGATCTGATCGAGCTGCTCGAGGCGGAACTGGGCCGGACCGTCGAACGCGAACAACTGGCGGGGGTGCGCACCATCGGCAACGTCGTCGACATGGTGCACGAACTGGCCACCGACGTGATCGCCCCCGGAACCGCCCAATGACGGATTCGTCCGATACCGTGCCCGCGCAGCACCCTGCCGGCGCCCGGGATTCGCCGCCCGGACCGCGGGGGTCCGGGTGGGCGCCATCGATATCGCACTTCACCGAACGCAACAGGTGGCGCCTCGTCGCGGCCTGGGTGCTGCTGCTGATCGTCGGGGCCGTCAGTGCTCTGTCGCTCACCGGCACCCTGCGCGCGGGTGGCTGGGACATCGCCGGCTCGAGCACGGTGGCCGTGCGGGACATGCTGTCGGAGGGGCTGCACGGACGCGGAGCCACGACCGCCGTCCTGGTGGTCCACGATCGCGACAACACCGACTCCTCCTCCGCCTTCGACGAGCGCACCCGGGAGGTCTTCGAGCAGGTCCGATCGGATCCGAGGCTGCGCGTGCAGAGCAGCTTCGGTTACAGCACGCTGTCACCGCTGTCGCGCGGCACCTTCCTCGGCAAGGACCGCGCGACGGTGGTGACCTCCATCGGCTCCGGCCTCGATGACAACACGGCCACGAAGGAACTGCCGGCCATCGAGAAGGACCTCGACGCCCGCTTCGATTCCCAGGGACTCGACGTGGCGCTGGTGAACGTGGAGATATTCCAGGGCGCGGTCAACGAGGACTCGGTACTGAGCCTGATCCGCGCCGAAGCGATCGCCCTGCCGCTCGTCGCGCTCGTGCTGCTGCTGCTGTTCCGCAGCGTGGTCGCCGTCGGCGCCGCGCTCGCGGCCACCCTGACCAATGTCGTGTTCGCCCTCGGGATCCTCGGCGTCGTCGCGCGGCAGGTCGAACTGTCCATCTTCGTGCAGAACGTCGTGCTCATGTTCGGTCTCGGTGTCGGCGTGGACTATTCGCTGATCATGATCAAGCGCTTCAAGGAAGAACTCGCCGCCGGGCAGGACGTACGCTCGGCGGTCACCGGCACCTTGGCCACCGCGGGGCATACGGTCGTCGCATCGGGCATCACGATCATCGCTGCCGCGGTCACGCTGTTCGTCGTGCCGGTCAACGCCATCGTGTCGCTCGCCGCGGGCGCGGCGCTGGTGGTCGCGATCGCCGTGCTGGTATCCAGCGTCCTCACCCCGGTGCTGCTGCATCTGCTCGGGCACCGAATCAACGCCGGCGTGCTGCGACTGCCCGGCCGGATCGGCGGCAGCGAGACGGCCACCGATGCCGAGCTGACCGAGCACCGCTGGTACCGGACCGCTCTGGCGGTCATGCGGCGGCCCGTGACGCTCCTGACGGCCGGGGCCGCCGTGCTGATCGTGCTGGCGGTTCCGGCGGCGAGCATGACCCTGTCGCTGCCGGACCTGCGCATGCTGCCCGAGTCCTCGCCGGTGCGCGTCGGGTCCGAGCATATTGCCGACCAGTTCGGTCCCAGTGCCGCGCTGCCGATCCAGGTCGTCGTCCAGAGCCCGGGACCGATCACCGACCCGGCGAACGCGGAGGCGCTGACCCGCTTCGTGCAGGACGTCGGCGCCCTGCCGGACGTGCAGACGGTGAACTCGGCGATGACCGTGCTGCGTCAGGTCTCGCCCGCGAACCCGTTCGCGGCGCTGGACCCGGCGGCCTTCGACCGTCTGCCCCCCGATGCGAAGCAGGGACTGCGCTACTTCGTCCCCGCCGACGCGCACCGCTTCGTGGTCGAGGTCGTGCCCGCCCGGGAGCCGGCCGATCCCGCCACCGAACGGCTGCTGAACCAGGTCGTCGAACGGTCGAACCAGCTACCGGCGCCGCTGACCTCCGACGTGGGCGGCATCACCTCGCGCTCGCAGGATTTGAACCGGGTGATCTCCGACCACATGCCGTTGGTCGTCGCCCTCATGCTCGCCGCGGTGTACCTGGTGCTGCTGGTCTCGTTCCGTTCGGTGTTCCTGCCGCTGAAAGCCATTGCCATGAACGTGCTGTCGGTCGGCGCGACGTTCGGGGTGCTGGTCATGCTGTTCCAGTACGGGTGGAACGCCGGCCTGCTCGACGACCAGGGGTTCCTGGTGTCCTTCGTTCCGCCGCTGATCCTCGCGATGATCGTCGGCCTGAGCACGGACTACGAGGTGTTCCTGCTCAGCCGGGTCCGGGAGGAGTACCGTGCCGGCGGCGACAACAAGCTCGCCGTCGCCCGGGGCATGGCTCGCACGGCACCGCTCATCACCGGTGCCGCCATCCTCATGATCGTCGTCTTCGGCGCCTTCGGACTCGCCGGGAATGCCATCATGCAGCAGATGGGGATCGGCCTCGCGGTCGCCGTGGCACTCGACGCGACGCTGGTGCGGATCATCATCGTGCCCGCGGCGATGAAGTTGATGGGCAACTGGAACTGGTGGCCGTCGCGCCCGAAACCGACGACGGAAACGGATCCGGTCCCGGGAGGTATCCATGCAAGCGAACGATGACCAGTGCGACGTCCTCGTCGTCGGCGCGGGCATCGGCGGCATCTGCGCCGCGACACTGCTCGCCCGGGCCGGCTACCGAGTCCTGTTGACCGAACGGCTGGATCGCGTCGGCGGCCGCGCCTCGACCGAACAGATCGACGGCTTCCTGGTGAACACAGGCGCGGCGGCCTTCGAGTTCGGCGGTGCCCTGGAGCAGGTGTGCCGGACCGTCGGCGTCCCCTACGGCGCCGGCTCGGCCACCGGCCGCGGCGTCCGGGTGCCCCGGCCGATGGTGGTACTGCGGCTGGGGCGCATGAACGTCGACCTGACCCCGGTGATCGGCGGCTGGGCGAACGGAGCGTTCCGCTGGATCTGCCGAGTGAGCCTGGACCGGCTGCCCCGGTTCGCGGCCGAGCGCGGCCTGCGGCCCGAGGACGTGACGTTCGCCCAGTGGCTGCACCGGTTCACCAAGAACCGCCGAATACACGCGATGCTTCGAAATCCCTTGGCGTCGTTCTTCGTCACCGAGGCGGACGAGTTGCCCGCGGCCGCCGTGTTCACGTTCTTCTCGCAGAACACCGGCCTGCGCAGGTTCGGATTCCACCCGGAGGGCAGTATCGGCGTCTCGCACGCACTGCTCGAGCGATTCGCGGAACTGGGTGGGCGGATCCGCACGTCCACCGAGGTACGGCGGCTCCGGGTCGCCGACGGCCGGATCACCGGCGCCGTGCTGGCGACCGGCGGCACCGAGACCGAGATCGACTGTGCCGCAGTGATCAGCGATGCCGGACCGCGAGCCACCGTGGAACTCGTCGGCGAACAACACTTCCCGCAGTCCTACCTGCGGGAGGTCGAGAACGCACGGCCCGCCGCCCTGCTGGCGGTCAACTTCGCCATGCGCAACTCGCTGGGCCGGTTCGGGGCGATGACCTTCGGCCCCACGAAGAACGGCAGACTCCTCGAACTGATCAACTTCACCCCCACCTGCCCGGAAATGGCACCGCCGGGATGGCACCTGTATCTCGGGTGGGGCCTGCCCGTCACCACCGCCGATGGTTTCGACGGCGAACGCGAGATGCAGGCGCTGCTCGAGGACCTGCGCACGACAGTGCCCGGATTCGACTCCGCACACATCCTGTCCACGACGGTCAACCGCGACGACTGGCCGGGCCAGCACGCCGCCCCCGGCACCGACCTCTCCCCGGCCACACCGATCCCCAACCTGTGGAACGTCGGCGACGGTGTCAAGAACTTCGGCGACGGAGGCACGGAATCGGTGGCGAAAACCTCCCGCGCCGCCGTGGACGCGATCGGGCACACCATCCCGCCGCATACCCCGCACGACTACAGGCCCGCGCGAACGTGAACGCCGACCGGCGACCGTCGACGGTGCCGAGTACACGGTGCCGAGTACACGGTGCCGAGTACATCGTCATGAACACCTCGGCCGGACGGGTCGAGGAGGAGAACCTGCGCCGTGACCCGCGGCCGTCGGTGTGCTGTTCCGATAGGGGCAACCCTGACGACCGTATCGAAATCCGTGGGTGCGCAGTGGGATTCGTCGAGGGCAACGACGCGTTGGGCATCATGGTTCGTCACTGTGCCGTGCTACGGGACGGCCGGTTGTTCGGTGTCGAGGATGTGTGGGAGGCCCCGGCGGTAGCGGTCGTCGTCGGACGATTCGAGCGCGGCGAACAGGGGCGGGCGTTGCAGCGGGGTGATGCGGCAGGGCGGTTCGGTGGAGCCCGCGCGGGCGAGGAGGGCGTTGGTGGCCGCGCGGGCGGCGATGTTCGCGCTTTCCATGGTGGCGACGTTGAGGCCGGTGCGGACGTAGTCGGCGGCGAGGAACAGGTTGGGCAGGGCCGTGGTGGCGGCGGGGCGGTGCTGCCAGGAGCCGGGGTGCTGGATGAACAGCGGGGTGTCGTTGGCGGCGTCGGGGGTTCCGGTGCCGGTGATGGCCGGGTCGAGGTGCCAGGAATGCAGGTCGGGGCGGGTGAGCAGGTCGGGGCCGTTGTCGTTGATGTGGGCGGTGATCTGGGCCCAGACCTCCTCGGCGATTTCCGTGCGGGTGCAGTCGCGGGCCGGTTTGCCGTGCACGATGCCGGGGGTGGTCCAGTCGGCGATGGCCGCGGACAGGATGTCGCGGACGGTGCCGTCGCCGTAGTCGGCCATCGGGCGTCTCCAGAACTGGGCCTGGCTGATCGAGGTCAGCGCCCAGGGTGAGTCGACGTAGCTGGTTCCGCCGGCGGTGAGCGGCAACGGTTTCCGGAGGTAGAACTGGATGCCGCTCATCCAGTCGGTGCGCAGCCCGTGCACACCGGCCAGTGCCGGGTCGGCGTCGAGGACCGGCCCGGTCAACAGCGGTGCGGCGCGTTCGGCCGGTACCGCGAGCACGTACCAGTCGGCGTCGACGCGCCGTGCCGTGCCGCCCGCGTCGCGCAGCACCACGTCGGTGATCTGTCCGTCGGCGACGGTCAGTGCCGTTGCCGCCCAGCCGGTTTCGAAGCCGACGCCGAGGTCGCGCAGATGGTCGACCCACGGGTGGATCCACAGTTCGTTGGTCGCTCCCTCCAGCACGCGCACGGCGACCGAGCCGGGGGTGTTGCCGAAACCGAGCAGGCTGAGGATGAACGCCTCGCCGATGATGCCGACGGAGCGGGCGTTGGCCTCGTCGGAGCGGATCGAGGCCAGGTTGCGGGTCAGGCCGCGGACCAGCAGCGCGTCGTATTCCGCGGATTTCGTGTCCGCGCACAGGAATCGGGACCAGGTGAGGTTCTCCCACTGCCCTTCGCGGCGTTCGGGGCCGCTGGTCATGAAGACGAGCAGTTTGCGCAGGAAGAAGTCGGCTTCGGCCGCAGGCATGTACCGGAGCAGGTCGATACTCGCGAGCGCGTTCGCAAGGAACTCCTCGGGTGCCGGGCCGGGGTTCCACGGCCGGGGCACGTTGGTCGCGGTGATCTCCGGGCGGCCGCCGACGCGGAAGAACCGGCCGGTTCCGGTGGGGACGAGGTTGTCGAACACGCTGCGTCCCGGGCCGTGCGGGATGGTCTTCATCAGCTCGTCGAGGTTGTGGTAGAAGCCGAGGAATCCTCGGTAACCGTGCTCTCCGGGGAGCTCGGGGCGGCCGCCGGTGCCCGAGCCGGGGACGGTGTTGCTGCGTGCCTTGCCGCCCAGGTCCGGGGTTCGCTCGTAGACGGTGACCGCGAAGCCGCGGCGGCCGAGTTCGTGCGCGGCCGACAGGCCCGCGACTCCCCCGCCGAGTATCGCCACTCGCCGGCCGGGCGCGGCCGCTCGCGCGGGCCCCGTGGACACGGCGACACCGGCGGCCGCCGTGGCGGCCAGTCCCAGGAACCCCCGACGGGTCGTGCTGTGTGTAGACCGCATGTCACTCCGAACTCATATCCAGTTGTCGAGAAGAAATAGATCATCACATATGCGCAGCGAAAACCGCCCGGTACGTGACTGGGCATCGCGGAGAATCCGCGAGATTCCTTGCTTACAAGCGGGTACCGGCCGAGACGGTGAACGCCGATCGGCCATCGACCCGGCGGCAGAACTGGATTTCAAGTAAGAACGACTGGCAACATCAGCGGCTTCCATCGCGTGCAGTGCGCCGGTGCCGCCGGGCGGATACTCTCTGTCCGGCCGCCGTCCGCCCGATACTCGCACACCTGCTGCCGATCGGCCATCGACCCGGCGGCAGAACTGGATTTCAAGTAAGAACGACTGGCAACATCAGCGGCTTCCATCGCGTGCAGTGCGCCGGTGCCGCCGGGCGGATACTCTCTGTCCGGCCGCCGTCCGCCCGATACTCGCACACCTGCTTCGGTGTGCCGCGTCCCCGCGCGTCGCGTTCCGTTCCGGCGGCCGCTCGTCGTGTACGGGGCCGGCGGAGTCTGCCCGGCGCCGGCTCCAGCCGTCGTTCCGGCATGTTTCGGCCGCAGTCCACTGCGAGATTCCGGCCGAGAAGTCGATGACGGGTGTGGCCGCGATCCGGTGCGAACCAGGCTGCGGCCGTGCCGATTCCGCACCGCCCGAGTTCCGGGCCGGGAGGTCGCAGCCGCTCCCCTGCGTGCGGCTGGGGCCGGGAGCCCGCTCGCTCCCGGCCCCACCCATGCCCGGAAACGTCACAGCGATCGAAACGCCGCGGCTTTCGCGGGGCGCGTGATCAGTCGGCCAGGGTACCGCTCAGCTCGTTGGGTGTTTCGGGAAGCGTGGCGGTGGCGGCGACGGTGCCGGTGGCCAGGTCGATGCGGTGGACCTTCTTCGCGGCGGTGTCGGAGACGTAGACGTCGGCGCCGCGCACGAACAGCGCCGGGCGCGGTTGCTGCCACTGCAGCGGCTCCTCCCACGGCGCGGTGACCGGGATGGTGCGCACCTGGGTGCCGGCGATCGGGTCGATGACGTGGATCTGCCCGTCGGTGCCGAGTACGAGGGCCTCGCCCTGCGGGCCGCGGGCCAGCGACCGGAAGGTGTAGCTGGTGCCGATGTCGAGCAGCCGCAGCGTGTTGTTGCGGGTGTCGACCAGCGAAATCTGCCGCGGCCGTTCGAGTTCGGCGTCCTCGTCCTGCTTGTAGTCGCCCAGCGCGATCGGTGAGGCGGCGCTGCCGGACAGGTTGCCGATCCGGCCGTACGGTGTGGGGCTGGTGACCTTCGTGATCTTTCCGTCGCGGTAGACGAGGGCGCCGGTCTGGCAGCCGACGACGACGGCCTCGCCCTGGACCGCGGCTTCACCGTGGATGCCCGGGCAGTCCTCGTTGCGGGTGATCTCCTTGCGGGCGGCGTCCAGGACGGCGATGCCGGTGCGCTTGTCCTCGGTGCCGAGCGTGTGGACCAGCTGACCGTTCGACAGCTCGATCGCGACACCGTGGTGCGGGGCGGCCGTCTTGTAGGTGTCGGTCTGCGGCGCACCGTCGGCGAGCTGATGCGGATCGAAGGTGGTGATCTCGCCGGAGCCGTCGGCGAACAGGACGGTGTGCCCGGCGTGCCGCACCACGTGCCCGGGTTTCGCGGCGGGGAACGAGAGGTCGGTCCAGTCGCCGTGTGCCGCGTCGAGGACGCGGAATCCGTCCTTCGTCGACACCATCAGGTGGTGGTCGTCGCCCGCGGGGTTGAGGCGGTTGAAGCCGTCCAGCTTCAGCTCGTCCGCCGTCGTCAGGGATTTTCCGTCCAGCAGGTAGATGCCGCCGTCGTAGGTGACCGCGATCGGCTCGGCGATCGCCGGGCCCTGCGGGCTGTCGGATGCCTCGTTGCCGGGTTCCGAACCGCCTGTGCCGCAACCACTCAGCGCTATCGCGGCGAGAACGCCGGACACGGCCAGTGATCGGGTGGCGCGGACGCGTAACCGCATGGTGTTACTCCATTCTCTTGTTCCGGGGCCGGATCACGCGGTCAGGCCGCGCACGATGGCCTCGGTGTTGGCGCGCATCATGTCGAGGTAGGTGGCGGCCGGGCCGCCGGGCTCGGTGAGCGATTCCGAGTACAGGGCGACGATTCGCACGTGCACTCCGGCCTGGTCGGCGAGCACCCGGGCGAGGCGGTCGGGCTGGGAGGAGTCGGCGAACACGGCGGGAACGCCCGTGGCGCGGACCGTGTCGGCCAGCCCGGCCAGATCCGAGGCGCTGGGTGAGGCGAGGGTGGTGCCGCTGGGCAGCACGGTGCCGATCACCTCGAACCCGAAACGCTGTGCCAGATAACCGAATACGTGGTGGTTGGTGACGAGCTTGCGCCGGTCGGCGGGGATGGTGCCGAACCGTTCGGTCATCCAGCCGTCGAGGCGTTCCAGTTCGGCGGAATACCGGGTGGTGCCGGCGCGCACCGCGTTCGCGTCGATGCCGCCGATCGCGGCGACGCGCTCGCCGATCAGCTCGACCGCGCGGCGCACCCGGGCGGGGTCGGTCCAGAAGTGCGGGTCGGGCCGGTCGTCGTCGGTGCCGCGGTAGCGGATCGGGTCGACCTGTTCGCCGACGGCGAGCGTGGTGACCCCGGCGTCGCCGGCGGCGTCGACGTGCCGCCGGATGCCTTCCTCGAGGCCGAGCCCGTTGTGGACGAACAGGTCGGCACGTTCGATGCGGGCGGCGGTCTGCGCGGAGATCGCGAACTGGTGCGGGTCGGCGTCGGGTGGCATCAGGACCGTGACCGCGGCCGTGTCGCCGACGATCGCGCGGGTCAGGTCGCCGAGAATGTTGGTGGTGACGACGATTTCGGGCCGGTCGTCGGGGGTGGCGGTGCAGGCGGGGGCCAGTCCGAGCAGCAGCAGGGCGGCGCAGAGCCGGATCAGGGTTCTCATCGGCCGGTCTCCACCAGGTGAGTCGGGGTGATGTCGAGCGGGAACGAGCGCGCCAGGCGCAGGTTGTCGCGGTAGTCGATCTCGCGCACGGCGCGGCCGGCGGCGTCGTTGACATAGGCGCGGGTGGTGTCGATCTCGATCGACGGTGGGGCCGCGCCGTCGGGGACGGGTGCGGTCAGCAACGGCACCTGGGCGGTCCGGGCGCCGGTGGCGATGTCGTGGCCGTGCAGGACGCCGTCGCGGGTCAGGGTGAGCAGGGTGCTGCCCTCCCCCGCGGTGTTGGCCGACGCGACCGGTCCGGTGTCGAGCAGCCGCCAGCTGCGCGCCCGGACGTCGAGCACCCAGACGCCGCGGTCCCCGGCGCGGGCGACGAGGGTGGTGCTGCCCGGGCGGTGGGTGAACTCCGTCGCGCGTTCGGCGTCCGGAACCGGTTGCGGGTAAGGGATTTTCGCGGCCTCGAACCGGCCGCCGGTCTCGGTGACGGTGACGGCGCCGCCGCGGCAGCCGAAGACCAGGCCGCGGCGGGTGACCGCGGATCCGCGGGGCGACGGGCAGGTCTCGGCCAGGGGCGCCACGGTCGCGCCGTCGCGGCCGCGGATCTCGAGCCGTCCCGTATCCCTGGTCAGTACGGCGAGGTGTTCCTCGTAGGGGATCGCGATGGCACCGTCGAGGACGCCGCGCTCGGTGATGTGGCCGTCGTCGAGGGCGGGCCGGTCCAGCAGGACGGTGCCGGACGCGGTGGCCACCGCGGTGAGCGCGACATCGCTGTGCACCGCGGCCGGTGCGCCACCGCCCGGTGCGCCGCGCAGTGTGCCGACCTCGCGGATCGCGGCCTTGTAGTAGTGCATGTGGTCGCCGTGGTCGACCGTCCACGCGCCGCCGTCGACGATCCGCACCGCCCCGCCCGCGGCGAGGTAGGCGAACCGGTCGTCGCCGCGGATCGCGGTGGCGCCCGGATGCTGCCCGGCCGGGGTGACGGTGTTCTCGATCGTGTCGACGACGCGGACCGCTCCGGCGGCGTCGGCGACGACTACCCGGGTCTGCGGCGCGTCGGTCTCCTCGGCTCCCTCGACGTAGCCGTGCGGTGTCTCGGTGACGGGCGCGGATTCGCCTCCGCCGGAACCGCATCCGGCCACCGGCAGGACGGCGAGCGCCGCCGCCGCGAGCGCCGCGGCCCGCTTGCCGGAACCCGACGAGCGCAGGCGGTCACGCAGCCACGCCGCCGCGACCGAGGCGAAGAACGTGGCCACCGCGACCGCGACGATGGTGGCGCCCGCGGCGGTGCCGGCGTGCCAGGACACGAACAGGCCGGTGACGGTGGCGAAGCTGCCGAACAGCGCCGCGAGCAGCATGATCACCGGAATGCGGTCGGCCCAGTGGATCGCCGCGGCGGGCGGGGCGATGAGCAGCCCGAACACCAGCAGCGTGCCGGCCACGTGGAAGGACGCGACGATGGCGAGGGTCAGCAGGCCCAGCAGCGCGGCCTGCGCCCACCGCGGCCGCAGCCCGAGGGTGTGTGCCTTGCGCGGATCGAAGGCCAGGGCCACGAATGCGCGGTGCCCGAGCACCGTGACCACCGCGGCGACCGCCAGCGCCGCCCCGAGACAGCCGAGGTCGCGGTCGCGGATGGCCAGGACGTCGCCGAACAGGAATCCGGTCACGTCGACGGCGAACGATTGCGACCGGGACACGATGATCACGCCGGCCGCCAGCATGCCGACGAACACCAGCCCGATGCCGGTGTCGGCGGTGAAGCGCGGATTGCGTTGCAGCGCGGTCACTCCCAGCGCCATCACCGCCGCGCTGCAGGCGGCGCCCACCAGCAGGTTGCCGCCGAGCAGCGAGGCGACGGCGACGCCGGGGAGCATGCCGTGCGCCATGGCGTCGCCGAGAAAGGCCATGCCGCGCACCACGACCCACGTTCCGGCGAGCGCGCATACGCAGGACACCAGGAGCCCGCCCCACAGTGCCCGCTGGACGAACGAAACCTCGAAGGGGGCAAACAGGACATCCATGGGGCGACACCTTATAGTGGAAATGATTTTCAATACAAGTTAGGTGATGTAGTGCACGGACAGAACACCCCGGCCGTTCGGATCGACTCGCTCGCGGCGGGCTACCGCTCGCACACCGTGTTGCACGAGATCACCACCGATGTCCCCGCCGCCCGGGTGACCGCAATCCTCGGGCCCAACGGCTCCGGGAAATCCACTCTGCTGAGCGCGATCGCGGGCGTCCTGGCACCCACCGGCGGCGCGATCGAACGGGCGAGCGACCGCCGGCCCGCCCTGGTCGTGCAGCACAGCGCCGTCCCCGCGACGCTGCCGATCACCGTGCGCGACACCGTCGCCATGGGGCGCTGGCCCCATCGCGGGCCCTGGCGCCGGCTGACCCGCGCCGACCACCGGATCGTGCGGGAATGCCTGGACCGCATGGGAATCGCCGAGCTGGCCCGCCGACGGCTCACCACACTGTCCGGGGGGCAGCGGCAGCGGGCGCTGCTGGCCCAGGCGCTGGCCCAGCAGTCCGGGCTGCTGCTGCTCGACGAACCCACCACGGGACTGGATGCCGAAGCGCGGCAGCAGATCTCGCGGATCCTGCGGGAACTCGCCGAGGACGGGGTGACCGTGGTGCAGGCCACCCATGATCACGCCGAGGCGCTGCGCGCGGACCACTGCCTGCTCCTGCGCGACGGTCGGCTGATCGCCACCGGCGCACCCGGGACCGTCCTCGGCGCGGAATTCTCGGTGCCCACCGCATCCTGATCGGGTTCGGGAGCCGAACATCTGCCCCTTGCCGCCGATCACGGACAGGATGCGTGCCCGCGCCCGGAACCGGTGGTGGCGGAGGCATCCGGAGAGTGGCACGGGCGGCGGATCCGGGCTGCGACGTGATCCCCGTCGCTCGTGCCGCCGCGGTGGATCCGGTGGCCCGAGAGACGGTGGGGCGCCGTCGATCACGCGGCGCGCCGCTCGCGAGTTCCCGCTCTGGCGTGTCCGGATTCGCCGGGATAGCGTGCGCGCGTGGAGCCCAACGCCCGCAGCGCCGAGATCTTCGAAACCGCCGCCGCCCATGCCACCCGCAACGTCCCGATCGCCAATCCCGCCGAGGCGGTCGACGCCGTGCTGGCCCGGATCCGGGGTGCCCGGTTCGACAGCGCGGCGGTCGTCGCGGTGTGCGACGGCAGCCGCCTGGCCGGGCTGATCACCCTCGAGAACCTGCTGGCCGCCGCGCGCGGGGCGCGGGTCGGCGAGGTGATGGACCCCCACCCGCCGACCATCGCCGGGCACCGCGATCAGGAGGCCGCCGCGTGGGAGGCGTTGCAGCACAACGAACCCGGACTGGCCGTGGTCGACGCGGAGGGCCGGTGGCTGGGGCTCATCCCGCCGCAGCGGCTGCTGTCGGTGCTGCGGCAGGAGCACGACGAGGACGTCGCCCGCCTGTCCGGCTACCTGAAATCCACCTCCGGCGCGCGCACCGCGACCGTGGAGCCGGTCGGGCGCCGCCTGTGGCACCGCCTGCCGTGGCTGCTGGTGGGGCTCGCCGGGGCGATGCTCGCGGCCGGTGTCGTGGACGCCTTCCAGGCCGAGCTGGAGCGGCAGGTGCTGGTCGCGTTCTTCATCCCGGGCGTCGTCCACCTCGCCGACGCGGTCGGCACCCAGACCGAGGCGCTGGTCGTGCGCGGCCTGTCGGTCGGTGTCGGCATTCGGCAGGTCGTGGTCCGCGAGTCGATCACCGGACTGCTGATCGGCGTGCTGATCGCGGCGGTGTCCTATCCGCTCACGCTGGCGATCTGGGGTACCTGGGACGTATCGCTGGCCGTGTCGCTGTCGTTGCTGGCCGCCTGCTCGGTCGCCGCGGTCGTGGCGATGGGCCTGCCGTGGCTGCTGTCGAGGCTGCGGATCGATCCGGCCTTCGGCTCCGGGCCGCCGGCCACCGTCGTGCAGGATCTGCTGTCGATCCTCGTGTACCTGGGCGTCGCGACGCTCGTCGTCACCTGAGCCCCCGCGCACGCGGCGGAAATCGACCTTCGGCCGGCGCCGAATCCGCACGGGTGCGCCGGGCGGACCGCGATTATAGGTCCGGAGTTCGATACAGGAAACCCGAATACCCGCATTCCCGTCGCAGCCGGGAATGCGGGAGAGGAATATGTGACCTTATTGTGATCGCGGCCAGACCGGAGCGGATTACGATCAACACCTGATTGATGCTCCAGAAAAAGGTCCTGTCACCTGCCGGACGGCGGGCAAGGCCAGAGAGGTCGGTGGCTTATGAGTAGCAGGTATTACGTCGATCGGACCATACGGTCCGCGCTGTGTATGGGTGTCGGCGTGGCGGCGTCCGGACTGATGTTCGCCGCGCCCGCGGTGGCGGATCCGCTGTGGCCCGGCGGCCCCGACATTCCCGGTGTCGGGCCGCTGATTCCGGGGCCGGTGATCCCTCCGGCGCCGGTCGTCGCGCCGTGCACGGCCGAGGGCGCGAAGGTGTGCATGAGCCTGTCCGCCAACGAGGCGTGGCTGCTCGAGGACGGCAAGGTGATCTACGGGCCCACCCCGATCTCGCACGGCCGCCCGGGATACGAGACGCCGCCCGGGGTCTTCCGCGCGGCATTCAAAAAGGAATACCACTGGAGTACCATGCACGACGCGGAAATGCGTTGGGCGGTGTTCTTCAACGGCGATATCGCCACACATATCGGGCCCCTCGAGGAAAAATCCCACGGCTGTATCCGAATGACGCCGGAGGGCGCCAAGGCACTGTACGACCACGTGAACCCGGGCGATATTTTCGAACTCGTACCATAATGTCGCGGCAGGTGCGCGCCGGCCGGATTATCGGTGCCGCAGGGTCCCGCTGATATCACCGATCGGGCCCTCCATCGTGTAGGTCGCGGTTCCGTCCTGATGGAGGGTCAGCGTGGAACTCTGGCCGTCGTCCAGGCACTGCGCCCCGCCCGTGAGGCGGGCGCGCAAGGTGATCGACGTGGTGTCGGCCGCGGTCAGGGTTTCGGCGCGTGCGCACGTCTGGTTCGACCGCTGGCCGGTGTTGCTGGAGCTGCCCAGTTCGTCACCGACCTTGCCGTCGTGCAGGTTGACCACGATGTCGTAGGTCGCCGCGATGTCCTCGGCGGTGCCCTTCCACGTGCCGACATAGTCGGCCGGCAGCGTCGCGGACGAACCGGCAGCATCCGACGACGGTGTGACACTGCCGGTTTCGGTGGTGGCGGCGTTTCCGTCCGTGGCCGGTTCGCCGGTCGGAGTGTCCGCGGCCACGGTCGAACTGCCGCCGCCCTTGTTGCCGGAGGCACTGTTGTAGGCGAGGATCCCGCTCACCACGCCGACCACGACCAGCGCGGCGGCCACGGCACCCAGCACGATCCCGCGGCGTCCGCGGCGGGCGGGAGGGTCGTTCGGCTGGTGCTGATGAGGCGCCCCCTGGTAAGGAGCCGCCATCGCCGAGCCGGGCGGCGGATGGGCAGGTCCCGCCGTGGCGGCCGGATGTTGCGGCCACGACTGCCCGGCCGGTGGCGTCTGCCCGGGCGCCGGCCACGATCCCTGGGATGCGAGCGTGGTGCTCGTCGGCGGCGGGGCCGGTGGTGCGGGTGAGGAGGGCGCGTCGAGGTGGAGCAGTTCCTCGGTCCGGTTGATGATGTCCTGGAGCAGCGGGCCCGGCAGCCATCCCCCCGGGCCGGCCGGGTCGAATCCGGCCAGGCGCTCGGCGAGTTCCGTCGGCGTGGGCCGGGATTCGGGCTGCTTGGCGAGGCAGGCCGCCGCCAGATCGCGCAGCCCGCCGGGGACGCCGTCCAGGCGCGGTTCGCCCTCGACCACCAGCCACAGCATCGACGCCGAATGACCGGAACCGAACGGTCCGGCGCCGGTGGCCGCGTAGACGAGCACACCGCCCAGGGAGAACACGTCGCCGGGCGGGCCCACGGCGACCTCGCCGGTGATCTGCTCCGGACACATGTAGCCCGGCGAACCGATGATCTTGCCCGTGGTGGTCAGCACCGTGTCGTCGGCGGCTCGCGCGATACCGAAGTCGATCACGCGCGGACCGTTCGCGGACAGCAGCACATTCGACGGTTTGAGGTCGCGATGCACCATTCCGGCGGTGTGCACGTCGGCCAGTGCGCGGGACAGGCCGGCGGCAAGGCGATACAGCGACTGCTCGGGCAGCGGCCCGTGCGCCTCGACCGCATCGGTCAGCGACATCCCGGATACGAAACCGGTGGCCAGCCAAGGCCGTCGGGCGTCGAGGTCGGCATCGAGAACGGGCACCGTGTACGGCCCGGCCACCCGGCGCGCCGCGGCGACCTCGCGCCGGAACCGGGTGCGGAACTCGGTGTCATCGGCCAGGTTCGCGTGCACCATCTTGACGGCGACGGTGCGGCCACCGCCGGTGCGCCCGAGGTAGACCCGGCCCATACCGCCAGAACCGAGCACACCGAGCAATCGGTACGGGCCGAGAGCTGCCGGATCGTCGGATCCCAACGGTCGCATCTGTGTAGGTGTCCTTCCCCGGTCCCGCGGCGCCGATGTGGTCGGCGTGTCATGATCTCACACGAGCGCATCGGCTGTAGGCAACTCGGGACCGCTCCGGCATTGCCTGTCCCGCACCGGCCGTCGATCGTCACCGTGCCGTTCCGGCCGCCGCTCCGCTTCTCGGAATATGTTGGCGCCGTACGAGTCTCGAACCCGGGAGGTTGCGGCGTCTCCCGGATGCCCGGAACGCCGGAAACCCGCACGGCGAACCACGTCGCCCGCCCGGATCGTGGTCCCGAGCGCCATCTGTGATCCGACCACCACAATCCGAAGGTGAGCGGCCCCGCCGGCGCCTGCGGGCCGCTCGGGTCCGATGCCGTATCGGGCAGTCCGCCGGATACGGCGAAGATGAGCGCCCGGACGTGCGCGCTGCACCGGCTCGGCCCCGGCCCGCCTGCCACCGGATCGGCCGGATGGGGCTGTCGGCGCGCTCAGCCGTGATGCCGGCGATACACCGCGACCGCGCCCGGATGCAGGGGCACACCGGCGGTCCCGATCAGCGACCGCACATCCAGGAACTGGGTGCCGGCGGCCTCGTCGGGAACCAGCCGCTCGGCGCGGCCGATGAGCAGTTCGGTGACCGCCGCCGCGGTGGCGTCCGGCAGCGACCGCGTGGTGACGAGCAGGTTGGCGACGCCGATCGTGCGGACGGCGGGGGTACCGGGATAGGCGTCGGCGGGAACGACGACGAGATCGTAGAGATAGCCGAACCGGTCCCGCAGCGGCCGGGCGAGATCGCCGAGATCGACCAGGCGCAGTGTGCCCGGCACATCGAGGACTCCGGTCGGCACGCCGCCCGCCCACAGCAGCGCGTCGACACCGCCGCCGATCAGGGCCGACACCGCCTCCCGCAACGCCAGATGGGTGACGGCGACGTCACCGCCGGGATCCAATCCGGCCGCCCGCAACAGCCGTTCGCCGGTCAGCGCCGCACCGGACCCCGATGCGCCCAGGCTGATGCGGGCCCCGCGCAGATCGGCCACCGCGCGGACCGGGCTCTCGGCGGCGACCACGAGCTGCACGTAGTTCTCGTACACCCGCCCCAGCGCGACCAGCCCGCCCCCGCCGGCATCGACGGAATCGGCGAGGGCCATGGCCGCATCGGCCTCACCGCGTTCGAGCAGCCCCAGATTGGCCTGCGATCCGGTGGTGGTGACCGGTCGGACGTGCACGGCGCCGGGATCGGCGGCGGCCAGCAGATCGGTGAACTCGTGATAGAAGCCGCCCACCTCGCCGGCGGCCACCCGCACCGTCGGCGGCGCGCCGGTCGCGCACCCACCGGCCGCCGCCACGGCGGCTGCGGCGCAGAGGAATTCGCGCCGGTTCATCGCCGCACCGCCGCGGGCAACCGGACGACCACCGACAGTCCGTGCGGGACGACCGCCTCGACGGTGAGCGTGCCGTGGCGCGAGTTCGCCAGCGCGGCCGCGATCGGCAGGCCGAGGCCCGAACCGGTCGCCGAGGCCGATGAGCCGCGATAGAACCTCGTCGTGAGCCGGTCGAGTTCGCCGGCGCCCACCCCCGCCCCGTCGTCGGTGACCGTGACAGTGACGGTGCCCCTGGAATCGGCCCAGCCGGTCGTGCCCCTGGAATCGGCGGAGCCGGAGGTGCCCGCGGAATCGGCCGAGCCGGAGGGCGGGCCCGAGGCCGCGACGATCAGCCGGGTGTGCGCCCCGGCTCCGGCGTAGCGGCACGAATTGCTCAGTGCCACATCGAGAATCCGGGCCAGCGTGTCGGCGTCGACGGCAGCCTCCGGATGCGGCGCGAGCGGCTCGGTGGTGAGCGTCAGCCCGGCATGGTCGAAGGCGCTGCGCCAGGCGTCGACCCGGTCCCGGGCCACCTGGACGGCGTCGCAGGCGATCTCGGTGTCGTCGCCGGCGGGATCGAAATCGGTGGTGCCCTCGGCGACGGCGAGCGTGAGCAGGCTGTCGAGCAGCCCGGTGAGCCGTTCCAGCTCGCCCGTGGCGCCGCGGAAGGTGGCGGCGGCGTGCCCGGGAATCACCGGTTCCAGGGAATCCAGCCGGATCGTCAACGCGGCCAACGGGTTCCGCATGGCATGCGCCGTATCCGCGACCAGCTGGCGTTGCGCCTCGGTGGAATCGACGACCGTGAGGGCCATGGCGTCGAACGATTCGGCGACCGCGCGGATCTCCGGCGGGCCGCCGTGCCGGTGGGTCATGGTGGCGTCCTCGACGGCCTCGGTGCGCGGCTTGGGCAGGCGGGCCGTCAGCCGGGCGACGGCGGTCGACAGTTCCGCCAGCGGGCGCAGCACCCAGCGCGACAACACCAGCGCCAGCGCGGTGCACGCCACCAGGGCGGCCAGGGCGCCGCCCGCGGCGATACCCCAGATGCGGGCGATATCGGCGCGGGCGCGGACGGTGGAGGCCTGAATGAGGACGGCGCCGTTGACCTGCACACCGGTGCCGACGGGCCGCGCGATCAGGACCGTGGCCGGCGACCACGGCATCAGCTGCCGGACCGGGGCCGCGCGCTGGTTGCGGCGGGCGGCGGCGACGGCGGACACGACCTCCGGGCTGCGGGCATCCACGCCGGCGTTGGCGACGGTCGCGCCGCGGGCGTCGACGACCAGCACGTTCTCGGCGTAGACCTCGTGGTAGCGGGCGGCCTCCATGGTCAGCGCGCGGGTGTCGCCCGTGGCGGCCGCGGCGCCGGCGAGGCCGGCGAACCAGTCGGCGTCGCCGCTGCGGCCCAGCATCAGCTGCTGGGTGCGGCTGGTGGCCGCGGTCAGGCACAGCGGGACGGCGAACGCGACGACCGCGAGAGTGGCGAACACGGTCAGGACCGTGAGCAGGCGCCGCCGCACGCCGTCACTCGCCCCATCGGTAGCCGTAGCCGCGGATGGTGGTGATCAACCCGGGCCGGTCGAGCTTCTGGCGCAGGCCGGTCATGTGCACGTCCAGGCTGCGCGACACCGCGACGAACGCGTCGCCCCAGATGCGGTCCATCAGCTGCTGGCGGCTGACTGCGGCACCCGGGCGTTCCACCAGCGCCCGCACGAGCTCGAACTCCTTGGCGGTCAACGCGATCGGATGCCCGGCGACCTCGACGCGGTGGGCGGCCAGATCCACCCGCACGTCACCGGTCGTGACGACCTCGGCCGGTGGCCCGGACGCGGCGGCCGCACGGCGGGTGACGTTCTCCAGGCGGGCGAGCAGTTCGGCGATGCGCGGCGGCTTCACCATGTAGTCGTCGGCGCCGCCGCGCAGGCCGCGCACCACCGACCGTTCGTCGCTGCGGGCGGTGAGCACGACCACCGGGACGGCACTGACCTCCCGCAGTTGCCGCAGCACCTGCAGCCCGTCGGCGTCGGGCAGGCCGAGGTCGAGGATGACCACCTCGACACCGTGGTGGCGGACGAGCAGATCGGCGCCGCGACGCATACGCAGCGCCTCGTGGCCGCGCGCGGACAGGGCCTCCACCAACGCGTCACCGACGCCGTCGTCGTCCTCGACCACTGCCACACGCACGCTGCGATTCTCCAGTAATCCGTTCCCGGCCGCGCCACGGGGGCGCACGCCGCTCGGCCGCCGGGAACGGTCGCGAGCAGCGCGTGCCCCGTGGCGCTACGTCAATGTCGCACGGCCGCCGGGGTTTCCGGTGCGGCCTCCGCGTCGATGGCCGAATCGGCCGAGGTCTCCCGCATGAACCAGTAGGTGGCCAGCGAGATCAGGATGGTCGCCGACACGTACCAGAAGAACACCGACTCGTGGCCGGCCTTCTTCAGCCACAGCGCGAGCGATTCGGCGGTGCCGCCGAAGATCGACACCGTCAACGCGTACGGCAGCCCGACACCCAGCGCCCGGATCCTCGTCGGGAACAGCTCGGCCTTCACGATGGCGTTGATGGAGGTGTAGCCGGACACGATGATCAGCGCGGTCATCATCAGCGCCCAGGCGGTCACCGGATTGGTGGTGCCGCCGAGCACCGTCATGATCGGCACGGTGCACAGTGCGCCGGCGATGCCGAAGAACATCAGCAGCGGCCGGCGTCCGATCCGGTCGGACAGTGCCCCGGCCAGCGGTTGCAGCACCACGAAAGCCACCAGCGCGCAGAAGTTCACCCAGGCCACCGTGGACTTCTCGATGCCCGAGGTGTTGATCATGTATTTCTGCATGTAGGTGGTGTAGGTGTAGAACGCGATCGTGCCGCCGAGGGTCAGTCCGACCACGGTCAGGCACTCCCGCGGATACCGCAGCAGGACGCGCAGCGACCCCTGACCGGACTGGCCGGCCGGTGCCCCGTCCGATCCGGACGGCCGTGCGTTCTCGGCGTGGAAGGCGGCCGATTCGTCCATGCCGCGCCGCAGCAGCATGACGATGATCGCGCCGGCGGCGCCGATGACGAACGGGATCCGCCACCCCCAGCTGTCGAGCTGGTCGTCGGTGAGGAACTGCTGCAGCACGATCTGCACGGCGAGGGCGACCAGCTGCCCGCCGACCAGGGTGACGTACTGGAAACTCGAGTAGAAGCCGCGCCGCCCCGGGGAGGCCACCTCGGACAGATACGTTGCGCTGGTGGCGTACTCACCGCCGACCGACAGGCCCTGCAGCAGCCGGGCGATCAGCAGCAGCGCCGGCGCGGCGACGCCGATGGTCTGATAGCCGGGCGTGCACGCGATCAGCAGCGAGCCGGCCGCCATCACCGTGACCGACAGGGTCAGCGCCGAGCGGCGCCCGAAACGGTCGGCGTAGCGGCCCAGTGCCCAGCCGCCCAGCGGGCGCATCAGGAACCCGACGGCGAATACCGCGGCGGTGGACAGCAATTGGGCGGTGGCATCGCCCTGGGGAAAGAACGTGTGGGCGAAGTAGACGCTGAACGCCGCGTAGACGTACCAGTCGTACCACTCGATGAGGTTACCGATGGAGCCGCGCAGCACGTTGGCGACGACTCGGCGTTCACCACCGCGGCCCGGCACACCGCCGTCCGGCTGTGTCGTGGTCACAAGATCTCCTTTTCGACGCTTCGTCGCATCCTTCGGAGATCACTGTGGCTGCGGTCACACGCCTGGCGACAGTGCCCGGGCCGTTTTCTAACAGTCGCTTAGGACGCCGCCGGCGCCACCTTCGGCAGCTCGTCGGTCCGGGGCACTCCGGTGCCGCGCAGCGACGCGCCGGCGGTCTCGCGCAGGAACACCCACGCCACCAGGCCGATCACACAGGCACCCGCCATGTAGTAGGCCGGGAACAGATGCCAGCCGGTCTGGTCGATCACCCATTCGTTGATCAACGGCGCGGTGCCGCCGAAGAGGGCGGTGGACACGTTGTAGCCCAGCGCGAATCCCGCGTACCGCACGTGCGTGGGGAAGATCGCCGGGAAGGTCGCCGAGATGGTGGACAGCTGCGGCACGTACAGCAGGCCCAGGATGACGAATCCGAGGATGGCCCAGCCGAGCCCCTGGCCCATCAGCCAGTACAGCGGCACCGCCGCCACGGCGATGGCGATCAGCGAGAACAGCCACATCGGCCGCCGGCCGGCGAAATCGGAGATGGCGCCGGACAGCGGCAGCACCACCGCCATCACCAGCTGCCCGATCAGCACCATCGCCGTGGTCTGCGATTCCTCCATGTGGATGGTGGTGTCGAGATAGGTGGGCATATACGACAGCAGCGTGTAGTTGACGACGTTCAACGCGACGACCAGGCCCGCCATGGTCAGCAGCTCGCGCTTGTAGGTACGCATCAGCTCCATCAGGCCGGTGCGGGGATGCTGCTGCTCGGCGACCTCGGTGAACACCGGGGACTCGTCGAGCCGGTTGCGCAGATACCAGCCGATCAGGCCCAGCGGCACGGCCAGCAGGAACGGGATGCGCCAGCCCCACGAGGCCATCTGGTCGTCGTTGGTCAGGACCTGCATCAGCAGCACGACCGCGGAGCCGCCGGAGAAGCCGATCAGGGTGCCGAACTCGAGGAAGCTGCCGAGGAATCCGCGGCGCTTGTCCTCCACCGATTCGGCGAGATAGGTTGCGGCGCCGCCGTATTCGCCGCCCGTGGAGAAGCCCTGCACGACGCGCAGCAGGATCAGCAGGATCGGCGCGGCCACGCCGATGGTGGCATGGCTGGGTAGCAGGCCGATGAGGCCGGTGGCGGCGGCCATCAGGAGAATCGTGATGGCCAGCACGGCCTTTCGGCCGATCTTGTCACCGAGCGGGCCCCACACCATGCCGCCGAGCGGGCGCAGCACGAAGGAGACCGCGAAGCCGAGCAGAGTGCCGAGGGTGCCGAGGGTGCCGGGGAAGAACGCGTCGGTGAGGTAGGTGGTGGTGGCGGCGTAGGCACCGTAGTCGTACCACTCGGTGGCATTGCCCATCGCGGCCGCGGCCACCGATCGTCGTTGCTGTGGTTGCGAGTCGGCGCTGGTCACGCGCGCTCCTCTCCCGTGTTCATGGTTTGTTGCGTGCGCGTTGGCCGGGTCGACACATCGGGCACGAAGCCCGGGTTTACCCGATCACGCGCTCGCACAAACAAGTCGGTATGTGCATAACTGGTTGCGGCGGACGGCATGACGTGCATCGATATCAAAGGTGTGATGGTAGTCACAGTGTAACGGATGGGGCTGGTGGGGCTTCCGTGGTTTGCCGGATTCGGCCCGAGGCCGGCCAGGGGGCGGGTTCTTCCTCCGGTTCGTGGCCGCTACCAGCGCAATACCGGTTGGAGTGCACCGGCGCGGCCGAATTGCCGAGTCGCCGTGGGAAATTCGCGGCGACCGGTTTCGCCGCAGCGCACCCGGAAGCCGGGCCCGCCCGCCCTCCCGCCGCCGCACGGCAATCCGGGCGGCGGGTCGGCGGCGCGCGGAACAATGTCGAGGACCCTGACCGACCGGCCGTTGCGGCTCGGGCGCCCGGCACGATCGCGCACCGCAGGTGACCGTCTCGCGGCTTTCGCGAGCCTGGCGTGTTTCCGTGCCCTGCGCCCCGGTCCCGGAGTACCGTCGAGCTATGAGCGACTACAACCAGCCTGGTCGCGACTACCCGTACTCGCAGCAGCCCGATCCGCGGTACGGGCAGCCCTCCCCGAGCGGGCGGCACGTCAACTTCGGCAGATTGTGGGCCGGCGGGGTCGGCGCCGCGATCGTGGTGGCGCTGGTGATCATCGTCGGGGTGCTGCTGGTGCGCGGCGTGCTCGGCTACGCCATCCTGGCCCCGGCCGGTGACGGCACCTACGGCAACATCGGCACCACCAGCTACGCGATCGGCGGTGCGGTGGTCGCGCTACTGGCCACTGCCCTGCTGATGCTGCTGATGCTGTTCATGCCGAACCCGCTGACGCTGTTCCAGTGGATCATCGTGCTGTGCACGGCCGTGGCGGTGCTGCTGCCGTTCACCCTGACCGCCGATCGCAGCGCCCAGGTCGCCACCGCCGTCATCAATGCCGTCGCCGGATTCGCGCTGCTGACCGTCCTCGGCTCGGCCGCACGGGCATCCATCCAGGATCCCGCGCGCTGAATCGGGTCGCTGCGGCTGCCGCGCGCGGCTGACAACACTCCTGTTCAGCGGTTGCCTCGACGCTCGAGCGCCGGGATCGCGGCGCGCGGTTGCCGCGCGGCGAGGCGCGCCGATTCGCCGGGGCGGACGAGATGCGGCACGATGGACCGCGTCGACTACGGGCTCCCGCCGGAAGTGTGCCGGGACCCTGTCGTCCCACAGGGCCGTCCGCCGCGGGAACGGGTGATCGATCGGTGGAATCCGATGTCGTACGGGCTGGTCGCGAGCCTGCCGCCGAGACGTCGGCGCCGAGCCGCCGGGCGGCGTCCGGGCCGGACCGTCGTGCGGTTACGGGGACACGCGTTGCTCTGTGGTGTCGCGGCCTGATCGTGCTGTCGGCGGCACTGGGCCTGGCGACCGGCCCGAGTTCGCTGGTCTACTTCACCGTCGACAGCACCGTGATCGCGCTCGGCTACCACCTCGGCGCGGTCTACTGGATGCTGCGCCGCCACACCGCCGATGCCCCGGCACCCCGGCTGCGCGGCGCCGTCGTCCTGTACACCACCATCACCGGCCTGATCGCGCACTTCGTCCTCGAGCACGGCGCGAACCCCCTGCCCGGGCTGGTGTCGGGCCCCGGTCGCCTCGGTAACTGGTCGGACTTCTTCCTGCACTACGTCACGCCTGCCCTGGTCCTGGTGGAGTGGCTGACGCTGTCGCCGCGCAACGCCTCGCGCTGGCGCGACGTCCCGGTGTGGCTGTGCTTTCCGCTCGGCTACGCCGCCCTCGTGCTGGTGCGCGGCGCGCTGTTCCCGGATTTCCCCGACCGCTACCCGTACCCGTTCCTCGACCCGGCGGCCCGCGGCTACGGTGCCGTGTTCGGCGAGATCATCGTGCTGACAATCGAATTCGTCGTACTCGCGCTGATCGTCGTCGGCGCCGACCGGCTCGGCACCCGGCTGCGGCGGCGGATCGGGCCGCGGCGCGCGGCCGGCTGACCGGCGTCCGGGACGGCGCCACTCAGCCGGCGGGCCAGACCTCACGCAGTCGCCGCGCGGCCCCGGCGGCCTGGCGCACGCCCGCCTCGTAGGCCGGTGCGAGGGCCGCGGCATCGAAGACGTCGGCGCCGAACGCGGCGATCGCCTCCGCGTCCGGGACGACGGAAATCCTTGTCGCCGAACCCGAACCGCCGTCGCGGCGGGGAAACAGGTGCGCCAGCGGCTCGACGACGACCACGACCTCGGCTCCCGCGGCGAGGTCGGCATTCACCGGCGAGCGGACGCCGCCGTCGATGTAGTGGCGCCCGTCGATCGGGATGGGCGGGAACACCCCCGGCACCGAGGTGCTGGCGGCCAACGCCTGCGGCAGCGATGCCGCATCGGCGCGCGTCCACGCCCGCAACTGTCCGGAGACGGCGTCCACCGAGGTGACCACGAGATCGCGGTGCGGCCAGTGCGGCACGCCCACCAGCGCCGCGATGCGCGCGACGTGATCGGCCGGATCACCGGCCCGCGCCGCCAGCGCCAGCTCGCCGACCCGCTGCCGCGCCCGCACCGGATCCGCTCCCCCGGCCATCAGGTCGCCCATGATCTCCCACATGCGCGGCCGATCGACCGGTACCTCGGACGCCCCGGACCGCGGCAGGGCACGCAGCCGGGTCAGGTCGCCGTCGGCGGCGAGGACGGCGCCGACCACCGCACCGGCCGAGGTGCCCACCAGCCGCTCCGCCCGCGCCGGATCGACACCGGCCTCGCGCAGCCCGATCACCAGCCCCGTCATCCACGCGATGCCGACCGGGCCACCGCCGCCCAGCACGAGTGCGGTGCGGAATCCGTTGGGCGACAACGCGGCAGCCATGCCGTCACCCTAGCCGAACCGGACCTGCCGGATCAGCGGCCCCGCCACACCGGGTCGCGTTTCTGCGTGAAGGCCAGCACGCCCTCGGCGGCGTCCTGCGAGGACATGGCCGCGCCCGCGACCTCGCCCTGCCGGGTGAACGCCTCGTCGGCCGGCCAGTCCGGGGACTCGTCGACGATGCGCTTACCGGCGGCGATGCTCAGCGGGGCGTTCACCGCGATCCGCCGCGCCAGCTCCAGCGCCGCGTCCAGCGCGTGACCGGGTTCGGCGACCTCGTTGACCAGGCCCAGTTCCGCGGCGCGTGCCGCGGTGATCGGGTCGCCGGTCAGCGCCAGTTCCAGGGCGACGGCCCGCGGCAGCCGCTGCGCCAGCCGCAGCACGCCGCCGCCGACGGCGACCAGGCCGCGCTTGACCTCCGGGATGCCGAACGTCGAATCCGCGGCGGCGACCACGAGATCCGCGGCGAGCGCCAGCTCGCAGCCGCCGGCCAGGGCTGGGCCCTCCACGGCGGCGATCAGCGGTTTGCGGGGCGGTTTCGCGGCGATGCCGAGCGGGCCGCGGCCCTCGGTCATCGGCAGCTCGCCGCGCGCCGCGGCCTCGAGATCCATGCCGGCGCTGAAGTATCCGCCCGCGCCGGTGAGGATCGCGACCTGCGCGTCCGGGTCGGCGTCGAAGGCGTCGAGGGCGCGTTCGATGCCCAGGGCGGCGGCGAGGTTGATCGCGTTGCGGACCTCGGGCCGGTTGACGGTGACGATCGTGACCGGGCCGCGGCGCTCGACCAGTACCGGCGGTGGCGGCGGCGCGGGCAGTGTGGTCCGGTCGCGGCCCTCGATCCGGATCTCGCCGCCGGTCACTGTCACCGGCAGCCCGAGCGGATCGCCGTCGAGCATCTCCTCGATCAGGTCGGATTGTTTGCTGCGCAGCAGGATTCGCGCACCGCCCGGGGCGATCAGGCTGACCACCGCGGCCTCGGGCTCGCCGTCGCGGGTGAACGGGACGGTGTAGGCCTCGAGCACGGCGGGACCGTCGTGGCTGCCGCGGGCCGGCCGGGCGGGCGGATTGTCGATGATCGGCCGCAGATGCCGGAACGCGGTGCGCGGCGGCTGCGCGGAGTACACGCCCAGCGCGTGCTTGGTCACATACCAGCCCAGCGACGTTGCCAGCCCGTAGGTTTCGGGTTCGGCGCGCAGCTTCGGAACCAGCGACGCGACGGCGTGCCCGCCGTAGTTGTTGCCGGGCCCGCCGCCGAAGGTCAGGCCGCCGGTGACCGATGGCGTCCGCGCCGGGTCTTCGATCGGCAGCCCGAGTTCGCGGGCGGCGATCTGCACCGCCACCGGGAAGCACGCGTAGAGATCGGCGTGCCCGATCCGGTCGATGCCGATCCCGGCGTGGCCGAGCACGGCCGCGCCCAGGTCCCGGATCGCCGGCGAGGCCGCCAGGTCGGCGCGTTCGCTGGTGAACCATTCGTCGTGGCCGGAGGCGCCGGCGTGGATGAACACCCACCTGTCCTGCGGAACACCCGCCGCCTGCGCGGCCGCCGCACTGCAGACGACGATGCCGCTGGCCATGTCGACGGTCAGGTTGGCGCATTCGAGTTTGGTGTAAGGCGTGGACACCATGCGGTTGTCCGGGGTGACGGCCGCGATCTCGTCGGCGCCGAATTGCTGTGGCTGCCAGGCGTATTCGTTGTGCTCGGCGATCGCCGACAGGCGTGACCACAGCTCGGCGACCGCGGCGGCGTGCGCGGCGGGGGTGCGGCCGAGGCGGTGCCGGTTGGCCGACTCCAGCAGCGCGTACATGTTGATCGGGGCGATCAGGCCGGCCGCGGTTTCGGCGGTGTTGTTGGCGGCCTTGTCGACGCCGACCGTGCGGGTGGGTGCGACGGCCGGATCCTGTTCCGGCCAGGACAGCTCGACCCCGGCGCGCTGGGCGGCGGCCTGGGTGGCGCCGGCCTCGGCGCCGGTCACCAGCACGGTGTCGTAGTCGCCCGCGGCGATCGCGGCGGCCGCCTCGTTGATCACCAGCTGCCCGCCGTCACCGCCGAACGGGCTGGACTGCACCGTGTCCACACCGGGGGTGCCGAGGCGCTCGGCGACGGCCGCGCCCAGGTCCCGGTACTGCCAGGACGTGCACGCCACCGCGAATACCGCGTCGGCACCACGCAGCAGCGCCTCCCCGGCGCCGGCGTCCCCGGCCGCGCGGCGCAGCGCCCGCACCGCCAGTTCGGCCGGATCGGCGTAGGCGGGATCGGGCGTGCGCTGCACCACCTGCCCGACACCGACCAGCACCGGGGTGTTCGGGTCCAGATCGGTGCCGGAGGCGGTGTGGTGCACCGGTTTCCGGGTCGGTCGCGCCCGCACCGGGCCCGCGGCCGCGAACGCGCCGGGCAGTTTCGCCAGCGATTCGCGCATCGCGTCGCCGAGGCTGCGTGCCACCGAACCGCCCAGCGGTCCCTCGATCGGCGGACCGGCCACACCCGCGTCGAAATACACGGTGGCCCGGGAGTCGCTGCCGGACACGGTGATCCAGTAGCCGATCCGCACCTGCTGCGGGGCCTCGCCGCGCAGTTCGAACCCGGTCGGGCCCACCGCGGCCACCGTCCACCGGATATCGGCGGGCAGCCCCATGACCAGGGCCTGCTGGGTGAAGGTCTGCCCCTCGTGCAGCGGGCCCGGATTGCCGTCGCGCCACCCGCTGTGCAGGGTGAACCAGTCGCCGAGCCGGTCGAGGTCCGACAGGTACGCCACGACCGCATCGCGCGGGGCGGTGATCTCGCGGGTGGCGTGGGCGGTCTTGGTGAACTCGGTCAGGCCCGGCGGTGCGAGCCGGTCCTCGGCCGGTTCGGCGGCGGGGCCGGCCGCCGCCGGTGCGGCGCCCGCGCGGCGGGTGAGGCCCGCGATCAGGTCGCGGGCGATGCGGGGGTCGCGGCGCACCGCGCCGAGCAGGGCGCCACCGGCCCGGATCTGCTTGCGTACCGCGTGCATCCGATCGCGTCCGGGCACTGGTGACACCGTTCAACCTCCTCGTCGAGCCTGAGACCATTAACGACCAATTGCCTCGCCGAGTCAAAATCGGGTTCGCGGCCGCCCGGGCATCGCGGAGGGGCCGTCGGCCGTCCCGGATCGGAAGACCCGATCACCACGGTAACCGCAGCCGGATCACGAGAAAACGCTGCGAACGGCCGGCGTGCACCCTTGCCCACCTCGCTATGTAAACACTAACTTACCGTTCGTGACCACTTACCAAGGCGCAGCGCTCGAGGCTCTCGGGGATCCGACCCGGCGGGCGATCTTCGAGCGGCTCGGGCGCGGTCCGTGCGCGGTCGGCGATCTGGCGGCAGAACTGCCGGTGAGCCGGCCGGCCGTGTCACAGCACCTGAAGGTGCTCAGGCACGCCGGTCTGGTGGCCGACGAAGTGGCCGGCACCCGCCGGATCTACCGGCTCGACCCGGCCGGAATCGACCGGCTCTGCGCCTACTTCACCCACTTCTGGTCGACGGCGATGTCGGCCTATCGCGACGCAGTCGACAGACGGGCCCACACGGCCGAACCCGAGGAGCAGTCGTGACACAGCGAACCAGCGACAGACAGGTCCGAGTCGAGTGACACCTACGGCAAGGCGGCCGCCGCGGCCTGAACCCGCGGCCTGAACCGCCGGTCCGGAGCTTCGAGGAAACGGTCCGCACTCGACGAAAGCCCATGTAGAACCGGCGATTCCCAGGAAGCTCGTGCCTTCCCGGATGCGGTTGCCCGGAACGCGGCGGCTCAGAGGCGAATGCCCAGCAGCGCGTCCACCGCGTCGGCCAGCAGGCCCGGGGCCGAGCGGTCCGGGCCGCCGTAGTCCAGCGCCTGCTGCGCCCAGCTGTCCACGGCGGCAAGGGCTTTCGGGGTGTCCAGGTCGTCGGCCAGATGGTGGCGCAGCCGGGCGACGGTGTCGTCGGCCGCCGGGCCGGACGCCGGCGCGGCCGCCTGCCGCCAGCGTTGCAGCCGGGCCAGCGCCTCGGCCTGCACCCGATCGTTCCACTCCCGGTCCTGCCGATAGTGCCCGGCGAACAGGCCCAGCCGGATCACCGCCGGATCCACCTCCGCGCGGCGCAGCCTCGACACGAACACCAGATTGCCGCGCGACTTGGACATCTTCTCGCCGTCCAGCGCGATCATCCCGGCATGCACGTAATGGCGGGCGAAGCGCCGGCCCGCCACCAGCGCCTCGGCGTGCGCGGCCGAGTACTCGTGGTGCGGGTAGATCAGATCGCTGCCGCCGCCCTGGATGTCGAACTCCGCGCCGAGCCGGTTGAGCGCGATCGCCGCGCATTCGATGTGCCAGCCGGGCCGCCCCTGCCCGAACGGCGCCGGCCAGGACGGCTCGCCCGGGCGCGCCATCCGCCACAGCAGCGCATCGATCGAATCGCGCTTACCCGGCCGCTGCGGATCGCCGCCGCGCTCGGCGAACAGCCGCTCCATGGTGGCGCGGTCGTAACCGGATTCGTAGCCGAACTGCTCGGTGGCGTCGCGGCGGAAGTACACGTCGGGATATTCGGCGTCGTCGACGACATACGCCGCGCCCGAGGCCAGCAGCTTGTCCACCAGCTCCACGACCTCGCCGATCGACTCCACCGCGCCGATGTAGTCGCGCGGCGGCAACACCCGCAGCGCCGCCATATCCTCCCGGAACAGCGCGATCTCGCGGGCGCCCAGATCCCGCCAGCCGACCCCGTCGCGGTCGGCGCGCTCGAACAGCGGATCGTCGACGTCGGTGACGTTCTGCACGTAGTGCACGGCGTGACCGCCGTCGCGCAGCACCCGGTTGATCAGGTCGAAGGTCAGGTAGGTGGCGGCGTGCCCGAGGTGGGTGGCGTCGTAGGGGGTGATGCCGCAGACGTACATGGTGGCGGTCGGGCCCGGGGTCAGCGGGCGCACCTGCCGGTCGGCGGTGTCGAACAACCGCAACGGCGGTCCTGATCCGGGGACGGCGGGAACGGAGATTTCGGACCAGGACTGCATGATTCGAGGGTAAAGGTGTGATCGGCGCACCCCCGCGCCGCCCCCGGTCACCGGTATCGGGCGGCACACCCGTCGATGCGGCACGACCTGCAACGTTGCAGCGAATGCCGAAAGTCAACGGTTGCAATCGCGGCGGAGCGAACCGGGCGGCCGCCGGGATCGCCGCGGCGGATCAGAACGCGGGCCAGGGAATCGGCCGCGCGCTGTCGGGCAGCGGCATCACCGGGTCGTCGAGCAGCAGCCGCGCCCGCGCGTCCAGCGCCGCGATCTCCTCGTCGGTGAGATGGCCCGCCAGCTCGTCGCCGAGCTCACCGGGCAGGGACTTGACGAAGGTGTCGATATCGGCGAGCAGCTCGTCGGCGACCGGCTCCCCGGCCCACCCCCACAGCACCGTGCGCAGTTTCGGCTCGGCGTGCAGGCAGATGCCGTGATCCACGCCGTACACCCCGCCGTCGACGCCCTCGAGCGCATGCCCGCCCTTGCGGTCGGCGTTGTTGATCAGCACGTCGAGCACCGCCATCCGGTGCAGCCGCGGATCGTCGGCGTGCACCAGCGACACCTCCTCGCCGGTGCCGTCGATCGCGCGCAGCACCTCCCGGAAGCCGTCGGGCACCGCGCCCAGCGGCACCAGATCCACCAGGTCCGGGCGGCCCGCGCGGGCCGTGCGGTGGTCGATCGATTCGACCCAGCGCTGCACCATCCCCGGCCCCAGCGGGCCCTCGCGCAGTATCGTCTCCGGGATCACGCCCCACCCGAGCGCCTGCGACACCCGATAGGAGGCCACCTCCCGGCCCGCCAGGGTGCCGTCGGGAAAGTCCCACAGCGGCCGCTCCCCGCGCACCGGTTTGTACACCACGCGCACGGTTGCCTCGCCTGCCTCGCCGCCCTCGGTGCGCACAGTGCAGTCGGCGCCGATCTCGCATACCAGGGTGACATTGCTGGCCGTGCTCACCCGGCCGATCACCGACAGGTCACCGATGCGGAACGGATCTCCGGCTCTGCCGTCGGTGTCCACCGCCTCACTCCTCCAGGTCGGCCGCGCCGAAGATGTCGCCGCGCTTGTATCCGTTGGTGCGCACGCACATATGGCCCTTGGTCGACAGCGGCTCGCCGCACAGCGGGCACGGCGGCCGGCCCGCGGCGATCACCTTCGTCGAGCGCAGCGCGAACTCGCGCGCCTGCGACGGGGTGAGGAACACCCGCACCGCGTCCGGGCCCTCCTCGGTGTCGTCGAGCACCACCGACTCGTCCACCTCGGTCTCGGTGATCGCCAGCAGCTCCACCACCACCGCGCCGGCGTCCGCGTCCCAGCCCAGACCCATTGTGCCGACGCGGAACTCGGCGTCTATCGGCATCTGCAGCGGGTCGATGTCGCTGACCTCGTCCGCCTGCGGGGGAACCTCCGCGCCGAACCGGCGCGCCACCTCGTCCAGCAACAGGCCCATCCGGTCGGCGAGCACCTTCACCTGCTGCTTCTCCAACAGCACGCTCACCACTCTCGGATCCTCCACGGCCTGCAGATAGAAGGCGCGATCGCCTGGCTCACCGACGGTTCCGGCCACGAAACGATCGGGGGTGCGAAATACATGGATTGCTCGGGCCATCTGCACCTCCTGAAACCGACTGCACTACTCACTACACGAATCGGGGCGTCCTGCATTCCCATTATCCGTACCCGCCGCGCTCGTGCCGGTCGCGGCGGCGGGCCCTACCTCACCGCCGGGGACCGACCCAGCTTCACCGCCGGGGACCGGCCCGTCGCGTTGCCCCGATCGTTGCTCGGGCGTCGCCGCCAGAGCCGACAGATCGGTTCCCGTGTCGTTGATCCGCCACACCGACGGACCGACCGAGCCGTAGCGCACCACGCTCATCGACGCCGGTTCGACCACGATGCGCTGGAACCCGTCCAGATGGATCCCGAACGCGTCGGCCAGCACCGCCTTGATGACATCGCCGTGCGTACATGCCACCCACAGCGCGTCGCGCCCGTGTTGCTCGGCGAAGGCGCGATCGTGCTCGCGTACGGCGGCCACGGCACGATACTGCACCTGTGCCAGGCCCTCCCCGGCGGGGAACACCGCGCCGGAGGCGTGCCGCTGCACCACCTTCCACAGCGGCTCGTTCACCAGCTCCGACAGCTTGCGGCCGGTCCAGTCGCCGTAGTCGACCTCCAGCAACCCCGGTTCGGGGGCGGGCGTCAGGCCCAGCTTCTCCGCCAGCGGGGCCACCGTGCGGGCACAGCGCTCGAGCGGCGAGTGCACGATGTGCTCGATCGGCAGGGCCGCCAACCGTTCCGCCACCGTCTGCGCCTGCTCGCGGCCGCGGTCGGTCAGATCGACTCCGGGGCTGCGTCCGGCCAGGGTGGCGGCGATGTTGGAGGTCGACACCCCGTGCCGCAGGAGGATCACCGTCATGTAACCCAGCCTAGTGGTGGGTGAGGCGGGCGCGCGCCGCGTGCGCGGTCGTTCACGTCGCCGACACCACGCCGCCGGCCAGCAGGCCCATCACGACCAGGCCCAGCACGATGCGGTAGGCGACGAACCAGTTCAGCGAATGCCGGGCGACGAACCGCAGCAGCCAGGCCACCGACGCGTAGCCGAGCGCGAACGCCACCACCGTCGCCACCAGCAGCTGCGGGCCGGAGGCGTTCAGGCCCTCGCCGGCCGGTTCGAATGCGTCGGGGAGGCTGAACAATCCGGACGCCACCACCGCCGGAATCGCCAGCAGGAACGAGAACCGCACGGCCGCTTCGCGAGTCAGGCCGATGAACAACCCCGCCGACGAGGTGGCGCCCGACCGCGAGACGCCCGGCACCAGCGCCAGGCACTGGGCCAGGCCCATGATCACCCCGTCGCGGGTGGTGAGTTGCTCGAGCGGGCGCCGCTGCCGGCCGTAGTATTCGGCCGCCGCGATGACCAGTGCGAACACGATCAGCATCGTCGACACCAGCCACAGGTTGCGGGCGCCGCTGCGGATCGCGTCCTTGAATACGAAGCCCAGCAACCCGATCGGGATGGTGGCCACGATCACGTACCAGCCGATCCGGTAGTCCAGTTCGCGTTGCGCGTCCTCGTCGAGGCCGTACCCGCCCGGCCCTTCGCCGGTGTAGACGGGCAGCTGCGTGGTGACCTGCTCGCCGATCGGCACCGCCTCCCGCGACGACGCGGTCAGCCGCAGGTACAGCGTGGTGAACCAGGCACGCAGGATGCGCCAGATGTCCTTGGCGAAATACACCACCACCGCGGCCTCGGTGCCCAGCTGCGTCACCGCGGTGAACGACGCCCCGGCGTCGTCGCCGAAGAATACGGACGACACGATGCGCAGATGCCCCGACGAGGAGATCGGCAGGAACTCCGTCAGTCCCTGCACCACCCCCAGAACGAGCGCCTGCACCCACGTCATCGACGTGCCCACGTCACCTCCCGAACGATCCGAATCCGCTGCCGCCGGGCATGATCCGCGCCCGGCCGAGTCCGGCAGCGACCCTACATGCCGCCGCGCGCGCTGTCCGAGCTACCGCCACCCACAGCCGGCGGCGACGAGAATGTCCGGCGTTTCGGCCCGGCGGTTCGCGGGTGCGTAGCCGGTCCGGCGGCGCCGGTGGCCCTAGGCTCGTGTCTGTGACAGAAGTGTGGGCACTGTGATGGAACAGCGGACGGTGGGGCACAGCGGCCTGCGCGTCTCTCGGATGGGGCTGGCCACCCACACCTGGGGCACGGAGACCGACGCGGAACAGGCGGGCGCGCAGCTGGTGGCGTTCGTGGAGGCCGGCGGGACGCTGGTGGACACCTCCCCGGCCTATCACGGCGGCGGCGCGCAGCGGATGCTCGGCGATCTGGTGGGCGAGCTGGTGCCGCGCGACGATCTGGTGATCAGCGGCTGCGCGGGCCTGGCGGCCGTGCCCGGGGTGACCGATCCGGCGGGCGCGCCGGCCGCCGAGGTCCGCTGGACCGTCGACGCGTCCCGCCGCAACCTGATGCGCCAGCTCGACCGCACCCTCGCCGACCTCGGCACCGACTATCTCGACGTGTGGAGCGTGGCGGCCTGGGATCCGTACACCCCGCTCGCCGAGGTCGCGGCCACCGTCGAGTACGCGGTGCGTTCGGGCCGGGTCCGCTACGCCGGGGTGCGCGGCCTGAACGCCTGGCAGCTGGCGACCCTCGCGTCGGCGGCGCCGATCACCGCCGCCCAGATTCCCTATTCGCTGCTGGCCCGCGGGGCCGAACGCGATGTCGTGCCCGCCGCCGCGCATCACGGCGTCGGGCTGATCGCGGCCGCGCCGCTGGCCGGTGGGGTGCTCACCGGCAAGTACCGCGACGGCGTTCCGGCCGATTCGCGCGGCGCGGACGAGGTCGCGGGCGCGGAGATCCGTGACCGCCTCGACGATCACGCCGCCCGCGTCGTGGACGCGCTCGTGACCGCCGCCGACGGGCTGGGCACCTCCCCGCTCGCGGTGGCGCTGGCCTGGATCCGCGACCGCCCCGGCGTGACCAGCATGGTCGTCGGGGCCCGCGATATCGGCCAGTTCACCGGCGTCCTCGCGGCCGAGACGCTGGAGCTGCCGCGCGCCATCGCCGCCGCCCTCGACGACGTCAGCGGCGGGGCGTGAACGGGGGCGGCCCGGTTCCGCACCGTCGGCGGCACCTCTTAGGCTTGCCTATATGAGCAGCCTCGACCGTGTCCGATCGGCCCGCACCGCAGCCCGGTCCCGGCGGCCGGCGGCCCGAGTCGTGCTGGCCGTGCTCGCGCTGAGCCTGGTCGCCGGGGTCACCGCGTGCGGATCGCCGACCGGGGCCACCGGATCCGGTCAGCGCGGCCCGGCCACCGCGACGCTCGCCGACCTCGACCCGGTGCCGGTCGGTCCCGCACCCGCCCCGGCGCTGCCGGCGACGGTGAAGTCGTCCGACGGCAGCGACGTGACCGTCACCGACGCCGGCCGCATCATCGCCGTCGACCGGTACGGCACCCTCGCGCAGACGGTGTGGGCGCTGGGCCTGGGCGCGAACCTGGTGGGCCGGTCGACCTCGGCGGCGTTCCCGGCGGTGCAGCAGGTGCCCAACGTCGCCGGCGGCAGCGGCAGCATCAGCGTGGAAGCCGTTGCGGCGCAACGGCCCACGGTCTTTCTCACCGACACCGTCAGCGCCACGCCCGCGATGCGTGAACAGTTGAAGGCGCTGGGCATCACGGTGGTCTACTTCGATTCCGAGCGCAGCCTGGAGAAGACCGGCCCGCAGATCGAGGCGGTGGCCGCCGCGCTCGGCGTGCCCGAGCAGGGCCGGAAACTGGCGCAGCGCACCAGCGACGAGATCGCCGCCGCCACCGTGCCGAAGCAGGATCCGCCGGTGAAGATGGCGTTCCTGTACCTGCGCAGCACCGCGATCACCATGATCGCCGGCCCCGGTTCGGGCGCCGACTCGCTGATCGCCGCGCTCGGCGGTACCGACGCCGGCACCGCGGCGGGCCTGAGCGAGCCGTTCACCAATATCACCAGCGAGGGCATGATCGCCGCCTCCCCCGACGTGCTGCTGGTGATGACCGACGGACTGAAATCCGTCGGCGGCGTCGAGGGCCTGGCCAAGGTTCCCGGCATCGCGCAGACCCCGGCGGGCCGCAATCAGCGGGTCGTCGACATGTCCGATGCCGCGCTGCTGAGCTTCGGCCCCAACACCGGCCGCGTCCTGTCGGCCCTGTCCCAGGCGATCTACCACCGGCCCTCCGCATGACCGACCCGGAACCCGTTCGCTCGCAGGAGAACTCGCGCACTTCCGGGATCGATGCGGAGAACGGCTCGGCACCGCGCCGGGACGCCGGTGAAGTCTCCGGCACCGCGGCCGTACCCGCGGCGACACGTGCCGGCACGGCTGCGACCGATCCCCGCCGGAACAACGACTCCGTGCATCCCACAGCGGATTCGACCCCGTCGCGCGACATCGAATCACCGGCAGCAGATCCGGCGGACCGCGACCCGAACACGAGTCCGGCGCCGCCGCAACCGCACTCGTCCCCGCTGACCGGCGCCGATCCCTCGGCGCGGCGGGCCGTGGCAGCCACCGGTGCGGCCCGGCACCCGGAACCGGAAGGCGCCGGCGCGGACTCGCCCCGGCCGGACACGGCATCGCACGGTGCCGCCGGAGGTGCGGCCGTGACACGGACCCCGGCGGCGGCCGAAATCCGCCGTGCGGATACCGGGCCCACGGCCGGCGACGGGGTGACCGGATCCGATTCCGATACAGCATCGCGCGGTGTGGCCGGGGATGCGGCCGAGCCGCGGGGGCGGGCCGCGGACGGTCGCCCCGGGCAGCCGAACTCCGCGGGGACCGACGTGGGGACGGAGCGGGCACGGGGCACCGTGTCACCGGAACCGGACGGCGGGAACGGCGGCGCGTCCGGGCCGAACGGGCCGGCGTCGTTCACGCACGGCCGTGATCCGCGGCGATGGTCGAAGGTTTCGCTGGTGTTCGCGGGGTCGGTCGTGCTGCTCGTTCTGCTGGCGATGTACTCGGCGGCCGTGGGACAGGTGCCGACGAGCCCGATGGAGGTGGTGGGCAGTGTGCTGCATCGGATCGGGCTGGACTGGGGGCCGTTGCCGGGGCATCCGGCGGGTGAGGTGACGCTGTGGGAGGTGCGGTTCCCGCGGGTGGTGCTGGCGGTGCTGGTGGGGGCGGCGCTGGCCACGGCCGGGGCGCTGCTGCAGGGGGTGTTCGCGAATCCGCTCGCCGAACCCGGCGTGATCGGCGTGTCGGCGGGGGCGGCGGTCGGTGCGGGTGTCGTCATCGTCGTCGGTGGCGCGTTCGCGGCGGCGTGGTCGGTGGCCGGCGGCGCGTTCGTGGCCGGGCTGGGTACGACGCTGCTGGTGTATCTGCTGTCGCGGTCGGGCGGGCGCACCGAGACGGTGACCCTCGTGCTCACCGGTGTCGCGGTCAATGCCTTCGCCGGTGGTTTGATGGCGTTCCTGCTGTTCACCGCCTCGCCGGCCGCGCGGGACCAGATCGTGTTCTGGCAGTTGGGCAGCCTCAACGGCGCCACCTGGCAGTCGGTGGCGGTGGTGGCGCCGCTGACGGCGTTCGGTGTCGCCGCGGCGGTGGTGCTGGCGCCGCGGCTGGACCTGCTGGCGCTCGGCGAATCCGCGGCCCGGCACCTCGGCGTGGACGTGGAACGGTTGCGGCGCAACGTGATCGTGATCGTGGCGATCCTGGCCACCGCCGGGGTCGCGTTCACCGGCATCATCCTGTTCGTCGGGCTGATCGTGCCGCATCTGGTGCGGATGCTGGTCGGGCCCGCGCACCGGGTGCTGATCCCGCTGTCGGCGCTGGTCGGTGCGATCGTGCTGCTGGCCGCCGACGTCGGCGCCCGCACCCTGGTCGCGAACGCCGACCTGCCGCTGGGCATGCTCACCTCGCTGATCGGCGGCCCGTTCTTCTTCTGGTTGCTGCGCCGCACGCGGGCGCGGTCGGGCGGCTGGGCATGAGCGGCGTGATCGCCGGGCGCACACCGGCTTCGGCCGGAGGTGCGGCGCGGGAAGTACCGGCGACGAGGCGGGGAGGCATGCGGTGAGCGGCGTATTGCGCGGTCTGACACAGGCTTTCGTGCGCCCGCACGGGATTCCGGCACCGCCCGGGCCGGGCACGGTGACCCTGCGGGCGCGGCAGGTCAGCGTCGACCGCGGTGCGGCCCGGCGGGTGCTCGACCACGTCGATCTGGAGGTGGTCGCCGGGGAGATCCTGGCGCTGGTCGGCCCCAACGGGGCCGGGAAGTCGACGCTGCTGGCGGCGCTGGCCGGTGAGCTCGATCTCGCCACCGGCACGGTCGAACTCGACGATCGGACGATCACACACTGGGCGCCGGTGGATATGGCGCGGCGGCGCGCGGTGCTGCCGCAGAATCACACCGTCGGATTCCCGTTCACCGCCCGCGAGGTCGTCGCGATGGGCCGCGCCCCGTGGGTGCGCACGCCGCGCGAGGACGCCGATGGCACGGCGATCGCCGCCGCCCTCGCTGCCACCGACACCGAACATCTGGCGGCACGGCCGTTTCCGGCCCTGTCCGGTGGTGAACGCGCCCGCGTCGCGCTGGCCCGGGTGCTCGCCCAGGACACCCCGACGCTGTTGCTGGACGAGCCGACCGCGGCTCTCGACCTCGGCCACCAGGAGCAGGTGCTGCGCCTGGTGCGCGGCCGCGCCCGCGACGGCGCGGCCGTCGTCGTCGTGCTGCACGACCTCGGTATCGCCGCCGCCTACGCCGACCGCGTCGCCGTGCTGGAATCGGGCCGCCTCGCCGCCGCCGGTCCACCGCGGCAGGTCCTCACCACCGAACTGCTCTCGCAGGTCTATCGGCATCCGGTCGAGGTGTTCGACCATCCGCACACCGGCGTGCAGCTGGTACTCCCGGCCCGGCGCTGAACCGCCGGGTCTGCCCCGTCCGGCTGCTCCGGTAGTAACGGCGCAATGGACGACGGAGCGGTTCATCGTCCCTCGGAGTCCGGTCGGGCCATCCTGGTGGCGAGGCCGTCGAGGATCAGGTCGAGTCCGTAGGTGAATTCGACGGCGTAAGCGTATCCGGGCCGCAGTGCGTGTTCGGCGATGAAGACGGCCAGGTGTGGATATTCGCCGACAGGCATAGCGTTCTGGATGTCGGTGGCCACGGTGTCGATGTCCCCCGAGCCGCTGAACGGTAAGTTGATCTCCTGCAGGACGAAGCCGTAGACGTAGCTGTCGAGAACCGACACCGCGTGCGCGGTCATGGTCAGGGAGAAGCCGGCCTCGCGCAGGAGGCCGATCGCCGAGTCGTGGTGACGCAATGTCGCCGGACCGGGGTGGGCTCGCGATTCCACCAGTCCGACCGCCCACGGATGCCGCAGCAACGCGGCGCGTACCGACTCGGCGCGTTGCCGCAGGCCCGCGCGCCAGCCCGCGGCCGAAGCCGGTAGGTCGATCTCGGCGAAGACCGCGTCGACCATGCCATCCAGCATCGCGGCCTTCCCGCCGACGTGGTGATACAGCGACATCGCCTCGACATCGAGTCGGTCGGCGACTTTACGCATGGTCAATGCCTCGACGCCCACCTCGTCGGCAACCGCGACCGCTGTCAGCACCACTCGCTGCCTGGTCAGCGGAATTCGATGTCCGGCATCGGCATTCGTTTCGTCCGTCATGCCGCCCTTCGTGTCCGTCGGTCGTCGTGCCTTGACGACCTTACCTTGTAAGGCTACCTTATCCCGTAAGGCTCCCTTATGTTGTAAGGGGGATCGTGGAAGTGATGTGGAGCGATGACAGCTGATCAGAACACGCATCAGGACAATGCCCGAGCGATGCGGGTCTGCGTCATCGGAGCCTCGGGAAAGCTCGGCCGGTACATGATCGAACACGCCCTGGCGCGCGGCTACGACGTTGTCGGCGTCTGCCGGGAACGCAGTGTCGGCAAACTCGACCGGTTCGCCGACCGCATCAGGATCGTGCCGGGACCGACCGACGACCCCGCCGTGATCGCCGACGCGGTCGACGGCTGCGACGGCGTACTGACCGTGCTCGTCCCCTGGGGGATCCGCGACTATTCGTCGGGAACCGCCCGCGCGGTACTCGACCATGCGCGCCGGGACGCCCGGCTCGTATTCTCCTGCGGCTGGCACATCACCCTCGACGGACGAGATCGCTACACCCGCAAACTGCGCGCGTTCGTCGCGGTGTTCGGCTCGCTCGCCAGGATCGCACGCGTGGCCGACTTGAACGACCAGGTGCGAGCGTGCGATCTGATCTTCGCCAGTGATACCCGCTGGACCGTAGTACGCGGCAGCGACCTGGAAGAGGGCACGAGCCAGGGACTTCCGATCTGGCGTGACCACGTCGGCGACCCGGCCCTGGCCGCGAACCTGACCCGGCGCATCGACTTCGCCCTGTTCATGGTCGAGGCCCTCGCCGACGACTCCCTCATCGGCCGGGCACCCGCGATCGTCGCCCGCCCCGCCTCGGACACTGTCTCGCCCGCGGCGCAGGGGTGATCATGGACCTTCGGCAACGGCTCGCCCGTGCGTCCGGCCTGCTGTATCTCGTCATCGCCGTCTGCGGGCTCTGCGCCCCACTCGCATTCGGCGATACGAGCGACCCGGTCGCGGCGGCGGCAGACCTCGAACGGCACCACACTGTTTTCGCCGCCGGCGTCGTCGGCTGGACCGTTCTCGTCCTCGCCGACACCGCCGTCGCGGTCACCCTCTACCTCTTGCTGCGGCCGGTCGCGCCCACCCTCGCCGCGATCACCGCGGCACTACGACTGGTCTATTCCGCGATGCTCGGCGCATGCCTGATCCACCTCGGCACCGCCTTCTCGCTCCGGTCCGACCCGAGCTACCGGCACGGCCTCGACCCCGCGGCCACGGACACGTTCCGCGCGGTAGCGCTGAGCGCCTTCGACACCGGATTTCGCCTGGCCCTCATCGTCTTCGGAGTCCACTGCCTCGGCCTGGGCATGCTGTTCCGGCGTGCCCGCTACATCCCACGTCTGCTCGCGGCACTGCTACTCGCCGCCGGAATCGGTTACATCACCACCAGTCTCCTCGCTGTCCTCGCGCTGGCGGCCGACGGCGAACTCACCTCGCTGCTGCTCGTCCCGGCACTCGTCGGAGAGCTGGGGCTCACGTTCTGGCTCCTCGTCAAAGGCGTCGACGGGCGCGCACCGTCACGGGCCCGGGTTCCGACCCCGGCAGCCGAGTAGCGGGTTCAGGTCGACCATGGGTAGTCCGACGCGGCCGGCTCGATCATTTCGCGTTCGAGTTCGGCGCGGATCTCGGCGATGTAGTCCTCGGGATCGGAGTGGATGCGGGTGATCACCCGCTGCAGCGGTTGAGCCTGCGGTTCGTGTTCCATACTCCACAAAGCCATCTCGAACAGCACCGGCAGGGCGTCGACGGCTCGCCCGGTCGGGACGTAGTGGACCTGGTTGCGTTCACCGCTGCCCACTCGCACTACCAGGTTCGCGGCTTCCAGGCGCTTGAGCCGGTCCAGCAGAACGCTGGTCGAGATCCGTTCGGCGGAGTCGAGGAATTCCACCGGACGCCGTTTGCCGACCAGCAGCATGTCACGCAGCACCAGCAGCGTCCACGGATCGCCGAATACCTCGAGGAACATGTTCATCGGGCACGTCGATTTTCCCACCGCGCGTTTCATGCACCCAGCATACCGACAACATTTGCATTACCAAAATGTTAGGGTAACGGTACGTCGGCCACATGTTCGAACGAGCCGTTCGAACAGATGACGCGGCGCTTTCCCGTAGCACTCGAACCAAGGAACCCTCATGCGACAGAACGTGATCGACACCGTCTCCGCGATGACCGCCGCCCTCGAACGCGGTGACATCGACACCGTCATGTCGTTCTACGTCGACGACGCGGCCGTGGCGTTCGAACCGGGCGATGCCGTGCGTGGTGAGCAGCAGCTGCGGGCCGGGTTCGCGGCCTTCGCCGCGGTGAAACCCGACTTCCGCTACGACAACGGACATGAGGTCATGATCACCGGCGACATTGCCGTGCACATCGCGCCGTGGACGATGAGCGGCACCGCCCCCGACGGCACGCCGATCGCCCGGAACGGACTGTCGGTGGCGACCCTGCGTCGCCAGCTCGATGACAGCTGGAAGATCGTGCTCGACAACCCCTTCGGTGCTCGCCTCATGCCCTGACCAGTGCGTTACCGAGGGAGTCCGGGTTTGCGACCGGGCTGGGAACAGACTCCGGGCGGGACAGCGGCCGCTGTCCCGCCCGGAGTCGTCGATGTGGAAAAGGGGTGGCTCGCCCCCCGATCTCGGGGGTCTACCGATCGGTCGGCTCGTCGTCGTCCTCGTCCGGGCGCGCGTGATCCGGTACGCCCGGGTTGGGATCCCGGTCGAGATCGATCAGCGGATGCACGCCGGCGCCCTCCGGCGCCGCATGTTTGCCCTGACTCGTCGTCTGCTGCGTATCCCCGTCGTTGGTCACGCCTGCCAGGTTATCGGAGCCCGATGCTCCGGTTGCACGCGCCACGCGCGGAACACCGGCACGCCGGCCGCCGCTCACCGCCACACCAGTTTGAGCACCGCGGGCGTGAGCAGCAGCCGAATCACGGTGGCGTCCAAGACCAGCGCCGCGATCATCCCGTAGGCGATGTACTTCATCAGCACCAGATCCGAGAACCCGAACGCCCCGGTGACCACGATGAGAATCGCCGCCGCGGAGGTGATCACGCTGCCGGTGTGCGCGATGCCGTACCGAATGGCCTCCGCCGGGGGCGCACCGTTCGCGCGGGCCTCGGCCATCCGGGACTGCAGGAACACCTCGTAGTCGGTGGACAGCCCGAACAGCACCGTCACGATCAGCACGAGCACCGCGAACATCAGCGGCCCGGGTGTGAACCGCAGCAGCTCCGCACCGTGCCCCTCGACGAAGATCCAGGTCAGGATGCCGAGTGTGGCACCGAGGCTGAGCGCGCTGAGCAGCACGGCCTTCACCGCCAGCACCATCGACCGGAACGCCACGTACATCAGCGCGAGGGCGGCCAGCACCAGGATCGCCGCCAGCAGCGGCAGTCCGGCGATCAGCCCGTGGATCGCGTCGCGTTCCAGCGCCGGCACCCCCGCCACCATCACCCGCACGCCCGGCGGTTCCTCGATCGCGCGCAGCGTGGCGATGGCGGCGTCGGCGTGGCGCTCGTCGGCAAGCCCGGTGGACAGGACGTTGATGCCGTCGGTGGTCGGCGCGGACGCCTCGAACCGTCCGGTCAGTCCCGGCGCGAAGTCGGCCTGGAACCGGATGTCGGACAGTTGCTGCGGATTCGCCCCGACGACAACGAGTTTCAGCGGCTCGGTGCGGAACCCGGGGAACAGCGTGTCGAACCGCTCCTGCGCCACCCGGGCCGGGGCGTCGGCGGCCAGGTAGCGCTCGCTGAGCCCGCCGAATTCGATGTGGCGGAACGGGATCAGCAGCGCCAGCAGCCCCAGCACCACCGGCACGATCACCCACACCGGGCGCCGCATCGCGAACAACGCCAGCCGGGAGAAGAAGCGATGCCCTTCCTCGGTCCGCGCGGGATCGGTTCGGGGACTGCCGGATTCGGTTCGGCCGCGCCGGGCGGCGAGCCGGCGCGGGCCCCACCGGTCGATGCGCCGCCCGACGATGCTCAGCGCCGCGGGCAGCGCGGTCACCGACAGCAGCGCCGCCAGCAGCACCGAGCAGATGCCGCCGTAGGGCACCGACCGCAGTACCCCGTTCGGGTAGATGAACAGCGCGCCGAGGCTGACCGCGATGATCGCCGCGGAGAACAGCACCGTGCGCCCGGCGGTGGCGACGGTGCGGGCGGTGGCGTCCTGCACGCTGCGCCCGGCGGCCAGTTCCTCCCGGAACCGGGTCACCGCGAACAGGCCGTAATCGATGGCCAGGCCCAGGCTCACCAGCGTCACCACCGCGCTGGCGAACACGTTGACCTCGATGTAGTCGGTGAGCACCCGCATCATGCCCTGGCTGCCCAGGATCGTCATGCCGCCGATCAGCACCGGTAGCAACGCCCCCACCACGCCGCCGAACACGAAGAACAGCAGAATCGCCACGATCGGCAGCGCGATCATCTCGGCGCGGCGGATGTCGTCCTGCATGCCGATGTTGAGGCCCTCCACCACCGGCTGCAGCCCGGCCAGCTGCACCGTGGTGCCGCCCGGGCCGCCGCCGGGATCGTCGGCGCGCAGATCGTCGCGGATGGCGAGGTAGTTGTTCACCGATTCGGTGTCGTTGCCGCGCAGCCCGATACTGGCGAAGGCGTGCGTGCGCGACGCGTCGGCGAACTGGCCCATCATCGAGCCGTCGAAATAGCTGTCGATCTTCTGGATGCGGTCGGGATACTTCGCGCGCAGCTGTGCCAGTTCCGCGGTCACCGCGTCGCTCACCGGCGCGTCGTCGACGGTGTGGCCGGGCGGCGCGGTGTAGAGGACGATCACATCGGCGTCGCGGTCGCGCCCGAACGTCCGGTCGGCCAGCTCGGAGGCCACCACCGATTCGCTGCGCTCGTCGAACCAGCCGGCCTGGGTCAGCCGGGACTGGAGGTCCTTGCCGAACAGGCCCGACAGCACCACGAGGCCCACGAACAGCGCGAGCACCAGATACCGATGGCGGTGCACGAACCGGCCCCACCGCAGCGAGAACTGTTCCACCATGCCGGGATTCAGCCGCAGGCCGGGGTCTTGTAATCGGCCGAGCGCAGGATTCCGCACAGGTCGGAGCGCGAGATCTTCCACGTGCCGTCGATGTCGACGAAGTGCACGATCGTGGTGCGCACGTTGCTGCCCGTGCCGTCCTTGTCCAGACGCATGGTCGCGGTCAGGGTGCCGTCGTGGTTGTCGAACACCGGGTCGGTGACGCCGTACACGGCGCGCGGATTGTCCTGCATCGCCTTGTACATGTCGGGGATGGCCTGGCTGAACGCGGCGCCGTCCTCGATCAGGGCGGTGCGGTCGCTGTCGGGTAGCGACGGGTCCAGCGCGCGCTTGATCCGGCTGTCGAGTTCGGCGGCGGTGGGGATCGGCCGGTTGGCGCTGCTGACGGCGGCGGCCTGGGACGAGGCGGTCAGCGCGGCGTACGCCGAGGACCGCGCGGCGGCCACCGACTCCTCGCCCGGGTCGCCGCCGCAGGCTCCCGCCAGCACGGCCAGCGCCAGCAGAGGTGGCGCCACGGCGGCCGATCGTCGCAATGCCATCTGCATCCTCACCCGTCGTCGAATGTTACCGGTAGTTCTCCTACAGTCTGGCACGCGGCGCGGCGATCCCCGCGCAACCCGGCCTCACCTCCCGAAGTCGTTGGCGGCCAAGGGATTACCGGGCATCGCCCGTCATATCGGTCAGGACGGATCCGATCCGGTCCAGCAGGGCACGCACCGGCGTGGCGGTCTGGCCGGCGGGCGGCACGGGCACCGCGGCCGCGACCAGATCGCGCACCGCGGCGGCCACGCTGCGCTCGTCGTCCAGGTCGATATCGGTGACGGGGGCCGCGGCGACGGCGACCACGTCCTCCGGGCCCGGCACGGCGGCGGTGCCGCGGCCGGCCCGGTAGATCTCGACGGTGAGCGCCGAGCGCACGGTGCGGAAGGCGAACGGGTGCCCGTCGCCGGTGTCGCCGAACCCGTGCGCGAAGGGGCCTACGGTGATGTCCTCGAGGAAGAATCCGGACGGTCGGCCTGCTGTCAACGCGATCTCCCACGGTCGGCGGCTGTTCGGGTTCGACGGTAGCCCTCCCCGCCGACAGGTCCGCGGCGCCCGCCGAATCGCGGTGCGCGGGAACCCCGGCGCGCGGGCGTGTTCCGTGATCATGGTCAGATGAAGAGGCTCGCACGAGTCGCGGGCCGGGATCGTCTCGGGACAGTGAAGGAGTTCGGTGCATGCGCGGTCACGGCTGGAACCGGTCGTCCGGCCGGCGCGGAGGGTGCGCGGTGCTCGCGGCCACCGCCGCGGTGGCGTTCGTCGCGGGCTGCTCGTCGTCGGGCGAGGGGAAGGAAGCCGGCAGCGCCGCTCCCGCGGCCGCCGCACCGGCACCCGCGCCGTCGGCAGCGCCGGCCGGGACGGTGAGCGCCGCCGGTCCCCTCGCCGCCGTGCTCGCCGAGCCCGCCGGTGGGCGGCTGGCGCTGCTGGACGCCGACGCGGTCACCCTGGGCCTGCGCGGGGCCGGAGCGCCGGAGCGGACCGTCACGCTGCCCGCGCCGGCCGCGGCGCTCGCACCGGGCGCACCCGGTGAGATCCTCGCCGCCGCCGGTCGCACCCTGGTGCATATCGACGCCGTGACCGGCGAGACCCGCGCCGTCCCGCTGGACGGCGACGCCCGCGCGGTGGCCCGCCGCAGCGACGGCAGCCTCGCGGTCGGCCTGGCCGACGGCCGGGTCCAGATCCTCGCCGCCGACGGTCATCTCGCGCAGACGGTCGCGGATCTGTCCGGTGTCGACGCGGTCGCCGCCACGGGCGCCGCGGTCACCGTGCTGGACCGCGCCCAGACCAGCATCACCCAGCTCGACCTGGGCCGCGGCGAGCCCGGGCTGGCGTTGCGGGCCGGTACCGGCGCCACCAACCTCGTCTCCGATCACTACGGCCGGCTGCTGGTCACCGATACCGCGGGCGGCGCGCTGCTGGTCTATACCGCCGAACCTCTCGTCCTGCGTCAGCGCTTCCCGGTAGGCTCGTCGCCCTACGCGCTCGCTTACGATCAGCGGTCCGAGACCGTTTGGGTGACGCTCACCGCGAGCAACGAAGTGGTCGGATTCGACCTGTCGACGGGTATACCGGAGGAAGTGGGACGCTTCGCGACGGTGCGCCAGCCGAATGCGGTGACCATCGACGAACGCACCGGCGACATGTTCGTGGGATCCGCGACCGGCGACGGTCTCCAGCGGATCGGCGCGGACGAGAGGAAGAGAGGGCAGTGATGACTCGGGCCTCGGCGCACCGTTCGCAGCGCAGGCGGTCGATTCCCGCGGAGTGGGAGGAGACCAGCGAGGAGGGGGAATACGAATACGTCCCGTTACGACTACCGCCCGACATGACCCGGGTGACGGCGTCGATGCGGCTGGCCATCCAGGCCGAATACGGCGGCTGGGAGCTGTCGCGGGTGCGTGCCTACACCGACGGCAGCCGCCGGGTGCTGCTGCGCCGGCGCAAGACCACCTTCCCCGTCGCCCAGCCGGGGATGTGACGGGGATGTATTCCTTAGTGCTGCGGCTGATGTTCCTGCTGCCCCCGGAGCGCATCCACCGCTGGGTCTTCGCCGCGATGCGGCTGGCCACCGGTGTCGCCCCGCTGCGCGCGCTGCTGTCGCGGCTGACCGTGGTCGGCGATCCGGTGCTGCGCACCACCGCGTTCGGGGTGGACTTCCCCGCACCGCTGGGCCTGGCCGCCGGGTTCGACAAGGACGCCGACGGCGTGAACGCCTGGGGGCCCTTGGGTTTCGGCTATGCCGAGATCGGCACCGTCACCGCCGAGGCACAGCCGGGCAATCCGGCGCCACGGCTGTTCCGGCTGCCCGCCGACCGGGCGCTGATCAACCGGATGGGCTTCAACAACCACGGCGCGGCCGCGGCCGCCGAACGCCTGCGCGGCCGCCGCCCGGGCGGCGTGCCGATCGGCGCCAACATCGGCAAGACCAAGGCCACCCCCGCCGAGCGGGCCGCCGAGGACTACGCCACCAGCGCCACCCTGCTCGGCCCGCTCGCCGATTTCGTCGTCGTCAACGTCAGCTCCCCCAACACCCCCGGCCTGCGCGACCTGCAGGCGGTGGAATCGCTGCGGCCGCTGCTGGCCGCCGTGCTCGAACGCGTCCAGGTGCCGGTACTGGTGAAGATCGCCCCCGACCTGTCCGACGACGATATCGATGCCGCCGCCGATCTGGCCGTCGAACTCGGCCTGGCCGGCATCGTCGCCACCAACACCACCGTCCGCCGCGACGGACTGGCCACCCCCGACGACGAGGTCGACGCGATGGGCGCCGGCGGGCTGTCGGGCTCGCCGGTGGCCGACCGCTCGCTCGAGGTGCTGCGCCGCCTGTACGCCCGCGTCGGCGACAAGCTGGTGCTGATCTCGGTCGGCGGCATCGAGAACGCCGATCAGGCCTACGAGCGCATCCTCGCCGGCGCCACTCTGCTGCAGGGCTACACCGGTTTCATCTACGGCGGCCCGTTCTGGACCCGCCGCATCCATCGCGGCCTGGCCCAGCGACTGCGCGCGAACGGCTACCGCGGCCTCGCCGAGGCCGTCGGCGCCGGGCTCGAGACCCGCGCCTGAGCGCGGCCCTGCCTGCCGGACCGGTTGCACGGGTCGCGGCGCACCACCCGGATGCCGCGAATTCCCCCGCGAATCCCCCATCGTCCCACCGTGTTCCGGCCACTCGGCGCGGGACGGCGTCCGGACATCGTGGGGGCGGCAGCCAAATGCCGTGGCGGCGCGGGACGACGTCGTGGCGGCGCGGGACTCAGCCGCACAGACGCGGTCGGTCCTCGGCGAGATCGGCGGGGTGGTAGCGGAAGGTCGGGCCCGACAGCACCGGTTCGGACTCCCGGGGGCTGCGGCCACCGGAGTGCCGCCGCATGCGGGTGATCATCCGCCGCGACAGCAGGATCACCGCCTCCTCGTAGCGCACGCCGAGGGCGGCCGCGCACTGAGCCACCCGCTGGTGTGCCGTCTCGTCGTGCACGGCGGTGGGATCGCTGAGCAACTCGTCGAGTTCCATGCCGGCCAGCGCCTGCGCGCGGGTCAACCGGTGTTCGGGCAGCCAGCTCAGCCGCCACACCGCCGCCCCGGCACCGTCGACGCGGAATGCGCGCTCGGGGGTCCGGTCACTGATCATCGCCCAGTCGGTCGTCTCGATGGTCACGGCTGTTCTCCTCTCGAGTCCCGCCCCGTGCAGCACTGCCGCTGCGCCGGGCCGGGCGGTCACCCCGGACATCGGCGCAGATGGCCGAAGGGCCGCGATGCGCGGCGTCATCATCCGCACCGTCTGGTTCGCTCGGCCGAAACCGTTCCGGCGCGGAGACGACACTCGGAGAGAATCGTTCCCGGCCATCGGGCCTCCCGGATGCTTCGGCGTTACAATGCCGATGCCGGAGCGTCACTTGCCGTATTTCTCAGGCAAATGCCACCCGGCACTCTAATGATTGCCGATTTCGGCAGTCGATAAACCGGCAGCGACCCGGTACGTTCGCAACGTCGACCCGATGATCACTGCGTACCGAGACGGAGGTGACCGCTCCGATGGCGGGACAGGACGCAACGGTCGCGGCCGTGCGCGCGGTACTCGCCCGGCTGTGCAAACGCGCCGGATTGAGCCCGGAACGCCTGCGCAGCACCGAAATCGACGTCCGCCCGCTGCTGGATCTGTACGTGGTGCGCCAGCATGCGCACCATGCCGGGACCGCGCCGGCCGACGCGGTGCTGCCGGTGGTGCGCGATCTGGCCCGGCGCCTGCCGCCGCCGCAGCGGCTGATCGCCGACGTCGGGTTGTCGCTGGGCCTGCTGCGCGACGACATCCCCGACACCGTCGATCCGGATCTGCTCTACGCACCCGACCTCGGCCGCCGCCGCGAATATCTGAGCCGGTCCTGGACGCGGCTGCTCGACGCCGTCGGCGGCGACACGGCGGACCCGGTGCCCACGCCGCGGCAATTGCGCGGCAGACTGGAGTCCGAAACCTTCACGCTGCTGGCGCAGCGGTTGACCGCGGCCTCCGGATACGCGTCGATGTCCGCCCCGCCGCCGGCGAGCACGACCGCCGTCGAACGCGTCGGCACGGTCACCGTGATCGGTGACGCCGTGCTCGACAACATCTGCAGCATCGTCGACCACTTCCCGGCCCCCGACGACCCGGCCATCGGCACCTTCCTCGACCGACCCGGCGGCAAGGGCCTCAACCGCGCGGTGGCGGCCGCCCGCCAGGGATTGCGGGTGCGGCTGATCGCGGCCGTCGGCGACGACATCCGCGGCCGCCGCATCCTCGACCACCTGCGCGCCGAGGGGGTCGAAACCGATCTCGTCCGCGTCGTGCCCGAGGCCACCACCCCGGTCACGGTCGTGCTGGTGACCGGCACCGGCGAAACGCTCAACATCGCCTGCCCGGACGATCGGGTGCGGCTGGCCGCCGAGGATCTGCGCACGCCGGCGGCCCGTGCGGCGCTGGCCGATTCCGATGCGGTACTGCTCACCTTCGAGCCGCCGGCCGCGGTGATCGAGGAGGCGCTGGACGGCGGCTCCCGTCGCCCCGGGCACCGCCTGCTGGTGCAGCCGGCGCCAGCCGCCGAAGGCCCGCAGCGGTTCTACCGCTTCTTCGGCGCCGTCGACTACCTGATCGGGACCCGGCGCGAACTCGCCGCCCTGGCGCCGATGACCGAACCGACCGAATCCTCGCCGGACGGGGACGCGGAGCTGGCGCGCCGGCTGCGCATCCTCGGCGCCGGCGCCGTGTGCATGGTGGAGGAATTCGCCACCAGTGTGCGGTCCGACGACCTCGACGTCGACGTCGGGCCGTTCCCGGTCGCCCTGAAGGATTCGCCGGGCGCGCCGGCGGCCTTCGCCGCCGCCCTGGCACGGCGACTGGTCACCGGTGACCACCGGGCCGACGCCGACGACTTCCTGTGGGCCACAGCGGCTATGGCGGCAACGCAGTCGACCGGCGCGATCTCCGGGGCGATGCCGACACCCGACGAGGTCGACCGGATGGTCGAGCTGGCCGGGGCCACGGTTCCGACGCGCATCGAGACCCGGTGACGCCGATTGTTTGCCCGGCTGTCGGCGCCACCCGGACGACGGCTATCGTCTCGTGCCGTCGTGAACGAATATCTCTTCCGGCGGCGCGACGCTCCATGCGGCCGGTTGCCCTACGTAACGACCCGACATCCTTCGGAGGAGCATTTGACAACCCACCTCGACCAGACCGATCACGACGGGGGCGACGCCGACCGACGCGACGACACCCGGCACCACATCCGCCGCAAGGGCAGGGACCTGTCGGTGCGGGTGCGAGAGTTCCGCGATCCGCGCAACGGCGGCACGATCCTGCTGTTCGGTGACGTTGCCGACGGTTGTCTGGTCCGGATCCATTCGCGCTGTCTGTACGGCGACGCACTGCACAGTGAGGACTGCGACTGCGGGCCGGAACTCGATCTCGCCATGGACCTGATCCAGGACGCCGGCGCGGGCGTGCTGGTCTACCTCGAGCAGGAAGGCCGCGGTTCGGGACTGCTCGCCAAGGCGCGCGGCCTGCACTACAGCGAGGCCCAGGGCGTGGACACCTTCACCAGCTACCGGCACCTGGATCTTCCCGCCGACTGCCGTTCCTACGCGACCGCGGCGCGGCAGCTGCACGACCTCGGACTGCGCTTCGTGCGGCTGCTGACGAATAATCCGGAGAAGGTGAAAGACCTGGCGGACACGGGAATTCGGGTGGAGCGGGTGCCGCTGATCACCGAACCGCGCAGCGAACGCGCCCGTGCCTACATGGAATCCAAGCGGCACATCCGCGGCCATCTGCTGCCGGAGTTCGGGACGCACCAGTCGCCGTCGCCCGTCGACGCGGCCCCGGCGCACCGCACGGCAACCGAGCCGGCGGACGTACCCCGGACACCGGCCGCGCCGTCCCCGGGCGCCATACCCGACCCCCTCTGCGCGGCCGCGGCCGAGCGTCTGTAAGTCCCTTCGCATTCCGGAACGCACGGATAGGATGAGTGAGCCGCGTCACGCGGGCGCCCCGCCGGCCGTGCGTATCCGATCTCCGCCACGTCGAGTTCGTACCGTTTCCCGGTGGAGCGCCCGGTTCGCACACCGATCGGGAAACAGGATATGACGACAGACATCGCCTATACGCATCAGTCCGGCAGCACCGTCCGCACTGTGCCGGAGGCATTCCAACAGACAGCGACCCTGCGCCCGCACCAGGTGGCGCTGCGCACGGTGGGCGGTACCCAGCAGATCACCTGGGCCGACTACGACCGCCGGGTCCGGGCGATCGCCGCGGGCCTGGCGAAACTCGGTGTCTCACACGGCGACACCGTCGGTATCATGCTGACCAACCGGCCGGAGTTCAACCTGGTCGACACCGCGGCGTTGCATCTGGGCGCCGCGCCGTTCTCGGTGTACAACACCAGTTCCGCCGAACAGATCGCGCACGTCTTCGGCAACGCCGGCAACCGGATCGTCATCACCGAGCGGGCATTCCTCGACGTGGTCCAGTCCTCCGGCGTCGCGGTCGACCACCTCGTGCTGGTCGACGGGCAGGCCGCCGATACGACCGCGCTGGCCGACGTGGAGGCCGACCCGGCCGCCGATTTCGACTTCGACGCCGCCTGGAAAGCGGTACGGCCCGACGATCTGGCCACCCTCATCTACACCTCCGGCACCACCGGCCCGTCCAAGGGCGTGGAGATCACCCACGCCAACGTCGTCGCCCAGATCGCCGGGCTGACCACCGGCGCCGGGCCGCTGGTGGTCGGCATCGACGACCGCGCGGTGTCGTACCTGCCGGCCGCGCACGTCGCCGACCGCATCTCCGGGCACTGCGCCAACCTGTTCACCGGGGTGAGCATCACGTGCGTGCCCGATCCGCGCGAGATCGCCGCCGCCCTGCCCGACGCGCGGCCCACCGCCTTCTTCGGTGTCCCGCGGGTCTGGCAGAAGATCAAGGCCGGTATCGACGCCAAGCTCGCCACCGAATCCAGCCCGGTGAAGAAGGCGCTCGCGAACTGGGCCATCGGCGTCGGTGTCGAGGCCGCGCGGACCCGGCTGTCCGGCGGGCGGGTGAATCCGCTGCTGACCGCCCGGCATCGGGTGGCCGACGCGCTGGTGCTGTCGAAACTGCGCACCGCGCTGGGCCTGGAGGAACTGCGGGTGGCCGCCTCCGGCGCCGCCGCGATCCCGCCGGAGACCCTCGAATACCTGCTCGGCCTGGGCTTCACCGTGACCGAGGTGTGGGGCATGTCGGAGACCACCGGCGTCGGCACCTTCACCGAACTGGACGCGCCGCGCCCGGGCTCGGTCGGCCGCGCCCTGCACGGGGCCGAACTGCGCCTCGACAGCGACGGCGAACTGCTGATCCGCGGCCCGATCGTCACCCGCGGCTACCGCGGCATGCCCGACAAGACCGCCGCGGCCCTCGACGACGACGGCTGGCTGCACACCGGCGACGTCGCCACCATCGCCGGCGACGGCTACGTGACGATCGTGGACCGCAAGAAGGAGCTGATCATCAGCGAGGGCGGGAAGAACATATCGCCCACCGCCATCGAGAACGCGGTCAAGACGGTCTCCTCGCTGGTCGGGCAGGTGGTGGCGATCGGCGACGCCCGCCCCTACATCACCGCGCTGATCGTGCTCGATCCCGACACCGCGGCGGTGCGCGCCAAGTCGCTGGACGCACCCGACGCCGATGTGGCCGCGCTGGCCGCCCGCCCCGAGATCGTCGACGAGATCCGCGCCGCCATCGTGTCCGGCAACTCGCGCATCTCCCGGGCCGAGCAGGTCAAGCGGTTCCGGATCCTGCCGCAGGCGTGGGAACCCGGCGGCGAGGAGATCACGCCCACGCTGAAACTCAAGCGCAGCCCGATCGGCACCAAGTACGCCGCCGAGATCGCCGAACTGTACGCCGATCCGGTGCCCGAGGGCGTGATCGACCTGCGGTAGACGTGCGTGCGGCGCAGGCACGCACGCGGTGCCACCCTGCATTCGGTGCAGAAAAACGTTGTGGCCCGGGCTAATTCGGCCCGGGCCACAACGTTGTGCGATCCATTCGTCATCCAGCCTCGACGTCCCCCGTCGTCGCGGTGTCAACGAATCCCGTCATCCCGGCGTCTTTCGGCCGGGATCTCAGCGTGGATTCCGGCCGAAGCACGCCGGAATGACGGGAACGGGGACGCGAAGTTGAGGACGAGGATGCGGGATGGCGGTTACTTCACCTCGTAGGTGGCGACGATGTGGGTGCGGGCGATCGCGTGCGAGAACAGGTTGAAGCCCAGGAATGCCGGACTGGCGTCGGCGCCGATGCCCAGCGACTCGACGTCGACCGCGTGCACGGTGATGAAATAGCGGTGGTAGCCGTGCCCGGCCGGCGGGGCCGCGCCGATGAACCCGGCCACCCCGCCGTCGTTGCGCAGGTGCAGCGCACCGGACGGCAGCGCGCCGCCCTCGCTGCCCGCACCGCGCGGCAGCGACGTGGTCGCCACCGGGATGTCGGCCACTGCCCAGTGCCAGAACCCGGACGCGGTCGGGGCGTCGGGATCGAACACGGTCACCGCGAAGCTGCGCGTTTCCGCGGGGAACCCGGACCACGACAGTTGCGGCGAGATGTCCTTGCCGCCGGCGCCGAACACGCCGCTGACCTGATCGTTGCCGAATGCCTGACCGTCGGTGGCGTCCTCGGAGGTCAGCGTGAACGACGGCAGCTGCGGCAGCGAGGCGTAGGGATCGTAGGAGTAGTCGGGCACGTGAGCCGTCCTTTCAAATCGTCAGCTGTGCAACAGGAATTGCTCCAGGACCTGTGTGCCGAACTCGAGCGCGTCCACCGGGACGCGCTCGTCGACACCGTGGAACAACGCCGAGAAGTCCAGGTCCGGCGGCAGCCGCAGCGGCGCGAAGCCGAAACAGCGAATTCCCAAGCGGGCGAACGCCTTGGCGTCCGTGCCGCCGGACAGCATATAGGGCACGGTGCGGCCGTTCGGGTCGTGCGCGAGGATCGCGTCGTTCATCGCGTCGACCAGATGCCCGTCGAACGTCGTCTCGTAGGAGTCGAGCTTGGTGATCCACTCGCGCTCCACGTCGGGTCCGATCAGCTCGTCGACCTCCCGCTCGAACGCGGCCTGGCGGCCCGGCACCACGCGGCAGTCCACCACCGCCTCGGCGGTCTGCGGGATGACGTTGGCCTTGTATCCGGCGCGCAGCATCGTCGGGTTGGCGGTGTCGCGCAGGGTGGCGCCGATGATGCGGGAGATCGTGCCGAGCTTCGCCAGCTGGCCCTCGATGTCCGGGCCCGCCGGATCGAAGGCGATCCCGGTCTCCTCGCCCACCGCCGCCAGGAACTCCGCCACCGAATCCGACAGCACCGGCGGGAAGGTGTGCGTGCCGAGCCGGGCCACCGCCTCGGCCAGGATCGTCACCGCGTTGTCGTCGTGCAGGAACGAGCCGTGCCCGGCGCGGGCCTTGGCGCGCAACCGCATCCAGCCCAGGCCCTTCTCCGCGGTCTCCACGAGATACAGCCGCCGCTCGGTGCCGTCGCGGCGCGGCACCGTCAGCGAGAAGCCGCCGACCTCACCGACCGCCTCGGTAACGCCCTCGAACAGGTCCGGGCGGTTGTCGGCCAGCCACTGCGAACCCCAGCGGCCGCCGTTCTCCTCGTCGGCCAGGAACGCGAACACCAGATCCCGCGGCGGCACCGTGCCCTCGAGCTTGAACTGCCGGGCCACCGCCAGCGTCATGCCGACCATGTCCTTCATATCGATTGCGCCGCGGCCCCACACGTAGCCGTCGCGCACCGCGCCGGAGAACGGGTGCACGCTCCAGTCGGCGGCCTCGGCGGGCACCACGTCCAGGTGCCCGTGGATCATCAGCGCGCCCCGGTCCGGGTCGGCGCCGGGCAGCCGGGCGAACACGTTGCCGCGGCCGGGCGCGCCGGATTCGACGTACTCGGTGGTGTAACCGACCTCCTGCAATCGGTCGATCACCCACTGCGCGCATTCCTGTTCGCCCCTGGTGGTTTCCAGCTCGCCGGTGTTGGACGTGTCGAACCGGATCAGCGTACTGACCAGGTCGACCACCTCGGAGACGGCGCGGGAGGCGGACTCGGTTCGGGGTTCGTCACCAGCAGCAGACACGTCCCCTTCCTACCATTGCGCGCGCCGCATACCGCGCGTTACCCGCAGCGTGCGCGCAAACGGAGAGTGGTGCGCGCCCTTCCAGTAGGTTCTGCCGCAGTCGGCGCACCGGGCGAAGGTCTCGTGGTTTGTTCCGGGTTCCCGCGGCCTGCGGCCTTGTGGTGTCTACCAGACGAAAACCGGTGCGGCTGAAGTCGATCCCAAATGTCCGGTGGATCCTTGCCCGGCCCGGCGCGGGCGTCCTAGGTTCGGCACAGTCGGGTCGCAGGTGGGAGGCGTCGTATGAATGTCCGTGCCGGACAGCGCCCGACCATCCGTGCCGGACGGTCCCCGAACGTCCGCGCCGCACGGTGCCCCGATGTCACCGCCGGACGGCGTCGCACCCCCGGCGCGGCCCGTATCGCCGCGCTCCTGCTGGCCGCGGCGCTCGCCGGTGCGACCGCCCCGGCGGCCGCCGAGCCCGCCGCCGAGATGACCCCGGCACACGTCCTGGCCGCCGCCCGGCCGGCCGACGACGGCTCTCGGCTGCTGGCGGCCGCACCGGGCCCCGGCCGCGTGCTGGACCTCACCGTGCACTCGGCCGCCATGGGCCGGGCCCTGACCGTCGCGATCCTCCCCGCCGCCGACCCGTCGCGCCCGGCCCCGACGCTGTATCTGCTCAACGGCATCGACGGCGGCACCGCGACCGGCGACTGGCGCGACGGCAAGAACTGGCTCACCCGCACCGACGTCGCGGACTTCTTCGCCGACAAGCAGGTGAACGTGGCGCTCCCGATCGGCGGCGCCGGCAGCTTCTTCACCGATTGGCGCGCCGACGACCCCGTGCACGGGCGGCTGCGCTGGACCACCTTCCTGACCCGCGAGCTGCCGCCCATCGTCGACTCGGCGTTTCGCGGCACCGGCGCCAACGCCATCGCGGGCCCGTCGATGGCCGGCACCTCGGTGTTCCAGTTGGCGCTCGCGGCGCCGGGCCTGTACCGCGGGATCGGCTCCTACAGCGGCTGCGCGCGCACCAGCGACCCGGCGGCGCAGGTCATGGTCGACGCCATCGTCACCGGCATGATGGGCAACACGATGAACATGTGGGGCCCGCCGACCGACCCCGCCTGGGCCGCCAACGACCCGTACCTGCACGCCGATCGGCTGCGCGGCACCGCCGTCTACGTCGCCTCCGGCAACGGCGCTCCCGGACCGCTGGACACCCTCGACGGGCCGGGTATCGACGACAATTCGGGGACGCTGCTCGATCAGCTCGTCGTCGGTGGAATGCTGGACGCCCTCGCGAGCCGCTGTACCGGGCTGCTGCGGGATCGGTTCCGGGAGCTGGACATTCCCGCAACCTTCGATCTGCGGCCGCACGGCACCCACTCCTGGGGCTACTGGCAGCAGGACCTGCACAACTCCTGGCCGGTGCTGAGCGCGGCGCTCGGCGACTGAGCCGCCCGGCGCCCAGGGGAACCCGGCGTGGATCGCCGGTACCGGCAGCGATCGATCGATCGCGAAAGGTACTGTTACCGTGCGTATTTCGATTTCGTTCCGGTTTCCCGGCGATCCTCGCCCGCCCGGTGCCCGCGACCGCGCTAGGCTGAGGCAGTGTTCGGATTCCGCTCGTCTTGTCGCGGTACCCCGCGCCGTCGCGGCCTGCCGATATGACGGCCACGCCCGACAACATCGGTGACACGATGCCGCCCGACGGCTACGCCGTCGTGGCGATCGCGTCCTCGGCGGGGGGAATCACGGCCCTGAGCCGAGTGCTGAGTGACCTGCCGCCCGACCTCCCGGTGCCGGTGCTGGTCGTGCAGCATCTCGACCCCCGTCACGAAACGGTCATCGCGGACGTTCTCTCCCGGCGGACGAAGCTGCCGGTCCGCCTGGCCGGCGCCGATCAATCGGCCGAGGCGGGCACGGTCTACATCGCTCCGCCGAATCGTCATCTGCTGGTGGGTTCGCAGGGCATATTGTCGCTGTCGAGCAGCGAACTGGTGCATTTCGTCCGCCCCTCCGCCGACCTGCTGTTCGAATCCGTCGCCGGTGCCTACGGCCCGCGTGCGATCGCGTGTGTACTCACCGGCTCGGGCCGCGACGGCGCGATGGGGGTCGGCGCCGTCAAGTCCCGCGGCGGCACGGTGATCGTGCAGGATCCGGAGGAGGCGGAATTCGACGGCATGCCGACCGCTGCGGTCGAAACCGGGGCAGTCGATTTCGTGTTGCCGCTCGGAGAGATCGCCGCCGTGCTGCGCGGCCTGGTCGAGGGCGGCGAACATGACCGGCAGTGACGCCGCTGCCGACCGTGACGATTCGAACGTCGACGGCACGCTCGAGGATCTGCTGATCTTCATCCGCGATTCGCGCGGCTTCGACTTCACCGGATACAAGCGCTCGTCGCTGGCGCGCCGGATCCGCAAGCGGATGCACGAGGTCCGGATCGACAAGTATTCGGACTACCGTGACTACCTCGAAACCAATGCCGACGAGTTCCGGTACCTGTTCAACACCATCCTCATCAACGTCACCAGCTTCTTCCGTGACATCGACGCGTGGCAGTACCTGCAGCGCGAGATCCTGCCGGAACTTCTCACCACGCTCGACCCCGGTGCCGAGATCCGCATCTGGAGCGCCGGGTGCTCCAGCGGGGAAGAAGCGTATTCGCTGGCGATCGCTCTGGCCGAGGTGCTCGGCATCGACGAGGCGGTCAAGCGGGTGAAGATCTATGGGACGGACGTGGACGAGGAGGCGCTGCGCGACGCCCGCACCGGGATGTACAGCGCCAAGGCGCTGGAGGCGTTGTCGAGCGAGTTGCGCGACCGCTATTTCGAGGCCAACGGCGACAAGTTCATCTTTCGCAGCGATCTGCGGCGCCGGGTCATCTTCGGCCGTCACGACATCACCCGCGATGCCCCCATCTCGCGGCTGGATCTGCTGGTGTGCCGCAACACCCTGATGTATTTCAATGTGGAGGCGCAGTCCCAGATCGTCGACCGTTACCATTTCGCCCTGCGCGAGGGCGGGTTCCTGTTTCTCGGCAAGGCCGAAATGCTGCTGTCGGACGGTGAGCGGTTCGAGGTCGCCCACATGCGGCAGCGCATCTTCCGGCGCCGGGGTGGCGTGACCGGCACCATGCAGACCCCGGCGGCGCCGCGACTGGATATCGGCCTCGGGCAGGAAGTGCAAGGGGCCGTGAAGCGCCGGATGCTGAGCGAGCTCGCGCTGGAATCCACACCGGTCGCGATGGTCGGCGTCGATATCGACGGCAAGGTGGCCGTCGCCAACAGCCAGATGCGCAACATGTTCGGGTTGACGCAGCACGATGTCGGCCGGCCCCTGAGCGAGCTGGAGATTTCCTACCGGCCCGTGGAATTGCGGTCCCTCATCGAGCAGGCCGTCGCCGAGCATCGGGTCATCCGCGTCAACAGCGTCGAGCGCCGGGTCGGTCCCGACGATATCCAGTTCTTCGACGTGCACGTGCAGCCGCTGTGGAGCGGCGACGGGCCGCACGTGGGCGTCATCGTCAGCTTCGTCGATACCACGGTGTCGACCCGGCTTTCCGTCGAGGTGAAGAACAAGCGCGAGGAGCTGGAGACCGCCTACGAGGAACTCCAGTCGACCAACGAGGAACTCGAAACCACCAACGAGGAACTGCAATCCAGCATCGAGGAGCTGGAGACCACCAACGAGGAACTCCAGTCGACCAACGAGGAACTCGAAACCACCAACGAGGAACTGCAATCCGGCAACGAGGAACTCGAGACCATGAACGAGGAGCTGCGCATCCGCAGCGGCGAGCTCGATGAGGCCCGGGGATTTCTCGAGGGGATTCTGTCCAGTGTCGGGGCCGGAGTGGTGGTGCTCGACGGCGACCTGCGGGTGCGTAGCTGGAACCGGGGCGCCGAGGAGCTGTGGGGACTGCGTGCCGACGAGGTCCGCCATCAGCTGTTCACGGCATTGGATTTCGGTCTGCCGACCGAGCAGTTGCACGACACCATCAAGCACACCCTCGAAACCGGACACCGCAGCAACCCGGTGGACGTTCCGGCGGTCAACCGCATCGGCCGCTCGATCGTCTGCGCCGTGACGTGCACGATCATGGACGGAATCCGCGATGCCGTGGTGCTTCTCATGGAGGAGCAGCCGGTACCGCCTGCGGCGCAATCCGATCAGTGAGAGGGGAATTCGGGCGCGTGCCCCGGCGCCACACGCTAGGCTGACTTCGTGTCGTCTTCAGCGAGCGCCCACGACGACGTGAAAAGGCAGTGGCATCACTATCGCCGCGAGCTGGAGCGCGCCGCACGGGCAGGCGAGACGGCGGCCAACTACGAAGGTCAGGCCGCACGGCCGCCCAGCACGATGCAACCGTTCCGTGAGCGCATGGCCGCTCTGCACCGCCGCATCGAGCAGCGCCACTACGCCTGTGCCCGGCTGTACCAGTTGCACGCCCTGCGCTTGCAGCGGTGGCGGGCGAGCAACACACCGGCGGTACGGCCGGTGTTCATGGCCGCGGTGGCCGAGGACCTGGGTGTGGTGGGCGCGGCGATCACCCTCTTCGACGACCGGCGGCAGGAGCTGCTCACCGCGTCGTCCGACGCGCGTTCCAGCGCCGCCCACGACATCGAGGCCACCGTCGGGCAGGGACCCTCGCACGACGTCGTGAACGGTATCGATTCGGTGGTCGTGGAAGCGGCCGACCTGGCCGCGCGCTGGCCGGAATACGGCAGGGGCGCCATAGATCTCGGCATCGGTTCCGTTGTCGCCGTGCCGCTCACGACCGGCCTGGGGCGGCTGGGCACGCTGTGTGGTTTCTCCGAGGAGCCACGGTTGCCGGAAGGCACCGTCCTGACCGCCGGCCGCATCGCCGACGCTCTGGCCAACGACGTGCTGCTGGACGAGCAGCTGATGTCCGTGGACGGCATCGCCGCCGACGGCGGGCTGTTCGATGATGCCGACTACCTGACTACCGTGAACCAGGCCGTGGGTATGGTGGCCGCGCAGGGGCCGTACTCGATCGACACGGCGCTGGTGCTGATGCGGGCCCGGGCCTTCGCCGACGGGATGTCGCTGGCCGAACTCGCCCGCCGAGTTCTCGAGGAGGGATACCGGCTGTGCTGACTGTGGAGTTCCCCGGAGGTGCCCCGTGACCGACCATCTGGCGGCAGGGATGGCGCAGCTCACGACCCTGCTCGCGGACCGCGCGATCCTCGATCGCCCGAGCGGAATAGCCGACATCGTCTCCGGCATGCTGCCGGGCTCACCGCTCGTGGGCGTGGCCCTGACCGGTGACGAGACGGTCGCCGGTGGATCGGCGGACGCCCGAGCGTTCGTCGCCGCGGAGCTGCCGTATCACGATCAACCGGGACCGTACCGGGCCGCCGCCGAGTCGGCGGCGGTGGTCTCGGTGCCCGATACGGCCGCCGAACCGCGGTGGCCCGAGTACGCGCAACGGATGCGCCGAGGTGGGATAGCCGCACACGACGTGTGGCCGCTGTGCGCCGACGGCGACGTGATCGGCACGTTGAGCGTGTACCGCCGCGGTTCCGGCGGCGTCGACGAACCGACCCGCTCCGCGGCCGCGATGGTCGCGGATCATCTCGGCGTGCTGCTGCGGATCGCCACCGAGACGGCCCGGCGCACGGCACTCACCGAGCAGTTGCGCGCGGCGCTGGACTCGCGGTCGGTCATCGATCAAGCGGTGGGGATCCTGATGGGACAGCAGCGCTGTGATCGCGATACCGCCTTCGGCATGCTGCGCGCCATCTCGAACCGCCGCAACGTCAAACTCGCCACCGTGGCCGCCGAACTGGTGGCCGCTATCGGCGGAAGCCCGCCCGCCACACCGCATTTCGATGAACCGACACTGCCCACCAAGCCCGCCGGGCGCTCTCGCTGACCCGGCGGCGGTACGTCACGACGGGTCGTCGGTGAGTTCCGGTCGCCCCGCAGGCGAAGCGGGTCGCGCGTCGAACCTCGCTGCGCCGGGCGGCCGCCGGAGGTCTTCGGCGGCGCGTCGGCTCGCCACGATGCGACCGTAGGCCGCTTCGGCGAATTCACGCGCTGCCGCGGCCCTGACCAGCGCGGCTTCGGCGCGTGCCCGAGCGGTTCGGACACGGCGAACCGTCGCGGCGATACGCGCGCGATCCACCGACGGGCCCAGCCTGGGAACGAACTGTGGCGACATATGCGCCGCCGTGGCGGCCAACGGCGCACGGACCGGGCCTGTCGTCGGTGCCGCCTTCGGATCGGGTCGCATCATTCTGTTCGCCTCGGTTCCGGTTGGTGCACCGTGTCACGGCATCGATCTCAGCCAACGGCATCGCCGATACCGCCGGTAGTGGGGAAAACTCTCTACTCCCAGGACTTTCGACTCTTGTTCACGGTCGGGGCGCCCGGTGGGACCGTGGCCGGACACGTAGCGGCTCGATAATCTGGTGCATGCCCAAACCGTGCCTGCTGCTGCAGTTGCGGCCGGAGCATTCGGCCGCCGACGACGAGTACCGCGCTATCGAGCGTACGGCCGCGATCAGCGCCGACCGGTTGGTCCGAGTGCGGATGGAGCGGGGGCTGCCCGATCTCGACCCGGAGGACTTCTCGGCGGTCATCGTGGGCGGCGGACCCAGCAACGTCGGCGACCCCGACGATCGCAAATACGACTACCAGCGCACATTCGAACCCCGGCTGCGGAGGCTCGTCGCCGAGATCGTCCGGCGCGATCTCCCCTACCTCGGGGCCTGCTACGGGCTGAGCATCCTCGCCGACGTGCTCGGCGGGACGGTGGGCCGGGAGCGCTACGCCGAGACGGCCGGCGCCCAGACCATCGAACTCACCGACTCCGCTCGCACCGACCCGCTGCTCTACGACCTGCCGCGCACGTTCCGCGCCTTCGTCGGGCACAAGGAGGCCTGCCAGGACATCCCGCCCGGCGCGACCCTACTGGCCGGCTCGGCGGGATGCCCGGTGCAGATGGTGCGGGTCGGCCGCAACGTCTACGCCACCCAGTTCCACCCGGAACTGGACGGCGAGGGCCTCGCCCTGCGCATCGAAACCTACCGGCACGCCGGATATTTCGATCCCGCCGAGGCCGACCACCTGATCGCCCTCGGCCACCGCGAATCGGTTCCGGTGCCGGGTGAGATCCTGCGCCGGTTCGTCGCCCGTTACCACTCGGATCGAGCCTGACCGGCTCGCATCGCTCGGCGCGGATCTCTCGGACGGCCCGCCGCGTCATCGACCGCGGGCCGCGCCGATCACTGGTCGGGGGTCTCCTCGCCCTGTGTCGCCAGCACGAAGCTGCTCTGACCGTTGCCGTCGACCCCGGCGTCGAGAATCTTGTCGTCGAGGAAGGCGGCGGCCTCCTGGTCGAGGAAGATCCGGGAGCCCTCGGCGGACATCACCTGATCGTTCTCCGACGGCTCCGCGGCCAGGGCCAGCTGCAGCGTCTCGGCGCCGTCGTCGGTGAAGATGCGCAGTCCGGCGTCCTGCGGCGTGCCCTCCGCGGAGGTGATGGTGCGGACGACATCGATCGCCGTCGGCGTGAGCATCAGCATGGTGGTGTTCCTTTCCCGTATCGGGTGGGTCTCGATGGGCATACGTTCTCCCCCGAGTAGCCACCATGTGCGGGGTAAAACCCGACTGCGGGAATCCGCTGTATTTTCGCCGGTCAGGGCGGTAGCTGCCGGAGCGCTGCGGCCCGCCGCCCGGTCAGCATCCGCGCAGCACCGAGTCCAGCGCGTCCTTCTCCGACTGTTGCAGGGTGAGCTGCCACGCCGACTTCACCGCCACCCACATCGACGCATAGGTGCAGCGGAAGCCGGTGTCGGTGGGCAGCCACTGCGCGGGATCCTGATCGCCCTTGGACCGGTTGGACGCGGCGGTCACCGCGATCAGCTGCGGATGCTCGAGGTCGTTGGCGAGGCGTTCGCGCTGGTCGTCGCTCCATTCGGCGGCGCCCGAGCGCCAGGCGTCGGCCAGCGGGACGACGTGGTCGATATCGGCGGCGGAAGGGTCGGTGACCGTCTTGCCGTCGTAGGGCGAGTGCCAGCTGCCGGCTGTCGGGCGGCACTCCGCGTCGACCTCGACGCCGGTGCCGTCGCGCTGCAGCACCGCCTCGCGGGTCGTGCACTTCCCCGACGCCGTGCTCCAGTGCGGGAACTTCTCCCGCGCGTAGCCGCTCATCGAGCCCTCGTCGGCCACCGTCAGGGAGCCGAGCATGCCGCGCGCGGCGTCGGCGGTAGGGATCCCCGGCGGTTCGGCGTGCGCGGTGCCCGGTGCCGACAGGCACATGATCAGAGCCAGCGCCGACAGGCACATGATCGGGGCCCGCGGCGACAGGCACGTGGTCAGGCCCGGTGCCGACAGGCGCGCGATCGGCCTCGGTGCCGAGCGGTAGGCCGTGACCGCCGGCGCGCATGCGCCGAGTGCGAAGCGTCGCATATCTGTTCCCATCCACGGGGGCCGGATACGCGACGAAACTAGTTAGCGGCAGCAAAAATGAAATGGACGTACGGTAACCATTGGCGGACGAGACGGAAACCTTGGGAATCGCTCCCGTTTCACTGCGGATCGGGTTGCGGCAGTTCGCAATCGCCCACCCGCGGCTGGAAATCGGTGTAGTTGAGGCCGCCCGCTACCACGGTCACGGCGAGATTGGCGAAGGTCGTGCAGGAGGGTTCGGAGTTGAACACGTCGGCGAGCAGGCCGTCCTGCACGACTGCGACCACTCCGGCGATCAGCCAGGCGAACACCAACAGACTCAGTAGCCGCATCACCCCTTCCACGATACGGCCTCGGCCGCGATCTCGGCCCGCGCCGGACTCCCGTCGCGTACCCGATCGGCCCGATTTCGCCGTGCCGCCAAGACATTTCGCGTCGGTGAACAGCTCCCCCGGCGTGTCCGCCGCGGCGAGGCAGAAGCGAACGTCAAGTCCGTCCGGGAGATCCGGGGTTCCTACTCGATATCCGATTGCGTGACACTGTCTTCCGTGCGCCCGTACCGGCAGGCGCCGATCCGAGCGCCGACCCGCGGTCCGGCCTCGATGCGCTCGCCGAGCCGCGTCGGCCGACCGCGGGCCCGGCCGGATCCGTGTCCGCACGGGTGTGGCGGCGACCGGCCCCGGGTATGTCCGGAGCAACACCTTGGCAACGGATCCCTGGCGCCGCATCCGGTCGGTTACTCTGAACTCGGTCCGACGCACGGCAGGTCCCCGAACATCCGCAGGAGCGAGGATGAACCCGGAATACGTGATCGACCGGACAACCACCCGGCCGTACCGGTGCGGCTCCCGTCCGGCCCGTCCGCCACAACCATCGGCAACCTCTCCGCACCCGGCCGGCCCGAGCGGCGGTGACCTCGCGTGAACGCGATCTTCAACGCCGGCCAGCCCATGCCGGTAGACGGTGGTGGCGGCGGGGTCGTGACGCTGGTCGAGGCGAGCACGTTCTGCCTGTCCGATCAGCTCGGCGACATCCACCCGGGCACCCCGCAGGGGCTGTTCTACCGCGACGCCCGGATCATCTCGCGCTGGGAGCTGCGCCTGGACGGCCATCCGCCCGAACAGCTTTCGGTGCTGAGCCCCGAGGCGTTCCGGGCGCGGTTCGTGCTGCGCAAGCTGCCGCGCCAGGGCGTGGCCGACAGCACCGTGCTGGTGCTGCGCCGCCGCATGATCGGCGACGGCATGCGGGAGATCATCATGCTCTACAACCTCGGTGAGGAGGCCACCGCGATGACGGTGACGCTGACCGCCGACTCCGATTTCGCCGACCTGTTCGCGGTCAAGGCCGGGCAGATCCGCACCAGTGGCTGCGAACTCACCGCCGGCGACGGCGAACTGCACCTGAGCGACCGCCAGGACCCGGGCCGCGGCCTGACCGTCAGCGCCGACGGCAATCCGGGCACCCAGCAGGGCACGCTCAGCTGGCAGGTGGTGGTGCCGCCGCGCGGGCACTGGCAGACCACGGTGCGCTGCCAGCCGATCGTCGGCCACCGCGGCGTCGAGATGAACTTCAGCGACGACGACCACGACAGCCCGAGCTACAAGATCAAGCAGTGGCGCGCCACCGCCACCAGCCTGACCGCCAGCGATCCCGGCCTGACCACGATCCTGCAGCGCACCGAGAGCGATCTGGGCGCGCTGCGCATCGACGATCAGGGCCCGGGCTCGCCGACCTACGTCGCCGCGGGCGCGCCGTGGTTCATGACGCTGTTCGGCCGCGACAGCCTGCTCACCTCCTGGATGGCGCTGCCGCTGGACTCCGATCTGGCCATGGGCACGCTGCAGCAGCTGGCCGGGCTGCAGGGCACCCGGGTCGATCCGATCACCGAGGAGGAACCCGGCCGCATCATGCACGAGATGCGGCACGGCCCGGCCGGCGACGAGGTGCTCGGCGGTACCGTCTACTACGGAACCGCCGACGCCACACCGCTTTTCGTGATGCTGCTCGCCGAATCCCGGCGGTGGGGAGCCGACGAGACGGCCGTGCAGGCCCTGCTGCCCGCGGCCGACGCGGCGCTGTCGTGGATAGACCACCACGGCGACGGCGACGGCGACGGTTTCGTCGAATACCGCCGCAAGACCGAACAGGGCCTGGCCAATCAGGGGTGGAAGGACAGCTGGGACGCCATCGCCTTCGCCGACGGCCACCTCGCCGACCCGCCCATCGCGCTGTGCGAGGTGCAGGGCTACGTCTACGCCGCCCGCCTGGGCCGCGCCGATCTGGCCGAGGCGGCCGGCGACACCGCCACCGCCGCCCGCCTGCGCGAACAGGCCGCGGACCTGAAACAGCGGTTCGCGCAGGCGTTCTGGCTGCCCCGGTCGGGCTGGTACGCCGTGGCACTGGATGCGAAGAAGCGGCCGGTGGACGCGCTGACCAGCAATGCCGCGCAGTGCCTGTGGACCGGCATCGCCGACGACGAGCACGCCGCGATCCTGATCGAGCGGCTGGCCGAATCCGGTATGGACTGCGGCTTCGGCCTGCGCACGCTGTCGTCGCGGATGCACCGCTACAACCCGATGAGCTACCACAACGGCTCGGTCTGGCCGCACGACACCGCGATCGCGGTGGCCGGACTGCTGCGCTACCAGCACATCCCCGGCGCCGCCGAACTGGCCGAGCGCCTGGCCACGGGTCTGATCGAGGCGGTCCTCGCGTTCGGCGGCCGCCCGCCGGAACTGTTCTGCGGTTTCGAGCGCGACACCTTCCCCTCCCCTGTGCCCTATCCGACCTCGTGCTCGCCGCAGGCCTGGTCGAGCGCCGCGTCGCTGCTGCTGATGCGGTCGTTCCTCGGGCTGGAGCCCGACGTCCCGCGGCGCACCCTGACCGTCGCGCCGCGGCTGCCCGCGCGCGCCGGCCGGGTCCGTCTCTCGGAGCTGCGGCTGGGCCCGGCGACGGTGAACATCCAGGCCAAGGGCACGACGGTGAAGGTCGACGGGCTGCCCTCGGACTGGGAACTCATTCAGCACTGAGCCCCGCGAACTCATCCAGCACTGAGCCCCGCGAACTCATCCAGCACTGAGCCCCGCCGGGAAAGGACTTTCGGCCGTACCGCCCGGTTGGCCGCCGACCTTATGGTTGTTGTCCATCGGTTGTCGGGGTGCAAGGGATCGGACATCCGCCATGATCAAGGTGTTCCTGGTCGACGACCATGAAATCGTCCGGCGCGGGCTGGTCGATCTGCTGTCGGAGGATCCGGCACTGACCGTCGTCGGCGAGGCGGGCGATGTCACCCACGCGCTGGCCCGCATCCCGGCGCTGCGCCCGGACGTGGCCGTGCTCGACGTCCGCCTGCCCGACGGCAACGGCATCGAGCTGTGCCGCGAACTGCTGTCGCGGCTCGACGGCCTGCACTGCCTGATCCTCACCTCGTTCACCGACGAGCAGGCCATGCTCGACGCCATCCTGGCCGGTGCCAGCGGGTACGTCGTCAAGGACATCAAGGGCATGGATCTGGCCGCGGCCGTCAAGGCGGTCGGTTCCGGGCGCTCGCTGCTGGACAACCGCGCGGCCGCCGCGCTGATGGACCGGCTGCGCCGCAGCACCGAACCCGACGGTCCGCTGGCGACCCTGACCGAACAGGAACGCAAGCTGCTGGACCTGCTCGGTGAGGGGCTCACCAACCGGCAGATCGCCGAGCGGATGTTCCTGGCCGAGAAGACCGTCAAGAACTACGTCTCGCGGCTGCTGGCCAAGCTCGGCCTCGAACGCCGCACCCAGGCCGCGATCTACGTCTCGAAGCTGCGCGCGGAGCAGGCACCGGCACGGTGACTCCCGGGGCCGGCTACGAGCGCAACGGCGTGCTCGGCGGCCGGTTCATGGTTCACCGTCGAGCACGCCGGGTTCCCGCCGATCGAGCGGATCTTCCTTCCGCCGAATTGGAATCACGCGGTGCTCTAACGGTTTTCGGGACCGTTTCGTCCTGATTCAATTCCCGCATGGTTCGCCCGCGCACATCCCGGATCCGGTTCGGCCGGACGGCGGCACTGCTGCTCACCGCGGCGGCCGTCGCGGGTGCCGCCCTGACCGGCTGCGCGCAGGACACCCCGGTGCGCCCGGCCGCCGACGGGCCGCTGCCCACCGAGATACCGCCCGGGACCACGCTCGTCGTCGCCGACCAGCAGCAGCGGGTGCAGACCTGGTTGCGGGCCTCCGGTGAGCTGGAGAAGCTGCCGTTCACCGTGGAATTCGCCAATTTCGTCGGCGGTCCGGCGGTGCTCGAGGCGTTCCGGGCCGGCGCCGCCGACGTGGCCCAGGTCGGCGACGTGCCACCGATCCACGCGCTGGCCGCCGGGCAGGACGTGCCCATCGTCGGCGCCTACCAGAGCAACCCGCAGTCGCTGAAACTGGCTGTGGCGCCGGGACGTTCGGTCACCCGGCTCGCGGACCTGAAGGGCCGCAAGATCGCCTACGCCGAGGGCACCGCACAGCAGGCCGGTGTGCTGCGGGCGCTGTCGAAGGCCGGGTTGGCGACCTCCGATGTGGAGCTGGTGCGGTTGCAGCTCGGTGAATTCCTGGACGCGGTGCGCACCGGGCAGGTCGACGTCGCGCCCCTGGCCGAGCCGAATGTGACCCGGCTGCTGCGCACACCGGGTGCCTCGCTGATCCCCGATGCGGAGCTGACCGGAATCTCCACGGGCCTGTCGTATGTGTACGCGCGCCGCGACGTCGTCCGGGATCCGGCGCAGGCCGCCGCGACCCGTGCCCTGGTGGCCGCGCTCATCCGGGCCCAGCAGTGGTCGAACCTGCACCCGGAGGAGTGGGCTCGCCGATACTACGTCGACAACCAGAAGGTCACCGCCGAGGACGCGAAACGGATCATGGATTCGCTGGGCGCCTACACCTTTCCGCATCTGGACCAGCGCCTGGTGGACCGGCAGCAGGCCACCATCGATGCCATCGATTCCGCCGGTGAACTACCCCGCAAGGTCCGCGCCGCGGACGGTTTCGACCTGCGCTTCGACCAGGTCGTCACACAGACCGTCACCGAGATCGGCGCCTCGTTCGGAACGGGAGCCAACTGATGGCCGTCCTCGACAACGCGGTCCTCGACCGGGTGCACCGCCGCACCGCCGCACAGCGGCCCGGCAACTCCGCCGCACAGCGGCCCGGCAGCCCCGCCGCACAGCGGCCGCGCCGCGTCGGGCGGCCGAAACTCGGTCCGGGAAAACCGATTCCGTTCGGCATCGCGGTCGGCCCGCTGCTGCTCGTCGCCGCCTGGATCATCGGATCGGCGACCGGCGCGCTCGACCCGCAGACGTTGCCCGCGCCGTCGACGGTCCTGCGGACCGCCGCGGATCTCCTCGCCGACGGGCGGCTGCAGTCGAATCTGCTCACCTCGCTGCGCCGTGCGGCCGCCGGGCTCGCCCTGGGCGTGGCGGTCGGGCTGGGGCTGGCGCTGCTCGCGGGGCTGAGCCGGCTCGGCGAGGCGGTGGTCGACGGGCCCATCCAGATCAAGCGGTCCATTCCGACGCTCGCGCTGATTCCGCTGTTCATCGTGTGGTTCGGCATCGGCGAGCAGATGAAGATCCTGGTCATCGTCATCAGCGTGCTGATCCCGATCTACATCAACACGCACGCGCAGCTGCGCAGCGTGGACGCCCGCTACGTCGAGCTGGCGCAGACGGTGGGACTGTCGCGGTGGGAGTTCGTGCGCCGCGTCGCCCTGCCCGGTTCGCTGCCCGGCTTCTTCACCGGATTGCGGCTGGCGGTGACGATCTCGTGGATCGCGCTGGTCGTGGTGGAACAGGTCAACGCGACCAGCGGCATCGGCTATCTGATGACCCAGGCGCGCACCTACGGGCAGATCGACGTCATCGTGGTCGGCCTGGTGATCTACGGCCTGCTGGGCTTGTTCGGCGACCTGGCCGTGCGTCTGGTGGAACGGAGGGCCCTGACATGGCGGCAGACGCTGGCGGACTGACGGTGGTGCGCACCCGCGGCCTGATCCGCCGCTTCGGTGACCGGATCGTGTTGCGCGACATAGGGATCGAGATCGCGCGCGGAGAGTTCGTGGCGCTGCTGGGCCGCAGCGGATCCGGGAAGAGCACGCTGCTGCGCGCGCTGGCCGAGCTCGACCACGGCGTCGCGGGTTCGGGGGAACTGGAGGTGCCCGCGAATCGTTCCGTGGTGTTCCAGGATGCGCGACTGCTGCCGTGGATCCGGGTGCTGGACAACGTGGTTCTCGGCCTCGGCGGCCCCCGTGCCCGTGACCTCGGCCGCGCGGCGCTGGCCGAGGTCGGCCTGGCGGGACGCGAAAGGGCCTGGCCCAAGGAGCTTTCCGGCGGCGAGCAGCAGCGCGTCGCGCTGGCCCGGTCGCTGGTGCGGGAACCGGCGCTGCTGCTGGCCGACGAACCCTTCGGCGCCCTGGACGCGTTGACCCGCCTCCGCATGCACGTGCTGCTGCAGGACCTGTGCGCCCGGCACACGCCGGGCGTGCTGCTGGTGACCCACGACGTGGACGAGGCGGTCCTGCTGGCCGATCGCGTGCTGGTGCTCGACGACGGACATATCGCCGTCGACCGGCGCATCGACACGACGCGCCCGCGCCGGCACGGAGCCGCGGAGTTCGTCCGGCACCGCGAGGCCCTGCTCGCCGGTCTCGGCGTCAGCGAATACACCACGAGAGTCAGCGGATACACCACGGGTACGGAGGCGAGCACACCGGTATGAGCGGACGACAGCTGCATCTCAACGCGTTCATCTATCCCGCCGGGCACCACGAGGCGGCCTGGCGGCACCCCGACAGCAGCCCGGACCGCATCTACGACGTCACCTACTACCAGGAGATCGGCCGCACCGCCGAGGCGGCCAAGCTGGACGCGGTGTTCTTCGCCGACGGCCCCGCCCTGCGCACCAATGTCGAGTACAACGCCGCGCCCGGTCTGGAACCGATCACCCTCCTCACCGCGATCGCCGCCGCCACCAGCCGGCTCGGGCTCATCGCGACGGCCTCGACCACCTATTACGAGCCCTACAACCTGGCGCGGCTGTTCTCCTCGCTCGACCACATCTCCGGCGGCCGCGCCGGATGGAACATCGTCACCACCGGAACCGACCTGGCCGCCGCCAATTTCGGCCTGGACCGGCATCCCGGGCACGCCGAACGCTATGCCCGGGCGCGCGAGTTCGTCGATGCCGTCGTCGCGCTGTGGGACAGCTGGGAGGACGACGCGATCCTGCTCGACCGGGCCGCGGGCCGCTACGCCGACCCGGACAAGATCCATCGCATCGATTTCGCCGGCGAACATCTGCGGGTGCGTGGGCCGTTCAACTCGGCGCGCACGCCGCAGGGCCATCCGGTCCTGGTGCAGGCCGGTGCCTCCAACGACGGCCGCGCCTTCGCCGCCCGCTACGCCGAGGCGATCTTCACCGCCCATCAGCGCCGCGCCGACGCCGAGGCGTTCTACTCCGACATCAAGCGCCGGGCCCGGCGGTTCGGGCGCAATCCGGACCACTTGAAGATCCTGCCCGGCATCAGCCCGTTCATCGCCGGCACCGAATCCGCCGCCCGCCGCCTGGAGCGCGAGTTCAACGAGCTCACCGTGCCCGAGTACGGGCTCGGCCAGTTGGAGGGCATCGCCGGGGAGAAGCTGCGGCACCTGCCGCTGGACGAACCGGTTCCGGTCGAGTTGTTCTCCGGCGCGGGCGATGTCACCGACAACGCGGCCAGTCGGCGGCAGGTCGTGGCCGGGATCGTCGAGCGGGAGCGGCCCACCCTGCGCGGGCTGCTGCACCGGCTCGCCGGCGCGCGCGGCCACCGGGTGTTCGCCGGTACGCCGGAACAGGTCGCCGACACGATCGAGGACTGGTTCCGCAACGGCGCGGCCGACGGATTCAACGTGATGCCGCCGTACTATCCGGGCGGATTGCAGGTCTTCACGGAGACCGTGGTCCCGATCCTGCGGCGCCGCAACCTGTTCCGCACCGAGTACACCGGAACCACGCTGCGCGACCATTTCGGCCTCCCCCGCCCGGACAGCCGGTTCGCCCCGGATCCGGCCGGCGTTCAGCCCAGCCGGCGCCCGGCGGCCTCGGCCGCCGCGAGGACGTTGACGTAGTCGCGCAGGTGCGTGGTCCGGCCGTCGTGGACGGTCAGGACGGCCAGGTTGGGCAGACGGAACGGGCCGGTGGTCGCGCTCGTCCCGGTGACCTGCCGCTCGCGACGATGGTGCCCGGATCGGCGGTGTCGTGGACGGCCAGGGTGTGATAAGCCCGGTAGCGCAGCGGGCTGCCGGTCCAGTTCCCGGCCATGAATTCGACGATCTCCCGACGCCCGTCCAGCCGGGCGGGCACACCCGGCCGGTGGAACGGGAACTCGAGCACCGCCTCCTCCGCGAAGAGGTCCGTCATATCCTCGGCGGACCGGTCGATGACGGCCTGCCGGAAACGTTCCAGCACCGCACGGGCGCCGCCGGTGCCCTCGTGCCCGGTCATGCGGGCCACTGTACCGTGGCGGCCGATCGGCCGTCGCGCGAACCGTGGGTGTCCGACTTGTTCCGTTTGCGTGAATAATCAACTGACGCAACGGGTTTCGTAGGAATTGTCACAGCGGGGCGCGGGTGTTCCTAGATCATTTCACCGCCTACCCTGGACGGCGGCCGCAGACCGACCGGTCGCGCCATGGTGCATCCGCAGTCTTACCGGAAGGGAAACCGTAATGCGAACCGAGGGAGACACCTGGGACATCGTCAGCAGCGTCGGCGCGACCGCGCTGGGCGTGGCGTCGTTCCGAGCGATAGAGACCGAGCTGCCCGACGCCATGATCCGCGACCACTGCGCGCGGCTGTTCGTCCAGTCCGCCGGCGATCCGCAGTTCGTCGACATCATCGACAACCCACCGGAGATCGGCTCGCTCCCGCGGGTGATCGGCCTGCGCACGCGGTTCTTCGACGAGTTCTTCGACCTCGCCGCGGCCGCCGGGATCCGGCAGGCGGTGATCGTCGCCGCCGGCCTGGACGCACGGTCCTACCGCCTGGACTGGCCGGTCGGCACCACGGTGTTCGAGATCGACCAGCCCAAGGTGCTCGAGTTCAAGCAGCGCGTGCTCGCCGAGCACGAGGTCGAGCCCACCGCCGGACTGCGTTCGGTGGCCGTCGATCTGCGCGACGACTGGCCGGCCGCGCTCGCCGGCGCGGGCTTCGATCCGGACCTGCCGACCGCCTGGTCGGCCGAGGGTCTGCTGCCGTACCTGCCCGGTCCGGCGCAGGTCGCGCTGTTCGAGCGGATCGACACCCTGTCGGCGCCCGGCAGCCGGTTCTCGGTCGAGGGCTTCCCCATCGCCCCGCCGGATATCGCGCGGTTCCAGGACATCATCCGCAACCAGTTCGACCGCAACCCGTTCGGCGACATCGACGTCACCGAGTTGTTCTACGACGACGAGCGTCCCGACCCCACCCGCTGGCTGACCGACCGCGGCTGGTCGGTGGACGGGTACAGCGTCGTCGACCTCGCCGGTCGTTACGACCAGGCGATCCCGGAACTGCCGGGCGATGTCGCCGATATGTCCGAGTCGCGCGCCTACCTCTCCGCGCGGAAGTAGCCGGAGCCGCCCGGCGGGACGGCGGCGACCTGCCGGGCAAGGGGACCTTTGCCCCTGTTCTCGGCCGTACGGACGTGATGTGATGCTTCGGTAAACTCCCCTTCCGGGGCCGAACGAAAGAGAGCCGGGCCGTGCCTCTGTCCGAATTCGGCGGCAACGGCAACTCCCGCCGCCTGGTGCCGATGGACTCCGATGAGGCGATGCGGTTGCTCGCCACCAGCACCTTCGGCCGCGTGGTGTACACCCAGGACGCGCTGCCCGCCATCCGTGCCGTCAACCACCTCGTCGACGACGGCACCGTCGTCGTGCGCACCCGGTTGTCGTCGCGGCTCACCTCGGTCGTGCGCGAGGATCCGGACGTGGTGGTCGCCTACGAGGTCGACGAGATCGATCCGGCGCTGCACGTGGGCTGGTCGGTGGTGGTGACGGGCCTGGCCCGCACCGTCACCGATCCCGGCCGGGTCGCCCACTACGAACAGCTGCTGCCGCCCTGGGTGGACAAGACCATGGACACGGTGCTCCGGATCGAGCCGACCCTCGTCCGGGGGCTGCGGCTCGTCGAGAACCACGAGTAGCCGGTCGGCCGCGCGCCCGGCCCGTCCGGATCGCGGCGATCGACGTGGTCGACGAGACCGACAGCCGGTGCGACCACGGGCGGCTTGGCACAGGCCGTGCATCTACTCCTCGGCCTCGCGGCGCCGCTCGGACTCGACCTGACGTTGCAGTTCCTGCCGTTTCGCCTCGCGCCGTTGCTGTTCGGCTCGATCGCGCAGGCGGCGCAGGAACTCCTCGTCGGACTCCGGATCCCGTGCCGCGTAACGCCCCGGACGGTCGTATTCCGGGTAGGCCGCCGTGGCTCGCGGCAGCGCCGGCGAGGACGGCGGGCGGCCCAGTAGCAACCACAGCAGCGCCCCGACGGTCGGCACCAGCAGCACGATCATCAGCCACGCGCCCTTCGGCAGCTGCCTGATCTCCCCTTCGGGCGCCATGATCACATCGATCAGGCAGTACACCCACAGCACGAGCGAAACCACGCCCACGACGGCATATGGCATCGGATCAGTTCTCCTCCCCACCCCGGATCCGGCCATTCTGTAACCCGAGCCCCGAATCCGCAAGCCCCCCAGAAGATTTGTCACGCCCCACACCGTCACACCTCCGGCGCCGCGCGGTACGGCAGGATTCCGGGCAGCGGCGTATCCGGCGTGGCCGGTGACCGGTCACAGGACTTCCGCCGAACCCGCCGCCGGGCTGGAGACAACGAGTCACACAGTGTCGCAATGTATTACGGACCAGGTAGCGGCTTCGCGGAAACGTGGGCACCGGGTACCGGGTGGGCATAGAATCGGGTGATGGGTCGGGATGGGTGGGAGTCGCCGGAAGATCAGGCAATTCGTCGGAAGAATCGGATACGGCTGGCGATCGTCGCACCCGTGGCGATACTGATCGTGGTGGTCGCCGTCGTGGCATATATGCGGAATCCGGAGGAGGGCGGTTCCTCCGCACCGCCCGTCCCGGCCGCCTTCCTCGGTGAATGGCGGGGCGTCGCCGACAACGGCCGCGGCACCGTCGACGTCGTCCTGGCGATCGGCGGCGAGAATGCCGAGCAGGCCGTTACCTCGTCGCAGACCGATACGGCCTCCGGCGCCCGCTGCGATCGATCCGAACAGGTGGTCGCCGCCACCGAGACGGAGTTGACCTTGTCCGCCCGGTCCACGGGCGCCGCGGGTTGTGAAGACGCACAGTCGACGGTTCAGCTGCACAGCGACGGATCGCTCGCCTACCGCAGCAGCGCGTCGGGCGGGTCGGTCACCGGCACGCTGCACAGAAGTTAGCCGGCGACCACAGAAGCCGGCCGGCGACACGGTCGTGCCCGGCCGGATGTCGCCGGCGAGCAGCAGGCCGGCGCTTCGTACCCGCTGGTGCAATAGAATAAACTCCATCGCGGTCCGGAAGTGTGGCCTCAGGTGATCCGTTCACCCAACCCAGGAGGCCAGGTTGTGCCGTCACATGACCCGGGGGGTTATCCGAACCAACCGCCCAGTCGCGATCTCGCCGGGGCGCATTCGGTGCGGGATACGCTGTCCCAGTTGCGATTGCGTGAACTGCTGACGGAGGTCCGCGACCGGATCGAGCAGGTCATCGACACCCGCGACCGGTTGGACGGGCTGGTCGACGCGATGCTGTCGGTGACGGCCGGCCTCGATCTGGACCGCACCCTGCGCACCATCGTGCACACCGCATGCAACCTGGTCGACGCCCGCTACGGCGCCCTCGGCGTCCGCGGTCACGGCGAAGACCTCGAACAATTCATCAACGAGGGCATCGACGAGCACACCCGCGCGGATATCGGCGACCTGCCGCGCGGCCGCGGCGTGCTCGGCATGCTGTTCAGCCAGCCCAAGCCGATCCGCCTGGACAATCTCGCCCACCATCCGTCCTCGGTCGGCTTCCCGCCCAACCATCCACCGATGCACTCGTTCCTGGGCGTCCCGATCCGCATCCGCGACGAGGTCTACGGCAACCTGTACCTGACCGAGAAGGCCGGCGGGCTACCGTTCACCGAGGACGACGAGGTGATCGTGCAGGCCCTCGCCGCCGCGGCCGGCGTCGCCATCGACAACGCCCGCCTCTACCAGGGCTCCAAGGCCCGCCAGGAATGGATTGCCGCCGCCCGCAACGTCGCCACCGAGTTCCTCGCCGGCGCCGACTCCGACCGCGTCCTCGGACATGTCGTGGAACACGCCCGGACACTGACCGGCTCCCGGCACGCCGTACTCGCCGTCCCCGACAACCCGGACACCGCACCCGAGGAGCTCACCGAACTCACCGTCGCGCACTCGGCCGGACCGCCCACCGAGCGGAACGGACCGGCCCTCGCCCTGGCGGGTACCGCGGTCGGCGACGCGTATCTGCGGCGCCGGCCCGTACGCCTGAGCGACCGGCACGAGAACCCGCTCGCGGAGCCGCTGGCACAGGCCGGACCCGCGCTGATCCTGCCGCTCAATACTCCCGAGGCGGTGCTCGGCGTCCTGGTCGTCGTGCGCGACCGCGGATCGCGGCCCTACACCGACGAGACCGTGGAACTGGCCGCGGCATTCGCCGATCAGGCCGCCCTGGCCATGCAGATGGCCGACGCGCAGCACCGCATGCGCGAACTCGATGTGCTGTCCGACCGCGACCGCATCGCCCGCGACCTGCACGACCACGTCATCCAGCGGCTGTTCGCCATCGGCCTCACCGCGCAGGGCACCGCCGCCCGCGCGCACAATCCCGAAGTGCGGCAACGACTGTCGAGCATGATCGACGATCTGCACCAGGTCATTCAGGAGGTCCGCACCTCGATCTTCGACCTGCACGGCGGCGACACCCGGACCACCCGGCTGCGGCAGCGCCTCGAACAGGCGCTGCACCAGCCCGCGAACTCGGCCGGCATCGCCGCCGACCTGCACGTGTCCGGGCCGCTGTCCGCCGTCGATCCCGTGCTCGCCGATCACGCCGAAGCCGTTGTCCGCGAAGCGGTCTCCAATATCGTGCGACACTCCGGCGCGACCGCCGTGACCGTCTCGGTCACCGTCGGCGACGAACTCACCCTGATCATCGAGGACGACGGCACCGGCATACCCGACGACATCACCCCCAGCGGCCTGACCAACCTCGCCCACCGCGCCGAACAGGCCGCCGGCCGATTCAGCACCGGCGCCGTGCGCGCCACCTCGCCCTGCGGCACCAGGCTGCACTGGACCGCACCGCTGCCCTGACCGGTTCGCACGCAAACCGCCTGCCCGGTCCGCCGGGACGTGACCTCGTGCCGCGCCGTGACTTTCGGCTCTGTCCATCGGCCCGAAGTTCGCGTGGGATCGAGGCACCCGGGATCGACGAGCGAGGAGGTCTTGCCGTGACACAGGATCCGGTTCTGGTGGCCTACGGTTCGACACGCGGCGGAACCAAGACCCGCGCCGGCGACTTCCGCAACGCCGAGCGCGTCGCCGTCTGGGCGGCCGATATCGCCACTCGGCTCACCTGTCAGACGAGACCGACGCGAAAGGACTGACAGCCGTGGACGCCCTCGTGCTCGTCGTCGCGGTCGTCGCCGTCTTCGCCGTGTGGCGGACGGTGGCGTCGTGGCTCACCCGCCGCCGCACGCGGCGCGCCGACCTGCGCCGTGCCAGCATGTCGCGGCACCCCTCCGCCACCGATCGGCCGGTCGCGGTCGTCGCCGACCGGCCGGACCCGGCCCGGCCGACCCTCGACACCGAGAACGTCCTGTTCACCGCGCTGGTAACCGGCCTCATTTCCCGAGCCGACTATCGAGCCGGGATCACCGACCTGGCCCACCGGTGCGAACCGCATGCCGCGTCCGGCGGCGAGTGACACCGCCCGCCCGTCAAGCGGTGGCGATCCGGTGGACCTCGACGGCGATGCCACCGAAACAGCCTGCGCCGCAGCGATCCGTAGTGCGCGGCCCTCGACGAGGCGACTCGTACCCGGCGTCGGCCGCCCTGCGGTAGATTCGGCGCAAGAGGCCACCGGTCTGCGAGGGGCGAGGGAATGACCACGATCAGAGATGCCTATGTCGAGGCGGCGGCGTCGGCCGTGGCGCTGCTTCGCGATCCCGCCGTCGCCGCGGCGTGGGACCGGCCCAGCGTCCTGAAGGAGTTCAGCGTGCGCGGCCTCGCCGGGCACCTGGGAGCGCAGGTCCTGTTCGTCTCCGGGGTGATGGAGGCCGGGGCGCCGCCCGGGCAACCGCTGCCCGTCGTCGAATTCTTCGCCGGGACCGGCGCATTCGACGCCGAGGTGGATGCGGAGATCAGCGTGCGCATCCGGGAGGGCAGCGAGGCGCTCGCGGCCGGCGGGCCGAACGCGCTGGCCGAACGCGTGGCGGCGGTACTGGCCGAGCAGCGTGCCGCGCTGCCGGCCGAACCGGCCGCCCGCCGCGTCTCCTTCGCCGAGATCCCGCTGCTGCTCGACGATTTCCTGCGCACCCGCATGCTCGAGATCGCCGTGCACTCCGACGATCTGGCACTGAGCGCCGACGTCCCGACGCCACCGCTCCCACCGCACGTCTTCGAACCGGTCCTCGACCTCCTGTCCCGGCTGGCCGTGGTCCGGCACGGTCCGACGGCCGTCCTGCGCGCACTGAGCCGGGCCGAGCGCGCACCCTCGACCATCGCCGGCATCTGAACAGCTCACGCATCCCATGACGCCACCGGCGTCCCGAGCGTCGGCAGACGGCGAAGCGTCAACGGGCCGACCGTTGTTCGCCGACATGCCAATCCTGGTGCGGGGGTGCGCGAGAGCACGAATTCTGGTGTGATGGTGGCGGGGAGGGAGAGCCATCATGATCGGGGACGCACGCACGCGTCGCACCGTCGTCGGCGTCGCCGTCGCTGTCGGAAGCCTGCTCGTGGCGATGACGTCGACCGGATGCGAAACCACATCCGGGACGGCCCGGCCCGCGCCACCGCCGACGGTCGCGGGCCCGGAGACACCGCTGCCGCCGACTCCCCCGTGGACACTGCCCCAGCTCGTCGGGCACCAGTGCGTCGTGCTCGGGCCGGACGAGCTGGCGCGGTTCGGTTTCCGGAGCCCGGACGAGCCGGGACGATACAACTCCTACTGCCGCTGGCAGACTCCGAGCGATGCGCCCGTCCAGATCGCCTCGTACTTCGCCCCCGACCCCTGGCACAAATACACCGCGCTCCGCGACGAACACAGCGCCGAGGAGCGCTTCCGCACGCTCACCATCGCGCAGCGACCCGCATTCCTGATCGACGAACACCGGGACGGCGGCTATCGCAACTGCAGGATCTGGGTGTCGGTCCCCTCCGGCGGGGCGATCCAGTTCGAATACGCGCTGCGCGACGGCGATCCCGCGGCGGACGTCTGCGCGGCCGCCGTCGACGTGGTCACCGCGATCACCGTGAAGGTCCGATGAGCACCGCGAGATGGCAACCGGCAGCCAAGGTTTCGATCCGAGCACAATGTCAGCGAGGAGCCCGGAATGAACGCCCCCGACTACAACCCCCGTGAAATAGACGCCAGCCGCCCGTCGGCCGCGCGGATGTACCACTACTACCTGTCCGGCGAGGCCGTCTTCGAGGTCGACAAGATCTTCGGCGAGCACCTGTTCCAGGTGTTCCCGTATGCCGACGTGTGGGCCCACCACAACCGGACGTTCCTGCGCCGCGCCGTGAAATTCATGGTGGCGCAGGGCATCCGGCAGTTCCTCGACATCGGTTCGGGCCTGCCCACCGTCGGCAACACCCATGAGGTCGCCCGCGCCGAGGCACCCGAGAGCCGAGTAGTGTACGTGGACAACGACCTGGAGGCGGTCCATCGCGCCGACGAGCTGCTACGCGCGCAACGGGCCATGGACGACACGGCGGTCATCGAGGCCGACCTGCGCCACCCCGACCTGATTCTCGACCACCCCGACACCCGCCGGCTGATCGACTTCGACCGGCCGCTGGGCCTGCTGATCATCAGCGTGTGGCCGTTCATCCCCGACGCCGACCGCCCGCGGGAGCTGATGGCCCGGTTACGCGATCGACTACCGTCCGGCAGCTACGTGGCCATGAGCCACGCCTCGATGTCCGAGGTCGGCGACGAGCTGAAGGAACTCGCCACCGAGATCTCCGCCATGTACGCCGAGACCTCCGATCCCCTCACGATGCGCGACCGCGACGACGTCGCCGCGCTGTTCGACGGCCTGCGGCTCGTCGAGCCCGGCCTCGCCTACGCCTCCGACTGGCGCACCGACGAACCGGTGGATCCCGACGACCAGTCGCGGGCAGGCAATCTCGCGGCGGTCGGATACAAGCCCTGACCCGATCAGGTCGCCCAGTGCGTGGCCGAGACCGTGCTCGGCCTGGAGCGCTACAACTCCCTCTATCCGGCGGTGTTCCGCGGCCACCAGCAGACCTGGGACGACAACCCGACCCTGATCTCCGATGGCGTCGCCGTGACGGTGCTCGAACCCACACGGGCGCAGATGGTGCCGGGGCTGCTGTCGGCCCGGAGAGCCGGCGAGCACAGCCCTCCCGGACCAGCATATGCGGGGCTACGGCAACGGCCGCTCGACGAATCAACGCCCGGCCCTCGACGCTCGCGCGCCGCTGGTCAGGGCGAAACACGTGGGTGGTCAACGGAACTGGTGGTAGTTGGGCGCGTACCGGATCGTTCGATTCCGGCCCCTCGTCGTCCGCCTCGCCCTATCATGGTGATCGGCAAGTTCTTTGAAGCAACCGTCGGGAAAACCGTTGGCAATACCGGTCGGTTGGGTTGCCCGTTGATTTGTGACACTCCCCTTGCACGTAGTCGATTGGTGGTCGCGTCATGCCCGAAATCCGAACGCAACCGAACCCGGTGTCCCACGGGCACAACGGTTCCGGACAGCTCAGCCTCAGCACCACAGCTGCCCGCAAGTTGTCGTCGACGACCAAATCCGTGCCGCAGATGCAAGGCATCACGCCCCGCTGGCTGCTCGAACTTCTGCCGTGGGTCGAGGCGCGAGGTGGCGCGTACCGGGTCAACCGCCGGCTGAACTACACGCTGGGCGACGGACGGCTGGACTTCCTCGCGACAGGCGGCCGGGTGCAGGTCATCCCGGCCGAGTTGACCGAGCTCCCGCTGTTGCGGCATTTCGGCGACATCGACGTACTGGAGGCGCTGGCCGACAGGTTCGTGCAACACGAATACGACCCGGGGGCGGTCCTGGCCGCGGCCGACAGCCAGGCCGATCAACTCGTCCTGCTCGTGCACGGACGTCTCGCCAAACTTCGCGAAGGCAAATACGGAGACGAGTCGACCCTGGAAATCATCGCCGACGGCGACTATTTCGGCGCCGAGGCACTGATCGGCACCGACGACACGTGGGGCTATTCGGTCAAGGCCACCACGGCATGCACGGTCATGGCGTTGCCGAAGACGGCCTTCCAGGAGGTGCTCGACCAATCCGAGGCGCTGCGCGGCCACCTCGACCAGCACCGGAAAACCGCGGGCAAAGCCCAGAACCTCCACGGCGAGGCGGACGTAGAAATCATTTCCGGTCATCGCGGTGAGCCGCCCCTGTCCGGCACTTTCGCCGACTACGAACTCGCGCCCCGCGAACTCGAGCTGAGCATCGCCCAGACCATCCTGCGGGTGCACACGCGCGTCCAGGACCTCTACAACGAGCCGGTCGACCAGCTCGAGCAACAGCTCCGGTTGACCATCGAGGCAGTGCGCGAGCGCCAGGAATACGAGCTGGTCAACAACAAGGACTTCGGCCTGCTCCACAACGCGGACTTCAGCCAGCGCCTCTACACCCGCAGCGGCCCACCCACCCCGCACGATATGGACCAGTTGCTCAACAAGGTCTGGAAGAACCCGGCCTTCATCCTCGCGCACCCGGAGGCCATCGCCGCGTTCCGCGACGAGTGCAGCCGGCAGGGCATCGTCCCGGAGACCGTGCACGTCCCCGGCGGTCGGCTCTCCGCATGGCGCGGGGTGCCCATGTACCCCTGCTGGAAGATCCCGATCAGCGAACACGGCACCACCTCGATCATGGTGATGCGGACCGGCGAAACCGATCGGGGCGTCATCGGTCTGCGTAAGACCGGCCTGATCGACGAGTACGAGCCGGGTCTGAGCGTGCGTTTCATGAGCATCGACGAGCGGGCGATCGTCAACTATCTGATCACCTGCTACTACTCGTTGGCCGTCCTGGTGCCCGACGCGCTGGCCGTGCTGGAGAACGTTCAGCTCGGGAGCACCGATGATCGCGGCTGAACCGGACGCCGACCCCTTCACCCGCGCGCGCCGGCTGATCACTCCTGGCTTGCGGGCCGCGGCGGACAGGGTGAACTCGGCCACGCGCCAGGTCATCGGGTACCACTTCGGCTGGTGGGACGAGCAGGGAAATCCCTTGGACGGCAATGGCGGCAAGGCGCTGCGGCCCGTCTTGGCGATGCTCGCGGCGGAAGCGGTCGGCGGCACCGCCGAGCGGGCGACCAATGCGGCCGTCGCGGTCGAGCTGGCACACAACTTCTCGCTACTGCACGACGACATCATGGACGCCGACCGCACCCGCCGGCACCGCCCCACCGCGTGGACCGTCTTCGGGGTCCCCGCCGCCATCCTCGCCGGCGACACGTTGACCACACTGGCGACAGAGGCGCTGGTGGCCGACGGCCCACCGCTCGCCGTAGCAGGCGTGTCCCGGCTCGACGAGGCGATTCTGCGGCTCAACGACGGCCAGGCCGCGGATCTCGCCTTCGAAGGCCGCGCCGATGTGCCCCTGGACGAATGCGTGACGATGGCGCGCGACAAGACCAGCGCGTTGTTCGCCGCCGCTTGCGAGCTCGGCGCCATGTCCGCCGGCGCGTCACCGCAACGGGTCTGGCAGCTGCGACAATTCGGTGAGCACCTCGGCCTGGTCTTCCAGCTGGTCGACGACCTCCAGGGCATTTGGGGCGATCCGGCCGCGACCGGCAAGCCGGTGATGGCCGACCTGCGTGCCCGTAAGAAGTCGCTGCCGGTGGTGGCCGCGTTCAACGGCGGCAACGGCGCCGCGGCACGGCTTGCGGAGCTGTATCTCGGTGACGAGCCTCTGGACGACGACGCGCTCCGGACCTGCGCCGACCTGATCGCGGAGGCGGGCGCGCAGACCTGGGCGCACCAGGAGATACAGCGTCGGCTGGATTCTGCCCTGGCCTGCCTGCACGCCGCCAACCCGGAGCCCGCGGCCGCAGCAGCACTGGCGACGTTGGCCCGGCAACTGAGCACGGGACCGAGGACATCGCTTGCCGCGCAGCCGGAGTCGTACCGCATGCCGACCTTCGAGCTGCGCCCGGCCCGGCTGAGCCCGCACCTCGACTCGGCTCGCGCACATGCCCTCACGTGGGCCAGGGACATGGGCCTGTTCGCGCCGCAGGGCGGCATCCCACCGTGGACCGAGGAGCAGTTCCGGAAGCAGGACTACCCGCTGCTGCTGTGCCATATGTTCCCGGACGTTCCCGCCGACAAGGTCGATACGCTCGTCGACTGGTGCACGTGGTTGTTCTACCTCGACGACTTCTTCGCCGAGACCTGCCGGCGCACCGGCGATGCGGCACCGACGAAGGCCCACCGGGCCAGGCTGCGGCAGTTCATGCCGCTCGACCCGACGCAGGACGTGCCGGTGGCGGCCAGTCCTACCGAACGCTGTCTCACCGACCTGTGGCTGCGCACCGTACCGGCTATGTCGCGGGAATGGCGGTGCCGCACACGCGAACTCATCGAGGAATGTCTCGGCGGCAATCTCCGGGAACTGCGCAACGCCACGAGCGGACACCCCACCGACCCGATCGAGTACCTGGAGCTGAAGCGCAGGACCAACGCCGGTCCGCTGGCCGCGAGCCTGGCCGAATACGGCCGGGCGGCGGAGCTGCCCGGCGCGGTCGCGGACGCTCCGCCGATCCGTTCGCTGATCGAGTGCCTCGGCGACGCGAGTCTTCTGGTCAACGACCTCTACTCGTACCCGGCGGAGGTGGCGAGCGGCGCCGAGCCCGCCAACATGGTGCATGTGCTGCGGAAGTTCCTCGGCTGCGATCTCCAGCGGGCGGTGGACACGACGGCCGACCTGGTCCGCTCCCGCCTGGACCGGTTCGAGCACGTCGCCGGCGTCGAGGTGCCGACGATGCTCGAGGAGTACGGCCTGAGTCCGGCCGACAGCGCCGATGTGCTCGAATACATCGACGTTCTGCGGGATTCGGTGCCGGGCTGGCACGCATGGTTCGAGCGAACCGCGCGATACTCCCGGGGTGCGGTGCCCGCCCACGACGATCCGGCCACCACCCGCCGTCTCGCCGGCCCCACCGGCCTGGGCACCTCCACCGCACGGCAGCTGCGCCAAAAGAATTGAGATCCGGTCCCCCATCCCGTCGCGCGGCTTCCAACAACCTTGCCAGCCGCCGCACCACTCGGCTGTGCACCGGACTCTGGGCCATCAACCGAACGACCCGGCCATCGACGATCTCGATGTCACCGAGCCCGTCGGCCGCCCCGTCCGCGAACTCCGGGGCCGTCAAACGCAGTTCAGGTTGGTCCGGAGCACTCATAACCAGACATCATTGCAGGCCGTCCCAGACCCGACCGCCGGCTGGCGTGGGTTCACGAATCGTGCGCGGGGGTGGTGTCGAGGGCGCGTAGCTGGCCGGGGTCGATGGCGCGCAGGGCCGCCAGCGAGGCGGTCACGGCGAGGTCGCAGGCCGCGCCGATGTCCGCGCCGCCGACGGTGACCGCCCGGTAGGCGATGTCGAGACTGATGCCGAGCAGCATGGTGGCGAGGGTGTCGGCGCCGCGGCCGATGGGGGTTCCGCGTTCGGCGTAGTTGGCGCGCAGTTCCTCGGCGATCCGGGGTTCGAGTGCGGCCGAGAGCCGCCGCCCGGGACGGGTGTCGGCGTATCGGTTGTCCAGCAGGACACGGAAGCCGCGGGGGTGGCGGCGTGCGTAGTCGAACAGCGACTCGATCGAGTACCTGGCCCGCTGGCCGTAGTGCATCGCCTCGCCGTGATCGTAGATCTCGAACATCCACGTGGTGAGTTTCTCGAGTTCGCGTTCGATCACGGCGTGGACGAGGGCATCGCGCGAGCCGAAGTGGGCATAGAGCGTCACCCGCGAGGTGTCGGCACGGCGGGCGATGGTGTCCATGGTGGCGCGATCGACGCCGACCTCCGCCATCACCGCACACGCCGCGTCCAGCAGCTGGGTGTCGGTCGGACGGTTGCGGGTGCTACGGCGCGGGGGCGCGCCCCCGCGATCCCGGTGTCCGCTCTCGATCACGTTCGCTCCCCTTTCCGGCTTGCGAAGTCCTCGATCAGGGGCGAACGTCAGTTCTCCGCCGGACCTTCCGCAGCGTTCCCGAGGTTACCGAAGTACGCCGCCTCGACCCTGTCCCGGCGCTCCCGCAACTCCGCCGCGGAACCGGTCAGCGCTGCCCGGCCGTGGTGGAGCACCACCGCCGAGTCGGCGATCGACAGCGCCAATCCGATGTGCTGTTCGACCAGCACCACGGCCATGTGCTGGTCGTCGGCGATCTCGCGCAACCGAGGCAGCAACTCCTCCACCGCGAGGGGGGACAACCCGAGGCTGAGTTCGTCGATGAGCAGTACCTTCGGCGCGCACAGCAGCGCCTTCGCCAGGGCGAGCATCTGCTGTTCACCGCCGGAGAGGGTGCCGCAACGGCGGCCGCGCAGCGGGCGCAGCTTCGGGAAGTAGTCGAGCACGTCGTCCAGGGCGGGACTGTTCTTGCGGCGGGCCAGGCGCAGGTTGTCCTCGACCGGAAGGCGGTGGAACACCCCGCGGCTGTCGGGCACCAGGGTCACGCCGCGGCGCGCGTTGCGTTCCACGCGCCGGTCCACCGGTTCGCCGAGCGCGGTGATGGTGCCGGAGAGGATCGGCAGCGCACCGACCGACGCCAGCAGGGTGGTGGTCTTGCCCGCGCCGTTCGGGCCCAGCAGTGCCAGGATCTCACCCGGCCCGACCTGTGCGTGCAGGTCGCGCACCGCGGGGATGCCGCCGTAGCCGACGGTGAGCCCCTCGATACTCAGGGCGGGTGCGGTCCGCGACCGCGCCGGGCGGGCCGCGGCGGGACCGGTCATGCGCTCTCTCCTGCCGGTCGATCGGCCGCCGCCGGTGGTCGCGCGGCCTCGCCGGGTGCGGCGGTGCCGAGATAGGCGGCGATCACGCGGGGATCCTCCCGGATCACGGCCGGTTCACCGCCGGCGATGACGACGCCGAAGTCCAGGACGTACAGCCGGGCGCAGATGTCGAGCACCAGCTGCATGTCGTGGTCGATCAGCAGCACGCCGATACCCGAGGCCGCGACCCGGCGCAGGTGTCGCCCGAATTCGACGCTCTCGTGGGTGTCGAGCCCGGCGGCGGGTTCGTCGAGCAGCACCACCCGCGAGCCCCCGACGAGGGCGCGGGCGACGCCGACGAGTTTCTGCCGGCCCAGGGCGAGTTCGCCGGGGCGGTGGTCGCCGACACCGGGCACGCCTACCAGATCCAGTGCGGCGTCGATGATTTCGCGCGGTGGCGCCGACCGCCCGGCGATGTCGGTCAGCACGGAACGCAGACCGGTGCGTTGCAGCGCGACGGCGAGGTTCTGCTCCACGGTCAGGTCGCCGAACAGTTCTCCGGCCTGCCAGGTCCTGGCCAGCCCGGCGCGGCGGCGGCGATGCGGTCCGAGCCGGTCGAGCGCGACGCCTACGAGGGTGACGTGCCCGGTCGAATCGGTAAAGCCGGTGACCGCGTCGACGAAGGTGGTCTTGCCCGCGCCGTTCGGCCCGATCAGGCCGACGATCTCGCCGGCACCGACGGTGAGATCGATGTCGGAGTTGGCGACGACGCCGCCGTAGCGCACCGACAGTCGCTCGGTCCGCAGCAGGGTCGTGGTCTCAGGCATGCGCCGCCGCCTTCTCCTTCGCACCCGGCGCCGGTGCGGCAGCGGGCGCGCGGCCTGACCGGCGGGCGATCGCCGCCTTCAGACGGTGTGTCGTCCCGGTGATCGCGCCCGCCACACCGACCGGGTTGAGCACCGCCATCAGCAGCAGCACGCCCGCGGCGATGAGGTCGTAGTAGTCGCCGAGTTCGAGTGTCTGACTGAGGAATACGTAGCCGACGCCGAGCGGGCCCGCGGTGCCGGCGATCAACGCGCCCGTGACGGAGGTGATGCCGCCGACGTAGGTCATCGCCAGCATCGTCAGGCCGATCATCACCGTGAACGACCCTGCCGAGAGCTGCCCGCGGCTGTAGCCGATGAGGCAGCCCCCGATGCCGGCGAGGAAGGCCGAGACGGCGAACCCGAGCAGTTTCGTCGCCGCGACGTCGATACCGACCGAGGCCGCCGCCCGCTCGTTGGAACGCACCGCCAGCAGCGCCCGACCGGTGGCGCCGCCCATGATCCGCATGACCCCGAGCGTGCAGAGGGCGACCACCACCAGCACCATCAGCGCGAACCGCAGGGTGACCAGGTCGGTGCCCTCGCGGACGCCGAGATCGATGCCGAAGAGCGTCGGGTCGGCGATGAGATTGCCCTGCGCCGGCGTCAGCGACGGATTGTTGAATACGAAACTCTGGATGGCCAGGGCGGCCGCCAGGGTCACCACCGCCAACTGCGCGCCGCGGATGCGCAGCGCGGGCACGCCGACCATGATGCCGAGCGCCGTGGCGACCAGCGCCGCCGCGATCATGCCGAGCGGGAACGGCATGTGCCAGTTGTCCGCCAGTTTCGACAACGCGAACCCGGCGGCGCCCGCGAAAGCCGTACTCGCAAGGGATATCTGACCGAGGTAGCCGGTCAGCAGCACCAGCGAGAGCGCGATCAGCGACAGGATGATCGAGGTGACGACGCCGAACCGCCAGGTGCCCGTGGTCGCGACGATCGCCGCGACGGCGATCGCGACCACGGCCAGCGTCGGCAGCACCCGGATCCGGGGGACCGTGACGGCGGGCATTTTCACCGATCCGAGCGAACCGCGCGCCGGGATCCGCCCGCCGAGCAGGAACAGCGCGATGATGACGATCACGAAAGGCACCGCGTCGCCGAGCCCGGCCTGGGCCCAGTTCGGCCAGAAGTCCTTGGTGTCGGCCCAGAGGATGACCGCCTGGAACGACCCGAGCACCAGTCCGGCGGCGCAGGCCGCGCCGAACGATGCGAGCCGCCCGACCAGTGCCGCGGCCAGCGCGGGGATCACGTAGAAGGTGTAGCTCGTCTCGTCGAGGCCGATGGTGTAGGCGGCGAGGACGCCGATGAGCCCGCAGGCCGCGCCGGTCATCACCCACACGATCGCGGCGAGCCGGTCGGGCGCGTAGCCGGTCAGCCGCGCCGCGAGCTCGTCCTCGGAACCTGCGCGGGTGGCGATCCCGGCCGTGGTAAGCGTGAAGTAGGCGCGCAGCCCGATCGCGACGGCGATCGCGACCGCGGCCAGGATCAGGTCCGACACATTGACCGTCGCACCGGCCACGGTCACGGTGTTCTCCGGCAGAATCGGTGTGGCGAAAAGGTTTTCGGTGTCGAACCGCAACCCGACCAGGGCCTGGATGAACAGCATGAGCCCGACCGATGCCACCACCTGAGCCAGCACCGGCGCCCGGCGCAGCGGCCGGAACACCAGCAGGTGCGCGAGCAGCGCCCAGACCGCCGCCGAGGAGACGCCGAGCACCGCGGCCGCCACCATCGGTGTCGGCTGGTCCGCACTACCGAGGGAGATCGTGCCGACGGGCAGGACGAAGGTGCCGTCGGTGCGCAGCGCGGCCACGACATAGACCGCCCACAGCGCGAAGGCGCCCTGCGCGAAATTGATGATTCCCGTCGCGGCGTGCACGCCGACCAGCGAGGAGGCCAGGACGGCGTATACCGCGCCGGTCGACAGACCTAGAAAGACGAACTGCAAGAACTGGGCCATGTGATCCCGTTTTTCTCTTGAATGGCCGTAGTCGTGAAGGGCAGGCCGCTCGACTGCGAACGGCCCGCCCACGGTCACCTCGGTCGGCTACGCCGCGCCCGGGACCAGTTTCAGGACCTCGGGGCTCGGCGTGAGGAAACCACCGGTCACCGGCGCCTGCTTCTTGTCCGCGGTGACCTCGAACAGCAGCATCTCCGTGGTGCAGTTCGGGCTGGTCGCCTTGCCGCAGGTCAGTTTCGGGCCGAGGAAACTCTGGTAGTCGGCGAGCCCCTGGAGGGTGGCCAGGATCGCGGGTCCGGTGAATTCGGCCGGCGGCTTCGCGGTGAGTGCCCGGGCGACATCGACAAGTGTGGCGAAGGTGCCGTAGGCGTAGAAACCCCCGGTCCCGCCGGCGTTCTCGATGAATTGCTCGGCGATCTTCAGATTGGCCTTGGCGGGCTCGGGAGCGGCGTCGACGGCAGGCGGCAGCCACACCGGCGAATAGGTCTGCGAACCGACGGCCTGCGGACCCAGCACGTCGACGAATTCGGTGCAGGCGGCGAGGAAGACCGTGCCCGTGTACTTCACCGACTTCAGGGCCTGGGCGAGCTTGTTGCAGGTGTTGTCGTTGGGCGCGGTCATCAGGCCGCCCGCGGCGGGATTGCCCTCGGCGATGGTGGAGGCCAGCGCGGTGAAGTTGGGCGAGGCGGGCGGATAGTAGGCGCTCTTCACGTCGATGCCGAGCTGCTTGCCCACCGGGGCGAGGAGCTGGTCGAACACCTGATGTGCCTGGGGCAGATCGGAATTGACGAGAGTCAGCGAATTCTTCCCGGCCTGCCCGAGCGACTGCAGGAAGCCGACCAGGAAGGCAGCCGGGGGCGGGCCGAAGTACACCCGGTTCTCGGTGACCGCTCCGGTGGCGGTGTTGAACGGAATCTGGCCGATCAGCGGTATCCCCGCCGAGGTCAGAATCGGCATGGCGGCCGCGGATTCGACGTTGTAGCCGTCGATCGTCGCGACCACCCCGGCCTGCACGAACTGATTGGCGCAGGAGATGGTGGATTCCGGCGAGGTGTTGTCGATCCCGCAGTCGACGACCTCGATCGGGCGGTCGTTGATGCCGCCGATCTGCTTGTTGATGTATTCGACCGCGGCGTTCTTGCCCGTGGTCACCCCCGCCTGGGTCGCCGGCCCCTTCGACGGATTGAACAGCCCCACCTTGATCGGTGCGCCGCTCGCCGCGGCCCCCGGCGCGATGGACGATCCCCCGCCATCGGAGCTGCTGTCGTCGCTACACGAAACGACGGAGAACACGCATACCGCGGCCAATGCCGCAGCGGCGATTCGACCGGTTTTGATACCCATTCTGAATGCCTTTCCAGGCCGGTCGGGGCTCGGGCGTGAATGCCGAACCGCCCCGTCGAGCGACCGATTCCGCGCCGCACCGCAGCCTCTGCGGTTCCGGCGGCCCGGATCCAGATTGTGATCTGGGCCACCTGAAGCTAGCCCGGCCTTACAGGCGTGTCAAGCTTGATTCGGACAGCGGTTCACGGCCGGGGAAACGGGCACGATCGGCCCCCTATGGCAAGCTGAACGCCGGGCCTCGAATGTCACCACCGGACGACCGATACGCCAGAAGCGGCCGGTGCGAAAATGACGAAACCCCCCAGCTCGGACTGGAGGGATTTAATGTAACTCTGAGTTACAGACACTGTGTCCGGAGTAAAGACGTGTCCGGAGTAAGGACTTCAGTCACTGTTTCCATCCCGCAGCAAGGCTGCGAGTGTTCATGTCATCGACGGTAGCCCGCGGATCGGCGCACGGTCAAGCAGACTCGGAAGGCTCGGGGCACCGCGCGTTCCGGGCTCCGACACCTACGCGCAGCGGGAATTATCGACCTGGCCGGACGCACCGCCAGGGCCACCAACGGCGTCTACGCCGCCACCCAATGGGGTATCAACGGTGGTGGCCGACCCGGCGGTATCGGTCGCGGTGGTCAGTCGCGTTCGTACATGGCGGCCAGTTCTCGTTCGTAGTCCATGGATACGTCGTCGCCGGTGGTGAGTACGACGCTGCCGATTGTCGCGCCGGTGATCGGGAAGGGGCCCGTGTAGTCGGAACTGACGGCTTGGCCGCGGTCGCGGCCGATGTTCGATCCTTCCCCGGTGAGGGAGAAGTATCCGGGTTGAACCCTGATGGCGGCACTCATGGCGGTGTCGTTGTCGATGTGGAGTGTGGCGGTGCCGGTCGGAGAAGGTCCGTCGACGCCGGTTTTGCGGAATTCCACACCGACGACGACCTCGCCGGCCGGCAGCGGTGTGGGGGCGGTGACTTTCTGTTCGAGTTCGCCGAGCCAGTTGTAAACGTAGTGCAGGACACCGTCGAGCAGGTAGAGGGCGTGGCCGCCGAATCGTCCGCCGCTGGCGAAGACCACTCCGTTGGGTTTCGGTTCGGTGATACGCAGTGCGGCGGTGATGGAGAACGAACGGCCGACGATCGAGAAGGATCGCTCGGGCACTTCCGAGGCGCCGGGGAACAGTTCCATGCGGCCGGCCTTGCCGGCGACGCTGGGCTGATCGAGTTGGGCCAGGTCGGCCGCGGTGCGGTCGTCGAGGGGGTATCCGTGGTACTTCTCGGCTTCGTGTTCCCACAGTTGTCGTAGCTCCGCGAGGATTTCGGGATTCTCTGCGGCGAGGTCGTGCAGCTGGTTGCGGTCTCGGTCGAGGTGGTAGAGGCGCCACTCGTCCTGATCGAAATGCGACCAGCCGCTGGGAGCCGGCGGGTGAACAGCGTTGGCGTGCCAGCCATCTCGCCAGATCGCGCGCGTGCCGAAGATCGAATAGAACTGGGATCGTTTCGGGGAGGACGCGGCAGGATCGTGCAATACCGGCGCCATGCTGACCCCCTCGAGGGGGCTTTGCGGTACCGAGCGCACCGTGTCGGGTGCCGTGATGCCGAGGAGTTCGTAGATGGTGGGAACCAGGTCCTCGGCGTGCAGATAGTGGTCGCGGACTTCGCCGCGGGCGCTCACGCCGCGCGGCCAGGACATGATCATCGGGTCGGCGGTGCCGCCTTCCCAGGCTGCGTTGATCTTGTACATCTTGAACGGGGTGTTGAACGCCATCGCCCACCCGTTGGAGAAGTGCGGGTGAGTGGTCTCGGTGCCGAGCTCGTCGAGCACTGTCAGATTGTCGTGGATGTTCTCGGCGACGCCGTTGTACCAGCGGTTTTCGTTCACCGAACCTTCTTGACCGCCCTCGGCGGAGCAGCCGTTGTCCGACAGCGCCACGATCAGGGTGTTGTCGAGCTGGCCGGTGTGTTCGAGGTAGTCGAGCAGCCTGCCGACCTGGGCGTCGGTGTAGGAGGCGAATCCGGCGTAGACCTCGGCTTGGCGGATGAACAGTCGTCGTTCGTCGTCGCTCAGTTCGCCCCAGGGCCTGACGATGTCGGAGATCGGCCACGGCGCTCCGTCCGCGCTGGTCTCGGCGGCGAGGGGATTGATGTCGGGCAGTTGCACCGAATCCGGGACCAGGCCCAGCCGTTTCTGCCGGGCCAGGACCGCCTCGCGGTATTTTTCGTAGCCTTCGTCGAAACGGCCGCGGTACCGGTCGGACCACTCTTGAAACACATGGTGTGGCGCATGGCAGGCGCCGGGACAGAAGTACATCATCCACGGTTTGCCCGGAGCGGTGGCGCTGGAGTCGGCCAGGAACTCGATCGCGCGGTCGGCGAGGTCGCTCGAAAGGTGGTAGCCCTCGCTGGGGCGCGCCGGCGGATCGATCTGGTGGTTGTCGTACCAGAGGTCGGGGTACCACTGGTCGGTCAGGCCGCCGAGGAATCCGTAGAAGCGATCGAACCCTCGTTGCAACGGCCAGGTCCGCTTCGACGCACCCATCGACATCTCCGTGGCCGGCGACAGATGCCACTTCCCGATCGCCATGGTGTTGTAGCCGTGTTCGCGCAGCACCTCGGAGATGAATCCGTTCTCCGGGGGGATCAGGCACGAGGAGTTGGGGAACCCGTCGGCGAACTCACCGACCACCGTCATCGCGTTGGTTCCGGCACTGCGCCCGGTCAGCAGGCACGACCGTGTCGGTGAGCACAGGGCGGTGGTGTGGAACTGGGAGAAGGTGATCCCGGCGTCGGCGATACGCTGCATGTTCGGCATCTCGATCAGGCCGCCGAACACATCCCACGACCCGAAGCCCATGTCGTCCCACACGATGTACAGGACATTCGGCGCGTCCTTCGGCGCGGCCGGCTCCACATACGGGGTCCAGTCCGGGACCGAATCCCGAACGTCGTGGGCGATCTTCCCGGCGAACTCCGCGGCCATGAGCGACTCCCGGCGGTTAGGTGAAATGCTGTGATGGACAGGCGTTCTCAGTCGAGCGCGACACAACGAAATCCGAGGTGGCAGGTGGCGGTGTCCTCGGACTGGCCCTGCCGGGCAGCGGGTCGATAGCGCAGGCAGTAGTTCGGCGCGCACAGATAGGACCCGCCCTTGATCACCCGCCGCGCATACCGCTCACCCGCCTCCGGCACCGGCGACTGCGCGCAGCTGTGCGGTGCGCAGCACGAACCCGTCCGCGAGCCGGCCCGGTGGGTACCGAAGTAGTCGGCGGTCCACTCCCACACATTGCCCGTCATGTCGAACAATCCGAATCCGTTGGGCGGGTAGGTCCCGACCTTGGTGGTGCCAGGATGGTCGCTTTGACCTCGCCCCGGCAGGAACTCCCAGGGAAATCGGCCTATCCAGGTGTTGGCCATCCGCCGCCCGCGAGGCGCGAATTCCTCACCCCAACTGAACGTCGCCTCGTCGAGGCCGCCGCGTGCGGCGAACTCCCACTGCGCCTCGGTGGGCAGCGACTTGCCTGCCCACGCCGCGTAGGCGGCCGCGTCCTGGTAGGCGACCTGAGTAACCGGGTGGTGATCGCGCCCGCTCAGGTCACTGCCCGGACCGTGCGGGTGGCGCCAGTGTGCGCCCGGCACATAGGCCCACCACCGCCGCCATTCGTTCAGCGGCACCGGGCCGCCGGTAGGGCGAAACACCAGGGCGCCAGGAACCAGGTCGGCGGCGCGGGCGCCGGGAAAATCCGTCGGATCGAGGTCGCGTTCGGCGACCGTCACATGGCCGGTCTCGCGCACGAACCGGCGAAACGCCGCGTTCGTCACCGGAAACGTATCGATCCAGAACGGCTCCACCGCGGCCGGACGCACAGGCCGCTCCTCGGGAAAGAAGTCCGCCGACCCCATCACGAAATCACCCCCGGCCACGCGAACCATGTTCTTGCGCGCCGTCACCACCGAACTGCCGCTCACGCTCGAACCTCCCCTGAATCCCGAGGTCAACCCGCTCCCACCATGTCCTTACCCGAGCTTAGGAGATGTTCGAGCGGACGTGGCTCACCCGATCCGGGTGAAATTCCCGTGTCGGGCCGGGCTCGGTCGGGTCGCGGGACGCTCACCGACACGCCCGTATCCGCGAGCGGCTCGACTGCTACTGTGACGGCGCGCTGGTTACCGCCTGTCCGTGACGGGCGGTTCGCAAGAGGGAATCCGGTGGGAATCCGGAGCTGCCCCGCAGCGGTATGTGGAAACGACCGCGGTCATCAGCACTGGGCCGGTAGCCCGGGAAGCGACCGCCAGTAGGCGACGCCGGTCGGCGTCCCGTCCACGAGCCCGAAGACCTGCCCGCGTGACCGAGCCGACGGCGCGGTCCCTTGTCGACTCCGAGGGAGCGGTTGACCAGAGATGAGCTGTACGGCGCGCGCCTGCGTGCGCGCACCCGAGATCGGGACGGCACGGTAGAGCCGGTCCGATGAGAACTGTCGATAGGCGGCGGCTGTCCGTCGCCGTGCTGGTCCCGGTCCTGATCGTGGCGCTGGCGGTGGTCTCCGTCCTCGCGCTGACGCTGGGCGCCGCACATATCCCCTGGCGCGACACCGTGTGGTTCCTGTGGGCCGAACTCACCGGAGGCACCGTGACGGCCGACGATGTGGCCGACTATCGGATCGTCGTCGACTCTCGGTTGCCCCGTGTGCTGTTGGCGGCGCTCGTCGGGGCCGGTCTCGGCGGGGTCGGCCTGTTGGTGCAGGCCATGGTGCGAAACGCGCTCGCCGACCCCTACGTCCTCGGAATCTCCTCGGGGGCATCGGTGGGCGCCACCGCGGTCGTGCTCTTCGGAGTCTTCGGCGCGCTCGGTATCTACGCGCTCTCGACCGCGGCCTTCGCCGGGGCGCTCGGTGCCACGCTGCTCGTGTACCTGATGGCGCGGTCGGCCGCCGGGCTGGTACCGCTGCGGCTGGTGCTCACCGGTACCGCCGTCGGCTACGGTTTCTCCGCGGCGACGACGGTGCTGGTGTTCCTCGCCCCGTACGGAGATGCCGCACGTTCGGTGATGTTCTGGCTGCTCGGCAGCTTGGCCGGGGCAACCTGGCACATGGTGCCCCTGATCGCCGCGGTGGCCGTCACCGGACTGACGGTCATCACCGTGTGCGCACGACACCTCGACGTACTGTCGATGGGAGACGAGGTCGGCGCCGCACTCGGGATGAACGCCTCCCGGTTCCGGCTGCTCCTGTTCATCGTCTCCGCCGCGATGACGGGATGTTTCGTCGCGGTATGCGGGGCCATCGGCTTTGTCGGCCTGGTGGTTCCACATATCGCCAGACTGCTGGTGGGCGCCGGCCACCGGCGGCTCACCGTCGTGACGCCGCTGCTCGGCGCGGTGTTCCTGGTGACCGCGGACCTGGTGGCGAGGACCCTCGTACCACCGCAGGAGCTACCCCTGGGCGCGATCACCGCCGCGGTGGGGGTCCCCGTGTTCGTGCTGCTGATGCGCCGCCGCGGGGCCCTGGTGGAGCACAGCTGATGCGGGTCGACTACGAGAATGTCACGGTCGAGTTCGACGGCGCGACGGTCGTCGACGCGGTGACCCTGGCTGCCGAGCCGGGACAGTTCATCGGCATCGTGGGCCCGAACGGCAGCGGCAAATCCACCCTGCTGCGCTGCCTCTACCGCGCACTGTCTCCGACGACGGGACGAGTCCTGGTCGACGAGACGGATATCTCGGCGATCAGCATGCGGGACAACGCCCGCCAAGTCGCGGCGCTCACGCAGGATATGACCACGCCGTTCGATTTCACCGCCGCCGAGGTCGTCGCCACCGGCCGACTACCGCATACCGCACTGCTGCGCGGCACGCACCGTCACGACCGGGAGATCTGTGCCGCGGCGATGGCGACGGCCGACATCGGTCATCTCGCATCGCGCGGCTTCCTGTCGCTGTCGGGCGGTGAGCGGCAACGGGTTCTGATCGCGCGGGCACTGGCCCAGCAGCCCCGCGTGCTGGTCCTGGACGAGCCGACCAATCACCTCGATGTCCATCACCAGTACAGCGTGCTGTCCGCGGCACGAGATCTGGGCATCACCGTGGTCGCGGCGCTGCACGACCTCAATCTGGCCGCCCAGCACTGCGACCGGATCTTCGTCCTGCACGCGGGCCGGCTCGTGTGCTCGGGCCACCCGGACGAGGTGATCACCACGGAGACGATCACCCGTTGGTTCTCGATCGGCGGCCATATCGTCACCCATCCCCGGCTGGGCGTCCCGCAGATCATCTTCGACGAGGAGGAACGGTAGATGAGATCCACCCGGCTGGTTCCGGCGATGGCCGTCGCGTGCGTGGTCGCCACGACAGCGTGCGGCGCCGACGTGCAGCAGGCCCCGAAGAACACGACCGGCGGACCGGTGACGATCACGAACTGCGGCGCACCGCTCACCGTCGACGGTATCCCCGAGCGCGTGGTCACCAACGACACCGGGATCACCGAGATGATGTTCGCCCTCGGCCTGGCCGACCGGCTGGCGGGCTACACCAGCTACCCCGGTAAGGAACGCGATATCGCCACCTCACCGTGGCAGGCCGACTTCGAACGCGTCACGGCGCTCGGCGACGCCTTCACCCGCGAGGTCGTCCAGGCCGCCGCACCCGATTTCGTCTTCGCCGGCTGGAACTACGGGTTCAAGGAGTCCACGGGCCTCACCCCGGACTGGGTGCGCTCGATCGGCGCGGTGCCGTACCAGCTGACCGAGGCGTGCCGGCAGTCCGGAACGACGCGCCGCGGGGTGATGGAACCGCTCGACGCCCTGTACGCCGACCTGGCCAACCTCGGCGAGATCTTCGATGTGCGCGAGAAGGCAGACGAACTCATCTCCCAGTACCGTGACCAGGTCGCCGGGGCCGCCGACAGCGCACCGGCCGGACAGAAACCGGCCCGGGTCTTCCTGTTCGACAGCGCAACACCGGAGCCGTTCACTTCGGGCCGCACCGCCGCACCGTCGCAGATCATCCGCGAGGCGGGTGGCACCAACATCTTCGACGACCTGAACGACTCGTGGACCACGACCTCGTGGGAGGCCGCGGCACAGCGCGATCCACAGGCCATCGTGATCGTCGACTACGGCGCCGGCCCCGAGAACTCGGTACAGGCGAAAATCGATCAGTTACGCGCCCAGCCCCTGATGGCCGGTACGACCGCCGTCCGCGCGAACAACATCATCGCCCTCCCCTACGCCGCACTGGTCGAAAGCCCACGAAACCCACAGGCCGTCGTCACGGTCGCCGATTTCCTCCGTTCCAAGGGTTTCTGAGCAGGGCCGCGCGGCGCCGGGAGAACAAGGGCCGCATGACTTCTCCGCCGATCTACGAAGGAGGCCGCCTGACGCTGGCCCCTTCTACAAGGAATTGACGATATCTCGTGTGGCGTCGCGATGAGTTTTGCCCTCCGGCGCAGTCTGATCTGCATGGGCACACTCATCTATGGCTTCAACGTGTCGGTGGACGGGTACATCGCCGACGCGCAAGGCAGCATCGACTGGTCCGATCCGAGCGAAGAACTTCTCCAGTACTGGAACGACTTCGAGCGGGAGACCGCCCTGTCGTTCTACGGGCGGCGGCTCTACGAACTGATGTCCGCGTACTGGCCGACCGCCGACAAGGCCCCGGACGCCACCCCTCTGATCGTCGACTTCGCCCGCATCTGGCGCGACATGCCCAAGGTCGTGTTCTCGCGCACCCTGGAGTCGGTCGATTGGAACTCCCGCCTGGAACGCGGCGATCCGGTCGAGGTGGTGACGAAACTGAAAGCCGAAACCGATGGCAGGCTGGAGGTGGCCGGCGCGACGCTGGCCGCACCGATCGTGCAGGCCGGTCTGGTGGACGAGTACCGGATCGTGGTCACGCCCACCGCCGTGGGCGGCGGCACCCCGTTCTTCCCGACGCTGCCGTCATGGATCTCGCTGCGACTGTTGGAGAACCGCACCTTCCCGGGCGGCACGGTCCTGCTGCGCTACGAGGCGAAACACGACTGACACAGCCAGGCGCGCCCTGCGGACGCACTACGAGGTACACGACCCGAGCGGCAGCCCGCTACTGCGCGACGGCCTGTTCGACATCCTGCCGGCGCACCGGCAATGCGGCACCGACGAAGGCCCACCGGGCCAGGCTGCGGCAGTTCATGCCGCTCGACCCGACGCAGGACGTGCCGGTGGCGGCCAGTCCTACCGAACGCTGTCTCGCCGACCTGTGGCTGCGCACCGTACCGGCTATGTCGCGGGAATGGCGGTGCCGCACACGCGAACTCATCGAGGAATGTCTCGGCGGCAATCTCCGGGAACTGTCACCGGTGACCGCAACCTGGTGTTGTCACGGCTGTTCCAGCACATCGAACAAAATCGTCACCTCCGCCGGATCGTCGAGAAGCAGTACGCGGCGATGGACCGTGCGGACCCCGGTATGTGTGCGGGGCATGATTTCGATGCGTCACATGGCTTCTGCACCCTCCGAACGCGTGCGACATTGGCTCTACAACCGCCGCCTCGAGAAGAAGAAGATCGTGAAAAAACAAGTCGATATCGAGTTGCGCCCCAGCCGGGATCGGCTGCTACGCCGCGTGACCGAACTGACCGACAACGACCCCGGCCTGCGGGAACGGCTTCAAACCGTCAAATCCTTCTCCGCGGGTGTGCGTTCGGCCGAGGTGTTCATTACCAACGCCTGCAACCTGCGATGCCAGGGCTGCTGGTTCTTCGACCACGATATGGACCAGATGGCCGCCGAAATCCGTGATCCGGCGGATGTGCGGAACTTCGCGGAGAAGCTCGAGGCGGCGGGAACAACGCACGTCTTCCTGATCGGCGGAGAACCGGCCTTGTTCCCCGATCGCATGGCGGTATTCGCCGAGCGGTTTCCCTATGTCACCGTGGTCAGCAACGGAACTCGGCCGATCCCGTACCGGAATTTCGAGCACCTCCAGGTGTTCATCTCGGTCTGGGGCGGCGGCCCGATCGACGACGAACTGCGCGGATACCGCACGAACGGCAAGCGGATCACGGGTCTGTTCGATCTCAGCCTGCGCGCCTATCGCGACGATCCCCGCATGGTATGGGCATACACCCTGAGCCAGGACAGCCTGCCCTATATCGAGCCGACCGTGCGGGCTGTCCACGACAACGGCAACAAGGTCATATTCGGTTACTACAGCGACTACGTCTCCGGCGCGCCGACGAAACTTCGCGACGAGGATCGGGCGGTGGAGGAGATGACTCGCATGCGGGACACCTACCCCGACACCGTGATCGGGCATCCCTACTATTTCCGGACATTGGTGGGCGGAGACACCCACTGGGACAGCTTCGGCTACGACACCTGCCCGAGCATCAGCGTCGACCACCCCGCACACGCCGAGCGCATCGCCAACGGCAACCCGGTCTTGCGCGGCTTCAACACCTACCGCACCGACCACACCCTCCAGTTCTGCTGCACCTCGGGAGATTGCGCGCAATGCCGTGACAGCCAAGCGATCTGGAGCTGGATCCTGGTCAACATGCACCACTTCCTGGACTCCACCGAGCAGCTACGCACCTGGGTGGAGATGGCCGAAACGTTTTACCGTCAGTATTACTGGTCGCCCTACCGTTCCTCCGGGGATCAACTGCTGACCACCGCCACCGATGCCTGACGACCACACGGCCACAGAACATTCCCGACCGCACGCCGACGGGCAGGTCGGCAGCGCGGAACACGGCGACGTCGGCGCCCGCATCCTGCGGCTCCCGCCGGGCGCCGACGGCCACCACCTCTTCCGGGAGGTCCGCCGGCGCGGCCCGCTGGTGCACAGCCGAAAGGGCCTGCTGTTCACCGCCTCGTGGACCACCGCGAACGCCATCTTGCGCAGCAAGGACTTCGGCGCGGTGCCGACCATGGTTTCGGGAAGCAACCTCCCCGACTGGGGAAACCATCTGGTCCACCCGCTCGACGATTCCTTCTTCTCCCTCGACCCACCGCACCACACCCGCCTGCGCGCCGCCGTCGCACCGTGGTTCGCACGAAACAGCGCCCCGGCCTGGGGAACTCATATCGAGAGCGTGGTCGATTCCTGTCTGGACTCCCTCGCCGACCGTGACAGCGCCGACCTGATCCGGACCCTGGCCGAGCCCGTGCCCGTGTTCACCATCTGCCGGCTGCTCGGCGTCCCGGCCGCGGACCTGCCGACCTTCACCCGGTGGGGGCACGCCATCACCGCCCTGATGGATGGTCCCCGCAGCGACACGGAAGCCCGCCGAATCCGCGACGTGTGTGCCGAGATGACCGACTACTTCCACCGCCGCATCACCGCGACCGCCCACCAGCCGGGGCAGGGGGAAGGGCTTATTGCGGGCCTGGCCGCACGCTGCCCCGTCGACATGGCCGAACGCGACGTCGTCGCCACCTCGGGGATGATGCTGCTCGCCGGATTCGCCACGACCGTCAACCTCATCGGCAGCGGCTTACGCATCCTCCTCGCCGATGCCGGCCAACGCCGAGCCGCTCGCGGCAACTGGGGAGCCGTCGTCGAGGAAACCCTGCGGCACGCATCCCCGGTGCAGTACGTCGTGCGACGCGCGATCCGGCCGACCCGGGTACAGGGGATCCGGGTCCCGGCACACACGCCCGTGGTGATCCTCCTCGCCGGCGCGAACCGCGACCCTTCCGTCTTCGCGCACGCCGAGGACTTCGACCCCACCCGGACCGATGTCGGCCACCATCTGACCTTCGGCACCGGAATCCACTACTGCATGGGTACCGCCCTCGCCCGAGCCGAAGCCCACGCCGTACTCGGCCGCTTCTTCACCCGTTTCCCCGACGCCGCCCCGAACGGCCCCGCCACACCCAGACCGTCCCGCGTGCTCCACGGCCCGGCCACCCTCCCGGTCCGATTGACCGCCCCGCGATAGGGTGCCCGACAACCGTAGGGGGCGAAGGGATTCCGCGGCACAGCACCCCCAGCCGAACCGGCACCGGAGCGGGCGCGTGGTGTGCCCGGGTAGTGCGTGGTGACCCTCGTATGCCGCAGCAGCCGGTTCCGCCGGCCCGTGGTCGCCGTTGGATGCGCCGGGCACGATCGACTGCGCCAGCCCTTGCAGTTCGGCGTAATCGAGCCTTCCCATCCCACACCGGTCCCAACTGCACCCCCAGGCGTCGCCGTACCGGACCGTCGGCGACGACGGCATCATGCGCGGTCAACTCGATCGGCTCCACGCCATCCTCGGTATGCCACGGGTGGCTTTCGGCATCGTGCCGCTCATGGCCGATGCCCGGGTGACGGTGGACAATTTCGTCCTCTTCGACAACCGCAAGGTCATCGTAGAAGGAGCCACCGCCGAGCTGACCATTACCCAGCCGCGCGAAGTCGCCATCTATGGGCGGGCATTCAATGTTCTGACCGAACAGGCCGCTACGGGCGAGGAGGCCAAAGTGCTGATACGCCGAGCGTTGGATGCTCGACGTTGGCAGCCATGGCCACCTCGAGCGGAGGCGTTAGACCTTCTCCGCCACCATCCCCAAGAACTCACGAACTTCAGGCACGCCGAGATGAGGCCGAACGGCACGCTCGATGCTGCCGAGCGCCCACCACAGGCGAGTCGAGGTCAAGCCGTCGAACTCATGGAAGTTTGTGGTGAGCATGGAGCACCCTTCGGCGATCTCACCTGCCTTGACCAGGTTTTCGGCCGAACGGATACGCCAGTGGGCGCGCTCACGCGGCCAGGACACGGACTCGTCAATTGCCGTCTGCAAATGCGACGTCGCCCGACGGTGATCACCGACCTGCATGTACGCCATGCCGGTCAGGCCATGCAATTCTGCCGGAGGCAGAAATACCCATCCAGGGTCGTAGCCGTGGCCGGACTCATAAGCGTGGTAGGCACGGTTGATCGCCTTGGTCATGGCGGCTCGGTCGCCTGCGGCGCCAGACGCCTCAGCCTCGCGAATGGCCCCGAGCGCCCGCAACCTCGGTCCCCCTCGCCGCGACGCTGCCGACTGAGCGGCTTCGACCAGGTGAATACCTTCCCGGTGACGTGCCTTTTCTTGGTAGTTGAGGACGCCGGCATTGAGCAGGGCGTGCGAACCAGCGATCCCGTCATCGGCGGTCGTCGCAGCTTGAGCGGCGTCCGCATAGTACCGTCGTGCCTGGTCCAGATGACCGGCTTCGTAGTGGACCCATCCTGCGGCGGTCATCATCTCGGCCGCCGTACTGGCGAGTACCCGACCAGCGTCATCGCTGTAGCTGCCGCCATCCAGCAGCTGCTGGACGTAGCGTGTTTGTCCGGCCGCCAGATAGCACAGCCGGTCACCACCGACGATCAGGTCAAGTTCGTGGAGTTGGCTGACACTGCGCTGTATCTCCGCGATATCTGCGGCACCAATCCGGCCTGCCCCCGCTGCCGATACCTCGGTATTTGTACGTTGCATCGCACCGGCACCGACAGTAGCTCCCGCCCCAATAGCCCCGGTTCGTAGGAAGTTGCGACGGTTCACATCCGCCTCCTCGTTCGACTCCACTACCAGTATGGCAAGCGGTACCTGCAGCGCTTTGGCCACACGACGTAGTACCCGCACATCGTGCACGGCGGCACCGTCGTGTTCCAGCTGCGAGATGGCGGGCTGGGTGTAACCGAGAACGGCCCCGAGTTCACTCTGGGTCATCCCGAGCGACTTACGAATCCGGCGGATGACCTCGCCGGTTGTCATGTGCATCCTGCTCTCCGCTCTTTTCTGATGAACGTGCATACGCAAGATCGACGGAAACGCTCGGGACCCGTTGCCGGTCAAGGGGTTTCAACCCCCTGAGACGCACCTTATACGGCTCCGGCTATTTTTCAGAAGCTTTGCCGATTCCGGCCGGTAGCGGCCCGAAAACCCGGCTTACGGTCAGGCCGGTACCCGGCGCCAAGCCGACGCCGCAGCCCCTCGGGCGCAGCATCCACCCCACCGCAAACCGGCGGAGCGTGGTGGCCGACGCCTACGACCTGTTGATCGCGGACATTGCAGCGGGCCACCGGATTCCGCCGGAGCGTCATGCGCCATGCGGCCTCGCCGCCTCCCGCGGCCATTTGCAGCGGGTTCGCCGCATCCACATCGAATCCGGCGCTTCGAGCCTGGACTTCCAGGCGAGTGCCGAGCAAGCCGAGAACATGGCCGATCAACTGGCGCAAGGCTTTCCGGAGTTCATTGTCACGGTCGATGACGAGGTGCACCCGGATCTGCTGCGGTTACCTTGTGCTGCGTGTGCGCCACGAGGCGCCGAGTTCAACGATCCGATCACCGAATGAGCGGCGGCGGGCCGCACTCTCCTTCGGCGGTCACGATGTACGAAGGGCTCTCCATGTCGAGGGGCGGCGAAATATCACCGCGAATCGAGAAGGCGGCGACGTGGAACTCCGTCGAATGAGACAGGGCGGATCGAGTCGCTTGTTCGGTAGCAAAATCCGGGTCGACGGCTCCCAGTCGGCCTACGATTCGCTGGGCCTCGGACACCCCCAGATTCGAGGCCACCGCCAGGGCCTTCTTCCAATAGCGACGAGCGTCGACAACTCGAGCCGTATGAAAATAGACAGAAGCGATGCCATCATACGCGAGCATCTCCTCATAGGGAGATGCGGTGACGCGAGAAATGGTCAGCGCTCGGGTGTAGTGTGCGACCGCGGTATGGTACCGACCTTGCTGTCGATACACGTTACCCATTCCCAGATGCGCGTAGCATTCCGGAATCAGGTCTCCGTTCTTCTCGGCGAGCCCCAAAGCCTTTCTCAAGTTGTAGAGTGCCGCCCGGTGCTGCCCCAGGCAGTAATGCGCGTTGCCGATCTGCACCCATAGCCAGTTATGGAAAAGTGTATTCGGAAGCAGCGGCGCCAGAGCCTGACGAGCCGCCTGCAGGTACACGAGAACCTGATCGGATCTCCCCATTCGTAGGTGGATTTCTCCCACTCGAATCAGGGCTGAGGAGCGTAGATAGACATTCTTCGTCTCATCGGCGACACGCAACGCCTGCCGAATACAGGACAGCGCCTCGTCATAGAAGTCCATCAATTTGTATACCAGACCCAAGCCGTTCAGCGCATGACCTTCGTAGAACCGGTCGCCGACGGTCCGTGACAACAAGAGGGCGCGGTGGTAGCTGATCAAGGCATCGCAATATCGACCCAAACGGAAGTAGACCAGTCCACAATGGTGCAGCGCCCGGATCTCGGCGGCACTGTCGCCCCTGGCATGAGCCAGATGTGCGGCCTCGCTCAGCATCGATAGAGCCTGCGGACCATGGCGAGTCCGCCACAGCGTGAACCCGAGATTGGTCAGCAGTCGGCACTCTTCCCCCCATTCCCCCGCGCGGCGAGCGACGTCGATGGCATCGGAATGCAATTCGACTGCTTCGTCCGAACAATGTATTCCGGTCAAGTAGTGGCAGAGAATCTCGGAGAACTGCTTCGTGTATCCGTTCCACGACGCTCGCGCGGCATATTTGGCGACGGCCAGGAGGTTCGGGCGCTCGCTGTGCAACCATGCGATGCAATCACGCGGATCGGTGAGCGCGGGGACGGCCGTCGTAGGCTCGACCGGGTCGAGGGAACGCACCGCTGCGTCGGGAAAAATGACCGTGCTGGCAGTCCAGGCGGCGTATCGGTAATAATCGAAGAGGCGCGTCATGGCCGTTTCGCAGTCGGAATCGGATTGCTGAGCAAGGATGGTGGCATATTCTGCGACCAGGCCATGCAGGCTGTAGCGCCCGGAAACTGCCTGCTCCAGAAGATGGACATCGATCAGTGCTTCGAGGATTTGCTCGACGATGACGACATCCATATCGGCCAGGGCGGCGGCAGCGCAAGCGTCGAAATCCGGCCCGGGGTGCAGCCCGAGTAGCCGGAATACCTGTTGGTGATCGCCGGGCAGATCGTTGTAGCTCACGGTGAGAGCGGCGGTCACGCTGCGCGAGCCCGCGGTGAGATGATCGAGCCGACGGCGCGGTTGGCGTAAACGCTCCGCCATCTCATGAACGCGCCAGGCCGGCCGCGCGCGGAGCCGACCGGCCGCGATACGAATTGCCAACGGGAGATGGCCACACAACAGGACGATCTCCGCCACCGCGGCGGGTTCTGCCAACCCCCGGTCGTCACCGACGATCGTCGCGAACAACGTCACGGCGTCCTCGCGTGGCAGCACATTCAGCGACAGGGTGGTGCACCCCTCCAGGTCGATCAGCCGGCGCCGGCTGGTGACCAGTACGAGACAGGTGGGCGTGCCGGGAACCAGCGGACGAACCTGATCGGCGTCCGCCGCGTTGTCCAGCACGATCAGAGCCGAACGGCCCGCGAGTTTGCTGCGCCACAAGGACATTCGCTCGTCCGGCTCGCCGGGGATCAACTCGCCCGGTACTCCGATCGCTCGCAACAAGGTATCGAGCGCCGCGGCCGGCTCGGTCGGTCGCCGCTCGGCCGCGTTCCCATGCAGATCGATATAGAGCTGTGCGTCGGGGTAGCGGCTGCGCAGCCGATGAGCCGCGTGCACCACCAGCGCCGTCTTGCCGACCCCCGCCATGCCGTCGACGGCCTGCACCAACACGGTTGCCTGTGCCTCGTTCCGCGGTATGGCGGCGAGCAGCCGGCGCATCTCGTCCTGACGACCCGTGAAGTCCGCGATATCGCCCGGCAGCTGATTCCTGCCGACCAGCACCTCGGAATGAGGATGCCGAGATCGTTCGAACTCGCCACGGAGCACTTGCTGCTGCACGCTGCGGAGATCGGGCCCGGGCTCGATCCCCAGTTCCTCGCTGAGCCGACGACGAGTGTCCTGGAACACCGCCAGGGCTTCGGCTTGCCGGCCGCAGCGTTGCAAGCCGATCATGAGGAGGGCCTGGAACCGTTCTCGAAGGGGGTGGGCCGCCGCCAATCGGGACAACTCCGCCACCGCGTCCGCGTAATGATGCAGGTCGATATCGGTCGACGCTCGACACTCGAGGGCAGCGAGATACCTTTCCGACAACCTCCGGCGTTCGGCTTCGACGAGCGGACCGTCCAGACCGGTGAAAGGCTCACCGCGCCAGAGGTCCAGCGCCGCCTGGATCTGTTCGGCCGCGGCGGTGTGATCACCGTGGCGCCCGCTCAGTTCCGCGGCGGCCATGTGGCGCTCGAACTGGACGTGATCCACCAGCGCCGGATCGCCTCGCAACACATACCCGCGTTCGGTCCACAGCAGGGCAGGTCCAGGCTCGCCTGCCTCCCGCCCGAGCCTCAGGGCACGCCGAAGCCGGCTGATGTAGGTCTGGACGGCGTTGCGCCCACCCCCGGGCCCGCTCTCACCCCAGACCGCATCGACGATCGAATGCACCGATACCGGACGGTTCATTTCCAAGAGAAGTGTCACGAAAACGGCCTGTTGTCTCGCCTGCCCGAGATCGAAGGTTTCCGCATCCCGCGAGGCCGTAACCGGGCCGAGCACTCTGTAATGTATCTGCTGCTGTGTCACGTAGCCTTTCCTCCCACCATCCCTCGAGAAGTCAGCCTAAGTGCAACCCGAAGCGGGAGCCACCCCCGTGCAACCCGGCGCAGACCAGCCGGTTAGGCGCTAGTTCAGCGACAGTTGCGCGCCTGAGGGAAACCTCGATGGTGTCGGGGCCCGCACCGGATCGGAAGTTTCCGGAAGAAAGCTGTTTCGAAGGCTGTCAAGGCTTCCTCGAGAAAACAGGCGAGATGTCGGCGCTAGCGTGAACTTTGCCCACGTACTACCGAGCGACATCCCCGAGAGGGCGTCACCACGTCGGAAAGGCCGATCGTGCAATATCTGATCAAGGTTCTGGGAACGGTGTCCGTCATTGCCAATGCCGCCATTTATGGCACCGACTTCTTCTGCGCGACCGTTCAGCGCCCCGGGCTGACGCAGGTCGACGATCGTACGCTGACAGCGGTCATGGGGCACATTCATCGGTACGGAGACAAGCGGATGCCCGTACCCGGCGCGATCGGCGTGACCACATCGGCCCTCTGTGCGGCGGCCGCGATCCGCGACCGGAATACGGTTTCCGCCGTGTCCGCGAGTGTGGCAACAGCAGCACTGCTGGCGTGGCTGGGCATCTACGCCACGATCAGCGCACCCGTCAACAAGAAACTGACCCGGGCGGCGGTCGATCACGTCGTCTCCCCTGATGCCCGGGAATTGCAGCAGAAATGGGACAGCGTGATCAACGCTCGACTCGCATTGCAGGGTTCGGCGCTCGCCGGACTGTGCATCGCGATTGCTCATATTTAATTATGCAGGATGCAGTCTCGAGGGAAATCAGTGATCGAATTCAGATTGTTAGGCCCTGTCGAGCTCCGAGTACTAGGGCGTCGCGTCGACCTCGGACCTCCTCGGCAATGCGGAATTCTGGCGGCACTGCTCGCCGAACCGGAACGCCCGCTGTCGATCGAATCACTGATCGATCGAGTCTGGGACGACGAGCCTCCGGAAGCGGTGCGGAGCGTCGTGTACACCTATATCGCGCGGCTGCGGCGAGCATTGAAGGCCGCAACAGAATGTACCGGCCGACCGGTGACGGTGTGCAGAAATGGCGGAGGCTATTTCTTGGACGTGCAACCCGACCAGATCGACCTGTCGAATTTTCGAGGGCTGTCCGACGAGGCACGCGCGTTACCGGCCGATGACCCGCTGCGTGCCGAGTATCTGGCACGCGCCCTGCGACTGTGGCGCGGCGAGGCGCTGGCCGGATTGACCAGCAGGTGGGCCCGCCGATTCAGCGATACGCTCCGGCAGCTCAAACTCGAGACCATCGCGGAATGGGCCGATGCGGAACTCCGCGGCGGCCGCTATTCCTATGCCATCGTCGAACTGCGCAAGGCCCTGCTCGATCAGCCACTGGCCGAGGAGTTGCACGAGCGGCTCATCCGCGCGTATTACCTGGGTGGCCAGACCGCCGAGGCGCTACGCCAATACGATCGCGCGCGACGCTGCATCGCCGACGAACTCGGGGCCGATCTGGCACCCACGATTCGCAAGCTCCACACGATGATTCTGCAGGGACGGCCGCTCGTACCGCCCGGCAAGCCACCGACCGATACCCGGATCGTCTCGGCAGCAGATCGGGCGCCCGATCTGCTGCCCATGGACATCTTGGATTTCGGTGGGCGCGATCGTGAGGTCGAGTGGCTGAACGAGGAATTGTCCCGTCGTGCCGACTCCCGCCCGGTCTTGGTCACCGGAGGCCCGGGTGTGGGTAAGTCGGCACTGGCGGTCCGGACCGCACACCGTGTGCGACCGGCGTTTCCCGATGGCTGCCTCTACGCCGATCTGCGCGCCACCAACGCCCTGCCGGCCAATCCGGGGACAATCCTCACCAGGTTTCTACGGGCGCTCGGCACGCCGCCCGGCGCGATACCCGCCGATCTCGACGCTCGCGCCGAGTCGTATCGGAGCCGGGTAGCGGGCCGCCGGATCCTGATCGTGCTGGACGATGCCGCCGATGAGGAACAGTTGCGGTTGTTGTTGCCGGGCGGACGCGGCAGCGTGGCGCTCGTGACGAGCCGAACATCCCTCTCCATCGCGGGGGTGTGCCGGCACACCGTGGGTGAACTGTCGGTCGCGAACAGCGTGGACATGCTGTGCCGAATCATGGGGCGGGCCCGGGTGCTCGGCGAACGGGACGCGGTCGAGGAGCTTGCCGGGTACTGCGCGGGCCTTCCGTCGGCTCTGCGCATCGTGGCGAGCCGGATGACGAGCCGGCCGCATCGGACGTTCCGCCAGCTGAACGCTCGTCTCGCCGACGAGACCCGTCGCCTGGACGAGTTGTCGTTCGGTTCGATGGATGTGCGCGCCTACATCGGCTCGAGCTACCACCGGCTCGACCGCCGATCGGCGCGCATGTTCGTTCACCTCGGCAGCAACCTCCGGCCGGGCGAGGTCACCACATCTCCCGGTCTCGGATTCGACCGGATGATCGACGTCGAGGAGGCGTTGGATCGACTGGTCGATGCGCATCTGCTGAACGTCGTCGGGCTCGACCCGGTCGGGCGAATCCAGTACAGCATGCTGGACGTGTACCGAATCTACGCCGCGGAGCGGGGCCGTCGTCCGCACCTCTCCGCCGCCTCTCGCGCCGACCACCTCCAGGTAGTCACCAATTGAAATCCAGGAGCGGAACAGATCATGCCCACAGAGGTTGTCCGAATCACCGAATATCCTTTCCCGGCGGCCGAACTCCACGATGCCCTCCTGAACCGGACATACTGGGAGGCACGGGTCGCGGAGATCGACGGCGCGGAAGCGTCACTGGATTTCTTCGAATCCGACGGCGCCACCGTACGGCTGGCGGTCTCGAAACTCATTCCACCGGAACGAATGCCGGACAAGGCAGCGTTGCTGCGCCCCTCCGGGATCCGGTTCGAATACTCCGAGGAGTGGTCGGCTCTGGTCGACGGATGCGCCGAGGGCCGGACGGATGGCCGTGTCGTCGGTGCACCTGTTACGGTGTCGGCGAAACTGCTGCTGCGGGGAGATGATTCACGATGTGATCTCCGCTTCGCCGGCACCGTCACGGTGCACATCCCGGTCCTCGGCAAGCCGATCGAGGACCGGATGATCGACGGGGTCGCCGAAGACGCCGACGACATAGCATCGTTCACCCGACAATGGGTGCGAGCGCAGCACTGTCCGTCGACAGGGGGAAGCTGATGTCCGGATGGTTCGTCATCACCGGTGCGTCGTCCGGCCTGGGTTCGGCGACCGCGAAGGAACTCGCGAAGGCGGGCCACAACACGATCCTGGCGTGCCGCGATCGCGCCAAGGCAACCGCGATCGAACACGAGATCCGTGCCGTCGCCTCGGCCGCGGGCGTGCGGATCGTGCCCATCGACCTCGCCTCTCTATCCTCGGTTCGCCACGGAGCGCGGATCATTGCCGACCACGAGCTGGCCGGGATCATCTGCAACGCCGGGTTGCAGGTCGTGCACGGGGTCCGAGAATCGGCGGACGGATACGAACTCACCTTCGCGACCAACCACCTCGGCCACTTCCAGTTGGTCACACAACTGACCGACGGATTGCCGGCCGGATCGCGGATTCTGGTGGTGTCCAGTGATGTTCATCAGGGACCGCGAAAGTCGATGGGTTTCCCGGGGCCGGCGTGGACACATCCGAGCGATCTCGCCGACATCCGAGTTCAGCGCCATCGCACGTCCAGCCACGCCGGACGGGTACGCTACGCCACCTCCAAACTGGCCAATGTGTATTTCACGTACGAGCTGGCCGAGCGTCTGCGTCCGCGCGGAATAGCCGTCAACGCTTTCAACCCGGGTCTGATGCCGGAGACCGGGCTGGCTCGCGACTATCCGACAGCGATGCGGCAGACCTATCGGTTGCTGGCCCCCGCGGTGCGGCGCCTGCTCCCGATCGGGCGCAGCGTCGCCGAGTCCGCTGCCGACCTCGCGTGGATCGCGACCGCCCCCGAACTCTCCGCCGTCACCGGTAGCTATTTCACCGGGCGAACACCGGTGGCGAGCGCGCCGGCCTCCTACGACCGGACGCGCGCCGAACTTCTGTGGAGGGCTTCGGAAGAGCTCGTGCAGGGGGCCTGACCGGAGCCTCGATCCCGTAGTGCCGTCAATCCCGTAGTGCCGCAGCCACGATCACACCGCCGACGAGTCCCGCCGCGGTCAGCAATTCCCAGGCATCCGGATGTCCGGTGTTGCCGAGGCGGTAACGTTTGTTCACCGTCACCGACGCATCGATGAGTTCGATTGCGACACCGAGCGTGAACCAATGCCGGACCGGTTGCCCCCGGCGCAGCGACCACAGTGTGCCGATACCGATCACGGCGTCGCGCAGGCCGAGCGCCCGCATCGGCAGATGCACGGCCGCAGCATCGGCAGCTCCCGTCCAGGAGCCGACGACCGGCGTGGGCGCCACGAACATCGACGTGCCGATCAGTACTCGTGCCACACCTTGTGACCAGGCCATCTGTTTCACCAGCGGCTGCGCTCGCAGCACGAGCCGAGCCTCATTCATGGATTTCTCCCGTCCGTGGCTCCCGCCCGCCCGTGATCGACTCGTCGACGATCACCACGATCTTGCCGCGGGTGTGGCCGCCTTGGCTCAGGCGATGCGCCTGAGCGGTTCGGGACAGCGGAAAGACCGTGCTCACCTCGACCTGTATCACGCCATCGGCCGCCATCTGTGCCACCTCTTCCAGGTCGGGACGGTGTGGGCGCGCCAGCACATAGTGACCACCGGCCGAGCGGACTTTCGGATCGACGACCGAGGCCAACCTGCCCCCCGGCAAGAGCAGCGGTCCGAGCGCACGTACCGTCCGTTTGCCCGCGGCGTCGAGCACCGCGTCGACTCCGCCGGAAGCCAGCGCCCGAACCGATTCCGCCAACCCGTACCGGTAATCGACAGGTTCGGCGCCGAGCGATTTCACGAACTCGTGGTTGTGCGTGCCGGCCGTACCGATCACTCGTGCACCGCGATGGGCCGCGATCTGAACCGCGAAGCTGCCCACCCCACCCGCTGCGGCATGGACCAGCACGGTCTGTCCCTTCCGCACGTCGAGCACGCGCACGACCGCCTGATACGCCGTAATACCGGCCAACGGCAGTGCTGCGGACTCGAGCCAGTCCAGTCCCGGTGGTTTGTGCGCGACCGCGCGGGTGGGCACCACGGCGATGTCGCCGAACGTGCCGTGGGACAGGTAGTCGTCACGTTGGAATCCGATCACCTCGTCGCCCGCGACGAACTCGGTTACGCCGAGGCCCACATCCACGACGACGCCCGCGAAGTCGCAACCGGGGACGACCGGAAACATCGTGTCGCAGACGGTGTCCAGATATCCCTCCCGCGCCTTCCAGTCGACGGGATTCACGGCCGCCGCCTTGACTCGAATCTTCACGCTGTCCAAGCCCATCTTCGGTTCCGGCAGGTCGCCGTACTCCAGGACGTCCGCGTCACCGAAGCGGTGGTAGAAAACTGCTTTCATCGTTACTCCTCGACGCCGTCGCCCAGGCGCCGGGCGACACTCATATACGTGGCCGATACATCAGGGGTCCGCAAGAAAATCAATCGGCCGTCCCTCCTTCGACCGAGGATCGACAATCCGCGCATCTTGTCCGCCGGCACCAGACCGGCGTCCGCGAGATACCGGCGCATCTCCTTCGGCGTGATGAAGTCCTGCCAGGAGTGCGCCCCACGGGGGACGATCCGAGTCAAATACTCGGGAATCCAGATCATCACGAGCCGCGACCGCATTGTCCGGTTGATCGTGTCGTAGAGGAACAGACCACCGGGTTTCAGAACGCGTGCGATCTCGCCGACCGTGCGTGCCGGATCCCGCACGTGTTCGAGGACGTCCACACAGGTGACGACGTCGAAACGGCCGGCGTCGTACGGCAGTTCCTCGGCCCTTCCCACGGTGTAGGCGATCCGTTTGCCCGTCTGTTCGGCGTGCCGCCGCGCCGCTGCTATCAGTCGCGGCGACGGGTCGATCCCGGCGACATCGGCGCCGCGCTCGCACAGGAATTCGGTGGTGAACCCGCCACCGCAACCGACATCGAGTACCTGCTTGCCCGCCCATTCCCCGAGGAAACGGTCGAAGTATCGAAACCGCGGGGTTTGGAACGACGCCAGGCCCCGCATCCGTGAATCACTGTCCCACCAGCTGTCGGCGAACGCGCCGAAAAAGTAGTCGTCGTTCACGATGTGATCGGCCATCGGTTCTCTTCTTCCGTACTCGGCATCGGCGGGGGCGGTGGGCTCCACCGCCTCGCGTAGGCGATCTGGTTGTGCTCGGCGATGCGGAACGCCAGCGCCGGCCACACGAGACGCATGAACACTTCTCGTGCGGCGATCAGCAGTGGATGCTCCACCGCGCCCATCCGACCGATCAGCCAGGCGACGCGTTGCATCGAGGCGGTCCGGCCGCGCCGTTCGCGCTCGTAGCGGCGTAATGCGCGTCCCGGATCGTCGCGGCAGGCATCCAGGCGTTCGGCGAGGACGAGCGCGTCCTCGAGGGCCTGGCAGGCCCCTTGGCCGATGTTGAACGTGATCGGGTGCACGGCGTCGCCGAGCAGCGTCACCCGGCCGATTCCCCAGCGGCGGTCCGGTTTACGGTCGAACACGTCGCTGCGGATGATGTCCTCCTCCGGGCTGGCCGCGAGGATGTCCTGGACCGGCGGCATCCAGCCCCGATGCCGCTCGGCGAGCATGGCCGCGACCCCGCGCTCGTCGTGACCTCCGGCCGGCCCGTTGGCCACGCTCATCCAATGCACGACGCCGGGCGCGACGTCGTAGTAGGTGAATCGGGTGCCACGACCGAACAGTGCGTAGAAGCTGCCCGGCGGGATCAGCTCGTGCTCCAGGCGCCCTTTACCGCGCCAGGCGATATAGCCGTTGAACCGGGCCGGTGTGTCACCGAACAGCCCGGCGCGGACGACGCTGTGGATACCGTCGGCGCCGATGAGGATGTCGCCCCGCTCGTGTCGTCCGTCGGCGAGCCGCACCGTGACCCCCTCCGAGTCCTGGTCGAAGCCGACCACTCGGGCCCCCGTGCGAACCGGATCACCGTGCAGCGCATCGTGCAGGATCGAATGCAGTACCGATCGCTCGACGGCGAGTGTCGGCCGGCCGTACTCGGTCACGAAATCACCGACCGGCCACGCACCGAACATCTCGCCCCGCCAGGTGCCGAAGTGACAGATCTGCTGTGCGGGCGCGACTTCCAGTACTGGGCCGGCGACGCCGAGGCGATCGAGGACGATCGTTCCGTTGGTCCATATATGCAGTCCGGCGCCGCCGTCCCGGAGCGCATCGGCGCATTCGAACACCGTCACGCCGAAACCCTTGCGCTGCAGGGCAAGAGCGGCGGCCAGACCACCTATCCCGCCTCCGGCGATCAGGACTCGCCGCACCGGTCGCGTCGGCATCGTGGTATCTCCTTCGCCGAGGGCCGGATCGGTGGCGGTCATCGCCGCACCGCCCGAGCGGGAGTCGACGTCCGCCATTCGTGCGCGGGATGCCCTGGGTCGTCGATGAACCGAGCCCAAGGATCAACCCCGAACACGCTTCTCGCCGCCTCCCGCAGCCAGCTGTCGAACGGATCCGTGGATCCGGTCAGCCGCCGCATCGCACGGCCCGGACTGCGGGCCTGCACGCTGTGCACCACGACCTGCATCCCCTGGACTTCCTGCTGCCGAAACCACTCGCCGACGATTCCCCCACGTCGTCGCGATGCCTGATAGTCCTCCGCCTTCGAGCCCGCGAGTTGCTGTCGCAGGGCACTCCAGCGTGCCGATGCGCCGGGCACGATGGGCAGAACCTGCGTGACGAACTGCGGTGGCGACAGGACGGCGGCCCGGCCCGGCCCGGCCGCCCCCGAGGCGAGCCAGCCCAGCCCCAGCGCGGACAGCATGCTGGATTCGACGCCGATCCCCCACCGCTCGGCAATGAGTCCGTCGGCCAGCCGCCAGACGACGACGCCTCGGAACTCGACCGCCCGACCCGTCGCCGGTAGCCCCAGGAACTCACCGAGATGCGTTCCGCGCCAGGTGTTGTGGATGACCACGTAGTCCCGGTGGGCGCTCATCTCCTCGATCGTGACGTGCAGGTCCGGAAACCCGGTGCGCAATCCCGCGATGGTGTACTTGACTCCGTCGCGTCCCTGGGGCGCGCCCGGTAGCGGCTGGTGATCGACCACATCGGCCCGGTAGATCTCGTCGACGACGGAGAAGTCACCGCGGTTGACGAACTCGTCGAAGACGCGGCGGATGACGACCTTGTTGTATTCCTCATGCATGGCGCACCGTCCCCGCCGGTGTCCGCGCCTCCCATTCCAGGGTCAGGCCCGCGTACACATAGCGGCTCGCCTCGACGCCGAGCAGCAGCACCGTGGCGCCGGGGCGGATCCTGCCGCTCACCCAGCCCGCGTCGAGCGCCAGGGGAACCGCGGCCGAACCGGTCGCCCCGACGTCGGAGAGGTTCTCGACGATGCATTTCTGCAAGGCGGCACGGTCCTCACCGGAGATGCCCACGTCGCCGAACCCTTCCGCGAAGTAGTCCGCGTTGCCCTCCGGCAGGACACACGCGTCGATATCGGAGAGCGCCAGTCCGCTGCGGGCGAGCATGTCGCGCAGGGCCGTGTGGAAGACCTGCGGGCCGACCGTGGTCGTACCCGCGACGTCGAGTTTGATCTCCACCAGGCGCTTACGTCGCGCCTGCTCCGAGGCGGGCAGATCGGTGCCGCCTCCGACGATCTGCATCCCCGGCCGGCGCATACCCCCCAGGCACTGTGTGCCGAACGCGTACCTTTCCGGCTCTCGCCGCGCCGAGTCCCGAGGCTGCGCTCGCAGCACCGCGGCACCGGCACCGTCGCCGAAGGTGTACAGGGTGAGCCGGTCCCGCATCCGAATCCGCTGCGGATCCTGGCCCAGGTAGAGGGGAACGAGCAGTGGCGAAATGGACTCCGCGCCGATCACCACCGCGGTGTCGTAGGTGCCGTCGGCGAGTAACCGCCGCGCGTAGTCCATGCCCTGCACGAATCCGGCGCATGCCGCCCGGAATTCCATTGTGGCGCACCGTTGCAGCCCCAGTTGCTCCTGCACGTAGGTCGCGGCCGCGGGCAGGGGATACTCCGGGCTCGCCGTCGACATCATCAGCAGATCCACCTCGGACGGATCCACTGCGGCGCGGTCGAGCGCCTGCCGTGCGGCGGCGACGGCCATTGCCGAGGTACCGGTTCGGTGCGAACCGGTTTCGGGGTCGGCGATCCAGTGCCGGGAGCGCACCTGAATCCCGTCGGCCACCTCCTCGGGCAGTGGCCCGCACAGGTCTGCGAGCCTCGCATTGTCGATCGGCGCACCGGGCAGGTGAGCTCCGGTGCTGAGGACGGACACATGTCGGTCGGTGGTAGTGGGCATATGCGATCACTCCGATTCACGAATGGGCGGACACAGGACCAAACCGGTGTGCGTGCCGCCGAGCGACGAAGAGTTGACGAGTGCCGGCCCGTAGGGAAATCCGTTGTGCCAGCTCGCCATCGCCAGGGCGGCGCACAACTGCGCTCCGGCGCCACCGGGCTCACCGAGGATGCGCTTCGGTCGTTCGACGCGGCAGGAACCCGGCAGACCGAGGCGCGCGATGGCCCGGTTCTCCGGGTTGTCGGCTACACGCAGCCCGGCCGCGTTGGCCCAGACGGCCGCGAGTCGATCCGCCCGCACCCCGGCCTCCCCGAGCGCCCCACGCATGGCGCGCTCCAGCCCGTGGCCGCGCCGGTCCCAGCGGCCGATGCCGACCGCGTCGGAGGCCGTCGCGTATCCACCCAGACCTGCCAGAATTCGGGCGCCCCGCGCACGAGCGAACGAGGATCGTTCCAGCAGCAGGGTGATGCTGCCTTCCGCGAGGAGATAGTCGCGCCCCGCGCGCCCGACGAGCAGCGACAGACCGCGATACGCGTCGATGGCGTAGTCCGACAGTTCGTCGACGGCGCAGCACAGGATCGCCTCGGCATGCCCGGCCCGCAACAGATCGGCGGCGACGGTCACCGCGGAGGCCCCCGACGAATGCCCCACTGTCGTGGTGGATGTGGGCCCCTTGGCGCCGAGCACCATCGCTACCTGCCCCGCGGCCGCATTGAAGACGGTGTTGGGAAATACGGCGGGATTGGCCATCGCGGGCCCGCCCGCGACAACCGGCAGGAAGAAATCTCCGATGCTCTGGATCGGGCCGATTCCGGTGCCGAGGACAACGCCGATTCGCTCGTCGGCATCCAACCCGGCCTGTTCGAGCGCACCCCGGCAGGTCGCCACCGCAAGCTGTCCGAACCGGTCCATCCGGCGTCGTTCCCTCGGCGCGGTGTAGCGGCTCAGGTCGTCGGTGATCCGGGCGACCCGCAGACCGTCTTCGTCGCGCCCGAGCGTGCGGCCCGCGCGATAGGCCCGCCAGAGTTCGTCGACCGAGGTCCCGGCCGCGCTCACCACCGCGACGCCGGTGACGACGACGTCGTCCACCGGGAACCCGGCACTCGGGCGGGGGCGGGTCCCCGGCCTGGCGTAAGCGACGGTCGCGTTGGCTCCAGCGAAGGCGAAATTGTTCGACAGCGCGACATCCATGGCCAGCGGGCGGCCTTCGTTGGGTGCGGCGTCCAGCCCGCACCCGGGATCGGCACCGGTGAATCCCGCGGTCGGCGGGGCCCACTGCTCCTGTAGCGCCTTGACCGTCACGATCGCCTCGACCGCACCGGCCGCGCCGAGCAGGTGCCCGATCATCGATTTCGTGCTGCTGAGCACCACCCGCTGCGCGGCATCGCCGAGCGCCGCACGCACCGCATTGCTCTCCGCCGAGTCGTTCTTCGGCGTGCCGGTCCCGTGCCCATTGATGTACGCGACATCGGCACCGGACAACGCTGCCCCGGACAACGCGCTTCCGATCGCGCGCGCCGCCCCCTCACCGGCAGGGTGCGGGGCGGTCGCATGGTATCCATCGCCGGACATGCCGTAGGACAGGATCTCGGCAAGTACCGGGGCACCGGCGGCGTGCGCGATATCGGCACGAACGACGACGAGCATTCCGCTTCCCTCGCCCAGCGACAGGCCGTCGCGACTGCGCGAGTACGGCGCGGCCGGACGAGCCGACAACGACTCGACGCTGCCGAATCCCGCGTAGGCCATTTCGGTGAGCGCATCGCTGCCGCCCACCAGCATCGCGTCGGCACGGCCGGCGCGAATGATCTCGACGCCGTGTGCCAGGGCGTGAGCACTCGAGGCGCAGGCGGTATTGACCGTCAATACGGGCCCTCGAAGTCCGAATGCCGCGCTCAGTGCCTCCGCCATGGCGTGCGGCGGCACCATCAGCAGATGCCTGTCGTCCCGCGGCTTCGTGTCCCGCTCACGGGCTCGCCGCAAAGCCATTTCGCCGCTGCGTATTCCGCCGTTGCAACTGCCGAACGAGACACCCCAGCGAGTCGAGGGCACCTCGACGCCCGCACCGGACATCGCCTCCTCCGCGGCGACGAGAGCGAAATCCAGTGCGGGCTCGGGATAACGGAGACCGAGCCGAGTCAGATAGTCGTACTTCGGCCTCCGCAACGCCTCGACCTCACCACCGATCGGAGCATCGAACCCGTCCAGCCGAAGTCCGCGTATCGGGCCGATTGCCACGTGTCCGTTACGCACCGCTTCCCACAGGCTCGCCACGCCGGCACCGTGCGCCGTCACCGCACCGAGCGACGTGACGACAACCCGCGAGCCCGAGATCCACTCGTCCATCTCGTAAAGCCCTCTCATCCCATCTTGTTCAGCGCCACCGCGACCGCCTGCCCCTCCAGGCCGCGCGCCAGCGCGAGCGCGCCGTTCGGACGCGACTGCCGGGCGGCGCCCGGAACGAAATCCAGATCGCAACCACGCGCCGGTGTCCGCAGGTTCCGCGTCGCGGGCACGATGCCCGAATGCAATGCCATGGCCGCGACCGCCACGTTGAGGGCACCGGCGCCGCCGACCAGATGTCCGGTCTGCGGCTTGACACTGCTGATCTGCGCGTCCCGGGCGGCCGGGCCCAAAGCGGCATGCAGGGCCCGGGTTTCGGACACGTCGCCGGCCGGAGTGGCACACCCGTGCGCGGCGATGTAGTCGATCGCGTTCGACAGTTCGCCGGCATCGGCGGCGGCGTACCGAATCGCTCGCGACAGACCACGGCCTCGCGGATCCGGTGCCGGGGGGCGCCTGCCGTCGTTGCCCGCGCCGAAACCGGTGATCTCCGCGTAGCATCGAGCGGCGCGTTGATGTGCCCGATCACGCTCCTCGATGACCAGCACGACCGCGCCTTCCCCCAGCACGGATCCGCTGTGGTCCCGGTCGAAGGGCCGGAAGGCCCGCTCGCCCAACTCGTTTCGGTGGGTGAGCACGCCCAGCCCGTCCATTCGTGACATCGCCCACCAGGTCGTGGCGTCATCGAAACCACCGGCGAGCGACAGATCGACCACACCGTGCCGCACGGCACGCATCGCACGCCCGATCGCGGTCGCCCCGGCATCCGCGGTGCCCGCATAGAAGCAATTCGCGCCTCTGATACCGAATTTCGACGACACGTGAAAGACGGCGCCGTTCTGCAGACCTTCCACATATGCCAGCGGCGGTATCAGCGTCGCGGCATTCTCTCCGAGTGCACGCAGATCGACCGTGCCGTCGGGCTTCCGGATCCGGCCGAGTTCGGCGATCGTCTCGTCCCGATGACAAATGTCTTTGTTTCCCCCGAGGAACAGCCCCGCGCGGTGGCCCAGCTCCGCTTGTCCGAGCCCGGCGTCGTCGAGTGCCAGCAGGGCCGCGGCCACGGCCAGCTGATCGCCACGCGTGGACATCTTCCGTGCACGCGAGCCGAGATACCGGGACGGAACGAAATCGAGGATTTCCGCACCCAGGTGGGTGCGCAACGGGGTCGGGTCGAACAGCCGGAAATGGCCGATCGCCGTGCGGCCCGCCACGATGGCCGACCAGTTGTCCGCCACGCCGGTCCCGAGCGCGGTGACGATACCGATGCCGGTGATCACCGCGCGACGCGGCGCCGTCATGGCGCACTCGTTTCGACCGGAGATATCCGGGCCAACCGCAGTGCTCGTACGCTCGCCACCACACGACCGTCGACTGTCGCCGTGCCGCGCCAGAGCCCGGCCGCGGGTCCGGCCGCGTCGGTGGCGAACACGACCTGGTCTCCCGGAACGACGAACCGCCGGAAACGCACCGCGGTCGCGGTGCACAACCGCCATTCGCCGGTGCCCGACGCCCGGGCCGCGAGCGCGATCATGCTTTCCAGCAGCAGCACGCCGGGCATGATCGGATATCGCGGAAAGTGATCCGCGAACAGCGGCAACGTTCCCGGGATGTTCCGGATCGCGACAGCGCGGATGCCGGGCTCGAGTTCGACGATCCGGTCGAATCCGGGGACAGCGATCGACGCCGGTACGACGGCGACGACGTGTGCGGCATCGAGTTCGGCGGCGGTCATGGCGAGTCCTCCCGGTGGGAAGCGATGACGAGGCTCGTGTTCGCCCCGCCGAAGGCGAGTGCGTTGATCAGTACCGTCGATACGCGCATGGACCTGGCACAGTGCGGCACGTAGTCGAGATCCAATGCACGATCGGGGATTTCGAGGTTGATCGTCGGCGGCACCGTGTATTCGCGCAGTGCCCCGACGCCGACGAGCACGTTCAACGCGGCCGCGGCGGCCGTCAGATGACCGGTCATCGACTTGGGAGAGGTGACCGCGAGGCGATACGCGTGGTCACCGAACACCTTCTTGATCGCCCTGGTTTCCGACACGTCGTTGCCCTGCGTGCCGGTGCCGTGCGCGACGACGACGTCGATATCGCGGATGTCCGAGCCGGAGTCGTCGATCGCGGCCTCCATCGCCTCGATCGCGCCCGCGCCGTCCGGCGGCGAGTCGGTGATCCGCCAGGCGTTGAGACTCGCTCCGTAGCCCCGGATTTCGGCATGGATATGCGCTCCCCGGGCCCGCGCCGATTCCCGTTCCTCGACGACGAACGCTACCGCGCCCTCCCCGATCACGAAGCCGGACCGTTCGTTGTCGAAAGGCCGCGACGCCGCACGGGGATTGTCGTTGTACCGGTCCGTCATCGCGCCGAGCAGGCCGAACCCCAGGATGTCGGCCCAGGTGGTCAGCGAGTCGTAGCCGCCGGCCACCATGAGCCGAGCGTCGCCCTCCTGGATCATCCGCAGCGCCTCACCGATCGCATGACCGGAGCCCGAGCAGGCCGTGTGTATACCGACCATCGGCCCGGACGCACCGAGCATGCGCGCCATCGCGTTCAGTGCGAGGTTCTGATCGTCGGCCATGACCCGCTGCGGCGGCTGTGTCACGAATGCCGTGGGATCGCCGGATGTGCTTCGCACCCTGGCGATTTCGAGGAGGTGAGGCAGGTCGGGGCGCCCGACGCTGGCACCCATGGCGAGGCCCCGTTCGTCCGGCGGATACGCCGCGGCGCAGTCCGCGTCCGCGAGCGCCTCCGTCACGGCGGCGAGGCCGAATCGGCCGGGCCGGCCGATCCAGCGACGGTCGGCATCCGGCCGGATCGCGGAGTCGGGGTCGAAATCGTCGGGCACCTGTCCACCGATTCGCACCGGAAAGCCGGTGCAGTCGAAGGTGGTGAGGCGTCCGACACCGCTGCGACCGGCGATGAGGCCGCGCCACGTCGTCTCGGCGTCGACTCCCAGTGGAGTGACCGCCCCCATTCCGGTGATGACCGCGCGTCTCATTGCGTCGCTTCCTTGCCCAGCAGATGTCGTGCCGTGGTACGGGTCTCGGCCGGACTCTCCAGATTCTCCGCGTCGATGAGCGCGCACATGATGTCGCGAGCCTCGAATACCGTGGTCCCGTCCACCTCTATGCGCCCGTCGACCACAGCGGCCGCACTGTTGGTGGCGACGACGTCGACGTGCATGCGGAGTATGTCGCCCGGTCGCGGGTCCCGGTGGGCCGACGCCTCGCCCACTGTCAACAGTGCCGCCCGTTTGGTGTGTTCCGAGCTGAGTAACACCAGCCACGCACCCGCTTGGCAGAGTGCTTCGAGCGCCATCCCGAACGGCAGCCGTGGCCCGTTTTCCGTGAGCTGCCAATAGTCCTCGTAGACAGAGGTGACCTTGCTGGCGGTGATGGACCGCATCGACTCCCAGGATTCGATTCGGTCGACGAGGTGGAATCGCATATCTGCCTTCCTGGCGAACTCGAGGCGCTAGCGGTGTGCGTTGGCGTTCAGGATCACGCCGAGCCGACGCGATATGCCGCCGTCGACGCGAATGAGCTCGCCGGTGATATAGGAGGCTGTAGGACCGGCGAGAAAGGCGACCGCCGCCGCGATGTCCTCGACAGTTCCGTACCTGCGCATCGGGACCTGCAGGTGGCCGCGACCGTCGTCGCGGACCATGACATGGGAAATGAGATCGGTCGGAATGATCCCGCCCAGAACGGCGTTCACGCGCACGCCGAACCGGGCGAACTCGACCGCCGAGGCGTAGGTGAACGAATTGATCGCTCCCTTGGAGGTCGAATAGTTCGACTGTCCGGGTAGTCCGAAATCTCCCGTGATCGAGGACACGTTCACGATCACCCCGTCGTACTGGCGCATGAAATGCTCCGCTACGGCGTTGGTGCAGTTGAACGTCCCGCCGAGGTTCACCTCGAGCACCTTCCACCAGTCGGCGAAGGTGGTCTCGTAGATCAGCCCGTCCGCGGCGGTGCCGGCATTGTTGACCAGGATGTGCAGACCACCCAGCCGCGTCGCGGCCTGGTGCACCAGCCGCCGGGCCTCGCGGGCGATCGAGACGTCCGCGCCGAGCGCGACGGCCGTGCCACCCCGTCCCCGGATCTCGCGCACCACTTTCTCGGCATCCTCCACGCGAGTGCGGTAATTGACGGCGACGGCCGCGCCCTGCTGCGCCAACTCCTGCGCGATCGCCCGGCCGATACCGCGAGAAGCCCCGGTCACCAGGGCGCTGCGGCCTTCCAACGGAGCCGCCATGACTATCGCACGGCCTCGGTGGCGGCACGGTCGACGACGAGGTCGATCAGGTTCTGCACCGTGATCAAGCCGAGTACCTGATCCGCCTTCAACGGACCGTCCAGCTGGCTGCGATCGAACTGTGGGAGAACCTTTTCCAGATGTGCCAGGCCGACGTCGCTGACCACCTCGTTCTCGTCGCCGAATTCCTCGTCCGGGATTCCTCCCTGCAGCAGGGCGGCCACATCGGATACGGCGATCTTGATCCCGGTATCGCGCTGAACGCGGAACATGATGTCGAGTAGATCGATGCTCTCGGCACCGAGCTCGTCGATCAGGGTGGCCTCGGGAACCACCTCCGCCGGGTCGAGGCCGAGCGCGTCCGCCACGGCGATCTGCACGATGCGTTCGTAATCGCTGATGGTACTTGTCATTTCCGTACTGCCTTTCGATGAGATGCGACTGGGACCGACAGATTGCGGAGCGCCGCGGCAAGCCGACGAGCGTCGCTGGTGCTTCGCACCGTGGCGTTGGCACCGCTGCGGTCGACGAAGCCACTCAGCACGCGACCCGGCCCCACCTCGAGGTAGTAGTCGATCGCGAACCACTGTGCGGTGCAGAGAAGTTCGGTCCACCGAACCGGCCCGGCCAGTTGACAGCGGAGCAATCGTCGGGCATGCTCGCCGTCCTCGACCACGCCCGCGGTCACCGAACTCAGCACCGGAAAACTCGGGTCGGAAAAGGTGACGGCAGCCAGTTCGTCACTGAATTCCTCTGCTATCGAAAGCATCAGCGAGCAATGGAACGGTGCGCCGACATCGAGTGGGACGGTGCGATCGGCACCGGCCTGCCTCGCTTCCCGCGCCGCCGCCGCGACCGCGGCGCGACTGCCGGAGATAACGGTCTGCGTGGGCGCGTTCAGGCCCGCCACCTCTACGATCCCCCCGGTCGCTGCCGCCACGTTCACGCAGATCCGCTCGACGTCACCCGCGGGAATTCCGACGATCGCCACCATCGAGCCGGGTATTCGATCGGCTACCTCACCCATCAATTGCCCTCGCCGGCGAACCAGCGTGAGCGCATCGGCGAAGGCGAGAGCTCCGGCCGCCACGAGGGCGCTGAACTCACCGAGGCTGTGCCCCGCGACCACGTCGGGGCGAAAACCATTCGCCACCAGGACCGAGTAGGTCGCGATGCTGGTGGTCACGATCGCCGGTTGTGCGACCTCGGTGCGGGTCAGGGTGTCCGGGCCGCCCGTGACGCACAGTTCGATCAGCGGAAGCCCCAGCGCCTCCTCCGCTTCGGCGAAGATCGGTCTCGCCGTCTGCGGATGCTCCCGGAGCAGATGATGGGCCATCGCCGCACGCTGGGAACCTTGGCCGGGGAACATCGCGAGTACTCGGGCGGGCGTAACCTTCCCCCCGCTTCCGAGACCCGACACGGAAACTGTCGACACTGCCTGAGCCTCCTTAACCGGCGAACGAGATGCACCGCTGGACCCTCTGATTCAAAGGGGGGAAGCTGGACAGGATTCTTGAATCTTTCTCGAGCGCATCAGCACCCCGCTCCCCCCTTGCTTTACCGTGGCAGCATCCAGTCACCGGTCTCGAGCGGCAGGGGCCGCGATGCTCACTCGAACAGCCACCCTCGCACTGCGCATACCGCGCACCATCCTGTGGGGCGCGGTGCTGATCCTCGTCCTGTCGGGAGTATTCGGTTCATCGGCCGCAGCACATCTTCGGGCCGGTGGATTCACACCCGCCGATACCGAATCGGCCCGGGCGACCGATCTGCTCGCCGACCGATTCCACGGTGGCGCCCCGAATCTGGTTCTGCTCATGACCGCCGACGGTGGCGTCGACGGCCCGGCGGCGCGAACGGCCGGCGCCACCCTGACCGGCGCACTGCACACCGATCCGAATGTTACTGCGGTGCAGTCGTATTGGTCGGTCCCACCCGACCTCGCACCCGGGCTACGGTCCGCCGATCGCCATCATGCGATCATTGCCGCGCGGGTGGCGGGCGACGATTCGGATGCACCGCACAACGCTGCGGCGGTGGTGGACCGCCTGCCCCAGGTCGGCCCCGACGTTACGGTCCGCGCGGGCGGCGAGGCGATCGCACTCGATCAGATCAACAAACAATCCGCGACCGATGTCGTGGTCGCCGAAGCCATCGCCGTTCCGCTGGTCGGGATTTTCCTCGTCTGGGTCTTCGGCAGTCTGATCGCCGCATTGTTCCCAATCGCCATGGGAATCCTCGCGATTGTCACGACATTGGCGATTCTGCGGCTGCTCACGATGGTCACGGATGTGTCGATCTTCGCACTGAACATCACGACGGGCATGGGCCTCGCGCTCGCGATCGACTACGCCCTGTTCCTGGTGAGCAGATTCCGGGAAGAACGCGGCAACGGACTCGGAGTGGACGCCGCAGTGGTGCGGACCGTCCGGACCGCCGGCCGCACCGTGCTGTTCACAGCCTTGGCCGTGGCCGCCTCGCTACCGGTGCTGGCGATCTTCCCGCACTACTTTCTCAAGTCTTTCGCCTACGCGGCCCTCGCGGTCGTCGTCTCCACCGCATTGTCGGCGCTACTGCTACTTCCGGCCGCGTTGGCACTGTTCGGGCGGCATATCGACGCCCTGGACATCCGTCGCCCCCTGCATCGGCTGATGCACCGGCCCCCGCGCCGGATCGAGTCGGAGAGCAGGTTCTGGTATCGCCTGGTCCGCGCCGTGACTCGCCGGCCGGTACCGGTGGCAACCGCGGTGGTTCTCGTACTTCTGTTGCTGGGCAGCCCATTTCTGTCGGTGCGATTCGGTTTTCCGGACGACCGGGTCCTGCCGACGTCGGCATCCAGCCGGCAAGTCGGCGATGTACTGCGCACCGATTTCACGCCCGATCCGGCCAACACGATCTACGCCGTTCTGCCGGACCTGCCGGACGGATCCTCCGATCTCGCGTCCTACGCGTCACAGTTGTCTCGAATCGAGGGCGTGGCGTGGGTTGCCTCCGGTTCGGGCACCTTCGTTTCCGGGGTTCGAGCGGCGTCGGCTCCACCGGAACAGACCACCGACGGCGCCGGTGCGGTAGTCGCCATCGGCACCAGGGCCGGCCCCTACACATCGGCCGGCGCCGACCAGCTCGAACAGCTCCGAGCCGTAACTGCCCCGGCCCCAACGTTATTCACCGGAGCTGTCGCCCAGAACCAGGATTCCCTGGCTATGATAAGAGCCAGGCTGCCGTTGGCGATCGGGCTGATCGTACTGATCACCTTCGTGATCCTGTTCCTGTTCTCGGGAAGTCTGGTGCTGCCCGTCAAAGCACTCGTGCTCAACCTGCTGTCGCTGTCGGCGACGTTCGGCACGATGGTCTGGGTGTTCCAGGACGGCCATCTGTCCGAGCTGCTGGGGTTCACATCGACCGGCTATCTGGTACCCACCATTCCGATCCTGATGTTCTGCCTCGCGTTCGGGCTGTCCATGGACTACGAGGTGTTTCTGCTGTCCCGGATCCGCGAGGAGTGGCTCGCCTCCGACCGCACCGCCTCGGCGAATACCGAATCGGTCGCGCGCGGACTTGCCCGGACCGGTCGAATTGTCACCGCCGCAGCGGGATTGATGGCCATCGTGTTCTTCACGATGGTCTCGTCGAAGGTGTCGTTCATCCAACTGTTCGGTCTCGGCCTGACGGTCGCCGTCCTGGTCGACGCAACACTGGTCCGGGGAATTCTGGTGCCGGCGCTCATGAAACTGATGGGGCGGTTCAACTGGTGGACGCCCCTGCCGACCCACAGGCCCCCCGACCGCACCGAGCTCACATCGGGCGACGCCCTGTAGCACTGCCATCGCCGCCAACCGGCCACCACGCCTTCGGCGCTGCGGCTCGACCGGAGATGCGGAGGACGCGGACGGAGCGGTGATCGACGGTGTTGTGCCGCCCTGGGGGAACGCCGGAACCGCTGGTAGAAGATTCGTCGGGACCGTGTTCTAAGGCACTGGAGCACGGGACACGGTTCGTGTGTTCGTAGTCCCTGAGCTGGCTCTTCTCGTCCCTCGCGGGGCCGGGGCTGCAGCGAGCCCGGCAGGTAAATTTCCTTCAAGACACACGGTTTGCCACCTCGTAACTTCGGCAGCGGCGGGCCGGGTTCCGGGTCGAGAGTTGGGAGTTCGCCGTTATCGAAGCGGGTGCATACGCCGACATGCGTCTTTCGGCCAATGAAGAAGGTGCGATGAACGGTAGGAACGAGGATGCTGGATAGCGACACGTTTCCGTCGAATTCCGAAGCGTGGACGTTCCCGCGGCCGGGGCGGTTGCTCCGGGCCCCTTGCCTTCTCAGCTGTACGATGATCGTCGGACCCGATCGCGATCGGGACGCTGAGTGGCCGTCGCCTTCATGTTCGGGTGCTGTTGATGGGATGCGAACTGCGCCGTGGGGTGTTATGGCGTGTTCAGTTGGTGGCAATCATGCGTTGGTAGGCAGGAGCCGCGATCCCGTGGAGCGGCTGCCCAGGAACGCAGGAGGTGTGCAGTGTTTACCTGTGCCGAGGCGGTTGGTGCCGCCGGTTCGGGTCAGGCGACGCGAATCGACGTTCATCCGCACCCGCAATTGCGGCCTGCCCTGCTACAACAGTATCGCGGGTATCCGATCACGAGCACACCGCACCGACGAGACTACGTGCCCGCCGGCACGGTTGTTCGCCTTATCATCAAGCTCGTCGATTCGGCGCAACGCCCGCCGGAGTTTCTCATCGGGGCCCGCGACCGATACGTTCCCATCGACGGTCCTTGTGCGCCGTCCTATATCGAGCTGTCCTTGAGCCCGCTGGGTGCGTTCACATTGTTCGGCATCCCGGGTATCGAATTGAACAACCAACTGGCCGATCTCTCGGACGTCATCGGGTGCCGTTACCGCGGCGTGGTCGAGCGCATCCGAGACCAGCACACCTGGCATGGCCGGTTCAACCTGCTCGACAATTTCCTGCTCGAACGCCTCGAGAACGGATCCCGGCCGCTGCCGGAGGTACAGCAGGCCTGGTCTCTGCTGTCCGCCACCGGCGGAGCGATACCGATCCGCCGGATCGCGCAGGATGTGGGATGGAGCCATAAACATCTGATTACAAAGTTCACTCATCATGTCGGATTGACTCCGAAGACAGCGGCGCGGCTGATCCGATTCGACCGGGCCCGGCAGCACATGCTCCTCGCCCCGCAGGCGCGATTGATCGATATCGCGGCAACCTACGGGTATGCCGATCAGTCTCACTTCACCCGCGAATTCCGTCAATTCACGAGTACCACGCCGACCGGGTATCTCGGGTCGAACCCAGAACCTTGAGCGACTCCGTACGGCGGGCAACGGGGAACCGGCCGCCGAGAGTGTGCCCATCGCTCCGTCGCCGAGCATCCGCTCGACGCGGACGACCCGACTTCCGTCCAAGCGAGCAGCGCCACATCGGCGGGACAGTCGCAGCCCAAGCCGATAGCACCCTGCCCGAAGGTCGCGGACCGAGCCGACGCTGCAACCCTACGACAGCTCGGCCGCGATCGTTCGCATCACCCCTGCTCCTGGATTCCGGACGAACAGATGGTCGCCGACGACGGTCGTGAACGAGAAGGTTCCGCTCGTCATGTCTTCCCATGCCCGCAGGCGCCCCTCGTCGAACAGCGGGTCCTCAGCGCCACGAAGCACCGTGATCGGCGCCTGCACCACGACACTGTTCTCGAAGCGGTAGTTCCCGAGCATCCTCAGGTCCGCCCGGATCGACGGCATCAGCGGCTCGACAGACGCGTCGTCGACGTCCGCTGTGAACAGGCCGTTGTCGCGCAGCGCCCGCAGCACTCCGACGTCGGATTCACGGTCGATGTCGAAGCCATCGAGGCGTTCGAAGTTGCGCAGGTACCGCTCGACGAGCGCGGGGGACGGCCAGCCTGCCACAATGAGCTTCCTCGGAATCTCGGCGTACTGCCGCTCGAGATACTTCGTGAGCTCGTAGGCGAGCAGCCCGCCCATGCTGTGCCCGTAGATCGCGAAAGGTCTGTCGAGGTGCGGCAGCATGGCATCTGCCAGGTCGGCGATCAGCGCCGGCATAGAGTCGATCGGAGCCTCGTCGATGCGTTCCTCCCGACCCGGATACTGAATTGCCACTACCTCGATGGAGTTGGGCAGGTGGTCAGCCCACGGGCCGAAGACCGAAGCGCCGCCACCGAAGAAGGGCAACGCGAAAACCCGCAGCGAAGAGGTGTCCGATCGGTCCCTCGTCGTCCGGAACCAGCGCTGCGGGCCGGAGGTCTCCGGCGCCGACGCGGGGAGGTCCTCGGTGCCGGCAACCTGAGCGAGAACCTCGGCCGCGAGTTCGGTGAGGGTCGGTCCACGCATCAGGCCCATGGTCGGGAAGTCGATCTCGAGATGCTTGGCAAGCGCATTGCGGATCTGGCCCGCCATGAGCGAGTCCATACCGAGATCGGTCAGAGAGACGTCCAGCGCCAGCCGTTCGACCGGCATATCGAAGATCCGGGCGATCTGCCGGGACAGCGCCGAGACGAGCCGCGATTCGCGTGCGTCCGAGGGGAGTTCGAGCAGCTCGGCCCGCATGCCCTCGGTACCTGATGTGGCAGCAGAGCCGGTGGGGTCCTCCAGGGAGAGATGCGCCAGCCGTGGCGAGCTGCGAATGATCGGCATGACCTGGCTGATCTTCGCCCAGTTCACGCCGAATACGCTGGCGCGGCTGATCCCCTGGGCCAGACATCTTCCGACGAAGCCGAGCGCATGGTCGGGAGAGATCGCTGTCCAGCCCATCCGTGTGAGCGTGTCGAGCTTGGTGCGGGCGACGAACCCGACCTCGCCCAGGGCGCCCCAGTTGATCGTCAATGCGGGCAATCCGAGTTCGCGACGATGAATCGCCAGTGCTTCCAGGAAACCGTTCGCCGCCGCGTAGTTGGCCTGTCCGGGCGTTCCGATATACCACGTCATCGACGAATACATCACGAACGCATCCAGGCCGAGCTCACGCGTCTGGTTGTGCAGATGCCACGCGCCGTCGACCTTCGGCCGGACGGCTCGAAGGAACTGCTCCTCGGTCATGGTGGCCAGTGCCACGTCCTCGAGCACCATCGCGGCATGGAAGACGCCGCGCAGTGCCGGGAGCGATGCCATCCGCTCGAACAGGCTCGCGACCTCGGCCTCGATCGACACATCGGCACGTTCGAGCACCACGGTGGCGCCCTGTGCCCGCATCGTCGCAATCGGCAGATCGTTCTCGGCGTCGATCCGAGCCCGGCGCCCGACCAGCACCACTGTGCGCGCGCCTGCGCCGACCAGCCATTGGGCGGTCCGCAGACCGAAACCCGTGTAGCCGCCCGTCACCAGGTATGTGCCATCGGCATCGAACGTCAGGTCACCAGCCGAGGCCGGATGGACGAGTACTTCCGTATCCGGTGCGATGTCGACGACGACCTTGCCGATCTGCTTCGCAGAGGCCATGTATCGGAATGCGGAAGCCACGTCGGCCACGCCGAAATCGGTATGCGGGAGCGGGGGCAGCACACCCGATGCAACGCGCTCGAGAACCTTCGTCATGGCATCGCGACACAGCGCCGGCTCGTCGAGCAGCAATCGGTCGATGTCGATCGCGGTGTAGCTCAGATTGTTGCCGAAGGGCTTCAAGCCCAGCTTGTAGTCGTCGTAGATGTCCTTCTTCCCGATCTCCAGGAAACGCCCGCGTGGGCGAAGGAGCTCGAGACTCTTCGGAATTTTCTCTCCCTGAAGGGAATTGAGCACCACATCGACACCGTCGCAATGCTGCCGGATCGCTTCGGCGAATGTCGAAGAGCGAGAGTCGAAAACAGCCTCGACACCCAGCGATCGGAGGTAGTCTCGCTTGTCGTCGCTGCCGGCGGTGGCAACGACGGTAGCGCCGAGTGAGTGTGCGATGTGCACCGCGGCGAGCCCCACACCGCCGGTGGCCGCGTGGACGAGAACCCGCTCGCCCGCACGCAGCCGGCCCACTTCCACCAGGGCGTACCACGCGGTCAAGTACGCCATCGGCAGCGTCGCCGCCTCGATGGCCGACACAGTCGACGGTACCGGGAAGGCGAGCCGGGCATCGGTGCGCGCCGTGGAGCCGAAGCAACCCCGCGCGAAGGCCACGACGCGATCGCCCGGGACGAGTCCCTCGACATCGGGTCCGACCTGCGTGACGACGCCGGTGCATTCCATTCCGAGATTGTCGTCGTAGAGCCCTCCGAAAGTCGCTCCCTCCGACAACATTCCGAGCGACAGCATGACATCGCGGAAGTTCAGGCCGACGGCGAGCGGCCGGACCACGACGTCGCCCGGACCGGGGACGGGCGAGGCCTGTCGTTCGTACCGCAGCCGCTCGATCTCGGGCTCGGCGGGGACGGCCAGCGCGAAGGGGATCTCGTCCGATACCCGAGCGGGAATCGCGGCGGAAACCTCGAGGTCCTGCAGGGAGATGTGCTCGAGCCGGTCGACGAACCGTGCGTCCCCGCGGAAGGCGACTTCGTCTTCGGCCGTCTGCCCGTGCAGCAGCTCATCGAAGAGCTGCGCCGCGCGCTGTGCAGCGTCGGTCGCCGGGTCGAAGTCGATGATCTTCGCCCGCAGGCTGCTGCGCTCGCTCAGCAGAACCCGTAGTACGCCCCAGATCGGAACCTGCGTCAGCGCAATACGATCCTCGCGATCGAGGACATGCGCCCCACAGGTCGCCATCCAGAACCGCGGAGTCGTAGACCAGTCCAACTCTTCCACCGCCTGCACCAGCGCTACAGCACTGTAGGCTCCGTGACTTTCCATCTCGGGCAGCAGCTCGGTGGTGAGCTCCGAACCCTCGAAATCCAGATTCCACAGATGCAGGACGCCGGCCACGTCCCCGGCCTGTTCCCGCACCCGCTCCAGCACGCGCTTCAGATCCGCGCTGCTCGTCGCGCATACCCGGAATCTGTGCTCGTCGACCTGCTCGAATTCCGCACCGGGCGTGACGACAACGCCGGCGGCGCCGGCCTCCCCCACCAGGGACAGGTAGTGGTCGGCAACGCCGCCCGCGTCGGCCAGCACGACCCAGGCCCCCGGTTCGGCGCGCGGCCGATGGAGCTCGAAATCCACCTCCGGCCCGCGTGCCACGATCACCGAGTTGCACGACTCCCGCGGTGTAGCCCTATCGGAGAAGATCTGGACTTTCCCGAATCCCTTGGTGGGCAGAAAGTTTCGCCACGTCGCTTCCGACATCAGCGGATAGGTGGGCCGCAGTTCGTGATCGCCGAACTTCCACCACCCGTCGGTCGTACCGAAGGTCAGATCCACCCAATGCGGCTGCACTGTCGCCTCGACGATCAACAGCATCCCCCGCGCTGTCAGCAGGCGCCTCACATTGTCGACGGTGGCGCCGAGATTCTCGGTGGCGTGCAGGACATTCGATGCGATGACGATGTCGAAGTAGTGCGGATCGAAGCCCTGCTCCTCGACATCGAGCTCGATGTCGAGGATTCGATAATCCACGAAGTCGAGGTGGGCGAACCGCTGGCGTGCCTTGGCGAGGAACAGCTGTGCGACATCGGAATACACGTATTCCGCACGGTCGGCCGGCAGCTCGGGCAGCACGTAGCCGGTGGTGCCTCCCGTGCCCGCGCCGATCTCCAGCACGCGCACCGGCCGGTCGTCCGGCAGCGTTCGGACGCACTCCGCGACGACCTCGCGGACGATTCGGTTGTACTTACCGAAAGAGAACGAAATGTCATAGAGATCGACGACCGATTGGAACTCCCGCTCCGGGAAGATGAGCTCGATAGGATTGACCCGGTTGCGGAGGACAGCGTCTTGCTCTGTTCCGCAACGCTCCAGTACGGCGTACTCGCACTGCCATTCCGGATGCTGCTCACGCAACAGGGCCAGCATCGAGCTGGTATCGACTCGGGCGGGCTCGGACCGTATCTCCCACATGTCGGCGTCATCGGCGGTAATACCGTGCAGCGTAAGCAATTCCAGCAAACGGCCGAGGTACCGGCGGTGCTTGTCGTGCACCCCCATCTCGCGCGCGGCCTCGTCCAGCGTGAAGCGCCGCCCCGCCGAGAGATCCATGCCCAGCCGGTGGAATGCCTCGGTCACGTAGGCGATGCACAGCCGGTTCATCTTCGATTCCGTCACGGCGTGGTACTCGCGGTTGAGCGGCCAGTTCCGCAGCTCGTCGATCACCGGTTCGACGGCTGAGAGCAGGGTCGCTTCGGAGGGGAGGAAATCGGCCGACATGCGGGTCTTCGTGCGCACCGGAGCCGGCCGCCAACGGTGTTCGTAGCACCACTGGACGAGCGCGTCGCCCTGATCGGTGAGCTGGGTGATGGACTTGCCCTTGAAGCCTTCGAGCTCGGCCACGAGCGTGCCATCGTCGGCGACGATCCACAGATCGCTTTCGCAATACATGGGGACCTCGCTCGGGCGCACTCGTCCGTAGCAGTGCACGCGACCGCTCGCCTTCGCATAGAAGCTGAGCCGTTCGACCCCGACCGGCAGGTAGAGCGTCTTGGCTTCGCTGTTCGGTTCGTTGTCCATCGCGACGGTCAGCGACTGGAAACACGAATCGAGGACCGCCGGATGAATCGCATGGCGTGGCGCCTCGTCCTGCAGCGACGTCGGCGTTTCGATCTGCCCGACGGACCTCAGATCAGCGTACGCGAGCTCGACGATCGCCTTGAAGGTCGGGCCCAGCAGCAAGCCGTTGTTCCGGAGCTTGCCGTAAAGTTCCGCGGGATCGACCTCGACGGGCAGGTCGTCGCGCAGCTGCGACAACGACGCCGGGAGCGCGGCGTCGGGTGCACCGCGGCGAAGCACGCCGACCGAATGCAGACTCCAGTCCTCATCGCCGTGCTGACGGCTGTACACCGAGTAGTGCAGCGCCGGTGTCAGGACCACCTGCACGACGGGAGCCGGGCGGTCGTCGAGGACGAACAGTGCACGGCGGAACTCGACCTCTTCGAGCGAGTAGCGGCCCGCGCCGAAGGCATCTTCCGCACAGCCGAGCACCATGTCGAGGTACGCCGCTCCAGGAAAGACGATGGGCCCCTGGACTCGGTGATCCTCCAGCCACGGAAATCGGGCCGGATCGAGGACCAGTTCCCAGACGTATTTGCCCGGCTCGTCCGCAACGTGGCTCTCGGCGCCGACGAGCGGATGCTTCAGCGCCGGAAACCGCCGGCCGCGTGAGGACGGCGCTTCGAGCCAATACGTTTCACGCTGCCACGGGTAGAACGGCACCGGTACGCGTTCGCGGATACCGTCGAACAGGGTGTCCCATTCCACGTCGAACCCCTTGGCGTACAGCGCGGCGAGGGACGTCAGGAGGGTGACGCGATCGTCCTGGTTCCGGTGCAGCGACGGCACGACGACGCCCTCGGCTCGCTGCCTCTCGAGTAATTCGGCGATGGCGGTCGTGTGAATGGGGTGCGGGCCCAGCTCGACGAATGCCAGGTGCCGGTCCTCGATGAGGCGATCGATGGTGGGCGCGAACCGCACGGGTGCGCGAACATTGCGCCACCAGTATTCGGCATCGAGCGCTCCGGTCGCGACGACATCTCCCGTGACCGTCGAATACATCGGAATGGTTACCGGCCCCGGGGTGAGCCCGGACAGCGCGGCGAGCAACTCGTCCCGCAGCGGATCCATATGGTGGCTGTGGAACGCCACACCGACCTGCAGTACGCGGCAGAAGATCTTGTCCCGCTCGAGGTCACGCACGATCTCCTCGAGCGCGTCCGGATCGCCGGCGAGGGCGACCGATTCCGGGCCGTTCAGTGCCGCGACGGCCACCCGCCCGCGATACGCGGTGATCCGGCGTTCCGCCTCGCTGTGCGGCAGACCGACCGCGAGCATCTTCCCCTTGCCGGATGCCTTCTGCTGCAACCGGCTTCGATGAAAGATCACCCGCACCGCGTCCTCGAAGGACAGCATCCCCGAGACGAAGGCGGCCGCGACCTCACCGATACTGTGACCGACGACGGCCGCGGGGACGATTCCCCAGCTCTGCCAGAGCGCCGCCAGTCCGAGCTGGACCGCGAAGAGGGCCGGTTGCGCGATGTATGTCTCGCCGATTCGACTGTCGGCTTCATCCCGGAGTAGCTCCTCGACCACGCTCCAGTCGGCGTACCTGCACAGCTCGGCATCGACGCGGCCGACGGTCTGCCGGAACACCGGGTTCCGGTGGAGAAGCTCACGCGCCATACCCCACCATTGCGGGCCCTGGCCCGAGAACACGAAGGCCACGTCGGGGGTGCCGGGCGCTTTCACGCCGCGGCGGACCGCATCGAGCGGCGAACCCGCCACCACATCACGAAGGGCGGTGCGCAGCTCGTCCGCCGACGAGCACACCATGGCGAGACGGTGGTCGTAGTGTGTACGCGCCCGCGCCTGCACCGACGCGACGGCGGGCAGCAGAGCCGCTGTCCCGGGCTCTCCGAGGAAGTCGGCGTAACGGTCGGCATACGCCCGCAACGCGGCCTCCGTCTTCGCGCTCAGCACGAACAGCACGGGCTGATGTATTTCGCCATCGATCTCCACACCGGAGCACGCCGGCGCATCATCCGGAGGCCCCTCGAGGACGATGTGCGCATTGGATCCACCGAACCCGAACGAATTCACACACGCCAGGCGGGGCCTGCCTTCGGGCCACGGTTGGCGTTCCTGGGCAAGCCGCAGGCCCAATTCTGGAAACCGAATCGTCGTATTCGGTTGCTCCGCATGAATATTCGCCGGAATTTCACCGTTTCGCACAACTAGGCACGCCTTGATGATTCCGGCGATTCCGGCGGCCGACTCGAGATGACCCAGATTCGATTTCACCGCGCCGACGATGCAGGGGTCGTGCCCGTTTCGCCCGGGAGACAGTGCCATCCCGAGAGCGCGCGCCTCGATCGGATCACCGACGGCCGTTCCGGTCCCGTGTGCTTCGACGTAGCCGATGTCCGAAGGCGCAACGCCGGCATCGCGGCAGGCATCGATGATCATTTGCGCCTGCGCGCCCTCGCTGGGGACCGAGAGGCCGTTCGTGCGACCATCCTGGTTGGTCGCGCTTCCACGGATCACGGCGTAGATACGATCGCCGTCGGTGATCGCCGCCGACAGCGGCTTCAAGACGATTGTGCCCGATCCCTCACTGCGAACATATCCGTCACCTGCCTGACCGAACGACTTGGACCGACCTTCGGGTGACAGGAATGTCCCCTGACTGAACCCGATGGTCGCCTCTGGACTCAGTAGCGTGCTGACGCCACCGACGATCGCCATCGTGGCTTCGCCGGAGCGGAGGCTGCTGCAGGCGAGGTGAACGGCGACCAAGGAGGACGAGCACGCCGTGTCCACGGTCATACTGGGTCCCCGAAGATCGAGCAAGTACGAGACACGATTCGCCACAATGCAATTCGTGACACCGGCCATCGTATGACCACCGATGAGGTAGCGGTTCTCGGGATTGAGCTGGATGATCCCGTAGTCGTGACCGGAGACCCCGGCGTAGACCGCGGTCTTGGTGCCGGCAAGGCGTTCGGGAACGATGTCGGCATCCTGCAGTGCTTCCCATGTCGTCTCGAGGAAAAGGCGCTGCTGCGGGTCGATCCGCACGGCCTCGGCAGGGGTGATACCGAAGAAGTGCGCATCGAACGACGTGACGTCGTCGAGGTATCCGCCGGATTCGGTGCAGAGATGTCCGGGGCGGCCCACAACGCGATCGTAGAAGGCGGTGTTCGTCCATCGATCCGCTGGAACCCCTCGGACGGCATCCTGCTCATCCAGCAGGAGTTGCCAGAATTCACCAGCAGTGCGGGCCTGCCCCGGGAAACGACAACCTATCCCCACGACGGCAATGCCCTCGCGTGCGGCGGAGGTAGTTTCGCTCGAGGAGTTGTGCACAGAATCCATCGCCTCACCTTTGTATCATGACTCGCAACCGTGCCCGAAAAGGGGCGAAGGAAACGCCGACGACATCAATTGAACCAACGGACATACCAATCCCGTCGAAAACCCTTGTCAGTAGTTGACCGACATATGAGACGCCAGCACCGAACCTCATGACTACGAGAATTATTCTCAATCTTTCCGGTCCATCCGGTCGCAGGCACAGGCGTAGGTGCGCCTAACAATCCATAACGATCGAGAAGAAACTCGAGGTCCTCCGAAGTCGGCCCACAACCGGCAGCGGCACAGGGAGCCTCCAGATGCCACGTTTCGCAAATTTCGTTCGTTGTCGACATCGGACCTATGACCGTAATCAAGGTAAGCACCGACCTTACGCTTTCCCGGAACGATTCAAGCCCCCGAAATCTGTACAGCAAATACCGGCAGTCGGACACCGCGCAGACGCCATTAATGCTCTGGCGCGAACCATCCCTGTCCCCAACTGCTGCCACCGACCCCGCGGCCGGGCCGATCAAACAATCCCATCACAAGATACAGAGGACCTAAGGGCCGTGTCCGCTCACCCACAGCTCCGAATAACCGACCTGGGTCGGTGGACGCCACTCGCAGGACGCGTAGTACCCGCGATTGAAGTAATCATTCTTCAAACGCTCACATTCAGGATCGGGGTAGACGCCAACCAGCCTCGCCGTGCCGGCCACAGCGGCGGGAGACGATACGAGCCCGAGTACGAGTACAAACGCGGCGGTGGCAAATCCTATCGTGATTCGCAAAATCGACTGCATTCAGGTTTCCTTACACTCCGAGCACACAACCCGTTCTTCGGGTCATTTATGCTCACTTTCGGCGATGACGTGCTGTCGAATAGTATCCGCACCGATCCGAGGCGTCTTGAACATCTTTCACCTCGCCCCGACCGGGTGGAACAACTCGACATCTCCGCAGGACGGTCACAAGCACAGAGCACTACGCGTCCGTCCTTCCCCTCTGGTTTGCCCGAGTGCCGCTATGGCGGGTTTGATTAATGATGTAGCTGCCGGAGCACTCGTCTCGCCTGGTCCTCACAGGTCTGCCCAATCTCCCCGACGGCCAGGAAGCCGGATGTGTTCGTCAGAGCGGTGACCTCGGAAGAAGGCCGCAAGCTGGCTCAGATCGTGCGTCGCAGTAAGCAGCCGGTGCGGATGCGGCGCGCGGTGGTGGTGATGGCCTCGGCGCAGCATCAGCCGGTGGGGCTGATCGCGAAGCTGATGCAAGTGTCGGAATCGTAGGTGCGGCAGGTCGTTCACGACTTCAACGAGAAGGGTTCGATGCACTGGACCCGAAATGGAACAGGGGCAGGCCGGCGAAGACCGATCGAGCGACGCGTGATCGGATCTGTCGGATCGCCCGGTCTGCCCCTGCGATTTGCAATGGCCGTTCTCGGTGTGGAGCTTGTCGAAACTTCGGGATGTGTTGCGTATCAACGGTATCGCCGATATCAGCAGGGAGACGTTGCGGCAGATCCTCAAAGCCGGTGGGGTGTCGTGGCAAGCCACCAAAACCTGGAAAGCCGGCAACGACCCCGAGTTCACGACCAAGATGGCGCGAGTGCTCGACCTCTACGACCACCCGCCCGACGACGGCCGGGTGGTCTGTGTGGACGAGTTCGGGCCGTTGAACCTGCAGCCGCGTGCCGGTCGCGGCTGGTTCCCGAAACGCCGGCCGGCACGACTGCGAGCGACCTACCACCGCACCCAGGGTGTGCGGCACATGTTCGGCGCACTCGACCTGGCCACCGGCGGGCTCTACTACCATCCAGCCGCCTGCATGACCGGTCGCCGACAGCCCTTCTGATCGACGAGCCCGTCGGTGCTGTGCCAGCGACCGGCAACGGCGCGGGTCATTCGCCGGCCGGTGGTTGGTCGTGGATCGGGATCGTCCATGTCCACATAGTGGTTTCGCCGGTGCGAGATACCGTCGCACCGCCGTCGAGTTGCCGGAAACGGAGCAGGCCGGTGAGAAACCGGCCCGTATGCCAGCCTGCCGGGAAGATCGCGCTAGCGTGCTCGCCCAGCGCGACCACGGTACGGGCAACGTTGATGCCGCCACCGCCGGGGTCGAACCGCGGTGTGGCACATCGCATCTTGTCGGTCGCCCGCACCTTGTCGGTGCGGGTGGCGATGTCGATCGCGGGATTCATCGTGAGCGTGACGACCGACATCGGCGCACCTTTCCGACGGCGCGGCCACGCGGCCGCACTGTGCCTGCCGGCTATTCGCCGGGCTTGACCTCGATCTTCTTGACCTGTTCTTTCGGTTCCTTCATCGGCACGGAGACGGTGAGAATGCCCTTGGCGTAATTGGCCTCGACACCCTGGTCCTGGGCGCCCGTAGGCAGTGTCACCGTGCGGACGAACGAGCCGTAGCTGAACTCGGAACGACCCTTCTCCTCATGCCGTTCGCTGCGCTCGGCCCTGATGGTGAGCTGTCCGTTGTGCACCGACACCTCGACATCCTTCGCCGGATCGATGCCGGGAATCTCCGCGCGCACCACGTAGTGGCCGTCGTCGACGGTGTCCTCCACACGCAACAGGTGGGTGCCGAAGACCGGTACCATTCCGGGCGGGAAGGCGTTCCACAAATCGGTGAATTCGGACAGCAGCGAACCCCGGCGGTGGGCGGGAAGCAGACTCATGATCACTCCTCGAGAGGTTGAATGTGTTCTGACACTGTCGATTTCACTCGATCACCGATTCCCCGAGTAGGGCATCGGGTAGTTCACGGCGATGACCGAAGTCCCCCGCGCCTCCGGCACGAGCATCACCGGGACCGCGGCCTCGGCCACCGTTTCCGGACCCGCGAAACCCACGAGCAAAGCCTGCCAGACTCCGCCGAGGGTGGCCATGTGCAGCCCGGCGGCGGTGGTGGCCGTGCGGTCGTCCAGATCCAATCGGAGTGCGGGACGAAGCATCTCCAGGGCCTCGTCTGCGCGGCCGGCACGCGCGAGCAGGGCGGCCATGATCGCCGGCGACAGCGAGGATCCGTGGGTGGTGCGCGGTCCGTAGAACTCCAGGTTCGGTACCAGCGAGCCGGGAGCGACCTCTTCGGGCACGAGATGGTGCAGCATCAGCACGTCCGGCTGTTTGATCAGCTGGGAACCGGCCACGCGGGCCTGTCCGAGCAGTACGTCCGCGGCGACCGGGCGGCCGGCAACCGCGGCGGCGGTCAGCGGCTCGAGATCGAAGTACCCGGTGAACTGCTCGTAGCGGCCGTCGGAGTACAGCTGATCCACGATGCCGTCGGCCAGCTCGTTCCATTGCTCGAATTCCTCTGCCTCCCAGGTGTTTCTGGGCGCCAACCGAGCCGCGCGCCGCAGATTCCAGCGCGCCATCACATTGGTGTAGGCGTTGTCGTCGACGTACTCGTGATATTCGTCGGGGCCGATCACGCCATCGATGTGCCCACGGCCGTCGCGGTCGGTCCGTGCCCGCGACGCCCAGTACCGGGCCGTCTCGGTCAGCAATTCCCGCGCCGGAGCAGTACCGGACCATTCCGCGTAATGGTGTGCCGCCCAAGCGATATCGGCGGTGATGTGTTCCTCCCTGGTGCCGGTGAGGATCGGCACCGGGACTCCGCCGAGGTATCCGCTGCGCGGGGTGACATCGGTGCCGTCGGCGGCCGATTCCCATGGAAAGCGAGCGCCACGCCGACCGTCCGACCGGGCCCGTTTCCGCGCCGCATCCAGCCGGTGCACGCGATACGCGACCATAGCGCCGGCCGCGGCCGTGTCGATACTCACCAGCGCGGGCAGGACGAAAACATCCGAGTCCCAGAAGATGTGGCCGCGATAGCCGGGGCCGGAGATCCCGCGGGCACCCACCGCCGATTCGCCGTGGATGCTGCCGGTGTTGCACCACAGTTGAAACAGTGCGAAACGCACGGCGAGTTCGGTTTCCGGATCGTCGGGCAGTTCGATACCCACGTCCCGCCAGCGCCGCGCCCAGGTGTCGCGGTGGGCAGCGAGCAGACCGTCGACGCCGGTCCGCCAGGCGTGCCGCAGGCTGTGCAGGACACGCCCGGTACCGGTCCGATCGGGAGAGTCCGCGACGCAGGTCACGATCCGGTCCACGCGGACATCCGTGACTCGCTGCGCACCTGCCGCCGCCAGCGCACCGATCGCGGATTCGACTCGCAGACAGCTCGTTTCACCGGCCGTACCGAGCGACGGCGCCCTCCAGCAGATGCTGCTCCGGACCCACACCGGTGTACACCCCGGCTGCGAACAAGCCCTGGGAGCCGAGTTCCTCCGGCGCACCCCGTGTCGCGAAACCGCGGGAACCGACGACGAACACCGACGCATCGGATCCTCCCGGATCGTCCAGCGTGGATCGCCTCGTACGCCCCCGCCGAGGCGCTCGTCCCCGCTGGACCGGAGGCTCACATGTGCATCGGCATCGGCGGCAGGATTCCGCACATTTGCAGGCACATCATCATCCTGTGCATCATCTGCATCGGATCGGATTGCATCATCGTTCATCTCCTCGGTTCTCGATTCCGTCGGGCAGTTGTACGTTGCGCCTTCGACGGTGCTCCACAGGTGCCACCGGGGGCCAGGGCCGGATGTCCCTTCCATCTACCCCGATACAGCCCCGCGTTCGCTCTCACCCGTTCCCGGTGGATTCCGGTCGAAGGCACGCGCCGGGAAGGACGGGCGCCGCCGGACCACACACTCTTCGGCCCGGTGCCGCCAGGACTTTCGGCACTGGTCGGCCACCGTCGGCAAGGCGTCGAATAAGGCATCGCAAGGAGGTTGATGACAATGAAGGAAGATCCGGTTCTGGTGGCCTACGGCTCCAAGCGCGGCGGAACGGCCGAGATCGCGGAGTGGATCGCGGCAGCGCTACGATCGGAACACGTTGCCGCCGAATCGAAGTCGGCCGACGAAATCCACTCCCTCGACGGTTACTGTGCCGTCGTACTCGGCGGCGCCCTCTACGCCGGCCGCTGGCATGGACAGGCTCGCCGCTTCACCCGGCGGTTTACTCGGCAGCTGCGCGAGCGGCCGGTCTGGTTGTTCGGCAGCGGTCCGCTCGACGACTCCGCCGATCTGTCCGACCCGCGAAAGGTCCCCGGCACCAACGGGGTTCGCAAGGCCGCCGAGCGCCTCGGTGCCCGCGAATACGCGATCTTCGGCGGCCGGCTCACCCCCGACGCACGTGGATTCCCGGCTTCGGCAATGGCGAAGACCCACGCGGGCGATTTCCGGAACAAGGAGCGCATCACGGCCTGGGCCGCCGATATCGCGACGCAGCTCACGTACCAGACGCGCTGACAGACATCGCCCACCGCATCGACTCGGCATCGACTTTCGGAGCCGCCGGCCGACCGGGCACCTGACCTACGTCGTAGAGCCCGTCGCCGAAGGCAGCGTCCTCCATCATCGGGAAACGGTGCGCCCGCGCGCGATCCCGTGATGGCGCCGACCTTCCCTGTGGCAACAGCCTGCCTCGGAGTTCGGTAACGACATCGTGCCGTTGTGACTGCAATGCCGATCCGCTGGTCGAGTCTGCCGAGGTGATTGCGTGAGTGGCCCTGTTCCCCGCGTCCGGCGCGATGAGGTGCGCCGCCGCCTGCTGGACGCGGCGGCGGAGGTTTTCGCCGAGCGTGGCTATCGGGCCGCACGGCTGGACGAGGTCGCCCAGCAGTCCACCCGCGACCCCGACCTTCGCCAGGTCTATGTCGGCGTCCGCCGGTCCCTGCGCAACGAACTGGCCGCCACCCTCGCCGAAGCCTGTGACCAGCTCGGCATCGAGCTCACCGTGCCGACCTCGCAGCTGGCCCTGACGCTGCAGTCGCTACGGCTCGGCCTCGCCCTCGAGCACGGCACGGATCCCGATCTGGTAGATCGAGCCGCCATCACGGCCGTCTTCACCAGCACCCTGCGCGGCGTGATCCGCGCGCCGGATTCCGCAGCCACGAAGCCCCCGACCGGCCGAACCCGCTGAGTAATACCGCCGTTCGACCGCATGCTGTCGAAACTACTTGTACTCCAGGAGACTTCACCATGACCTCCCCCGAACCGACGCAGCCGCGACCACTCGGGCACCGTGGTCGCCGACTCGCCGCCGGGTGCTGGCCATGATGGCTGCCGCTCCGGCGCTCCCCGCCCTGGGCGGGTTCGCGCCGTCCACCGCGGCGGCCCCGCCGTCCCGGCGCCCGAACATCTTGGTGATCATGACCGACCAGCAGCGCACGGACGTGCCGCTACCGCCGGGTTTCACACTGCCCGCGCGGTCCCGAATCGACGGCAGCGGAGTACGTTTCGCCATGCACCACACCCCGACGGCACCGTGGTTCGGCATCGTGTCCACCGAGTGTGTGAAGGCCGGGCGATGACTTTCGGACCCGCGACCAAGGAATTTCGCCTCCGGAACGATTCCGCGCACCCAGCAACACTGAGAACGTCGGATAACCGGCAGTTCGCCTGAGGCAACGGACACCGTATCGAGGCCCACAAGCCTGATTTGCCCCGGCGGGCGAGATCGAAGGAGAAACGCGGAGGTGACGATCATCGACCGAATTCACCTGCGCACCAGAGGGTTCAGCGCCTTGCAGTATTGCCACCCGCTTCGGTACGGGTGGTTGGCGCTCGGCGGCGTCGTCGCAACCGGAGCTGCCGTCTGGGTAGTCCGGACCGGCGTTCTCGATGGCACGGATCGAAGTCTCTTCCGCTGGTTCAATTCCGCGCCGGACGGGCTGTATCGGCCACTGTGGGCGATGCAGCTCATCGGCGTGCTCGGCGCGCCGCTGGTGGTCGCGGTCGGCGCGGCTACTGCCCGCCGATACCGATTGGCGGCGGCAATGATGCTGCTCCCCCTGGTGAAACTGGCGGTGGAGTTCGACATTCTCAAACAGCTGGTGTGGCATCCTCGCCCGGGCGCCGCGATTTCCGGTGCAGTTCTGCGCGATGTCCCGTTGGCGGGTCCCGCGTTCCCGTCGGGGCACGCGATCATCCTTTTCGGGATGGCTACGCTGTTGTGTCCGTACCTCGGTATCCGGTGGTGCAGTGTGGTTTTCGGTGCCGTCACGGCGGCCGTCCTGGTTCGGGTCTACTTGGGTGCGCACACCCCGCTGGACGTACTCGGTGGAGCCGCCGCTGGTCTCACCGTGGGAGCCGCGCTGAATCTCGTTGTCGGCGTCCCTGGTACGGGTGCCGGCGCGGGATCGCCCATCGGTCATGCGGAGACGAGGCCAAAGACTCTGCCCGCCCGCGGGACCCGGTGGCATCGTGCCGGTGAATCGAGAAAGGGCCGCACATGACTACCGAAGCGATGACCAAACCACCGGCGGCGGCCGATTCGGCCCGAGCGCGGCGTCGCCGACCGGTCGAACGGCACCTCGGCGACGCGATCCGCGTGCTCCTCGGAGTCTTCGCCGTCGCGATCTCCGCGATTGTCGCGCACTACACCCGCGTGCCGCAGCTCGAGGTCGACCTGTTCCATCTCGTCAACGACCTGCCGGGCTGGGTGCAACCGGCGCTGTGGCCGGTCATGCAGCTGGGCACCATCGGAGCGGTCGGGGTGGCGGCAGCGGCAGCTCTCGTCTTCCGGCGAGTCGGCCTCGCACGCGATCTCGCCGTCGCGGGAACTCTGGCCTATCTCCTGGCGCTGGTGGTGAAAGACGTTGTCGGACGGGCACGTCCGGACGTCCTGATCCCCGATCTGGTGCTGCGCAGCGAACAGGGCGGGCTGGGGTTCGTGTCCGGGCATGCGGCGGTGGCGGCAGCTCTGGCCGCGGCGGCGGGCCCGTGGTTGCCACGGCCGTGGCGGCGCACCGTATGGGCCGCGGCGGCCATCGTCGGCCTTGCGCGCGTGTTCATGGGCGCGCACCTCGTGCTGGACGTCTTCGGCGGCGCTGCCCTGGGCTGGACCATCGCCGCCGCGCTGCACCTGCTGTGGGGCGCACCCGTCCACCGCGCCGAGGCGCCCGACCTGCGGCGAGCACTCGCCGCCGTCGGCTTCCGGCCCGTCGACATCGTCCCGGTGCAGGAGGACGCCCGCGGCTCCCGCCCCTTCACCGTGACCACCGAAACCGGGACCGATCTGTTCGTAAAGATCATCGGATACCACGAACGCAACGCCGACCTGTTGTTCAAGACGTTCCGGCACACAGTGTTCCGTGAGGTCGAGGACGAATCACCCTTCGCCACACCGAAACAGCAAGCCGAGCACGAAGCATTCATCGCTCTGTTGGCGCGCCGGGCCGGTGCGCGCACCCCGGACATCGTCGGCGTCGGAGTCACCGACCGAGGCGATGCCTGGTTCGCCGAAACCTGCGTTCCCGCACGGAATCTCGCGCGCACGACCGAAGCGGTATCCGACGACACCCTGTGCGATGTCTGGTGCCAGCTCGCCCTCCTGCGCGATGCCCGCATCGCGCACCGCGACCTGCGCCTGGCCAACGTGCTCGTCGACGCGGACGGACACGCGTGGATCGTCGACTTCGGCTTCGGCGAATCAGGCGCCACCCGGCACCGCCTCGACTCCGACGTGGCCGAACTGCTGGTCTCCATGAGCCTCGCCGTCGGCACGCGACGCGCCGTCGACACCGCACTGCGAGTCCTCGGCCGCGCCGCCCTCGTCGATGCCGCGCCGCAGCTGCAGCCCCTCGCACTCGCGGCCGCGACCCGTAGCGCCGCCCGCAGGCAGCACGGCCTGCTCGACGAGCTGCGCTCGGTCCTCGCCGACGCGACCGGTTCCGAACTCGCGCCGCCGGAGGTGATGGTTCGAGTGCGCTGGCAGACCCTCGGCTGGATAGCCGCCACCGTATTCGCCACCTACATCCTGCTCCCCCAGATCGACCAGCTCGGCGCCACCATCACGGTCCTGGACGACGCCCAATGGGCCTGGCTGGCAGGCGCATCGGCGATGGCGGCGGCGACCTATTGCACAGCCGCCCTTGCCTTGATGGGCGCCTCCCCTCGCCCACTCGCCTTCGGGCGCACGGTCAAAGTCCAACTGGCGTCGTCCTTCGCCAACCGGCTCGCCCCGTTCGGCATCGGCTCCACCGCCGTCAACGAGCGATACCTGGAACGCTCGGGACTGTCGCGCACCAGCGCCGTCGCCGCCATCGCGCTCATCGTGAGCTCCGGATTCATCCTGCATTTCCTCGAACTGATCGGCGCCGGACTCTGGCTCGGCCAGACGCGCCTGCTGCTCGCCTCGGCGCTACCCAGTGGTTGGGGTCTGCTCATCGGATTCGTCACCGTCATGGCAGTTCTCGGTGCGGCCGTATGGGTGTTCCTCGAGCGACCCGGCTGGTTCAACCAGCTCCGCGGTACGGGCCGAGCGATCGTGTCGATCGCCCGGTCGCCGCGCCAGGCCCTGCTGTTGTTCGGCGGACAACTCGGTACCAATATCTTCTACGTTGCGGCACTGGGCTTTTCGGTGCATGCCTTCGGCGGCACCCCGGCACCCGCGCTGCTGGCCGCGGTCTTCCTCGGCGGCGCGGCACTCGGCGCCGCCAGCCCCACACCGGCCGGCCTCGGCGTCGTCGAAGCCTCCCTCGTCGCCGGTCTCACCGTCGGCGGAGTCCCGGGCCCCTCGGCGATCGCAGGCGTCCTCGCCTACCGCCTCGCCACCTTCTGGCTCCCCGCCGCTGTCGGCTTCTTCTTCTTCAAATCCCTGCAACGCCAACGGATTCTCTGACAGCGGGAAGCATGGTCCCAACGCTACGGCGTTGTCGGGCGAAGTTCCCCGATGTCGAAGTCCGTTCGATGGTCCGCGGCCCAGTCCAGGGCGGTATCGGCGGCGGAACCGTCGACGCCGACCACCACTGGAGCCGAGGCGAGATGGTGGACGGCGGCCTGCGACCGTGTCATCACGACCTCCCATGGACTCGCCAGGCATCACTCCAGGACACCGCATGGGCGAACCATCGCGGCAGAGGCCATGGTCATCGCCGCCGAGACGCCCGAAGATCCGGTAAGCCTGTCGCAAAGACTCTATGGGATGAGGACTTTCGCCGCGTTCGGCGGCGCTGTTCGCTCCCGGGGCGTGTCAGCAGTTCCGCGAGCTCGGTGGTGATGCCGACGGGGATCACGTCGATGACAGCCGAGACAACCGAGCACGCTCGCCGAGCCGCACCAAGGACTCTGGCCTCGCCTCCGGCGCCTTCAGGGTTACGTATCCGCGCGCCCGCGCGGGTCGGTACCGGGGAGGTATTTGGTCCAGTCGATGCGGGCGAGGAGGACGATGGCGATGAGCAGCGCGACCTGGAGGGCAACGCCGTACGGTGAGGTGAGCGGGTCGATGAACGTGGCGCCGAGATTGCGCTCGGCGGCGGTGGTCGCGGCGAGATAGAAGGAGAAGCTGGCGAGCCTCCCCAGCACATGCGCGGCAGTGATCGGGAGCAGGCGCACCCCCATCAGCCCGGCGGCCTCGAACATCTGTGCCGACGGCAGCGGAGATACGAGGAACAATCCGAGCCCGGCCAGTGACCGGCCGCGGCGGCCGGTGAGATAGTCGTTGGCCGCCTGCAGCCCGGCCCTGCGCCGAGGGCTGAGGTGGCTACGGAGGCGATTGGTCGCGGCGGCCAGCAGGTAACGCCCGGCGCCCGAGGTGAACGCGCCGATGACAACCAGGGCAACCGGGTTGAGGTGCCAGTTCAGCCGGAACAACACCAGCACCACCGAGTTGGGTGGACCGAACGCCGGCATCAGATTCACCAGGAACACGACCCCGGCGACGGCCACATAGTGCAGCAGCATCTCGCTCACGGCGAACCCATGTCCCTCCGCGTTCCTAGCCCGTCCTCCGCCACTTACCGCGCCCTCCTGCCAGCATGTCTCTCGTACCACCAAGTCCAGCAGCAGAATTCGTCCTCGTAGAGGTGACAAGGTCACGGGCGACGGCACGGCCGACCCCGCTCTTCGACCAGCGCGCACGGGGGATGCCACCGTGCCACTGCAGGTGCGCGCTGTGCTCTCTACCGCCGCAGCCAACCCGTCCGGCGGACCATGGTCAGGGGATGCAGATCGAAGTACAGTGCCGCTGTTCCGGTACTGGACTCCCGGCCGAACAAGATTCGGCCCGTGCCGATTCCGAATCGCGTGAGGTCGATGCGGAACGCTCGCGGGTCGTCCGGATCATCGGGATGCAACGGCAGCCCGCGTAGCAGGGACGGCACGGGAGTCAGTACGCGCAGCACCGGCTGTCCGGCTCTGATGCGCACCTCGATACCGGCGCCCACCATCGCCCGCGCGCGGATGTCGGCGAGCGAGCCGGGCAGCCGGTAGTGGCCGCAGATCTCGGTCCAGATCTCCGGGTGGTGCGGAATATCGGTCCGGACAGTGGGTTCCGGGACACCGATAACGTCGTGCATCAAGGTCGAGGTCTCGGCGGGCAACCACAGCAGAGCCCGGTGGCCACCGGTGACGAAGACCAGCACCCCTGTCCGGTCGTCCGGAGCAACCCATATCTGCGAATTGAAACCCGGCAGAATGCCCTGATGTTCGACGACCCGGTGGGCCCCGACAAGCCCTCGGAAGAAGCCCAGGCCCATTCCCGGGACACGCGGGTCCGGCTGGTACTGCGGCGCGAACATCATTGCCAGCGTGTCCGACTCGAGTACGCGGCCGTGATCGTTGCGTCCGCCGGCCAGCAGGGCACTCAGGTATCGGGCCATATCGCGGGCGGAGGAGCACGCCGAAGATGCTGCTGCGGTGATCATTTCGCGGTGAACAACCGGTTCCGGACCGCGAGCGCCCAGGGTGTATCCGGTGGCCCGATCGACTCGCGGGACATCGGCGGAGGTCAGCGTCGTGTCGAACATGCCCAGCGGCCGGAAGACGTGCGCGCGAAGGTATTCCGCGAGCGGGATGCCGGTGACATCGGTGACGATCTGGCCGAGTGTTGCGAATCCGTGGTCGGTGTAGGTCCATCGGGTGCCCGGTTCGGCTTGGACTCGCAGGCCGTGCCGGTAGTACTCGCCGAGCGCGGGCACCGGCGACCCCGGTCGCACGCTCTCCCCGAAATCCGGTCGCAGCGCGTGCCACGGGTACGCCGTCTCGCCGATTCCGGAGGTGTGTGTCAGCAGGTGCCGGACCGTCGCCGACCCGAAGTCCACGTCGTCGGCGACCAATCGGAAGCCGCGCAGATAGTCATTGGCGGGCGCGTCGAGATCGATGAGTCCGCGCTCCCACAGTTGCAGCACCGCGATCGCGGTGAAGGTCTTGGTGATCGACGCGATCCGGAACACCGTGTCCTCCGTGACCGGCCGATGCGCGGCGACATCCGCCAGCCCGTGCCGCGCGAACTCCACCTCGCCGTCGCGCACCACCGCGACCACAGCCCCGACGACCGGTCGGCGGTTGAACAGTTCTGCGACCCGAGCCGCCAACGGCCTATTGCTAGTGTCCGACAAGTGATCTCGGACCTGTCGAGGGCTGGCGCCCATTCCGATACCCGAACTCATCGCTCACGCACCACGATCACCGGGCACTCGGCCGCGTGCAGGACCGCGGTGCTCGTCGACCCGAGCGTCATACCGGCGAACCCGCCACGCCCGTGGCTTCCCACCACGACCAGCTGGGCGCCGTCGGCGTACTCCAGGATCGATCGAACCGGCCTGTCGCACACCACGATCCGTTCGACCGGCACCTCGGGACAACGCTCCCCGAAACCAGCCAGGCTCTCCGCCAGCATCATCTCCTCGGAGGTCCGGATCTCCCCCCAGCCGTGCACGGGCAGGTCGTATCCTGTGGTATCGCTCCACGCATGCACGGCGATCAGCGACACCTTGCGGCACGACGCCTCCTCGAACGCAAGCTCGATGGCGGACATGCTGTTGGTGCTGCCGTCGACGCCCACGACCACCGGCTTCCGCGCCGATACCGCATCAGCCTGCGAGCTACCGTGCACCACCGCGACCGGGCAGTGCGCGTGCCGGGTCAGCGATGTGCTCACCGACCCGAGAACGGCGCGGCCGATGGCGCCGCGCCCGCGGTTGCCGACCGCGACCATCCGCGCCTCACGGGAACGATCGATCATCGTCGGGATGATCAGGTCGAAGGTCAGCTCGGTCGTGACCGCGATCGTGTCTCCCGGCACGGCATTGTGCGCGATCCGGCTCGCCTCGGCGAGCACGCGCTGTGCGTCGCTGCGCAGCCACTCCATTTCCGGCTCCCCCAGTGCCGCGCCGAAACCGTAGCCGGTCGGGAACGCCTGGGAGGTGATGATGTGCAGCGGGCAGTGCCGCATTTCAGCATCCACTGCCGCCCATTCGACCGCCTGATACGAGATGGCCGAGCCGTCCACGGCGACCACGATCGGTGGGTTGGCCGGGTCGATATGGGGGGTCTCGGGGTCCGCCATAATGCCTCCTTCGTCGGTGTCCGTTCGAGCATCGCGCCGGTGCGGGTACAGGGCCCAGAGAACAAGGTCATGCGGCGGGTGGACCTGCGGCCCGCGTGAGTACCGGGTGGCGCCGCGGGGCGGCCGAAGGTCACCGGCGGCACGGGTACATCGCTTCTACCCGAGCCACGGCAATCGAGCGATCGTGGTCTCATGATGGTCGCCCGGAACAAGCGCCGGATCGATATCCGGCAGTCCGTACTGGCGCTCCTGTCCGGTGTCGTCGCGATCTGGTCGCTCGCCGGATCCGCTGGACTGGCCACCGGGACAATCGATCTCGGCGCGACCGTGGAGCAACGACTCCCCTTCGACAGTCCCGCAGTCGCCGCCTTGGCGCTCGCACTGATGGTGGGGATCCCCATGGCGTTCACGGCCGTGGTCACGGCGCGCAGCGACCCGCGAGCGCCGGCCATCGCCATGATCAGCGGCGCCCTGCTCGTCGGCTGGATCATCGTGCAGATCTACACGATCGAGACCTTCAGCTGGCTGCAACCGGTCTGTGTACTGGCGGGACTCACCGTGATCGCACAGGCCGTGACCCTGCCGACCCGAGCCGGTGACGTACCCGGACATCACACCGATTCGTAAGCGGTACGCCGTCAGGGGGTCCGTGCGCAAAGCTCGGCTCGGCAGACTCCAATCGCGCCACATCGCCAGCTCCAGTGCCGCGCGGTTCTTGGCGTCGACATAGGACAGCAGGCAGTGCAGCGGCTCTCGTTGCTCAGGCTTCAGCTCATCGATGCGGTCGGACAACCGCTCCAGGTCGTCTCGCACACACGACAGGTCGAAGACCGACGAGTCCCGCCTGCTGGCAATCAGCGCCGCACGCAGCCCGTCCTCGATGTCCATCCACTCCGGATGCGAACAGGCGACCGGGTCCGCCAACGCGTCCCGGCTGGCGGCGTCGAGGTACGTGTAGAACTTGCGCACCGGCCGCTGCTGGGAACTCGTCGCGTCCAGCGCGTCGGCAACCGGCCGCGCTGCGACCACGGCATCGCGCACCGTGCGCGCATTGCCCGCACTCGACTCTCGCCGCAGCGCATCCAATAGCGAAAGCAACTGCCGCTCGAGTCTGTTCATGTCGATCTCTCCGCTCTCCGACGCGGTTCCGCCCGCGTCGCCCGGCCTGCACGGGCTCGCTCACCACTGTGCGAAGTACCGACGAGGACCGGCAGAGCACTTAGCCACCGAGGCCCGGGACCATCGGTGCGCAGTCCATGTCCCGCCCCGGCAACGAATCCGAACGGCTTGTCGACATGACCTTGGTCCCGCCGTCATCAGGCACGTCGCCTCTCACCGTCCACACACCGTACGCGGAGGCTTTGGGGCATGGAGCCCAACAAGCCTCGTATCGCCGTAATATTCGCAACCGCGCAGGGATCAACGCGCGAAATTGCCCAGTACATCGGCGATGACCTCGCCAATCGCGGTGCCCAGGTGGAGGTCGCCGACGTAGAGCACGCCCCTGAGCTGTCGCGGTTCGATGCCGTCGTGCTGGGCAGCGCCGTGCACAACATGGACTATCTTCCGGCCGCCGGGGAGTTCGTCCGTCACCACCACGACGCTCTCGCCGACCGCGATGTCTGGATGTTCAGCGTGGGGGTTTCCGCCGCGCTGCGCGGGCCCATCGGCCGCCGCATCGCGCAGCGGGTGCCCGAACGGATTGCGGCACTGCGAGATTCGATCGGTGCCCGGGATTTCCACGCCTTCGCCGGACACTACGAACGCACCGGCGTCTCGCTGCGCGCCCGGCTGCGCCACCGGCTGCTGGGTGGCGGCCGGTTCGGCGATCTCCGGGACTGGGCCGCGATCGCCGCCTGGACCAGGACGATCGCCGAGGCGCTGCGGCTACCCCAACCGCAGACGTCTGTCATTCACCCCTGAGGAAGCCGAGAACGTTAGGGGTCCGGGGACCATGACACTTCGCCACACGCCGATGTATGTGATCGCGTTGTCGATCCTTCTCGCCGCACTGGCATTGATCACCACACTGCCCGCTGTCCTTCTGTGCGCATTGATGGGCGTGGCGGGCGCCGTACTGCTGCTGCTCGCGATGCACAGCGATGACCGCCCCGCGCCCCGCGTGCGCGGCCGGTGGAGCTGATTCGAAAGGTTGTCGAACGATGTTGCACGAAACGATCCCCCTCGGCCGTGTCGCCGGAATCCGCCTCGGCGCACACTGGTCGGTGCTGGTCACCATCGCGCTGTTCACCTGGATGCTCGGCACCCACCTGCGCGACACGGGGACCACCGCCGTCGTGTGGGCCGTAGCCGTCGGTGGCGCACTCGCCCTGTTCGCATCGCTGGCGGCACACGAGCTGGCGCATTCGATCGTCGCCACACGCAGCGGAGTGCGCGTCGAGCGCATCGTGCTGTGGCTGCTGGGCGGAGCCTCCGAACTCACCGACGAACCACGCGACGCCCGCGCCGACTTCCGGATCGCGATCGCCGGACCGCTGGCCAGCCTCGGCATCGGCGCCCTCGCCTTCGGCCTGGCGGCAATCGCCGAGGTCACGGCTCCCGGCGGGGCGATCGCCGGCGCTCTCGGGTGGCTGGCGCTAACGAATGTGGTGCTCGCCGTGTTCAATCTGCTTCCGGGCGCACCGCTGGACGGCGGCCGGGTACTGCGCGCGGTGATCTGGTGGCGCACCGGTGACCGACTGCGCGCGGCGACCGTCGCCGCCCGCAGCGGACAGTTCCTCGGGACCACGTTGATCGTTCTCGGCATCGCGGAGATCATCGCCTTCGGGCATCTCGGCGGTGCGTGGCTGATGCTCCTCGGCTGGTTCCTGCAGACCGCGGCGCACGCCGAGCTCACCGTCGCCGGAATGCGACACCGACTGGGCGACACCAGGGTCCGGGACGTGATGACCCCGAACCCGATGGCCATACCCCACTTCTGGCACGTCATGCAGCTGCTGGATTCGCGCGCACCCGACTCCGGTCACCGGGTCTTTCCGGTCGTCGACGCGGAAGGCCGCCCGGTCGCGATCCTCGCCTGGTCGGATCTCGCGGCGGTGCCGGCCCCCGTTCGCCACGCCACCCGGATCGACGCGGTGGCCCGACGCCTGCCGTCGGGCACGATCGCCGGTGCGGACGAGCTGCTCGCCGACGCCGCCACCCGCGTGGTCCTGCGGCCTACGCTCGATGCGATCACCGTCGTCGACGCGTCGGGCCGTCTCATCGGCATCGTCACCGCCACCGACCTCACTACCGCCTGCGACCGATCCGCACTCGGCCTGCCGACCCGAAAGGTGAGCCCGCCCAACGAACTCCGCCTGACACCGGATCGGGACGCACTGCCATGACAACTGCCACGGCGCGAGACTGCCTATCGCGACAGCCGCGCCCCGGTCGATCCGGCAGGGCGGCACCGTAATCCTCGTGCCGACCTGAACATCGGCCGGTTCGCCGGCGATCCGTACCTGCTGTTCCCGGTGAACGAGATCGAGACCGACGAACGGGCGGCGCTGGCCGAACGGCTGGCGGGATCGCAGGAGAAATTCCCGGACGTGCCGGTCCGGCGCGGAGTCAGCCTGGTGACGACCGCCTGACGCCGGACGGCCGAGTGTTCGAGGTGCTGTCCGAACAGCTGTGCCAGGGTTGGCAACCTCACGGTTCGGCAGCCGACAGCCGCACCGTGCACCCCACAGTCAGCCGTTCGACACAACCGCGGCATTCGATCTCGACCGGGGGCGCCCCGTCGGCGTCCGAGCTGACCTCGACGGTGGTCGCGTCGATTCGGACGGTGAGCCGGTGGCCGCGGTAGTCGATCGGGAATACGAGCGTTCCCAGTGCTGACGGCCAGCGGGGCGCGAAAATCAAGCGGTCGCCTCGGATCTCCAGGCCGGTGAAGCAGCGCTGTACCAGATCGACACTGCCGGCCATGGCGCCCAGGTGAATCCCTTCGGCCGTGGTACCACCCTGAATGTCTGCGATATCGGATTCTAGAACACTGCCGAAGAACTCGAGCGCCCGATCCCGATTGGCACGGGCCAGCACCCAGGCGTGCACAACAGCACTGAGGGTGGAACCGTGGGACGTACGGGACAGGTAGTAGTCCACGGTGCGCTGGATCATCGCACCGGGCAGCTCATATCCCGCCTGTCCCAGCAATTCTCGCAACTCCTCGGCGGACAGCAGATAGAACAACATGAGCACGTCGGCTTGTTTGGCGACCCGGTAGCGGTTCACGTCGTCGCCCTCGGCCTCGAGGATCCGGTCCAGTCGCTGGATGTCGCCGTAGCGACCGCGATAATCGCCCCAGTCCAGTTCCTTCAATTCGCAGTAGCCGTCGAACTGGCTGATGACACCGTCGTGGAACGGGATGAACATGCGGTCGGCGACGGTTGCCCAGCGCGCCGTCTCCGGCGGCGTGACCGCCAGCCGTTCCCGGTCTCGCGGTGGGAGAACCTGCACCGCGTCCAGGGCACGGCGCATGGTCCATGCCGCCATGATGTTGGTGTAGGAGTTGTCGTTGACTCCGTCGAAGGGGGCGGCCGGATAACCGGAGTGGAACTCGTCCGGCCCGATGACACCTCGAATGTGATATCGGCCGTCCAATGAATCGTATTCCGCTGTGTCCGAGCAGAATCGAGCGATCTCGACCAGGAGTTCGGCTCCGAGATCGCCGAGGAACTCCACGTCACCGGTGGCCTGATAGAACTGCCACACGTTGTAGGCCACCGCGAGGCCCGCGTGATGGGCACGCGAGCTGGGATCCGGATTCCAGTGCCCCGACCGGGGATTCAGGTGCAGCTGCTGGCTTTCCTCTCGACCGTCACTGCCCGATTGCCACGGAAACAGCGCACCGGCGCAACCGGTTCGGCGTGCGGCACGTCGTGCCTCGGGCAGGCGCCGGAACCGGTAGCGCAGCAGCGCGCGAGACAGTGCGGGAAAACGCAGATTCAGTACAGGGAGCACGAACAGCTCGTCCCAGAAGATATGGCCGCGATACGCCTCGCCGTGCATGCCGCGAGCCGGGACACCCGCATCGAGATCCCTCGTGTGCGGCGACAACGTCTGTACCAGGTGCAGCAGATGCAGCCGCAGCACGCGCAGGGAATGCTCGCTGCCGTCGAGGTCGAGGCGCAGTCGTGACCACAGCTGCTCCCAAGCACGGGTATGCGCGGTTCGCAGCTCGTCGAAATCGCCGAGTTCACCGAGCAGCCGCACGGCCGCGTCGTCGGGTGCCGACACCGCCGGATCGCGACCGGTGAACACCGTGGCGGTCTTCACGACCTCGATCGGCTCCCCGGCAGCCGCCTCGATCGTGATGTCGTGTCCCAGCAATCCTCCTGTGCGGACGAGTTCGGTTGGCGCGGACCAGTTCTCGCCATTTCTCCCGGCCACTGTGCGCGCGGCGGTAGCGATGGGAATGCGTGACTGGTTGGTCTGCACCAGGATCAGAACAGTGCTCGCGTCGATCGGCGTAGCGGCGATAGTGTCCACGTGGTTGTCGGACAGCTCGCGGTATCGGTCGACGAGTGAGTTCCGCACGGCGGCGTCGACAGCGGAACGCACGGTCAGCCGGCCGGACCAGTTCTCCGCCACCAGCGTGGTCCGCAACGCGCAGGCGTGTGGTGTGTGCATGGAGGCGAACCGATGCTGGGTGACGGAGGTGACGCGGCCTGCGGCGTCGCGGTACCGCAGCTGCCGGATCAGCACGGCGGTGCGCAGGTCGAACTGCTGCCGATAGTCCAGCAGCTCGGCGGAATCGACGTCGAACCAGTCGCCGTCGTCGATGCGCCAGGTCATCGGCAGCCAGTTCGGTATGTTCACCAAGCTCTCGTTGTCGACTGTGCGCCCGGCGATCTCGTCGGTCAGCCGGTTGTAGATACCCGCGATATAGGTGCCCGGATAGTGCTGTGCGCCGGCGCGCGATTCGGGGGCCGTGCCGCGGGTGGCGAGATATCCGTTGCCTACGGTGCACAGCGCCTCGCGCTGCTTCTCCGTTGCCGCGTCGTACCCGTCGTAGGTCAGTATCCAGGATTGCGAAGGCGCCCAGGTGGATTCGCGTCCGAGCCGGACTGCCAGCCGGTCCAGGAACTCCCGCACCCGGGCAGGGCCGGCGACCGCAAACTGCGCGGCGGTGTGCCTGTCGCCGTTTTCGTTGTGCCGCACCACGATTGCCAAACCGGCGCCGGAGACGGCGTCGAAGGCGTCCTCGTCGGTCAGGTCGTCACCCAGATAGATCGGCATCGCCGGGGTGCCGATGCGATCCAGAATCCATTGCACGGCACGGCCTTTGTCCCAGTCCACGTCCGGTCGCAGCTCGGTGACCTTGCGGCCGGTCGTGACCCTCAACCCCACCTGGCGGGCCACATCGTGTACCGCGCTCACCACCCCGGGCACCGCATCGGCGGCGACGTTGCGGTGGTGTACGGCGACCGCATATCGCTTGTGCTCCACCAGAGTGCCCGGCACCGCGTGCAGCAGCCGCCGCCCGAGTTCGTCCGCGGCCCGGATCAATGCCTGTTCGGCGTCCGGCCCGGCGTCGTGGACGTGGCGACTGCCGTCCGGGGCCAGTAGTTCGAAGCCGTGGCTGCCCGCGTACCACAGTCCGTCGACCGCCACCCGGGAGCGCAGATCGTCGAGATCTCGGCCGCTGAGTATGGCGACGGGGCACTGTTCGGCCAGTCCGGCCAAAGTCGCCTCGATATCATCGGCCGGCTTCGCGGCAGCCGGATCGCCCACGATGTCGACGAGTGTGCCGTCGAAATCCATGAGTACCGTGGCCTTTTCGGTATCGAGCCGATCCGCGATGCCGGGCCAGGATGCCAGCGCGTCCGGTACCTCGGACATGCGGCGGAAACCTGCGCCGATGCGGACGTCCGCGAGATCGCCAACCACCGCGTCCGCACCGGCAGCCCGCAGCCGCTGGGCGTGCCCGACCCGGTCGACACCGATGACGAGCCCGAATCCACCGCGGGAGCCGGCGGTCACACCGGCCTCGGAGTCCTCGAACACCACGGTGCGCTCGGGATCGGCGCCGAGCCGGTGCGCCGCCTCGGTCAGCATCGCCGGATCCGGCTTCCCACGCAGACCCAGTTCGGCGGCCACGATCCCGTCCACACGCACCGGGAACAACTCGGCGATCCCGGCGGCCGCCAGCACCTGAGCACAGTTGCGGCTGGCGGAGAAGACGGCCGTACCGATACCGGCCGCGTGCAGCCGCCGCACCAGCGCGACGGTCGTGCCGAACGCCGACACTCCGGAACCGGTGATCCGCGCCAGAAACAACTGATCCTTCCGATTGCCGAGACCGTGCACCGACATCGTGTCCGGTCCGTCCGACGGCTCCCCGTACGGCAGCGCAATCCCCCGGGAGGCCAGAAAATCCGCAACCCCGGCGGAGCGCGGTTTGCCGTCGACGTAGCGTTCGTAATCGAACTCGGTGAACGGCGAGTGGTCTTCGGCCGCATGCGGTGGCCGGGTGGCCAGAAAGGCATCGAACAATTCGGTCCAAGCCGCGGCATGGACGGATGCGCTGTCGGTCACCACTCCGTCCATATCGAAGATCACCGCATCATGGCGGCGTGAATCGATCAGTGGGCCAACATATTCCGTCTGCATCACCCCATCAGAATCGGTGCCGGGCCGTCGCCCGGCCAGGGCCGCAAGTCCCTCCGGTACCGCGACGGGCACTCCGTCCCCCCACGGTAACCCCACGGCGCGTCGCGGTCTTCCGCACCGGGCCGGGAGAAGCCGACGGTCCGTAGTAGTCGGGACCAACGGCACCTCCCCGGCCTGCCTCGGGCTCGTAGCGTGAGGTACATGAACAACGTGCCTACCGGTGCGGTCGTCGAGAAGGCGGTTCTGCTCGCCGGACGCGCCCCGTCCCTGCACAACAGCCAGCCGTGGCGGTGGGTGTCCGACGGCAGCTCCGTGCAGCTGTTCTCCGTGCACAATCGCATGCTGCCCGCCACCGACACCTCGGGACGGCAGATGACCCTCAGCTGCGGTATCGCCCTCGACCATTTCCACGCCGCCATGGCGGCGGCGGGGTGGCGCACCTTCGTCCGGCGGTTCCCGGATCCGAACCGCCGCGACCACCTGGCCACCGTGCGATTCGGCCCGTCCCGGATCGTCACCACCGGCGACCGCGACCGTGCCGACGCCATCGTGGCGCGGTATACCGACCGCCTGCCGTTCGCCGAGCCGCCCGGGTGGGACGATTTCGAGACCATTCTGCGCACCACCTTCGACCCCGCCGACGCAGTCCTCGATATCCTCGCCGACAGTACGCGGCCCGACTTGGCGCGCGCCTCCGAACTCAGTGCCGCGCTGCGCCGTTACGACTCCAGTTATCATGCCGAATTGCATTGGTGGACGGGGCATGTCGTCGGATCCGCCGGAATTCCCCGCGAGGCCTTGACAACTCCGCAGGAGCAAGAGCGCGTCACCATCGGGCGTAAGCTACCGGCCACCGGCGGGGAGCCCCGCCGACCCGAGCTCGGTACCGACCGATCGAAGATACTGGTCCTGTCGACCGATGCCGACACGCCCGAGGATTGGCTGCGGTGCGGCGAGGTGCTGTCCCGGGTGCTGCTGGAATGCACCCTCGCCGGATACGCCACCTGCCCGCTCACCCACCTCACCGAACTGCCCGGCGCCCGCGGCGTCGTTCAGAAGCTCACCGGGCGAACCATGGTGCCGCAGGTGGTGATTCGCGTCGGTACCGCCCCCGCACACGACGAACCCGCGCCGACACCGCGCCTGCCGCTCGCCGACATTCTCCGGATGACCGCCCCGCGGTCGTAGAAATCCGGGGCGGCCTCATTACCAGGCAGGTCTCGTTACCTCACCGCGCTCCGGGTTCGATTCGGAACACCGGGTAGTCGGCGGTGATGCGCTCGAACGCGGCGGGTGCGGCATCGCGGCCGACCGGAATGTGTGGCCGCGCACCGGGTGCCACCTGCACGTAGTGCCAGAGGATGGGTGCGCGGAACGCCGGCTCCACCTCCGCCAGCCGCACCTTCTCCCGGCGGCCGTGCCGGAGCACGGCCCGGCCTTGGGCGGCGCGCAGGTTACGTACCCAGTTCGTCTCACCCAGCATCGAGACGATGTAACGGTGCCCGTCGAACTCGGTCAGGACCACCGGAAACCAGATGATCCGGCCGCTGCGCCGGCCGCGAATGCCGAGGGCCGCTACCCGATGCGGGAGCACGCCGGCGGCGAACATCAGCGCCGAAGCCCGATTCTGCAGTCTCGCAAACAGGTTCGGGCGGCCACCGCGATAGAGCCAGCGCAGATAATCGGCGTACCATCGCATAAAGCGCTCCTGATCGGACCCGGCAGCATTTCCATGCTAGTCCGGCCGAGCACACTCCGGAGCCGTCACTCGATCGGGCCGGAGTGCCTCGATACTGCGGTCCGATTCCTCTAAGCCCCTGGTCATCTCACAGAGCACGCTGAGATCGGAAGCGAACACCGAATCCGTTGGAAGGATCGGAATGTCCGACGAACCCTTTGCCGTTCTGAACGAGACCCACTCGTCCGCCGCCTCGACCAGCTCGTGAACCGCTATCTCGACGGTCGCAAACCCCTGTTCGACAAGCGAATTACGACCGGACGCATCGTCGACGGGCACGGCGATCTGCACGCCGGTGACATCTTCGTGCTGCCGGACGGGTTCCGCGTCCTGGACTGCCTCGACTTCGACGACGGGCTCCGTCACGTCGACCGCCTGGACGACATCACTTTTCTCGCCCTGCGCCACCTGGAAGCAGGCACGGTCCGCCATATCCGCCGTGGCACCCACTCCACGGATCGATGAATCCATACCCTCGTCGACTTCCCACCGCAGCTCCGCACTCGCTCGACACCGACCCGCTTCCTCCATCGCAACCCGAACAATCTCGGTCATCCCACCACCGCGCCGACAGGGCATGTAGGGCCGAAGGTCCCATGAATTTCCGGCCCCCGAACACCACACGATCGGGAGGGCATTCGGCGTTCGAAAGATGACTTTGGTCCGCACCGACAGGCGATTCGCCGGATTATCGTGGTGGTGGTATCCCCTATGCAGATTGGATGGGACCCATGATCAAGGTGTTCCTGGTCGACGACCACGAGATTGTCCGGCGCGGGCTGGCCGACCTCCTCGAGGGCGACCCGGAACTGACCGTGGTCGGCGAGGCGGGCGACGTTTCGCAGGCCATGGCCCGGATTCCCGCGCTGCGCCCGGACGTGGCCGTGCTCGATGTCCGGCTGCCTGACGGCAACGGCATCGAACTGTGCCGTGACCTGCTGTCGCGACTGGACGGCCTGCGCTGCCTGATTCTCACCTCGTTCACCGACGAGCAGGCCATGCTCGATGCGATCCTCGCAGGTGCGAGCGGCTACGTCGTCAAGGACGTCAAGGGCATGGAGTTGGCCCAGGCCATCAAGGACGTCGGGGCGGGTCGTTCCCTGCTGGACAACCGCGCCGCCGCGGCCCTGATGGACCAGCTGCGCCGCGGCACCGAGCCGGACGGCCCGCTCGCCACGCTCACCGAGCAGGAACGCAAACTGCTCGACCTGCTGGGCGAGGGGCTGACCAACCGGCAGATCGCGGAACGCATGTTCCTGGCGGAGAAGACGGTGAAGAACTACGTCTCCCGGCTGCTGGCAAAGCTCGGCATGGAGCGACGCACCCAGGCCGCGGTCTACGCATCGAAACTGCACAGCGGCAGGTGAGTTACCCGCCCGGTTTCAGCGGCGGCGGTAGGCATCCAATGCCGTCGGCAAGGTCGGAAACAGCCGTTCCGGGCCGATACGGTCGGTCAGCCCGGCCGCGTCCAGGGCGTCACGCAGGTCCTGTTTCACGCGTGCCATCGCGAAAACTATGCCGCGACCGGTTAATTCGGCTCGCAGCTGCTCCACAGCATCCAAAGCGGTCAGATCGACCTCGACGTTCGCCTCCGTGTTGAGCACGAACCAGCGCACCGACTCGCCCTGCTGCGCCGAGAGTTCCACGGCCTCCAGCGCACGGTGCCGGAAGTCCTCGGCGTTCGCGAAACACAGGGGCGCGTCGTAGCGGTATACGACCAGTCCGGCAACGAGGCTCGCGTTCGGGTAGTCGTCGATGTCATGCATGCCGGCCAATCCGGGGACGAATCCCTGCACGGCATCGTGGGCGCGCGCCACCCGCCGCAACAGGTCGAGAATCGATAGCGCGATCGCAACCAGCACGCCGTACAGCACGCCCAGGCCGAGGACCGCGGCCGTGGTGCCGACGGCCAGCACCAGCTCGCTGCGCCGGAAGTGCGCGATCCGGCGGAACTCGGCCACGTTGATCAGCTGCAGCGCCGCGTACACCACCAGCGCGCCCAGTGCGGCGGCGGGAAATACCGCGAGAATGCCTCGCGCCCAGAACAGTACGACCAGCACAGTGACGAGAGTGACCATCGAGTACAGCTGGGTGCGCGCCCCTGCGACATCGGCAATCGTCGTACGGCTCCCGCTGCAGCTGACCGGGAACCCGTGCAGCACCCCGGCAGCCACATTGGTCGCACCGAGGGCCGCCAGTTCGGTATTGGCGTCGACATGGCGGCCGTGACGGGAAGCGAATGCCCGTGCGGTGAGGGCATTGTCGGAGAACGCCACGACCGCGATGCCGATGGCAGGGAGTACCAACTGCGTGAGGTCGGCAGCGGCGATCCCGTCGACACCGGGCACGGGTAGTCCGGAGGGAATCGAACCGACGACCCGAATTCCGTAGTGCTGCAACGAGAACACGGCAACAACCAGGGTGGCGCCCAACACCGCCAACAATGGCCCGGGCACCCGCGGAACCCATCTGTTCAGGGCGAGCAGACTTCCCAGCACGACCGCCGCCACCAGTGCCGTCGGCCAATGCACCGACGCCAGATTAGCCGCGAACGATCCCACCTGCGCGGGAATGGTCTCACCGGTCACCGGGACGCCGCTCACCCGCTCGAGCTGACCCGCGATCATGATCCCCGCCGTCCCGGCGAGATATCCGACCAGCACCGGCTTCGACAGCAGGTCGGCGAGCAATCCCAGGCGGGCGAGCGCCGCGACCAGACAGATCACGCCCACCAGTAGCGCAAGCACCGCGGCCAGGGCCGCGTACCGCCGCGGGTCACCCATCGCCAGCGGCGCCAGGGCGACCGCCGTGAGCAACGCCGTCGTCGATTCCGGCCCCACCGACAGCTGGCGTGATGTGCCCAGCAGCACGTACACCGCCAGCGGGCCCAGCGCCGTCCACAACCCCACCACCGGCGGCACACCGGCCACCGTCGCGTAGGCCATCACCTGCGGCACCAGATAGGCGGCGACGGTCACCCCGGCCACCACATCGAACCGAAACCAGTCCCGCTGGTATCCGCGGAACTGTGCCAGGCCCGGGAGCCGGAGCGCCCGTCCCGCTGCCGCTGTCCGACCAGCTGGACTCGTCATAGTCGAAGCATCGCGCGTCGGCCGCTCCGATGGCGCACGATCCGAGCAGGTTGGGCAAGTGAGCCGCGGTCCGGATTGTGCCGGGCGATCAGGTTCAAGAAGCGAGTCTGCCGGTCCGCGGGTCCTGCTCGACCAGGCGGACGCCGGTGACGATGGTCGGCTCGATCGCGATCACCGCGTCCGTCACCGTATCGGACCACGGCCGCAGCACCTGCTCGTAGCGGGCGATGTGCTTGGGATCGGTGACGGGACGAGCCAGGCCGGTCACCACGACGGACCAGCCGATGTGCCGGATCGGGTCGATATCGTCGACCTCGTAGGCTACGACAACCGTCGGGCCGGAACGCACCGCATCAGTCAGCCGGAAGGTCAAACGGGTACGCACGATGATCTCCCCGTCGTCCACCATCTGACACCGACCTCTCCGCACTCGCCGAATACCCCGTCCTCCCAACCGCCCATTCCAGCACTCGCCCGCAGCCCCTCCCAGGAAACAAGGTCACTTGTCCAACTTCTCGTGGGTAACGCCTATTACAGGAGCCCCGGACTGTCTCCGCGCGTCGTGAACACATCCGTTCTGCGTCCCGGCAGCGCGGCGACTTCGGTCTCCAGGCGGATACATCGCCCGGTTGCGGTCCGTCCGAGTGATGCGGACTGAGTTGGTTTCGAAGAGGCTGCGCGACAACGGGGCTCACCGGCCGTGTCCGGAATCGACGACTTGCGATCAGCGATCCGGCGGCGAACCGGGGTTGCTCACCAACTGCAGTGGCCGCCGTGTGCGCGCATGGTCCAATAGCGCGTCGATCTCCGCGGCGACGCCCGCTGCGAGGATGTCGATGTCGGGAGTGGTGTCGTAGTCGCCGGTGATGCCGAAGGTCAGCCGATCGGCGTAGCTGAGGATCGCGACGGTGGTGCGCACCCGCAGCGCGACCGGTATGCAGGGCCAGATCTCCAGTACCTCGCGCCCGTCCAGCCACAGCGGCCGCCGCGGGCCGGGAACGTTGGTAGCCAGGGCACCGACACCGCGCTGCGGGAATCGTGCCACGGTCCGGAAGATCCACGCCACCATCCCGAACGGCAGCCAGTCGGCCAGCGACAGCAGCGATTTTTCGGCCTCGGCTTCGCCCCGGGAGCGATGCCGGGCGATCCGGTCGTGGACGGCCGCCAACCGCTCGATCGAGTCCTCGATCTCGATCGGCAGGTGCGCGATCATTGCCGAGACCCGGTTGTCCAGAGCGTATTTCGCATCGGCGGTGCGCATCGAGACCGGCACGACGATCCGCAGCATCCCGGCCTCGGGCTGCTCTCCCCTGCTGAGCAACAATCGGCGGTACGCCGTCGCGAGGGCCGCCACCGCCACGTCGTTGACCGTCACATCGAGCGCCGCGCAGATCTCGCGCACCTCCGTCAGGCTCGCCCGCGCCACCGCGTACCGGCGCTGGCGTCCGATGGACCCGTTCAGTGAGGAGGCGGTACTCGGCGTGACCGCCGAGAACAGTACCGGCGCCAGGGCCCGAGCGGCGCTGACGGCGAAACGCGGTGCGGTGTAAGGCAATCGAGCCACTCGATTCGCCCACTCCAGTACCCCGGACCCCGGCTGCCGTCCAGCTTCTTCGGCTCGCGTATCCGGAATCTCCCGGGCGGGGTCGCAGAAACTCTCGAAAAGGGTGATCCCCGAGATGCCGTCGACCATGCTGTGATGTGCCTTGACGATCATCGCCCAGCGGTTACCTGCCAGATTGTCGACCATGACGACCTCCCACAGCGGGTGGTCGCGGTCGAGTCGTTCGGTCAGCTCGGTCGCAATCAACTCCCGCAGCGTCGTCTCGTCCCCCGGATCGGGTAGGGCGGTCCACCGGATATGGTGTGCCAGATCGAAATTCGGGTCGTCCTCCCATACCGGCGCGGTGAGGTCGAGCGGTGCCCGGCGCACCCGCTGCCGCAGTCGCCCGTGCTGCCGCAGACCGCGGGTGACGCCGGCACGGAATTCTTCCCGGGTCGGCGGGGGTCCCGCGACGACCGCTACCGCACCGATGCCGAGGCTGATGTGCCGATCGGTGTCTTCCATCTCCATGAATCCCGTGTCGAGCGGGCTCAATTCGGTCATTGTCAACGCCTGTCGCGGCAACCGTCGCGGCTTGTCCGCGGCTTCGGCATCGGCACCGATCCGCGCGTGACCTCGTCGGGATGCGGATCCACCTGCGCCAGAAGGTAACCCGTCTCCTCCGCACGGTAGAGAACGCTGTCGATACGACTGCCGGACGCCTGGGCGACAACCGGATCGGCAGCCCGATCGCTGTGCCTCGCGAGCCGTACCCGCGCCGACAGGACGGGCTCCGAAGCGTAGTCCAGCGCACGCCCGATCTTCTCGCGTGCGTGCTCGACTGCGGCCGTTGATACATGGTGACCGGCGGATATCCGCAGGATCGACGCTGCCGGGGAAGCGCTCTTCCGCGTACCCAGAACTGTCTCACCACCGCGCGGATGCCGTGAGCGAACAGGGCCACCTCGAGACTGTCCGTTCGTGTTCATCGGTCGCCCTCCGCATTACGCAGGGCCACAAGGCGACTCGCGTATTCCTTCTCGTCGACCTCGCCGCGCGCGAAGCGTTCCGCGAGCAGGCGTTCGGCGGTAGGCTCGGGACTGCGGGGGTCGATGCGATACTGGGCGCCCCGTTCCGTGGCGGCGACATACCGCACCAGCATGATCAAGCCCGCGATCAGCAGGCCCCAGAACAGGACGCCGATGCCCATCCACGCGTATCCCCACCCGTTCATGTCGTGGCTGTACCAGAACATCACGGCTCATCTCCTTGTTCGTGTTCGGATGTCCCGGGCTGCCCGGGGCACCACTGGGGCCGATCACCGCAGTCGCCCGGTACCAACGACATTCGTGGTACCGGTTTCGGTCACGGTGTGATCAGGTGCCGGGGCGCCAGGATGCGGACCAGGAAGGCGCCGTTGATCGCCGCCATCGCCGCGGCCATCGCCAGACCACCCAGGGCGCCGATCGCGACCGTCAGGACGGTCGACTGTCCCGGCTGCCACAACGGCGTCGTGACCAGGCCGAACACCCCGAGTCCCGCGACCCACCCGGCCGCGTTCGCCCAGATCCACAGCGCGGCGCGGTTGGTCCAGTACTGCAGTACGAACCATTGGGCGACGCCGATCGCGAAGACCATGACCAGCGCGCCGGCGACCACGACCGGCGCCTGCACCGCCGGGGACCAGCCGGACAGCCGCTCGCCGTGCACCATCATGAGCACGCCGACGGCCCATGCCGCCAGCGCACCGAATACGGTCACGGTGATCCACTCGCGTGGCGAGAAGCCTTTCAGCACCGAACGCAGCACCCTGGCCTGGAACAGGCCGAGGACGCTGCCTTCGATCGCACCGGCGGCGAGCATGGCGGCCGCGATCACGGCCGGTGCGGCGTCGATCGTCAGCGCACCCGCCACCGCGGGCGCGCAGAAGCCGAGGAACTCCCCGAGTGTGACGGCGGCGAACCACCGCCGCGAGAGACCGGCCCCGGGATCCGGCCCCACGCCACGATTCACCTTGACGACCACATACGGGTCGAGTGCCGACACCTGTTCTCGCAGGTGTCCCTGCTGGTAGATCGCTTCCGTCTCTTCGTGTTCCAGCGATCCCGGCAGGACGACCCGGCCCGTCCCGGGCAACCACGTTCCGTCGATGCGGATCGACGCCGGACGCGGTGTCCGGAAATCGCGCCACCACGTCTTCGCGGCGGCACCGGCCACCCGGACGACCACGGTGTCGTCCGCCCGCACGAACGCCACGGGTAGGGCAACACGCCCACCCGAGCGACCAGCCTCATAACGCAACTCACCGAATGTGCGCCGCATCCCGACCGGCAGGTGCATGGCAATCAACGCCGCCGACGCGCCGAGTCCCGGCGTCTGATACCTCGTTGTCACCACGACCTCCGCGATGCCATCGAATCGATTCGAGTCATGACTCGATGGTCGGCTCCGTGCCGGCCCGCCCACAGGAGCGAAAGTCCCCTGCCGCGCTGCCTTTCGGAACACGATCGAGTTATCGGTGCGCACCCGGGGACTTTTCGGCCCGATGGTGTGTCATCGCAGGTCTTTCGTCTCTCGACGCGGCCCTGCTGCCGGAGCAGGCTCGATCTCAGGATCGAGAAGGAGGGTGCGATGGGCTATCGAGTAGACGTTTGCGAGGTCGTGCCGCAGGCCGTGCTGCGGCTCCCGCGCGAGATCCGCGCGGACCGGCTCGGCGAGGACATCGCCGCGGGCATGCGGGAATTGACGGCGACGGTGCAGCGGGCCGGTCTCACCGCCAACGGCGCACCCACCATCACGTTCTCCGAGGAGTCGGCCACCGACCACACGACGCTCGTGGATTTCGGGGTGCCGGTCGAACCCGCCCCCATGCTCAGCTTGCGGTCCGGTGCCGAGGTGATCGTCGTACCCGGCACGCTGGTGGCACGGACCTCGCACCGAGGGGGCTACGGCGGGCTCGACGCCGCCTATCGTGCCCTGCAGTGCTGGATACACGACGCAGGGTACCGTCCGACCGGCCCGCCGACCGAGGTCTATCTCGTCGGTCCCGACGAGGTGAGCGACCCGCGCCGGCTGATCACCGAGGTCCGCATTCCGGTCGTACCGTCGCCGGGAATCACGGTTTTCGTCGACGCACCATTCGCCGAGGCCATGGAGATGACGCGAGAGGCGTTGCGGCAGCAGGGTTTCGGTGTGCTCACCGAGATCGACGTACGGGCCACGCTCCGGGAGAAGCTCGGCGAGCAGATCGAGCCGTACGTGATCCTCGGCGCGTGCAACCCCCGGCTCGCCTCGCGGGCGCTCGCCACCGACCGGCAGGCCGGGCTCCTGCTGCCCTGCAACGTCGTGGTTCGCGGCGCCGACACCGGCACGCTGGTCGAAGCCGCCGATCCCGACGTCCTGGTGCGCGCCACCGGACACGGCGACCTGCAGGCGATCGCCGACGAGGCCCGTGGTCTGCTCACCGCCGCGATCGAGACATTGCGCACGGTCCCGGCTCGGGCACAGCACGAAAAGTGACCATCGACTAAGCCGCGCGAGTGCTCGCCAATCGGCTACCGCAGTCCCAGACCACGGTGGTTCACCAGTAGACTCCGTTCTCGCATCAGAGGCCACCGTCCCGCAACACACGCGCGCAGCCGGTGGGACCGAGGCCGGGAACCGCAATGGCACAGGACTTTCCGGCGACCACCTCTCCCGGGAGGGAGCGGCCGCGACTCGGATACACACGTCACAGCCGGGCCCGGCGGACGACGATGATCGGGCAATCCACCGCATGCAGCAGGGTATTGCTGGTGGAACCGAGCAGCATGCCGGTGAATCCACCCCGGCCGTGACTTCCGACGACAACCAATTGGGCACTGCCGGATTCCTGCGGCAGTGACTGTGCCGGTCGATCACGGACCACGATGCGGCGCACCGGAACATCCGGATACTTGTCACTCCACCCCGCCAGGCTCTCGGACAGTGCCACCCCTGCTGATTCCCGGACAGCCTCCCAGCCGGGGAGCAGGATGTCGGGGTTACCCGCGTCTATCCAGGCGTGCAGGGCGACCAGCCCGACCTTGCGCCGCGAGGCTTCCTCGAACGCGAATGCCAAGGCGGGCTCGCTGTTTCGCGTACCATCGACGCCGACGAGTATCGGCTTCCCGGCCGCGATCGAGTCGGCCGCGGACGAGTGCACGACGGCGACCGGGCAGTGCGCATGGTGTGCCGCCGCGGTGCTGACCGAACCGAGCAGCCCGCGCCGGACGGCACCGAGACCGCGGCTGCCGACAACGAGCAGGTACGCATGCTCCGAACGGTGAACGAGTTCGGCGGCAATGGGTTCGAGGGTCACCTCGGTGCTGATCTCGAGGTCTTCGGAAGGCTCGGCCAGCCGCGCGATTCGAGTCGCTTCGGTCAGGGTCCGGCGACCGAGGTTCCGCAGCCAATCGAACTCTTCCCGATCGAAATCGATCGCCGGCGCGAATCCCGTTGGCACCGCGGACGATGTGAGGATGTGTAGCCGTCGGCGCTGCATGACCACTGCCGTCGCACTCGGGCTGATGCTGGCCTTCGAGCCCCGAGAGCCCGACATCATGACCAGGCCGCCCCGCAACCCGGATCAGCCGCTGTTGACGCGTGCCCTCGTGGCTCGGACCCTGCTGGTGTCGGCGCTGCTCGTGGCCGGATCCTGGTGGCTGTTCGAATGGGAACTCGCGCACGGCGCCGGTCTCGCCGAAGCGCGCACCGCCGCAATGAACCTGTTCGTGGTCGTCGAAGCGTTCTACCTGTACAGCTGCCTGCCGACGATGAACACGGTATTCGACACCGCACCGATCGACGGACGGGCATGGCTGCGAATCGTCGCTATTGCCCTGGCAGCGAGCCTCGTCGTCGCCATCGACAAACGCTTGCGCCGTGTCTCCGGCAGCACGGACGAAAGATGATCGCCCCGCCCCTCGGTAATGTCCCTGTGGGGCGCAGAGATTCAGCGTTTCGCCGGGTGCACCACCATGACCGGGCAATGTGCGTGCTGGACAAGGGAATTGGCCGTCGACCCGAACAGCAGGCTGGTGAATCCGCCGCGCCCGCGGCTGCCGACCACGACGAGCTGCGCGGTTTCCGACCACTGCTGCAGGTGCGCGGCAGGGTGGGACAGGTAGATCTTGCGAGTCACGACGACGTCCGGATACTTCTGCTGCCATCCTGCGAGGCGTTCGGCGAGGGTCGCTTCCTCTTCCTGCTGGAAGTCGGCGCCGGGGAGCTGCAGGTCGTCGAGGCGGGCAAACTTCCCGAAATTCCAATCGCCCCAAGCATGTACGGCGATCAGTTCGGTTCCTCGTTCGGCGGCTTCGGCGAAGGCGGCGGCGGTCGCGGCCTCGCTGATCGGACTGCCGTCGATGCCGACCACGACCGGTCCGGTGGTGCGGACGGTGTCGCTCCCGGCGGGGTCGGTGCGCACAACGATCACCGTGCCGTCGGCGTGTGCGGTCACCTCCAGCAGCGTGGATCCCAGGTGCGCCAACGTCCCGGCCGAACCGGTGGCTCCGAGCACAACGGCGTACGCATCGGCACTGCGGGTGACAAGCATGGCGGACCCGCGGTCCGCGGCGAGCTCGACCGTCACCGGGAGATCGGGGGCGATCTCGCGCACGAGCTGCTCGGCGCGGTCGGCCACGGCCCGGCCATGAGCGCGTACCGCATCCCGCACCGGTTCCACCGTCACCGCGTAGGCACCCAGCCGGGTGGCTCCGAGCCCCACCAGGTTCATGCCGTGCACGATATGCAGCGCACGCCCGCGCCGCGCCGCGAATTCCGTCGCCCACCGCAGCGCGACGTCCGACGCCGGGAAGCCGTCTACACCGACGACGACACGAGCGGCGGCCGGCGGATGCGGATTGTCGTGGGATGTCATGAATACTCCTCTGGGACCGGCGTTTTCAGCCTTCCGGCCGAGCCTCCATACCACGCTAGGAGCCGCGGCCGCGGAGCGACGCTGCCGACCGTCACCGACGCCGGGGACGAAAGACCTCCGGTGACCACTCGAGTAACCCCGCAACAAAATGGCAAACATGCCTCCGTGTTGCGGTGCTCATCGATGTGCAGGGCGCGGAGAGCGCGTTGCTGGCGGAGCGGCTGGCGGGATGGCAGGCTAAGTATCCGGTTTCCTCGGCGCGCTGCTTGGGTCCACATCGAATGCGCTGGTGCAACACGCTCGGTGCCCGGTGATGGTCGTCCATCCGGCGGGCAGTTAGTTGCTCGAATAGCACAGTGGCTCAACGGAATCAGTGGCCGCTTGTCAGCTGGTTCGTCCGGACCCAGGGCTGGACGGCGCGCTCTCGCGCATGACGGCTTCCCACCACGAACCGAGGGGGCTGGGGTCGGGCCAGACCACGGCCCGCTGCACCTCGTCGATGCCTTGTCGTACCGACACTCGTTCGGCCACGCCGTCCTCCTGGAATTGCGTTGTATCGCATGGTTCCCAACCCGTTCATGATCGCTGCGCCGGAGATGCGACGGCAGGAGCCGAACGGCCCTCTCGCGGCGCCCGAAGGTCACCGCGGCCTGAAGCGAGATTTCGGTTCGGCGGCCCGAACGCTGCAGGTCTTTGGTCCCGGCCCGGACCGACCTGCGGACCTGTCATGGATCGGGCCGCCTGCCGCAGCGTTGAGGGGCGATGTGGCATTTCGATACGAAAGGGAAGATCATGAGCAATCCGGTCGTACATTGGGAAATCGGCGGCCCGGACGCCGCGGCCCTGCGCGAGTTCTACGGCAAGGCATTCGGGTGGACCATGACAGCGTCCGAATCGGATTACACCCTCGTCGAAACGGGGAACGGCGGGTTGGCCGGCGGAATCATGCAGAACCGTCCGGACATGCCGCCGTATGTCACGGTGTATATCCAGGTGGATGACCTCGAGACGGCGCTGTCCGAGATCCAGCAACTCGGCGGGACAGTGGTGTTACCGCCGACTGGCATCGCCGACACCATGTCGTTCGCGCTGTTCTCCGATCCCGGCGGCGCCGTCGTGGGATTGCTGCAGAACTGAGAGCGCGCCCAGGACAATACGATCGCGGAGCAGCGCCGGCGTCCGGGCATGTCGGCGTCGGTGCTGATCCCTGCGCACCGCGGCGCACGCCGAGTTCGTCGGCATCACGGTGAATTCAGGCGACCGGGCCCGGCGCAGCACATCGGTCATGCCGGCCAGCGGGTGAGCATGGTCGAGGACCGCGACCGCGTCGGCGAGCTGCGCGCACGCCTCGTCGACAGTGCGCCGCGCACGGTCGCGCTGCGCGGTGATCGCCGCTGCGGTGAGGGCCGATCGCCACTCGCACGGAGTACCAACGACATCATCGCATCCCCTTTTGCTCGGCTATTGCCCGGCGGCGGAACGTGCGACGAATGTCGGCTCGGAACTTCCCCGCCCTGGCGACAGGATGACCCGGATCGTCGTCCGCGCGTTCGGCTGCCGATTCGCGGGCATCGGAGACCGGCATCACCACGTGCCGGTCTTCGTACCGAACGCTACTGTCGGCCTTCCTCGCGCGGACCCGCCGCCTCGGATGTCATGAGTCGGCCGGTGCGCCGGGCAACCGCAATCGTTTGAGCGACAAGGCGTTCAGCGCGACGATGATGCTGGAGCCGGACATCGACATGGCCGCGATCTCCGGGCGCAGCGTCAGACCGAGGGCGGGCTCGAATACTCCGGCGGCAATCGGCAGTGCAAGGGTGTTGTATCCGACCGCCCAGGCGAGATTCTGGTGCATCTTGCGCAGGGTGCCGCGGCCGATGCGCAGCGCGGTGGGCACATCCACCGGGTCCGACCGCATCAACACCACATCCGCCGTATCGATGGCGACGTCGGTGCCGGCACCGATGGCGATGCCGACGTCGGCCTGCGCGAGCGCGGGCGCGTCGTTCACGCCGTCGCCGACCATCGCGACTTTCCTTCCGCCGGACTGCAGTTCGGCGATCCGGGCGGCCTTGTCGGCGGGCAGCACCTCCGCGATCACCGTGTCGATACCCAGCGTGCCCGCGATCCGTTCGGCGGTGGCCTGGTTGTCTCCGGTGAGCATCACGACCTCGACGCCCAGTTCGTGCAGTTCGCGCACCGCGGCGGCCGATGTCTCCCGGGGCGCGTCGGCGATGCCGATCACTGCCGCAGCCTTGCCGTCGACGGCAGCCAGCACGGCGGTCTGCCCGCCCCCTGCCACCCGGTCTCGGACCCCGGCCAAGTCGCCGAGCTCGATACCTTCCCGGTCCAGCAGCCGGCGATTGCCGACCACGACCCGGCGACCGTCCACCACCGCAATCGCCCCGTGTCCCGGCACGTTCTCGAAACGCCCGGCGGCGAGTACGGCGGCGCCGCGCACCTCGGCGTACCGCACGATGGCCTGCGCCAGCGGGTGCTCGGATGCACGCTCGACGGCCGCCAGCAACGACAACAGCCCAGCATCCCCCGCCACATCACCGGTGGCGATCTCGGTGACCTCCGGCTCCCCCTTGGTGAGCGTGCCGGTCTTGTCCATCACCACGACCCGCACTCGCGCGGACGACTCCAGGGCCATCGCGTTCTTGAACAGCACGCCGCGTTTGGCCCCCAGCCCGGTGCCCACCATGATCGCCGTCGGAGTGGCGAGGCCCAGAGCGTCGGGACAGGTGATGACGACGACAGTGATGGCGAACAGCATCGCCTTCGCGAACGTCGCACCGGCCAGCAGCCACACCAGCAGCGTCGCGCCACCGCCGAGCAAGGCGACCAGCACCAGCCAGAACGCCGCCCGGTCGGCGAGCCGCTGACCGGGCGCCTTCGAATTCTGGGCCTGCTGAACAAGATTCACGATCTGCGCCAGCGCGGTATCCGCGCCGATCTTGGTGGCGCGCACGCGGAGGGTGCCGTTGACATTGATGGTCGCACCGATCACTGCCGAGCCGGGTTCCTTGTGCACCGGCAGGCTCTCCCCGGTCACCATCGACTCGTCGACCTCGCTGTCCCCGTCGACGACCACACCGTCGACGGCGATCTTCGTCCCCGGCCGCACCAGCAACACGTCGTCGACCACCACCTCGGCCGTGGGGATCTCGGCCTCCCGGCCGTCCCGGATGACCACGGCCCGCGGCGGCGCCAGGTCCAGCAGCGTGCGGATCGCATCATTGGCGCCACCCCGGGCGCGCATCTCGAACCAGTGACCCAGCAGCACGAACGTGGCCAGCATGGTCGATGCCTCGTAGAACACCTCACCGCCACCGGTCAGGGTGATGGCCAGCGAGTACAGCCAGCCCGCACCGATTCCGACCGCGACCAGCACCATCATGTCCAGGGTGCGGGCCCGCAGCGCCCGCACCGCGCCGGTGAAGAAGATCGTCGCCGAATAGAAGATCACCGGCAGGCTCAGGATCAGTGCCCAGATGTCCTGCCGCAGTCCCCACGGCGTCGCCACGTGCAGCCCGAACATGTCGCTCGCCATCGGCGACCACAGCATCACCAGCAGCGAGAAGACCAGCGAGACCAGGAATCGATTGCGCATGTCGGCGGCCATGGCCGACATCGACATCCCGTCGTGGTCGTCGTGTGCTACCGCGGCGTGCTCGGGCGGGGCGGCACGTGGTCGCGGCGGCGCGGTGTCGACGGCAACCGAAGGATCCGGTTCAGCCATCGGGTCACAGACATGCGCGGGAACCGACTGCCCAGCGCAGTGAAAACCACAGTCGCGCAACCACTCCCGCAGCTCCCGCAGCGAGGTCCGGGCCGGGTCGAAGACCACCGTCGCCGTCTGCGACACCGGATTGGGCTGCACCGAGACTACGCCCGGGCGTCGCCCGAGCACCGCCGTCACGGTGCTCTGCTGACTCGCCCACCGCACTCCGCTGACATCCAGCACGACGGTGCTGCGACCGGAACCATCGATCATCGACCACTCCTCACTCGTGTGGCCCCGTCAGGCTTGCGCTGCCTCATCGGGTTCACGCGGACCCTGATCGAGACGGAACGGCGGATAGTCATCCCGCATCAGTGCAGCGTAGGCCAGCACCCGGTACAACCAGCGGTTGATTCCGACGACGAATTCGAACAGCCGCCGCGGGTAGCGGGCCGTGAACAGCAGCGCTATCGCGGCGATGAGGACCAGCACCCCCAGTAGCGGCACGGTGGTGGCGTTGTCGTTCTCGCCGCCGAGCGATATCGCGCCGCCGATCATCGCGGAGACGACCAAGTAATGCGGAATGGCCAGCAGCCACCATTTGACCAGTACCAGGCCACGCGACAATCGGTCCGGGTAGTCGACCTGCAGATCGGCCGGGTACTCGGTAGAGCGCAATGTGAACGGCGGATACCGATCGGTGCCCAGCGCCGCATACGAGTAGAACTGCACCCGCCATGACCACCGCATCACCCCGACGTTGAAATCGAAGATGCCGCGCGGATAACGGCCGGTGAACAGAATCGCGAATCCGGCTACCACGGTGAGCACCACGAACGCGATCCACAAGAAGAACAGGATGATGTAGTGCGGTATCGCGAGCAGCCACTTGACCAGCCACAACCAGCGCGACAACGGTTCGTCCAGATCGCCGCGCACGGCAACGGGATACACGGGTGAGCCTTCGGGATTCATGGTCGACGCTCCTCATCGAATCGCGGTACAGCGGCGGCGTCTTCGCCCCCGGTCTGCTCAGGATCACCTGTGTCGCAGCACAAACGAAGGGTTCAGGGATACCTCCTGCGAGGACGAAATGTCGTAGTACCACCGGACGTTCGGCCCTGTCACGGGCGCGCGCCGGAACACATCATTTGCAGTGGCCGCATTATCGGCCGCGTACAAATGCCCATCGATCGACACCGAGAAGAATTCCATGAACTGGCCCACCGCCGCCGTGCTCATTGCCGTCGCCATTGCCATCATGGCGATCGTCAGCACCTATCTCTCGACACGCAACAACAAGAAGTGATTTCGGCGCTGCCGACCTGGCGCAGACACAGGGCCATCGCCCAAGGAATGCGGGACCTTCGGCCGTAGTTCGAAGGACCTCGGCCAGGCGAGGCTGGCTGCAGACGGATTCACGACGGATCGGAGCCGTGATGGGCGACTATGTGGCAGATTTCGACGAGTTGCGGCTCGCGGATGCCGACCGGGCCGGAGGCAAGGGCGCGAACCTCGGCGAGCTGACGGCGGCACGGCTGCCGGTACCGCCCGGGTTCGTCCTGCTGCGATCGGCCTACCAGGCGGTGGTCGAACACGGGCCGCACGGCGCGGAGCTGGACGACCTCCACGCACAGGCGCTGCGCGCGACGGGCGGTGCCCGCTCCGACGGGCAGCAGCTGGAGGAGTTGTGCCGCCGCATGCGCGAACTCGTGCTCGACACCAAACTCGACGGCGCGGTCCGTGACGCCGTGGTTGCGGCGTATCACCGACTCGGCGATCGGATACCGGTCGCGGTGCGCTCATCGGCAATCGGGGAAGACGGCGCCACCGCCTCGTTCGCGGGAATGAACCTGTCGCGCACCAACATCAGCGGCGACGACAAGCTGATCGAAGCCGTGTTCGCCTGCTGGGCCTCGCTGTTCACACCACGCGTCCTCACCTATCGCGCCCGCTGCGGAATGCATCAGCGCCCGGAAATGGCGGTGGTCGTGCAGCGCATGGTCGCCGCCCATCAGGCCGGAGTGGTGTTCACCGCCGACCCGGCCACCGGCCGCCGCGACCGCGTTGTCATCGACGCCGCCCGCGGCCAGGGCGAGGTCGTGGTGTCCGGCGCCGTCGAACCCGACAGCTACCTGTTCGATGCCAATGGGCCGAGGTTGCTCGAACACCGTTCCGGCAGACAGAGTTTCGCCATCGTCGCCGGTCCCGACGGTGACCGGCGGGTAGAGAACATGACCGATACAGAGACCCCGGTGCTCACGCCCGAACAGGCACATGCGGTGGCTCGCCTCGCACTCGAGGTACAGCGCCACTACGGCGGCCGCCCGCAGGACATCGAGTGGGCCTTCGACGACAACACGCTGTGGCTGGTGCAGGCACGGCCGGTCACCATGCTGTCGGACCATTCCGATCCGACACCCGTTGCCGCCAAGATAGATTCGAATCGCGTCCTGCGGTTGCGCGGCCTCGCTGCCGCTCCCGGCCGCGCTACCGGTGCCGTACGCGTGCTGATCTCCCCCGCCCAGGGTGGCGAGCTGCGCGACGGGGAGATCCTGGTGGCGCCGATGACCAACCCGGACTGGTTGCCGACGATCTCGCGCGCGGCGGCATTGGTCACCGACAGCGGCGGCATGACCTGCCACGCGGCGATCGTGGCCCGCGAACTCGGCGTTCCGTGCATCGTCGGAACCCGGACCGCCACCACCGACCTGCACGACGGTGAATGGGTCACCGTCGACGGCACCAGCGGCCAGATCCGCACCGAGAGTCGGCCCGTCCCCGGGCCGGGGGGCACGGAGCGGAACGGGGAGACGACCACCGCGGCGGGCTCCATCGCGGTCGATGAGCACCGAATCCCTTCTGCCGCAACCGTTTTAGCTCCTCCCGCCCCGACAGCCACGCGGGTATATGTCAATCTGGCCCTGCCGGAGGTAGCCGAACGCGTAGCCGCGGGCGATGCCGACGGCGTGGGTCTGCTGCGCGCCGAAACCCTCCTCGTACAGGCCCTCGGCGGCCGCCATCCGCGCGATCTCATCGCCCGCGGTGAGGAGCACACGTTTGTCGACAAGCTGTCGGTCGCCCTGCATCGCATCACCGCGGCTTTCGCGCCCCGCCCTGTCGTCTATCGCGCAACAGACTTGCGCAGCAACGAATTCCGGGCCCTCACCGGCGGCGCGACCTACGAGCCCGTCGAGCACAACCCGATGATCGGCTACCGCGGCTGCTACCGCTACGTGCGCGAACCCGAGCTGTTCCGCCTGGAACTCGCCGCACTCGCCCGAGTGCGCGAACGGACACCCAATCTGCACCTGATGATCCCCTTCGTCCGCACCCGCTGGGAACTGGAGGCCTGCCTGGAACTGGTGGATGCGAGCCCGCTCGGCCGCGACCGCGGACTGCACCGCTGGGTGATGGCCGAGGTTCCTGCTGTGCTGCACTGGCTGCCGGAGTACGTACAGATGGGTATCGACGGGGTCTCCATCGGCAGTAACGACCTCACTCAGCTGATGCTCGGTGTGGACCGCGACTCCGAGCAGTGCGCCGAACTGTTCGACGAGTCCGATCCCGCCGTCCTCGACGCCATCGGGCAGATCGTCGGCACCGCCCGCCGCCTCGGCATCACCTCGTCGCTGTGCGGGCAGGCGCCGTCGACGCGGCCCGATTTCGCCGAGCACCTCGTCCGCATGGGCATCACCTCGGTTTCGGTCACCCCCGATGCCCTGCCGGCCGCCCGCCGTACCGTCGCCGCCGCGGAACAGCGCATTCTGCTCGACCGAGCGTTGGATGCGCCCCGCGTGGTACCGGGTGGCGATCAGTGAGCCGTCGACCACCCCGGGATGACCACTACCGCCGACCAGGCCCGGATTCCGGCAGCGATGATTCGCTCCGCGTAGGATTTGCAGAAGCGGGTTTCCGCCCGGAGCACAGGATTGCCGAGATGGTTGACGATTCAGGGGCCGGTTCCTACTCGGTAGCGGGAACGCTTTCCCAGTTGCGGCTGCGGGAGCTCCTCACCGAGGTCAAGGACCGTGTCGAGCAGATCATCGACGCCCGCGACCGCATGGACGGCCTCGTCGATGCCATGCTCGCGGTCACCTCCGGCCTCGACCTCGACGAGACCCTGCGCACCATCGTGCACACCGCTACCAGCCTCGTCGATGCCCGCTACGGCGCGCTCGGGGTCCGCGGGCACGAGGAGCAGCTGTCCCAATTCATCTATGAGGGCATCGATGAACCCACTCGCGAGCTGATCGGCCACCTCCCGGAGGGGCACGGCGTGCTCGGACTGCTGTTCAGCCAGCCGAAACCGATCCGCCTGGACAACCTCGCAGACCATCCCTCATCGGTGGGATTTCCTGCGAACCATCCTCCGATGGGCACCTTTCTCGGCGTTCCCGTGCGCATCCGCGATGCCATCTTCGGCAACCTGTATCTCACCGAGAAGTCCGGCGGGCACCCGTTCACGGAGGACGACGAGCTCATCGTGCAGGCGCTGGCCGCGGCCGCGGGCATTGCCATCGAGAACGCCCGCCTCTACGAGTCCGCCCGCGCCCGCCAGGCATGGATCGAGGCCACCCGCGACCTGACCACCGAATTCCTCGCCGGCACCGACCCCGACGAAGTGCTGGCGCACCTGGTCGACCATGCTCGCGAGCTGACGCGGTCCGACCGGGTGCTGCTGGCGACCGTCGAGGAACCGGGTACCCCGGCAGACGAGATCGCCGAGTTGACCGTCACCCATTACTCGGGTCTCGGCGACGAGTATCGCGGCCGGACACTCGGCGTCGACGACGCACTTGTCGGGCAGGCGTTTTCGCAGCGAAGCCCGCTGCGTGTGGAGAATGCGCAGCAGACCGACCTGGCCGACCTGCTGCCCAAAGCCGGGCCGGCGCTGGTACTGCCGCTGCACACGCCGGACGCGCCGCTGGGCGTGCTGATTACGGTGCGCCCCCTCGAAACTGCGCCCTACGACGACGAAATATTGGAGCTGGCAGCGGCCTTCACCGAACAAGCCGCGCTCGCCATGCAGCTGGCCGAAACGCAGCAACGCATGCGCGACCTCGACATCCTCAGCGACCGCGACCGCATCGCCCGCGATCTGCACGACCACGTCATCCAGCGACTTTTCGCCATCGGTCTCGCGCTACAGAGCACAGTGCCGCGCACCAAGGTGCCCGAGGTTCGTATGCGGCTCACCGATTCGATCAACGATCTGCAGGACGTGGTCCAGGAGATCCGCACGGCCATCTTCGACCTGCACAGCGGCAACACGCAGAGCACCCGGCTGCGGCAGCGCATCGAGGCCGCCATCCACCAACAGTCTGCCGACACCGAGATCCGGGCCTCGCTGCGCGTGACCGGACCCCTGTCGGTCGTGGAGCCCGGGCTGGCCGATCACGCGGAAGCCGTTGTGCGCGAAGGGGTCAGCAATGCCGTCCGCTATGCAGACGCCTACATCATCGACGTCGAGATCGATGTCGCCGACAATCTCACGGTGACCGTCACCGACGACGGCGTCGGCATCCCCGACAACATCACCCCGAGCGGCCTGACCAACCTGACCCAGCGAGCCGAATCGTTGGGTGGCGAGTTCTCGGCGCTGCCCGGAGCGGCGGACGACACCGGGGAGCGCCGCGGTACTCGACTGCGGTGGTCGGCGCCGCTGCACTGAGAATCGCACCCAGCAATCACCTCGTTCAGAGTTGTCACTACTGGTCCTGTCCGATCGGGCGACTGATCTGCCGCCACTCCCGCGTCCAGCGCTCCTGGCGCCGGCGGCCGAATACCCATGCGGTCAGCCAGACCACCGCCGCGGTACCGAGCCAGATCTCCGCCAGAATGCCGAGGCCCAGACCGACCGCACGCCAGGCGGCGGAAGCACTCGTGGTCGACGGCGGATCGGCCGGGCGTCCATCGGGACCGAGCCACAGCGCCACTCGCTCGCCTGCCTTGGCCGTACGAGCCACCTCGATGGTCGCCGCACCGATCTGCCCGTCCCGGTTCCACTGCACCGCAGCGTGGTTGCGATCGTCGTACACCCCGGTGGTGGTGGATGATGCGACCAGCACAGGGTCGTCGAGGAGCGTCGCCGCCACTTCGACCTTCGCGGCATTCTCGGCCCGGGCCTCCACCACGGCCGACCCGTAGCGGGCGGTGCCGATCGCCCCGCACATCGGAATGGCCACCAGGACAACGACAACGGCTACGATGCGGACCACGCCCTCCAGTCGATCCGACGGGCGCAGCAACGGGTTGCGGATCCACGGCGTCATCCGCCATATCCGTAGTACCGACGACGAATACCGTTCCATCTCGATCATCTCTTCCGGCCTTACAAGGGATGGACGACGTCGCCGACCGGACGCCGCGGGGTCGCCAGAAGCGGTCCGGAACCGGTTGCTGCCCAACCGATCCGGATAGCCAGCTGTGGAAAAGCGCTGTCGTCGAGGATGTCGGTGCGAATACGATTCCGGATGCCCTGCACCTCGAACGGCTCGGTCAGCGGGCAGGTGGCCAGACCGAGGCTCGTCGCGGTCAGCAGTACCGCGCTCGCAGCCTCGCCCGCCCGCAGGCGCGACATCCGATCGTCAGCGGACGTGCTCAACAGCAGCATCCGCTCGGCGCAGTCGGTATCGCGAACGACCGCCTGCGGCAGACCGGGATTCGAGAACGGGCGCACGGTGGCATCGACAGTCTTGACGGCGTTGCGCGCGGGGACACCCTCCTCCGACGCATGCCGGCCGCTCCATTGTGCCAGTTCGACGCCGTAGGAGAAGTCGCGAGCGTGCTCCCACGCCGCCTGCTCGAAGGCCCGGAGCAATTGCGTTCGCGCAAATCCGTCCTCGACCTCATGCACCAGCACGCCGCTATCGGCACCGGCCACCACGATGGTCGCGAGGTACGCCGAAGGAACCTCCCAGGAGGTGTAGCGCCGGCGGTCGGTCCGGCGCCGGCTGATCGCACGGGCCAGGCGCACCGCGTCGGGTGTCGGTGTGCCCGCCCGGAATTCGATGGCCGCCAGATGGTCGGGATCGGCTGGGCTCGGCAACCGGTGCACTACCGCCTCCCACCCCAGGACCCGCGCCGCGATCCGCAGATGATGCAGTGCCGCACCACAACTCAACACCAGATCGCGCTGATCCGGGTCGGTGTGGGGCAGATGCCGCCCGGTGTCGGCGTACAGGTGCACCGTGCTGTCCCCCACCCGCCACGACCACGGCTGGCTGTTGTGCACCGACGGTGCCCGCACAGCCAACGCCAGCGCCGCATGCACCGTGTCACGGTCGGGATGCGTATTCGACATCGTCGGTTCCTCTCAGGATCCACCTGCCGCGGCCGACATTTTCGGCTCGTCGTTCGTATGTGAACCAGCATCGCGCGCGGCCGTATGCACCGGGACGGCCGAAAGTCACCGGTTGCCGGGCCGTCCCCCAACCAACCTCCGCCGGTCTCCGCCGCGGTCGGCGACGCTGGCCCGAGGGGGACGGGGCACCTCAACCCACGGTGTCGGTGCCGAACCAACGTGCCGTATTGGCCGAGAGCTGGGCCTCCGGGGCCGTTCAGGCAACGTCGGCCTGGCGACTGCGTTCGGCAAGCACAACACACCCGACGAGCTCGAACGTCTTGACGGCCGATCGGCAAAACTCCAGCTCAGGCCGCAAGTGGATGGGGCTCGCCTGTCATGGCGGCAAGCGCCTCGGCGACTTCCTGCAGAGAGCGCAAGGGCAGCCAGCACGGCCGCACCGCCGGCGAGCGAGTGTCGGTGCAAGACCGAAAGCCCGTCGCCAAGGTCGTATGCATCCAGTGTCATCGTGCACCCTCTGCAATCGAGAGTTGCTTGCGAACCCTGGTGGCCCGGAACTCGGCCATCGCGATCGTCACCGCCCACCAGGCTTCGCGGCCGACCCGACGCCACCACGGCATCGGATCGGCCGCTGGCCGTTGCCGGGTGGACCGTGCGGTGAGAGCCTCGAGCTGGGCCAGCGACCAGCTGTCAGCTTCGGCTCGGGCGGCGGATTCAATTGTGCAGCGCGCCGGGGCAAGTGAAGCGAACTCGGACATGGTCGTTTCCTCCTTCGTCGCTGATCTGGTCACGAGTGCGTGTGGTCGTCGGGAACGAGCGGATGCGGTTCACCGGTCAGGACGGCGACAGCGAGTGCAACTTCCTCGACGGAGGCGCGGATGTAGGTGACGGTGCTGCCGCCGGCTTTGCCGCTGGTGTGTCCGCCGAAGGCCGCGGCCACACCGAAGCCGAAGTTGCGTTCGACCCAGGATGTGTTGTTTGCGCCGCACCACGGCCGTACGTCCGGCAAAGTACAAGTCGGAGGCCGGGTGTTCGCCCGGCCCCGACGCGCCTACTTCTTCTTTTTCGGCGTCTGCGAAAGCGCCGAACCAGCCGCCGTCTTGGAATCCTTGCTGGTACGGCCATCACGCAGCACCTTGGAGGCCGCCTTGGCAGCCTTATCGCTCGTTTCCTTTCCCTTTGCTATGTCTCTCACCTCCTTCCGTATCCGAAGCAACATGGAGCCTCACGAAGCGGGCCAGGCAACACCGAAACATCACCCCGGACAACAGAAGTCGTCTCCGTCAGCGCCCCTGGCGCCGTTTCGGCATGCGACGTCTGGGTGACGCGATCCATGCCGAGGAGAGGCGAACTAATCCCCCGCGCCAAGGCTGTCCAAGCTCGCGTTGTCAAGCCAGACCCCTGCAAGAAGTACTAGGTAGCGGCGGGTGGTCACGCTCACCGGAGCACCGCGGTGTGCTTGTACCTCTCGCCAACGCTCGAATCTTCCGAGCCGAGCCAGCCTATGGGCTCAGCCTCGGTTTCCATAGGGTCTTTCGTCCCATAGCAACGTTCCTGCTACCAGCGTGTGGAGGAAGCCCTGGGCCCCGGCGCCACCACCGTCAGCATCAGAGCAGGACTCAGTGGCGGGTTCAGGCATCTATGTCGCCAGTGACCCGGCGGGACGATTGGCAAGCTTAGACGTGAACGCCGACTGGCGTTACCAACTATTCTCCCACCCGGGACTGCCCCGACTTTGGTTGACTCGCGGGGTGAGTCGGTCAGGCTGCGATTGCGGCCTGGTTTATTGTCTCAAATTCGATCGGGGTCAGGCGTCCGAGTCGTCGTTGCCGGCGGGTGCGGTGGTAGGTCTTCTCGATCCACTGCACGATTGCCAGTCGCAGTTCGGCTCGGGTTGCCCAGGTTCGCCTGTCGAGGACATTCCGTTGCAGCAACGCGAAGAACGACTCCATCGCCGCGTTGTCACCACACGCACCACAACGGCCCATCGATCCACGTAAACCGTTGGCCGCCAACGTGTTCACAAACTTCCGAGATCGAAACTGACTGCCGCGGTCCGAATGTACGATCGTTGCGGCCGGGCGGCGGACGGTGATCGCGTTGCGCAGCGCCGACACGGCCAGGGACGCTTGCATTCGCGAGTCGATCGAGTACCCGACGATCCGGTTGGAGAACACATCCTTGACCGCACACAGATACAGCTTGCCTTCGCGGGTGGGGTGTTCGGTGATGTCGGTCAGCCACGTCGCATCCGCGGTCTCGGCAGTGAATTCCCGGCCCACCAGGTCGTCATGGACCGGTGGGCCGGCTTTGCGGTGCAGACCGCGTTTCTTGGCGAACACGCTCCAGATCCGCTGGTGCGAACACAACCGAGCCACCCGGTTCTCTCCTGCGTGGATGCCGCGGGCGGGTAGTTCGTCGGCGATGAGCCGGTAGCCGAACCCGGGGTCGTCGGCGTGGATGTCCATCGCTTCGTTGATCAGGTGTGCGTCGTCCCAGTCACGCTGTGACACAGGGTTTTTACGCCATTTGTAGAACGCTTGGGTGGTGAAGCCGAGTACCCGGCAGGTCACCGCGACAGGGATTCCGTCCGCGGCCAGGTCGAGGACCAGCGGGTACATCATTTTGGGTTGACGTCCCGTGACAGATAACCGACCGCGCGTCGCATGACCTCGGCTTCCTGCTCGAGTTGCCGGATCCGCTTACGCGCTTCCCGCAGCTCGGCCGATTCCTCGGCAGTCGTTGCCGGCCGCTGTCCATCATCGATATCGGCCTGTTTCATCCAGTTCTTCACACAACTGTACGAAATCCCGAAATCGCTCGCGACCTGCGCCAACGGGATCTCCCCCTGACGGGCAACCGCGACCACATCGCGGCGGAACTCCTCCGGATAGGGCTTCGGCATAGCCAACATCCTTCCAGCGAGGACCAAGTCCTCACAGATCAGGAGTCAACCGAACCGGGGGCAGTCCCCCCGCTCTAATGAAATGCGTCTCCACTGGGCTGGCGGCGTGAAGGCAAGCACTTGATCACCCGCCACGGTGACTAAGATATCCATTCCCACAGGAAGCGACAGAGGCTTTGTTGACACAACCGCAAAGTCGCCGAAGTCTTCCGATAACGAACGTCCAATTGAAAACCCAGCGCCGCTTTGTGGTATCACGAGTACTCCACAGTGTTGTGCGCTTTCTCCGTCGAAAGACTCGACCATATTACCTGAGCCAGTATCGACCCAGCCCTGTATTTTATCCCGCACTGCGCTATCGATATCGAACGAACAACTGTGACCGTATTGGTGGCCAGCGAGGAGGATGCCCGGCGCTAACCTGGAGGTAGGGAATACACTGCAAGCTCCGCCGTGGAGGATAGAAGAAATCTGATGGCGTAATTCCCAGGGAGCGGTAAAAGCGTCGTCGATACCTTGCCGTTCAAGCTCAAGCAGCAGCGGCCCTAGTCGCGTCTCAATCTCGCGGACCGACGGCGTTCCAGCGTACTCGGAGCGCTCCCCTACTGCGGCACTCGCATCTGGCAGCACGAACCATGTTTCCTTCAATCCCGGAACGCCAATTGGCCGACTCGGGTTTGGTTGCTTGTCGATAGCGGCGCGCAGCTTTTCCAGCTCGCCATTCTTCAGCGCCTTGACCTCTACGGCAGTCCTCGCCGAGCGGTAGTCGACGACTGGTCCCGGCCTTTCGTTTTGACAAACACGATCAAGTTCATGATCACCTAGTAGTGCCGCCACAGCCGCCTTACCGAGCCGCTCTTCTGGGCGCTCCTCAAGACAGGCCGGGTGGGTGCACGTAGTCATTGCAAAACGATACCTTAAGCAGACATCATCTTGCACCGAATTATATTGGCCAGGTTACGCCGTGAGGGCGAGGAGTGCACAGCTGTGGTGACCGCCGTTTTCCTGAAAGAGGAGATCGTGAGGAACGCTATCAGATCTAGCTACTTCGGCGTCAGACCAGCCATCCAGAACAATCCAATCGTTAGGACCAAGATTCCGGCGAGTGGCCACGTGGTCGCCCAGGATTGGCGAAGTGCCATCCAGCGGGACTCGGGCCGGTATGGGATATCCGTGGGCGGGCGACTGTTGTGGATAGCCTCGGCACGGTGCTCAGCCTGTAGATAGAGCGCTCGGTCACGAAAGCGCGAGTTCACCGCCCACCTCACCGCGAAAGCCTGCGAACGTCACGGCCTTCGCCGGTCGATGGGCGCTACCGGCATATGCTGGGACAACAGCCCCTCCGAATCGCTGTGGTCAACCCTGAAACACGAGTTCTACTACCGCCACACCTTCACCCGGAAGCCCGAACTCGTTGCCGCAGCCGACAAGTGGATACACTGGTACAACACTACGAGACGGCACTCCGCGATCGGCGGCATCAGCCCCATACGCTACGAGCAGTCCATCACGACAGTCGCAGCGAACGCTGCGTAACCAACTGTCCACGGTTCGGGGTGAACCTCAGGAGGATGCGGATTCCGCAGTGGCAGCGCGTCATGGCGAAGATGGAAGCCGACGCCCGACTCATCCGCTGGTTCGAGCCCGGCCTGATTCCCGGCCTGTTGCAGACGCCGCGCTACATCCGTGGCGTGCTCGAGACCATCGAATCCCTGTACGGCGGGCCAAACGTCATCGAAGCGTCGATAGCGGCACGGCTGGACCGACAAACCGTGCTGTACCAAGGGCAGCATCAATTCCACTTCCTCATCGGCGAGCAAGCCCTCCCCACGGTGGTGGGCGGTCCGGAAGTGATGGTGGAGCAACTGGATCGGCTCCTGGTGGCGATGACCCTGCCGCGCATGGTCCTCGGCGTGGTTCCGCTGGACACCGATTACCGGATACCGCTGATGAACTTCACCCTCTTCGATCGCACGATGGTCCAGGCCGAGACGATCACCGCACAACTGACCACCACCCAACCGCGGGAAGTTGCGCTCTACGAGCGGGCTTTCACCGCCGTCACCGAGCAAGCCGTGATCGGCACCGACGCCCGCGAACTGATTCAGGCGGCAATGGACCGGTACCGCCGGCTCACTGACGATACCGATCGAGGCAGCTGACCGCGCGGGACAGCACGGCCATTCGCTGCTATACCCGCTCCCCGGCCCTCCCCAGGAACTCGCGCACTTCAGGCACGTTCGCTTGCGGCCGAACGTCTTGCGCAATGCCGTCCACGATGACCTGTAGGCGGGTCGACGCCACACTGGTGATCTTGTCGAAGTGAGAATTCAGCAGCCCACAACCCTCAGCGATATCACCAGCCTTGATGTGGTTCTGGGCCAACCTGACGGTCGTATGTGCCTGGAACGGCCCGCCACCACCACCGCGGATAGCTGCGTGCAGATGCTGCTCGGCGACTTCGTGCTCCCCGGCCGCCATGAACGCGATACCGGTCAAGGCATTTACTTCCACTTCCGGCAGATACACCCACTCCGGGTCGTGGCCGCGACTGGATTCATATGCGCGGTGGGCCCGACTGGTCGCTGCACCAACGGCGGTCTTGTCACCGACAGCACCGTGGGCCACGGCTTCACGTAGCGCCACAAGCGTCCGAAGGTGCGGACCACCCTGTTTGAGCGCTGTCGACTGTGCCGCCTCGGCCAACCGGACGCCTTCTCCGGGGCGAGAACCGGTGCCATAGGAGATGGCCCCTGTCGTGGCCAGCGTGCTGGCATTGAGCAGGGCTTGGGCGACGGCGAAGTTGTCGCCAGCGGCGTTGCCTGCCTGTGCCGCTCGCGCGTAGTACTGCCGCGACTCCTCCCGGCGACCAGCATCGAAGTAGATCCAGCCGGCCGCCGTCATCATCTCGGCCGCCGCGCTGGTCAGTTCCCGGCCGATGTCGTCGGTGTAGCTGCCCATATCCAGCAGCTGCTCGATGTAGCGAACTTGGCCAGCAGCCACCTGACACAGCCGATCGCCCCCGATAACCCAGTCAAGGTCGCGGAGCTGACCGATCGTGGCCTTGATTTCGGCCACGTCGCTGGGGCCGATCTTTACGTCGGTGGCGGACGCACGATCACCGAGCGACGGCGATCCGACAGCCACTGGAGCAGCTGCTCCTGCCCCGAGGGCCGCGGTTTTGAAGAACTGACGCCGTTGCACGTCCGCCTCCTCGTTCGACTCCACTACCAGTATGGCAAGCGGTACCTGGAGCGCTTTGGCCACACGACGTAGTACCCGCACATCGTGCACGGCGGCACCGTCGTGTTCCAGCTGCGAGATGGCGGGCTGGGTGTAACCGAGAACGGCCCCGAGTTCACTCTGGGTCATCCCGAGCGACTTACGAATCCGGCGGATGACCTCGCCGGTTGTCATGTGCATCCTGCTCTCCGCTCTTTTCTGATGAACGTGCCTACGCAAGATCGACGGAAACGCTCGGGACCCGTTGCCGGTCAAGGGGTTTCAACCCCCTGGGACGCACCTTATACGGCTCCGGCTATTTTTCAGAAGCTTTGCCGATTTCGGCCGGTAGCGGCCCGAAAACCGGGCTTACGGTCAGGCCGGTACCCTACTACGGGCTCCCCCGGACCGCCCTCTGGCCTTCACGGTGCCGCCGGTGGAGGCGCTGATGGAACCGACCGTCGTGCGGGCACGGGAGCTGCAGCATATCCACCGGTTTCATCCGCCCGACGCATGCGTCGTGCATGTGGAGGCGGCCTGCTTCTTGCTGCTGCATGAAGAGGGGGGACAACTCGTTGCCCGGCCAGGGTGATGGCTGATCCGGGTGTCTACGCCGCTGGTCGTGATCCTCTGGCCTGCTTCGCGAGTACCTCGATAGAGATATTACGGAGGTACTGTCGGACGGAAGCCCGGCAGATCGGACCGCATTGTACGAAGCTTTGCAGCTGGAGATTCGGTACCGACACGAACACAAATAGGCGACCGCAAGTGTTCGGGGACCGGTGGTTAACACTGGTGTCCGGAGGGGGACTTGAACCCCCACGCCCTTAATCGGGCACTAGCACCTCAAGCTAGCGCGTCTGCCATTCCGCCACCCGGACCGGTGGTGCTCAGCAAGGTTATCGGATCATTCCGCGCGGGCCAAATCACGGTTGTCGGTGCTGGCCAGGGCGGTCCGAGCGCTGAGCGCCGCCGCGAGTACTCAGCTGCTGACGGCCTCCAGCAGGGCCGCCCGCTGGCGCGAACCCAGACCGCCGATCCGGCGGTCGGCCGGGATCTCCGCCTCGTCCATCAGCTTGGCCGCCTTCACGGGGCCGATGCCCGGCAGGGCCTTGATCACGGCCGAGACCTTGGTCTTCTTGACCAGGTCCTCCTTGTCGGCACGCTTCAGCACCTCGGACAGCGAGACCTTGCCCTTGCGGACCTCCTCGATCAGCTCCGACCGCGCCTTGCGGACCGCGGCCGCCTTGGCCAGCGCAGCGTTGCGTTGCTCGGCGGTCATGGTGGGAAGTGCCATGTCTACTACCTTTCGCTCGTTCGCTGGAACCTCAACGGCACCGATTGAACATCACCGAAGCCCCGGTGGCGGTTCGACACACCGCGAGGAAAATCGGGGTCGCGCGGGTTTCGGCCCGGCGAACGACGGTGGATGCGGGTAATTTGCCAGACTTCCGAGCGCGGCGCCGCCGATCTCGCGCACCGAGCGCGTAACGGTTGCCGCCGCACCACACAGCCGCGACAGTGGACTGCGGCGTCGCGGCGAAACCCGCCGTGACCGGGGCACTCAATGAAGGAGACATTCGTGCGCTTCGGCATCTTCATCCCGCAGGGCTGGCGGTTGGACCTGGTCGGCATCGACCCCGCTGCGCAGTGGGGGGTGATGCGGGACCTGGCCCAGCGCGCCGACGCGGCCGATGCGTGGGAATCGCTGTGGGTATACGACCACTTCCACACGGTGCCGGTGCCGACCGAGGAGGCCACCCACGAGGCATGGGCGCTGATGTCGGCGTTCGCCGCCGTCACCTCGCGCGTCCGGTTGGGGCAGATGTGTACCGCGATGGCCTACCGCAATCCGGCCTATCTGGCGAAGGTGGCCGCCACCGTGGACCTGATCTCCGGCGGCCGGACCGAGATGGGTATCGGCGGCGGCTGGTACGAGCACGAGTGGCGGGCCTACGGATACGGATTCCCCTCGGCCGGTGAGCGATTGGGCCGCCTGGACGAGGGCGTGCAGATCTTCCGGCAGGCGTGGACCACGGGAGCCGCCACCCTGGACGGCAAGCATTATCAGGTGAACGGCGCCATCGTGCGGCCGCTGCCGGTCCAGGAGGGCGGAATTCCGTTGTGGATCGCCGGCGGCGGCGAGAAGAAGACGCTGCGCATCGCGGCGAAGTACGCCGACTACACCAACTTCGCCGGCGATCCGGAAGGCTTCGCCCACAAGTCGGAGGTGCTGCGCGCGCACTGCGCCGAGGTCGGCACCGATTTCGACGCGATCGTGCGCTCGTCCAATTTCAATGTCGCGATCGGCCGCACGGAGGCGGAGGTGGAGGACCGGCTGTCGGCGCTCACCGCCCGGCTGGCCCCCTACCTCGGCGCCGAACAGGCCCGGGCATATACTGACAATCTGTTCCGCGGTGCCGTGTCGGGGGCGGTCGGGACACCCGAGCAGATCGTCGAAAACCTCGGCCGCGTGCGCGATCTCGGCCTCGGCTACGCGATCCTCAACTTCCCCGAGGCGGCCTACGACACCTCCGGTATCGAGCTGTTCGAACGGGAGGTGATTCCCGCACTGCGCTGACTTCGCCGTCGGCATCCGTCGCTTCCGGGGACCACAATGAGAAGGCATGCTCTCATCGAAAGGAGAACCGGCGGTGACCGAGTACACCGACGCCGTCGCGACCCTGCGGCGCTGGGCCGACTCCGGCGCGGTCTGGCGGGTGCTCAGCCGCCGCGCCGGACATGTGGTCGTCGCCCTCTACGACTGCTCCGGCGGCACGGAGGTCGACCGCATCGTCTCCAAGGATCGGGCACTGCTGCGCTATCTCGGTAACCGGACGAGCAGCGAGGACTGAGGCCGAACATCCTTGCAGCGGATGCGCGTAAGCATTTCGTGCAGACCGGTTGGCCGTATTCCCCGCTCGATTGTCGGCCGGCCGCGTTTTCTGGCAAACTGCCGACGGCGCATCGATTTTTCCCGGCAGCCGGTATTACCGTATGCCCGGCACCACCCGAGCATTTCCGGCGAAAGGCGGACAGGATGACCGGGCCGTCCCCGTATCACACCTACGACCGAACGCCACTGGCACAACGGTATTCGGGTCCGGAGCCGGTCGACCTCGACGGCACCGCGGTCCATCCCCTGTACTCCGCACCGCTGGGCGCCGATCCCACCGCCCTCACCATGACGCTGCACTCCGCCGCTCCCCCGGCGGGCCTGCTGGGCCTCGGGATCGGATTGTCGGTGTTCGGCGGTCATGTCGCGCTGCAGGGCCGCCGGCTGCGCGGGGTGGACGTGTGGACCGATGCCATGGCCGGTGGGGCCCGCGTGACGGTCTGCGCCGCCGGACCGGACGCGTCGTTCACGCTGACCCCGGTGTGGATGGACGCCGCGGGGACGACCGCATCGTGGACGGGCAACTACGGCATGCTCGTGGACCACACCGCCGCCGGAAATCCGCTGCTGCATTGCAGTTCGGGCGTCGGCCCGCCGGATTTCACCGAGATGGTGGTGGAGGTCGCCGCGGTGGCCGCGCCGACGGAGGAGAGCCGGTACCGCGGTGCGCTCTACGACCTGGGCACGGCGATGCACGGCCGCGGCGACGTGGAGCAGGCGTGTGCGCTGTGGACGCAGGCGGCCGGATTCGGCCATGCCGGCGCCGCCTACGATCTGGGCGTGCTGCGGTTCCGGCTGGGCGAGTTCGCCGAGGCCGAACACTGGTGGCGCACCGCCGCCGACCACGGCGACGTGCGGGCCATGGCCGGCCTGGCCGAGGTGGCCGACCGCCGCGGCGATCCCGGCCAGGCTCGGGCCTGGCGTGCCTATGCGGGCGGTTCCTATCAGGCCTGAGCGCACGCGCCGGCCGACCCGAGAGCGGGTGCCGATCGGCTCCGAGCACACGTGCCGAAGACGAACGGGCGCACCCGGATCGGACGCCGCGCGGATCAGGTGAAATTCACCTGAGGCAGCGGCCCCAGCAGCAGGCCCCCGCCCGCGATCAGCGCGGCGAGCGAGGCGGCGGCGAACACGACGACCCACAGCAGGCCCGGCAGCCGGGTCAGGTTCGCCAGTTGATCGGCGTCGGAGCCGTCACCGCGAACTCGCACCCGCTGCAATTCCACCACCGCGCGCAATCCCCCGATCAGCAGGAACCACGCCACCGCGTAACCGAAGACGCCCTGCCACACCACGGTTCCGTACCAGGACACGCCCAGCGTGACCGCCCCGGTGACCACCACGGCGAGGAACCCGAACAGGTTGCGGATCACGAACAGCAGTATCGCGAGCGCGGCCACCACCACCCACAGCATCAGCGTGAGACGGCCGACGCCGAGCAGCGCCGCACAGCCGAGACCCACCGCCGACGGCGCGGGATATCCGGCCATCGTCGTCAGGATCATGCCCAGCCCGTAGGGCTTTCCGCGCGACACCGTCACCCCGGAGGTGTCCGAGTGCAGCCGGATGCCGCGCAGCGTGCGCCCGGTCAGCACCGCCACCACCGCGTGGCCGACTTCGTGCGCGATCGTCACGATGGTCCGCAGCACCCGCCACACCGGCGGATACGACACCAGCACCAGCGCCGCCACCCCCGTCGCCACCACCACCCACAGCGGTGGCGGCGGCGACACCTCACTCAACCGATCCGTCACCGACGACGCCGAACTGGCCCACTCCGACAAATACACCGCCGCAGACTATCCGTGCACCGCCCCACCCGCACCCTCCGGTTCGCGAGGACGATCGCGCGGGCCACCCTCTAGGCTGGGCGGCGACCGTTCGGCCCGCCGGGCACACCCCCGCACGACAGATCGAGGAGAAGTCGGATGAAATCGCCGCGATGGCCCGCCGCAGGTGTCGCCGGATTCGCCGTCGCCACAGCACTTCTCAGCGGATGCGGCGATGTCGAGAAAGCTCTGAACAAGGGCGGCGACACGCCGTGCGGCGACTATGTGAAACAGGATCAGGACACCAAACGCACCACCGTCACGAAATTCGTCAAGGAACAGACCGGCACCGAGAACGAGCCGTCGGGCACCCAGGTCGACCTGACGATCGCCGCCGTCGAATTCCTGTGCGGCAATCAGCGCAACGCCGACACCCCGATCGAGAACGCCGACGTCGCCGGGATCTTCTTCAACAAGTAGGACTCGCCTGCACCGAGTAGGACTCGTCAGCGCAGCCGCTCGATCACCGGCGCGAACTTCTCCATCTCCGGTTCGAGCACCGTGATGTAGTTGAACCCGTAGCGCTTGCGGCGTTCGCGCAGCCGGTCGGCCATCTCGTCGGGCGAGCCGATCAGCACGATGGGGATGTCGTCGAGGGCATCGGCGCCCCCGGGCGGCAGGTGCGCCGCGACACGCTCGAGCAGTTCCGCGCGCTCGTCGGCCGGCGCGACCGCCTGCAACAGGAGGTTGAACTCCACGCGGTCGGCTCGATCGCCGAGCAGTCCGCGCACGTACTCGACGCGCTGCGCGACCGTCTCCGCCGAGCCGGCCGTGACGTGCCCGCTGTCGGCCGCCGTGCCACCGGTGAACGCCACGACGTCCGCGTGCTCGGCGGCCACCCGCAGCAGCCGGTCGCCCCAGCCGGCGATGAGCAGCGGCGGCCCGCCCGCCTGCGCCGGGCGCGGCCGGTACTCCGGATCGGCGTAGAGCCGCCGCAGCGTGGCCGCCGTCTCGGCGACCGCGTCCACCCGCTGTCCGGCACGAGGAAACGGGATACCGGCGGCCTCGAATTCGGCCGCCACGTAGCCCGCTCCGAGGCCGACCTCGACCCGGCCGCCGCTGAGCAGGTCCACCGTCGCCAGGTCGCGGGCGAGCAGCACCGGGTTGTAGAAGGGGGCGTTGAGCACGAAGGTGTTGATCCGCACCCGCTCGGTCGCCTCGGCAGCCAGCAGCATGCCCGGCAGCGGTGCCATCAGTCCGAGATGATCCGGAACGCTGATCACGTCGTAGCCGAGTTCCTCTGCCCTGCGGCATTTTTCGATCCACTCCGCGCGGGACTCGGCCGCGAGCAGGTTGACACCGAAACGAAAGGGAGCGCTCATGATCGGTGTCAACCGCCCCACGGTCCGCGGTATTTCCGCCCGCCGCGGCGCGCCGTGCGCAATCATGGGGAGGCGCTGGCACTACCCGGATGACGAGGTCGTTGCGATGCCCCAGATCGGCACCCTGTCCCAGCGGCGCGCGGCCCTGGAGCAGGAGTGGGCCCGGTGGGCCCCGGCACACGCGGTGCCCGCCGGGCAGACCGTGCTGCGCCGCGAGGTGGTGCAGTCGTGGCGGCGCTCGCTGCCCACCGTCGATCCGGCCTGCCCGGCCGCGCCCGCCGACGACGCCGAGATCGTCTCGCGCTGGGCACATTCCCCGCTACGCGAGCCGGTCACCGATCTCGCCGACGATCTGCGCAGCATCGCCGACGATTCCGGATTCGTCGCCGCGGTCACCGACGAGCGGGGCACCATCCTGTGGTCGTGCGGCGGCCGGGTGATGCGCCGCCGCGCCGAACAGGTGAACTTCGCGCCCGGCGGCCGCTGGGACGAGACCCACATGGGCACCAACGCGTTGTCGCTGGCGCTGCGCACCGGCGAGCCGAGCACGGTGTTCTCCGCCGAGCATCTGGTGGCGGCCCTGCACGGCTGGGTCTGCTACTGCGCGCCGATCCACGCCACCGACGGGCAGCGGCTGGGCGTGCTGGACCTGTCCACCACCTGGGACCGCTCGCACCCGCTGGCCATGTCGACGGTGCGGGCGCTGGTGACGGCGATCGAGTCGCGGCTACCCGCCGAGCTGTCGCAGGCCGGGGCCGGTGGCGAGCCCGATATCCGGCTGCGCTGCCTCGGTGATGCCTCGCTCACCCGGGCCGGCGGCCCGGTTCGGTTGCGGCCCAGGCAGATCGAGATCCTGACGCTGCTGGCGCTCGAACCCGAGGGCTTCACTCCCGGTCAGTTGCACGCGGCCGTCTACGGTGATCGTCCCGTGTCGGCGTCGACGCTGAAGGCCGACGTCTCGCACCTGCGCAACGCGACCGGCGGCGACATCACCAGCCGCCGCTATGCGCTGGCACGGCCGATCTCCTGCGATGCGGTGGATCTGCTCGGCGCGGTCGCCACCGGCGATCTCGCCGCCGCGCTGCGGCTGTACCGGGGTCCGCTGCTGCCCGGTTCCGACACCCCGGGCATCGCGCGGTGGCGCGACCACCTGGCCGTCGGGCTGCGCGCGGCGGTGCTGAACAGCGGCTCGGCCGCCTATGCCGTGGCCCTCGGCGCCCGCTGCCCCGACGATGCCGAGATCCACGAGCACGCCCTGCGCCTGCTCTCGTCCGGCGACCCCCGCCGCGCGGTCGTCACCGCCCGCCTGCACACCGCCCTGCACGACTGATCGGCCTGCCTCCCCCGCGCGGCGCCACCCTGCCGATCGCACGCCGACCCTCCCATCATTCGGACTCCAACCCACCCCGTCATCCCGCCGCCAACGTTCCCCGTCAAATCCGACGCTCTGTGGCCGGAATCCCCGAGATTCCGCCGGAAGACAGTCGGCACGCCACAGCGCCGCCTCCGTACCGGCCGCCAACCTAGCGCCAACCACCCCGGTCCATAGTGACGCCCGTCACCACCGATCGTCCGGCGGCGCGAGCATCGAGCACGAAGGGCGGCCGGCGCCCGCAATGCCGCGCACTCGCCCGCCGACTGGAATGGAGCGAGCAATCATGATCTACGCCAAGCCCGGAACCGCCGGCAGCATCGTCGAATTCGCCCGCCGCTACGACAATTTCATCGGCGGCGACTGGGTGGCCCCGGCCGAGGGCCGCTATTTCGAGAATCCCTCCCCTGTCGACGGCGAAACCTTCTGCGAGGTCGCCCGTTCCACGGCCGCCGACATCGACCGCGCACTCGACGCCGCGCATGCCGCGGCCGACGCCTGGGGCGCCACCTCGACGACCGAGCGCGCCGCCGTACTGAACAAGATCGCCGACCGGATCGAGGCCAACCTGGAGCGTCTCGCCGTCGCCGAGACCTGGGAGAACGGTAAGGCGGTGCGCGAGACACTCGCCGCCGACCTGCCGCTGACCGTGGATCACTTCCGGTACTTCGCCGGCGCCATCCGCGCCCAGGAGGGCAGTCTGTCGGAGGTCGACGCCGACACCATCGCGTATCACTTCCACGAGCCGCTGGGCGTCGTCGGCCAGATCATCCCGTGGAACTTCCCGATCCTGATGGCCGCCTGGAAGCTGGCCCCGGCGCTGGCGGCGGGCAACTGCGTGGTCATCAAGCCCGCCGAGCAGACTCCGGCCTCGCTGCTGCTGGTCGTCGAGTTGATCGCCGATCTGCTGCCGGCCGGAGTCGTCAACGTGGTCAACGGTTTCGGCGTCGAGGCGGGCAAGCCGCTGGCGTCCAGCCCGAAGGTGGCGAAGGTGGCGTTCACCGGCGAGACCACCACCGGCCGGCTGATCATGCAGTACGCCAGCGAGAACATCATCCCCGTCACCCTGGAACTGGGTGGCAAGAGCCCCAACATCTTCCTGCCCGACGTCACCGCCGCCGACGACGACTTCCTCGACAAGGCCGTGGAGGGCTTCGTGATGTTCGCCCTCAACCAGGGCGAGGTGTGCACCTGCCCGTCGCGGGCGCTCGTGCACTCCTCGATCTACGACGAGTTCATGGCGCGCTGCCTCGAGCGCACCCGAAACATCAAGGGCGGCAACCCCCTCGACGAGGAGACCATGCTCGGGGCGCAGGCCAGCAACGATCAGTACGAGAAAATCCTGTCCTACATCGATATCGGCCGCAAGGAGGGCGCGCGCGTGCTCACCGGCGGCGAGATGCGCAAGGTCGACGGCTTCCCCAACGGCTACTACATCGAGCCGACGATCTTCGAGGGCCGCAACGACATGCGAGTGTTCCAGGAGGAGATCTTCGGGCCGGTGGTGTCGGTGACGAAGTTCGACAGCACCGACGAGGCCATCGGCATCGCCAACGACACGCTGTACGGCCTCGGCGCCGGCGTGTGGACGCGGGATATGAACACCGCCTACCGGCTGGGCCGCGCCATCAAGGCCGGGCGGGTGTGGACCAACTGCTACCACGCCTATCCGGCGCACGCCGCCTTCGGCGGCTACAAGAAGTCCGGCATCGGCCGCGAGAACCACAAGATGATGCTGGAGCACTACCAGAACACCAAGAACCTACTGGTGAGCTACTCGCCGCGGAAACTCGGATTCTTCTGATGGGACTCCGCCGTTCCCGGAACACCTATCCGGGGGTCCTCGGGCCCGTCGGTCGCCCGGCCTGCCCTTGCGGCAGTCGCCCAGCATCGTCGCCCCGGGCAACCGGCCGACCTCGTCATTCCGGCGTGCGGTCGGCCGGGATCGCGGTGGATTCCGGCTCGAGGCGCGCCGGAATGATGGCGTACAGGTGGAGCCCGAATGAGACTACAGGCGACGCCGGAATCATGGGGTACAGGTGATGCTGGAATGACGGGTGCAGGTGACGCCGGAACTACTGGTAGCGAAGAGGTTTCACGGATCGGGATCACCGAGGATGCCGCCCGGCTGCTCGACGAGCTGGCCGGGCGGCACGGGCCGCTGATGTTCCATCAATCCGGCGGTTGTTGCGACGGCAGTTCGCCGATGTGCTACCCGCGCAACGAGTTCCGGGTCGGCGCGGCCGATGTGCTGCTCGGCGAGCTGCCGGGCGGCACGCCGTTCTGGATGAGCGCCGACCAGTTCGAATACTGGCGGCACACCCATCTCACCGTGGACGTGGTGCCCGGGCGCGGCAGCGGCTTCTCGCTGGAGGCGCCCGACGGCGTGCGGTTCCTGATCCGCTCCCGGCTGCTGTCGGACGCGGAAGTCGAAGCGCTGGAGGCAGACCCGCCGCGCACGGGAGCAGACTCGGGAACGTAGTCACTCGGACCTGACGACGGTCCATGGTCGCACCCGACCGCAACGGTGACGACCGTGCCCGTCACAGGTCGGGCGCGACCGCACCGGCGTGGTAGCGCACCGACGGATTCCACAGCAGGAAGCTGTCGACGCCCGCCGCGGCCGCCGCATCGATCTGTGCCCGGACCTCGTTGTCCCCGTAGTTCACGCCCAGGCTGAAGTCCTGTAGCCACGGGATCACCTTGGCCCCGGTGCCCTCGGTCTGCGCCCGGAACTCCGGCAGCGACCGTGCGACGATGTCGTAGGGCTGCGCGTTCGGATCGGCCACCCCGTACTCGCCGGGACCCCAGTGCGACGGATACACCATCGGCGCAACGTAATCCACGTGCTGCGCCATCATCCGGATGTCCTGTGCGATCTGCTCGGGCCGCGTGACCGCTATGCCGAAGACGGCCGCACCGAGCGCGGCACCCGAGTCACGCACCGGATCGCGGCTCTCCCGCAGGAATTCCGCGATCGACCGGCTGGGCTGATCGGCCAGCCCCGCGAACCGCATGCCGTCCATCGGGCCGTCCGGTCGCCGGACGTAGTCGTACATGACCCCGTCGAACCCCAGCCGGGCCGCCTCGGCGGCCAGGTCGATGTTGTACCGCCGCACGCCGGGGCTGGCGAAGTTGGTGAAGGCGATCGCGCCGTACCCGCTGGAGTAGGGCGCGCCGCCCGGATTCTGCACGACCCAGTCCGGGCGGCCGCTGCCCCACGCCCAGCCGGCCAGCGCCGGATCGCGGAACGCCACGATCCGGCCCTCGACCCGTATTCCCATGTCGTGCAGCGTCTTCAGCGCGGCACGGGCGTCGTAGATTCCGGCGGCGGCCCCCGTCTCCCGGGCCAGCGGAACATCGGAGGCGTAGCCGACCACGCCGTCCTCGTCCTTGATATCGAGTTCGACGGTGTTGATCCGGCCCTCGCGGGCCATCGCGAGCACGCCCTCGCGCAGCCCTTCGTCGGCCCAGCCGTACGCGGTCACGTGCACCGCCTTCATGCGCGGCACCGCGACCGACGAGTCGGCCTGCCGCGTCGTGGTGTTGCCCGCCGCGTCGACCGCTACGACGGACGCGCCGACCGGAGCGCGCGGCGTCGTGATCGCGAACGCTCCCTTCGAGTCCGGTGCCACCGAGGCGGTGCCGACCGAGATCCGCTGGGCCCCGGGGGCCGTGCCGCGCACGGTGACCGGCTGCCGGTAGGACGACACCGGCTGCGACTCGGCCACATCCAGCCCCGGCGGGGTGGTGTCGACGGTGAACGTCCTCGTCACGCCCGGACCCCGCCGCATCCAGCCGAACAGCCCGCCGGGCGCGATCTCGGCGGTCACCGTGTGCCCGCCGTCGGCGAGGTTACCGGGGCGCAATCGCACGGTGTCACCGACGATTTCGCCCGCGACCGGCCGCCCGTCGAGCGTGAGGTGCACCGCGTGCGGATCGTGCCCGCGCGCGTCGATCGATAACTCCAGCGAACCCAGCGCGGCCGCGCCGACCGGCCCGCCGGGTAACCCCGACAGCGGCAGGCCCGACGGTTTCGACACCGATGCCCCGATCGTCGTACCGGACACGAGCAGCACCGCGATCAGCAGCACCGCCATCACCATCAGCCGTCCCTGTCCCCGGGTGGGGAGTCGCTTCAGCAACGCACACACCAACTCTCGATAGACCTCCCCCTCACTATCAGCAGTGCGAACGGGTTTCGACTCGACTTTTCGAGACGCACACGAAAATCGTTGGCAGTACGTAATGTTGACGTGATGGTGAGGAAGCGTGGCACCGTCCTGTCCGGTTTGGCGATACTCGTGATCACCGCGCTGACGATCACCGCCTGCGGCGGCACACCGGCGGAGCCGGTCCCCGATGCCGCACCCGCACCGCCCGCTCCGATGCCGCCGCCCCCGCCCGATCCGGCCGCTGTCGGCGCCAATGAACTGGGCCTGGTGCCGATCCTGATGTACCACCAGCTGAGCCGGACGCCGAGCGGCGGCTACGACCAGACACCGGACGAGTTCCGCGCCGAACTGGACCGGCTGTATCGCGAGGGCTACCGGCCGGTGACCGCCGCGCAATACATCGCCGGCGACGTCGACATTCCCGCCGGCACCCATCCGGTCGTGCTGACCTTCGACGATTCGACGGTCAGCCAGGTGTCCTTCGCCCCCGACGGCACACCGGCACCCGACAGCGTCATCGGCATCCTCGCCGACTTCTCGGCCCGCCACCCGGACTTCCCCGCGAAGGCCACCTTCTACGTCACCGACGACATGTTCGGCGACGACCCCCGGGCGCTGCCGTGGCTGGCCGCCCACGGCGACGAGATCGGCGCCCACACCGCCACCCACGCCGACCTCGGCGGCCTCGACGCCGCCGGCGTGCAGCGCGAACTGGCCCTCAACGTGCGCACCATCGCGGCCGCCGTCCCCGGCACCGCCGTCCGCACCATGGCCTTGCCGCTCGGCGCCTCGCCCGACGATCCCGCCCTGGCCACCGCCGGGAACTGGGACGGCACGCCGTACTCCTTCGACGCCGTCATGCTGGTCGGCTCGAACCCCGCCCCCTCCCCGTACGGGCCGGTCGATCCGACCGAGGTTCCCCGTATCCGCTCCGGCCCCGGCGAGGTCCCCTTCGACTCCGCCTACTGGCTCGACCACCTCGCCGCCCACCCCGATCAGTGCTACACCTCCGACGGAGACCCGCAGCGAATCTCCTTCCCGCACAACGCTGCTGGCGATCTTGCCGCCCGCTGGTCCTCCCGCGCCCAGCCGTACTGATCACCGGCGGGCCGCACTCCCCGCTCGGCGCAGCCCACGCCGAGAAGCCCGACCGTCAGCTCCCCCCCCGGCCGTACGGCCGCCCCGTCGAAACCCATGCCGGTCACTGCGTTCGGCGCAACCCGGCGACGAGGAGCCGGACGAGTCGCCGGGCGTCGTACCGGAGATGCTCCCCCGCACCCGCGCACAGCCCGCCGACACCGCGCATCAGCTCGTAGGCGTCCTGATCCGAGCGGATCTCCCCGGAATCCGCTGCGGCACCGAGCAATCGGGCGCAGACCGGCACGAGCCGGTCGACGAAGTACGAGTGCAGCGGATCGAAACAGGGATCGTCGGACTGCAACACGCTCGCGAGTCCCTGCTTGGTGACCACGAAATCGACGAACAGGTCGATCCACTTCTCCAGCGCCGCATAGGGTGTCGCGCTGGACGCCAGCAGTTCGGGCTCGGCCTCGGCGAGCTCCTCGACCTGATGCCGGTAGACGGCGACGATGAGATCCGCGCGCGCCGGGAAGTGCCGGTAGATCGTCGCCGTCCCGACCCCGGCCTCCGCCGCGATATCCCGAATCGGCGCCTCCACGCCCGACCTGACGAAGACCGTGGCGGCCGCGTCGAGCAGCGTCTCCTTGTTCCGCCGCGCATCCGCCCGTTTCGGGCGGTCCGCACGCCCCTCGTCCCGCTCGTCGTCGCCCACTACGCCCGTCCCTTCGCCGCCGCCATTGCCAACGGCCGCTCGACACCGCCGTTGCCGATGGCATCTCAACACCGCCATTGCCAAACGGGACAGTGTCCCGTATCGTCAATCGGGACAGCGTTCCGTTTATTCATGATGTCAGATCGAGCATCCGGCGACCACCCCATGCGCTGGTGCCCGCCTCGCAGGAAAGAAGTTCCATGAGCGAATCGATCACGGCGATGAGAAATGTGGCCGCCGGCGCATCCTCGTCGGTCGTCTCCGTGCAGCCCGTCGTGGTGCCGGCCCCGGGCCGCGGCACCGAACTCCAGGTCCGCGTGTCCGCACCGACGGCCGGACGGCAGCTGCCGATCATCGTCTTCTCGCACGGCTTCGGCTCGTCGCTGCACGCCTACGAACCCCTCACCGACTTCTGGGCCGCGCACGGCTTCGTGGTCGTCCAGCCCACGCATCTCGACTCGCGGACGGTCGACCTTCCGTCCGACGATCCCCGTACGCCACACATCTGGCGGCTGCGAGTCGACGACGTGACGGGCATCCTCGACCACCTCGACCTGCTGGAGGCCGCCGTCCCCGGACTCGGCGGGCGCCTCGACCGCGACCGCATCGCCGCGGCCGGGCACTCTTTCGGCGGGCAGACGACGAGCGCCCTGCTGGGCGGGCGGATCCGCGACCCGCAGACCGGCGAGTCCGAAGACCTGTCGGACCCGCGCGTCAAGGCGGGCGTATTGCTTGCCACGGCCGGGCACGGCGGGGCCGATCTGAGCCCGTACGCCGCCGAGCACTTCCCGTTCATGAACCCGAGTTTCGACCGGATGACCACGCCGGCCCTCGTGGTCGCGGGCGACCGGGACGACTCGCCGATGTCGGTCCGGGGGCCGGAGTGGCTGACCGACCCGTACGTCTTCAGCCCGGGCCGCAAGAGCCTGCTCACGGTGTTCGGGGCGGAACATTCGCTCGGCGGGATCCCCGGCTACGAGGCCGCCGAGACGACCGACGAGAGCCCCGAGCGAGTCGCCCTGATCCAGCGCACCACCTGGGCCTACCTCCGCCACGCCCTCGGCGTCGAGGACGACGGCTGGCGCACGGTCCGCGCGGCCCTGACCGACGACGAAGAGGCGCTGGGCCGCATCGAATCCAAGGAAACACGGACGGCCGACGTTCCGTTCCCCTGACAGGGACCCGTGACAAGGCGGTAGGCGTCCGGCACGCGGCGGGGTAGATTGTCTGTACCGCCAAGTTACTGACAAGTAGGAGACGACGATGCCCCTGCCGGAAGCCGCCGTATTCGAGCGTCTGCGGGAGTTCGCGGCCGTGGATGCCGCCGAAGATCACGCGACGCGCACGATCACGGAAGTGTTCACCGGCAATCCGCTGGGCGAGGTCCCGGTCGGCACCACCGCCGATGTCGAGGCGGCGTTCGGCCGGGCGCGGGCCGCGCAGCGGCTCTGGGCCGCACGGCCGGTCGAGGAGCGTGCCGCGGTGCTGGAACGTTACCGGCAGCTGGTGGTGGACCACCGCGAACACCTGATGGACGTCATCCAGGCCGAGACCGGCAAGGCCCGCTGGGCGGCGCAGGAAGAGATCATGGGCCTGATGTTCGCGGCCCGGTACTTCTCCCGTGTCGCACCGCAACTCCTTGCACCGCACCGGGTTCCCGGCGCGTTCCCGGTCCTCAACCGCGCCGCGGTGCGCACCCAGCCCAAGGGTGTGGTCGGGGTGATCGCGCCGTGGAACTATCCGATGCTGCTGTCGATCGGCGACTCGATCCCGGCGCTGCTGGCCGGTAACGCGGTGATCGTGAAGCCCGACAGTCAGACGCCGTACTCCTCGCTGGCGAACGCGGAACTGCTGCGGCGCGCGGGCCTGCCGCAGGATCTGCTGCAAGTGGTTCCGGGACCGGGCACGGTCGTCGGCACCGCGATCGTGGACTCCTGCGACTACCTGATGTTCACCGGCTCCTCGGAAACCGGCAGCGCGCTGGCGCAACAATGCGGTAAGCGGCTGATCGGGTTCTCCGCCGAACTCGGCGGCAAGAACCCGATGATCGTGACCCGCGGCGCGAACCTGAACAAGGCCGCCAAGGCCGCGGTGCGGGCCTGTTTCTCGAACGCCGGCCAGCTCTGCATCTCGATCGAGCGGCTGTATGTCGAGCGGTCGGTGGCCGAGGAGTTCACCGACAAGTTCGTGGCCGCGGTGCAGGCGGCGAAACTCGGTGCCGCCTACGACCATTCGGCCGATATCGGCTCGCTGATCTCCGAGGCACAGCTGGAGACGGTCACCAAGCACGTCGCCGACGCCACCTCCAAGGGCGCCCGGGTGCTCGCCGGCGGCAACGCCCGCCCCGATATCGGGCCGCTGTTCTTCGAGCCGACGGTGCTCGCCGACGTCACCGACACCATGGCGTGCGGACGCAACGAGACCTTCGGGCCGCTGGTGTCGATCTACCCCGTCGCCGATGCGGAGGAGGCCGTCCGGCTCGCCAACGATACGGAGTACGGCCTGAACGCGAGTGTGTGGGCGGCGAGCACCGCCGAGGGCGAGCGCATCGCCGAACGCCTGCACGCCGGCACTGTCTGCATCGACGAGGGCTACGCCCCGGCCTGGGGCACCACCGGCGCGCCGATGGGCGGCATGGGCATCTCCGGCGTCGGCCGCCGGCACGGCCCCGACGGGCTGCTGAAGTTCACCGAACCGCAGACCGTCGTGGTGACGCGGCTGATGAATCTCGATGCGCCGTGGGGTGTTCCGCAGGACAAGTGGCAGCGGCTGCTGATGGGCATCGCCCGCAGCCTCCGGTTCCTGCCCGGCCGCTGATCCCCCGGTCATCGAACGCACGCGACCGGACGGTACTGTTCTCGGCACCGGCGATAACACGTGTATTGCATTGCAGGCCACCGGGAACCCGAGTCGGTATCGTCTCTTCCGAGATGACCCGGCCGCGAGCAGTACTCGACGGATTGCGAAAGCTGTAGAAATACACCGTGCCTGAAACGATGTCCGCGGCGCCGCGCGCCGCGTCGGTCAAGATCCTGATCGCCGGCGGCTTCGGCGTCGGCAAGACCACCATGGTCTCCTCGATCAGCGAGGTTCCCGCGCTACATACCGAAGAAGTGGTCACCGAACTGTCCACCGGCATCGACGACCTGTCGGGCATCGAGGACAAGAAGACGACCACGGTCGCACTGGATTTCGGCCGCCTGACCATCGACCGGAACCTGGTGCTCTACCTGTTCGGCACTCCCGGCCAGGACCGGTTCTGGTACGTGTGGGACGAGTTGGCGCGCGGCGCGCTGGGCGCGATCGTCGTCACCGACACCCGCCGGCTGGAACATTCCTTCGCGGGCATCGACTTCTTCGAACGCCGCGGTCTGCCGTTCACGGTGGCGGTGAACCGTTTCGACGATTCGCCGCCCTACACCGTCCAGCAGGTTCGCGACGCCCTGGATCTCGATCCGAAGGTTCCGGTGGTGCCGTGCGACGCCCGCGACCGCGCCTCCTGCCGGGCGGTGCTGATGACGCTGGTGGAGCATCTGATCCTGCGCACCACCGCGACCGCGGTCTGAACAGGGCGGGCACCCGGCGCAATTCGGCAACACGGTGCAATTCGGCGACACGGTGCGATTCGGCACCGCATGCGGACTTGCACCGCGTGCCACCCGGCGCCACTTCCGGGGGCGATCCCCGTTGTCCGGGTGCGCTCAGGCGCCCGGAACCTCGACCTCGGCGAACGACTCGATCCAACGGTGCGGGGGGCGAGGAGAATTCGGCTCGCCGGGCCGGGTGACGCCCAGCACATGCCATCCGGCCGCGCGCGCCGCATCCAGCTCGTCGGGGTGATCCGACAGGAACAGCAGTCGGTCCGCCGGCACCCCGATGGCCCCGGCGATCTTCTCGTAGGAATCCGGCTGCCGCTTGCCGCCCGCGTTCACCAGATCGAACCAGCCGTCGATCAACGAGGCCAGTTCGCCGCCGCGGGCGAAGGCGAACCAATCCTGTTGATTGCGCACCGAACCCGACGAGTACACGAACAGCGCCGTGCCCGCGGCATGCCAGGACCGCAGGGCGGGCGGCGCGTCCGGGAAGAATTCGCCGTGCAGCGCTCCGCTGCGGAAGCCCTCCGCGCAGATCAGGCCCTGCGCGGCCTTCAATGGTTCGGCCTTCACGTCGGAATCCAGCCAGTCGAGCAGGATCTCGGCCACCTCGGCCGGCCCGGCGTCCGGCCGGTCGGCCAGCTCGCGGGCGCCCGCCAGCACGGGCTCGGCGGCATCGTCCCGGTTGTCGGCCAGCCACTGCGGAAGTCGTTGCCGCGTATAGCCGTACAGGCCCTCGCGCACCGAACTCGCCGGGCTGGTCGTGCCCTCGATGTCGACGACGATCGTGGTGATCACGCGGCGATCAGCTCGTCGAGGGCCGGGAACCGCGCGCCGATCTCATCCCCCGTGAAGTCGCCGATCCAGCCGTCCTCCTCCTCGAAGAACCGCACGGCCACGAAATCGGGGCGGGTGCCCATATCGAACCAGTGCCGGGTGCCGGCGGGCACCGACACCAGATCGCCGCCCTCGCACACCACGGCCACCACCTCCGGTTCCAGGTGCAGATAGAAACATCCGCGGCCGGTGACGAAGAACCGCACCTCGTCCTCGGCGTGCCGGTGTTCGGACAGGAACTTCCCGCGCGCCGCCTCGGCCTTCGCGGACCACTGCGGATCGGCGTCGTCGGGTTGCAGCCGGGCCAGGTCGATATGCCGGTAGCGGCCGTCGGCATTGAGTTCGGCGATCCGGTCGGCGTAGTGGGCGAGGATGTCCTCGTTCGGGATGTGCGCGCCGAGGCCGGACATGGCCGGCCAGCGGTCGAATTCGATGCCGCGCCCGGCCAGTTCGGTGCCGATGACCGACGCGTCGCCGGTGCGCAGCCGCACCTCCCCGGCGTCGTCGTCGGCCATGATCTGCAGCAGTGTCACAGCGGTTGCTCCTCGGAACTCGGGATCAGATCTCGTGCCGGCCGGTCAGCGCCACCAGCTCGCACATCGCCTCCAGGCATTCCGCCCTGTCGCGAGCCTGTGCCAGGGTGGCGCCCCATGCGGTGATGCCGTGGCCGGTGATGAACAGCACCGGCGGGGCATCCGGATGCTCGGCCAGGTGACGCTCGATATCGGCACCGATGCGCGGCACGTCGGGGTGGTTGGCGAATACCGGAATGTCGATTCTATCAGCGGCTTTCGCGGCGCCCAGGCCCTTGATCAGCTCGTACCCGGCGAAACGCAGGGACTCCGCGGCTCCCGTCGAGCACGCGGTGGCATGGGGTGGATGCACGTGTACGACGGCCTCCGCGTCGGTCGCCCGATAGACGGCCGTGTGGATCGTCGTCTCCGCCGAGGGGCGCCGGGTGCCCGAAACCGGTTCGGAATCGGCGATATTCACCGTGACCATGTCGGCCGCCGTCAGTTCGCCCTTGGACAGCCCGCTGCCCGTGACCACCGCGCGCTCCCCCGACCGTTCGGAGATATTTCCCGCCGTGCCCGGCATCCACCCGCGTGTGTAGAGACCGCGCGCCATCGCGGCGATCCGCTCCGCGACCGCCGGCTCGTCGTCGGATTCGGCCGTGCGAACCGGGGGCGGGGATTCCCCCGGTGTCGCAACCACATTCGTTGCGATGCCGGCGATGCTCCCCGGACCGGTCGGATCGGTGCGGGTGGGCAACGGGTCGGGCACGCCGGCGGGCGCGTTCACCTCACCCACGATGCCGTTCTCGGTGACGACCGCGGTCACGAGGTCCGGCGGGGTCACGTCGAAAGCCGGATTGAACGCTTCCGTCCCCTCCGGTGCGGTCGCCACGCCGCCGACATGTGTGATCTCTTCTGCCGCACGCTCTTCCACGATGATCTCCGCGCCGGTCGCGGTGCGCGGATCGCGCGTGGACTCCGGCGCCACGACGAGGAACGGAATCCCGTGCCGCTGCGCAGCCACCGCCAGCCCGTAGGTGCCGATCTTGTTGGCCACCGAGCCGTCGGCGGCGATCCGGTCGGCGCCCACGATCACGCAGTCCACCCGTCCGGTCGCCATCGCCCACGCTGCCGCCGAATCGATCGTCAGCCGATGCGGGATGCCGGCCTCGGCGAGTTCCCAGGCGGTCAGCCGGGCGCCCTGCAAGAGCGGGCGGGTCTCGTCGACCAGCACGTTCTCGACCGCGCCACGCTCGGCCAGCACGCGCACCGCACCGAGCGCGGTACCGAATGCCGTGGTGGCCAGGCGGCCAGTATTGCAGTGGGTCAGGAGGCGCAGCGGCCGGTCCGGACACAATCGCCGCACCAGGTCAGCAGCGTGCGTGGCGGCGGCGCGGTTGACCCGGCCGTCCTCGTCCAGCATCGCCAGCGCCTCGTCGAGCACGGCCCGTGCGCCCTGCGGCACCTGTGCCACCGCCCTCCGCACGCCCCAGGCAAGATTGACCGCCGTCGGCCGGGCCGCCTCGATCCGGGCGGCCTCGGACTCGACCTCCTCGACGTCCCCGGGATGCGCCGCCGCGGCCAGCGCCACGCCGAACGCTCCCGCGACACCGATCGCGGGCGCACCGCGCACGGCCAGGGTCTTGATCGCGTCGATGACCTCGTCGACGGTCGTGATCCGCAGCTGCCGCACCTCCTGCGGCAGCGCCCGCTGATCGAGGAGCACCAGTGCCCCATCGACCCACGCGACCGAACTCTCACCCATCCGCGCAACCTTCACACATCGACCATCCCGCCACCCCGGCCGCCGACCCACCGCGACGGCATATCACCCGAAAACCGTATCGAACCACCAGCTCACCGGATACACCAGGTTTCCGCTCGCCGTGATCGCGGAGCAGTCCCCGAGTGACCTTCAAGCGCTGAGGATTCGAACGCGCACTCCCGGCGGGGCGAAACGGGCGGCGGCCTCGGCGATGGCCTCTCGGGGAAAGTCGTCACCGAATGCCATCAGCACGGCTGCCCCGTCCTTGCCGCGCAACCGCTTCGGGACGTCGCCGTCCACGGTCCAGACCCGCAGTCGGTCCGACTCCGCTCCGGTTCCCCGGCCGTCGATCCGCCGAACGGCGCTCCACGGTAGCCGAAGCGTCGTGCTCCGGTGGCGAATTCCCAGGCCGTGGGAGTCGAAGGTCAGGGTGTCCGGTGTCTTCCATCCCGCCCATTCCGCGCGGCCGGCGAGGAGGAAACGCCACAGGATGCCGCCGAAAGCCAGCAGCGTCAGCAATGTTCCGAGGACGATCTGATCGGGCAGGCCGGAGGTGAGCCATGACGCCAACAGTTGAACGGCACCGATCGCGAGCAGAACCAGGAAAACCCACACGAGCCAATTGGGCCGGGATGGCGGTGCACGGAACACCTGCCCCTCCCCTTGTGATTCGAGTTCGGTTGGTGTCACGCGTCCCCACTCCGGCCGATCGTCCGGACAGACTACAAGTTGTCGACCCGCCCGCCAGGAGTCGGCGCGATGAGTCCGTCCGTCAGACGGTGGCGCGCGGTTGCAGGATCTGCGTGATGAGCAGCCGCGCGGCCTTGGACACTCGGGTGTTGTCGCCGGTGACGAGTCGGTCCTGCAGCAGGCCGCGGATGCCGGAGACCAGTACCGTGGCAGTCGATTCCGGATCCGGGCAGTCGGGGTCGAGTCGGCGCAGGACATCGGCCACGGCTTCGACGACGATATGGACCGCGTCCTCGGCGTATCCGTGGAACGGGCTGCCCGGAACCGCGGCCACCCCGAGCACCTGTAGCAATACCCGAGTACTGCCCACCCAGCTGCCGGTGGTGTTCAGGCAGAACGACTCGATCAACCGCCGCCGCAGCTCAGCGATGTCGGCGACGTCGGCGAACATCCCGGCGATATCCGGACGCTGGGTCTCCAAGGCGGACACCAGCATCTGCTCCTTGCTGCCGAAATAGTGGATCAGCATGCGCGAGCTGGTGCCGAGGTAGTCGGCCAGCGGGCGCAGGGACAGCTCGGTGAGCCCGAAGTCGCCGATGTAGTCGATCACTCCGGACAGCAGTTCGGCACGACGCGCTTGGTCCAGGGGTCTGGGCACGGGTTGACTGTAACAGTCGCTACAGGTATTCATGTCCACCATGGGTGTACCAACTGCTACACAAACGGGTCGGGGCGTGGTCGTCACCGGCATGGCCGCGACGACCTGCCTCGCCCCCGATCTCGATGCGACCTGGACCGGACTGCTCGAGGGGGCCAGCGGCATCGGTGCGCTGGACGACGACTTCGTGACCGCGTACGACCTGCCGGTCCGCATCGGCGGCAAGCTGAAGCAGCGGCCGGGCGAGCATCTGAGCCGCCTCGAACAGCGCCGCCACTCGTACGTGCAACAGCTGGCCCTCGTACTGGCCCGCCAAGTCTGGGCGGAGGCGGGCAAGCCCGATGTCGACGGCGAGCGGCTCGGCGTGGCCGTGGGCACCGGACTCGGCGGTGGCGATGCCTTCATGACGGCCGTCGACGCCATGCGGGCCGGCGGCTACCGCAAGGTGCCGCCGCTGACGGTGCCGATGGTGATGCCGAACGGCCCGGCGGCCCGAGTGGGTCTCGAATTCGGCGCCAAGGCAGGCGTTTACGCCCCGACCTCGGCGTGTTCCTCGGGCGCGGAGGCGATCGCGCACGCCTGGCGGCTCGTCGCGACCGGTGAGGCGGACGTCGTCGTCGCCGGTGGCGTCGAGGGGTACATCGAGGCGGTGCCGATCGCCAGTTTCGCCATGATGCGCGCCATGAGCACCCGCAACGACGAACCCGCCCGAGCCTCACGGCCTTTCGACCGGCTCCGCGACGGGTTCGTATTCGGCGAGGCCGGCGCGCTGCTGATCCTCGAGTCGGAGGAGTTCGCCCGAGCCCGCCGCGCCCACGTTCACGGCCGAATTCTGGGCGCGGGCATCACCTCCGACGGCTATCACATCACCGGCACCGAACCCGAGGGCGCCGGCGCGGCACGGGCCATGCGCAAGGCGATCGACTCGGCGGACCTCACCGCCGCCGACATCGATCACATCAACGCCCACGCCACCTCGACCCCCGTCGGCGACGCCTCCGAGGCCAATGCCATTGCGGCCGTGGCCCGGCACGCCTCCGTCTACGCACCCAAGTCGGCACTCGGCCATTCGATCGGCGCCGTGGGTGCACTGGAGGCGATCCTCACCCTGTGCACGCTGCGCGATCGGATCGTGCCGCCCACACTCAATTTCGAGGGCGCCGATCCCGGCGTGGACCTGGACATCGTGCACGGGCAGGCGCGGCCGCAGCGAATCTCCTACGCGCTCAGCAATTCCTTCGGCTTCGGCGGACACAACGTCACCCTCGCCTTCGGCCGCGCCTGAAACCGTTCGCCCCCAAGGCCGTCCCCAGTGATGTGGAACAGCTGTTGTTCACGCAATCCACCAACAGCTGTGGATCGTGGATTAGCTGTGGATAAACCCATGGCGCGCCGCGAGAATCGAGGAGGGTCTTCACCATCGACCACTGGATGCGCTGAGCGTTTACTCCCGGATCGATGTTGTGCACACAGTTATCCCCCGCCGTGGATTACCGGCTGCGCTCATCGGTTACCGCTCTCGAACGATGGGGCGAACGCCGAGCCCCGGCCACACGAACCGACAACTGGTGCGGCGACAGCACTTTCCGCTGCACTGCATGCACCAACGCATGCAGTGCCAACTCCGCGCGCAAACACGGGAACTTCAGTCGCGATACACGCTCTTCCCCTGCGGTGCGCTGAGCGTCGACCCCCTTTGCCACGCCACCGACGCGATTCCGGTCCGGTCGCGATTGCGCTGCCCCGAATCGGTCCGGTCCGTCGGGTCGGCTGCACCGCAGGGCACCATCACCAAGTAGAACCAGTTTCAGTATTGTCGTCCGCATGGCCTTCGTGATCGACGACAGCGTGGACATCGACGCACCCGCCGAGGTGGTGTGGAAGGTGCTCACCGACTTCGCCGGATACGGCGAGTGGAACCCGTTCGTCAGGGCGTGCCACAGCACGCTCGAGCCGGGCGCGGCGATCGACATGCGGGTGCGGCTGGTGGGTTCGCGCCCGATGAATCAGCGCGAATGGGTCCGGACGCATACACCTGGAACCGAATTCAGCTACTCGATGAAACCGGTGCCGCTCGGCGCGCTGCACAGCATGCGGTCGCACACACTCACCCCGCTCGCCGACGGGCGCTGCCGCTACGCCTCGCACTTCGAAATCGGCGGCTGGTTACAGCCCGTGGTTGCCGCCACATTGGGAACGGCCCTGCGGCGCGGGTTCGGCGGGATGACCGAGGCAGTCAAACAGCGCGCCGAGCAGGTGAGTTAGGGCCGCACGCCCCATGCTCGCCCCCGGAGGCATGGCACGAAGTGGACCCTAGGCCTCGAACGGAATGACGTTGCCGGCCGCGTCCCGCTGCCCACAACCGGCCTCGACGGCCGCCGCGAGTTCGGCGGCCGAGGCCCACGTCCGCGGCGGCTCGTCGTCGAGATTGCCGATGGTGTACCAGGTGTCGGTGTCGCGATAACGCACCAGCCCCCGGCCCGACTCGTCGACGCAGACATCCAGCTCACCGGACACCGTCCCCTCCTCGCGGGTCATGACGGCGGCCTTCGCGGCGATCTCGATGACGTCGCTTATTTGAACGCTCCTCGCTTCACACAGTCGTCGACCGCGGTCCGCAGCGCCGACTGTTCGTCGGAATCGATCGTCAGCGCGTACTTTATCTTGACCTTGATGTAGTGGTCGATATAGACACACCGGAAGGCGCCCGGCGGCAGGTAGTCGGAGGGATCCTGATCGCCCTTGGACCGATTGGCCGTCGGGTCGGAGACCACCAGATTCCCGGCATCGTTGGCGATATTGCGCCGGGTGTTCTCGTCCTTGCTGGCGGCACCCGATCGCCACGCCTCCGCCAGTGCCACGATGTGGTCGGCGTCCATCCCGGAGGGATCCGTGGTGAACTTGTACTCCTCGAGCTTTCCGGATTTCCGGTCGAGGACGCCGTATTGATCGCGCCAGCCGCCGCCCTTGCTCACGGTGAGGTCACAGGTCTTCGCGTCGAGCTTCACCGAGCCGGTGGCGTCACGCAGCAACATCACCTCGCGGGTGGTGCACTTCGCGTACTGCGCGAAATCGGCGCCGAATTCGTGTTCGGGCTTGTTGGTGTCCCAGTGCGGGAACTTCTCCCGGCTGTAGCCGTTCATCGAGGCTTCCGGCGCCACAGTGAGTTTCGGCAGCAGACCGGGAACATCCTTGTCCGCCACGGCCGTAACGCCGACGGACTGGGGCTGATTCTTCCGGTCGCCCCACTCGTCGATGACGGCATAACCGACCGCGACTACGACGGCCAGCAGGACCGGCGCGACCAGCGTGGCGATCCGCCGGGCGGGACCGGCGCGGCGGGAGGTGTTCTTCACCATGACTCCCCCAGGTGCTCCGTGACGACCTCGGCACTCTTACCGTTCACTACGCACCGTCCCGAATACTGCTGCACTGCTACGAAAATCATGCGCCATATCCCTGATTCGCGCAGCATTTGCCGGCTTTTCGATCGGCGCGCGACCGCACAGCAACGCCGGCGGCGCCGTCTGCCGCCACGTGCTTCGCGGATACAATCGTCAAGGGCAGGATCACTTTTCGGCCGCGACTGGACGGCTCCCGGTATGCGCTTCTCATCTCGGGACAACACAGTGTCAACGGTTCGAGCAAACAGCAAGCCCGGCAGCGGATTGCGTAACCGGAGTCACATTCGAAGATCGTAAACGGCGACGGCGGCCGATCGCGATACCCTCCGGAACGACCGGATCCGGTCCCGACAACACGGAGGTAAACGAGAAGTGTTCCGAACCACCGTCATCGCCGCCGCGGTCGGCGCCGCCGTCTGCGCACCGGCCTGCGGATCGTCCGGTGCCACCGTCCTTCCCCAGCAGGGTCCCGCCCCGGCGCAGTGCGGGGTCGACCTGGCCTCCCCGACCGTGCAGGCGGCCGTCGCGGGCCTGCCGCCCGAACCGGTGACGCAAGCACACTGGGCGACGGATCCCGCGACGTTCCGAGGCAATTTCGACCCGTGCGCGACATTGTCCACCGCGATCGTCACGATCGAAGGGGCGACCGGAAGCTCACCCGAACATGCCCTGCTGTTCCATCAGGGCCGGTACGTCGGCACGGCCACGCCCGAGGCCCACGGTTTCACCACGCTCGCCGCCGAGGCGACGACGGACGGCACGGTCGTCCTCGGCTACAAGACTCCGGGCAGCTGCAACGCCTGCCCCGACGCCGGTCACACGCAGGTCGGATTCCATTGGGACGGCCGGCGTGTCGTCATGCAGGGCACACCGCCCGCCTGAGATCGGCCGGTGCCGGGCCGCGGTCCACACCACCGATCCGCGGCCCCGGCGGCACCATACTCGCCCGCCGCTCCCACCATGTTCCGGAACGGTGTGCACCGGCCCGGACGGCGTCTCCGGACCGGTGCACGCCCTGATCAGGCGTTGTTGAGCTTGTTCAGCCGCTCGCAGGACTCCAGGTACTCCTCGATCAGGCGCTGCATGACGTCGGTCGTGCGTTCGATCTTGGTCATCAGCCCGACCACCTGGCCGACGGGATTGAAGTTCACGTCCTTGGCGGCCTCCGGATACCGGTGGCCGCGCTTCACGCCGTCGAGGGCGACCATCATCTGCAGCGGCATCGGCAGCGGATCGGGGGTCTCGCCCGACTCCCACGCATCGGTCCAGTCGTTGCGCAACATCCGGCACGGCTTACCGGTCCACGACCGCGACCGCACGGTGTCGTGGCTCGACGCGTCGATGTAGGTCTGCATCTGCGCCGGCGGCACGTTCGCCTCCTCCACCGTCAGCCACAGCGACCCGGTCCAGGCTCCGGCGGCGCCCATGGCCAGGGCCGCGGCGACCTGCCGGCCGTTGCCGATACCGCCGGCCGCCAGCACCGGCAGATCGCCGACCGCGTCGATCACCTGCGGCCACAGCACCAGCGAGGAGATCTCGCCGCAGTGCCCGCCGCCCTCGGTGCCCTGGCAGACAACGAAATCCAGCCCGGCGTTCTTGTGGTTGAGGGCGTGCTTGACCGATCCGCACAGCGCACCGATCAGCCGGCCCGAATCCTGCACCTGCTTGATCACATCGTCGGGCGGGGTGCCCAGCGCGTTGGCGACCAGCTTCGCCTTCGGGTGCTTCAGGATCACCTCGACCTGCGGGGCCGCCGTGGTGGCGGTCCAGCCCAGCAGCTGATTGTGGTGCTCGCCGTCGGGCAGGTGCGGCACACCGTGATCGGCCAGGATCTTCTCGGCGAAATCGCGGTGGCCCTGCGGGACCATCTCGCCCAGCTTGGCCTCCAGCTCTTCCGGCGTGAGGCCGTCGATGCCCTTACCCTCGTACTTCGACGGGATCACCAGATCCACGCCGTAGACGCCGTTCACATGCTCGTCCAACCACGCCAGCTCGACCTCGAGCTCCTCGGCGGTGAACCCCACCGCGCCCAGCACGCCCAGACCGCCGGCATTGCTGACCGCGGCGGCGACGTCACGGCAGTGGGTGAAGGCGAAGATGGGAACGTCGATACCCAGTCGTTCGCAGATCTCGGTACGCATGGCCTGGTGGACTCCTCTGATCTTCCGGGGCTGGTAACCCTCGCCGCACACACTAGAACACGTTTCAGAATCAGCCTAGCGCCCGCGCGCGGTCAAATCGAGAGCAGCCCGGAAAACCTGGCCGAATCACCGGATATCGGCCGGTGCCCGGCACCTCGGCTCGCCCGGCCGCCGACGGCAAGCTATCGACAACACGTTCTAGTTGCACGCAGTGAGCCGGGGCCGGAACTTCGACTATTCGACGTTTCACACCAGTCGCCGCGCATTGCCCGTGCGCCGCGGCGAACTCTCGCTCCGGCCGGGCAGTCGAACCTGTCCGCGCCCTACTGCGGGCCGCCGATGTCGGCCATCCGGGCCCTCCCGCCGACCCCGATCGGGTCCGTGCCGCCCGGCGGAGACCGGCGCGGACGACGGCCCCGGCAGGGCGGGTGCGCGGGGCCTCGCTCGGCTAACGTGGGCGGTGTGACAGATTCTCGGAATGAGATGACACCGCGCCCTTTTCGGTTCGCCGTCGGCTTCTCCGCCGCGGGCTCGCGCGCGGAGTGGCAGGACAAGGCGCGGCGGGCGGAGGACCTCGGCTTCGACGTGGTGCAGATTCCCGATCATCTCGGCATGACGTCGCCGTTTCCCACGGTGATCAGCATGGCGGAGGCCACGAGTCGCGTGCGGGTGGGCACCATGGTGCTGAACGCCGGCTTCTACCGGCCCGCGTTGCTGGCGCGGGACGTCGCCACCGTCGATCAGCTCACGGATGGCCGGTTCGAGTTCGGGATCGGTGCCGGACCCGACTTCGCGAAACCCGAGTTCGAGGTGGCAGGGCTGCCGTTCCCGAGCGGGCGGCAGCGCATCGACAACCTCCGTGACACCATCGGCGAGATCCGGACCCTGTTCGCGAACGGCCATGAACCACCGGTCGCACGGCGGATTCCGCTGCTGGTGGCCGGGCGCGGCGATCGGCTGGTGCGAGTGGCCGCCGAACACGCCGATACCGTGTCGCTCGCCGGGGTGCCCGTCGCGGCCGACATAGATTCCGAGGCGGCCGGCACGGCGGCTCTCGGCCGCCGCGTCGAGTTCGTCCGGGCCGCCGCAGGAGAGCGCGTCGACCGACTCGAGTTGGGACTGATGGTGCAAGGGGTGAACGTTCAGGGCGTGGACACCGATCTGTCGCCGGCCCGGAGGTTCAATCCCGACCTGACCGAGGCGCAACTGCCGTATCTACCGGGTGTGCTGACCGGTTCCGCACCGGACATCGCCGATACCCTGCGCCACTACCGTGACGCGTACTCGGTCACCCACTACGCCGTCCCCGAGACC